>CAVTVN010000018.1:0-144957 GCA_963738115.1 uncultured Gammaproteobacteria bacterium | reverse complement strand
TGAACGCCGACGCCCGCTCCAGCCACACGCTGGCCGGTTGCGGACGTCCGAACAGATAGCCCTGGCCATACAGGCAACCGAGTTCGACCAAAGTGACGTATTGCGCGTCGGTCTCGATGCCCTCCGCGATCACTTCCATGTCGAGCGAATCGGCCAATGCCTGGATCGCGCGTACGACAGCGACGCTGCCCTTGGTTTCGAGCGAATGCAATTCGGAGATGAATGAGCGGTCGATCTTCAGCGAGTGCAGCGGATACTGATGCAGGTAGCTCAACGACGAATAACCGGTGCCGAAATCGTCGAGCGCCAAGGTCAGCCCGTCGCGACGCAATCCTTCGAGCATGCCCTTGACCACCGATGGGTTCTCGATCAGCGTGCGTTCGGTGACTTCGATGCGGATGCTGGCCGGTGCGACGTAGTGCTGCCGCAACAGGGCCAGGAAATCCTCGCCGAGCGTTTGCGAACGAAAGTGACGGCCGGACAGGTTGATGCTGACGAACTCGGCGCCGGTGCTGAGCAGCGCCGGCGTTACCTCGAATACGCGATCGAAGATCTTCCAGTCGATCTGCTCGGCCACGCCGGTGTCCTCGGCGACGCTGAGAAAATCAGCCGGCTCGAGCAGGCCGCGCTGCGGATGCCGCCAGCGCAGCAAGGCCTCGTAACCGACGATGCGGCGCGTCGACAGGCGCAGGATCGGCTGGAAGAACGGTACGAACTCGCTGCGCGCGATGGCGCGGCGCAGGTCGCCTTCGAGATCGAGCAGGCGCATTGCGGCCAGATGCAGTTCTTCGTCGAACAGGGCATGGCGGTGGCGACCCTCGCTCTTGGCGCGATACATGGCGACGTCCGCGTCGCGCAGCAGCTCCTCGGCCTGGCGATAGTGCGGCGCCGCCATGGCGATGCCGATCGATGCCGAGGTGAACAGTTCCTTGCCGCTGAGACGGATCGGCGCGTTGAGCGTTTCGATGATGCGCTGGGCGAACGCAATGGCATCGTCGGCATTCTCGATGCCGTGCAGGACGATGGCGAATTCGTCGCCGCCGAGGCGTGCGACCAGGTCGCGCGGCTCGAGCACGGCGGCAATGCGCGCGCCGACTTCGTTGAGCAGTTCGTCGCCGACCAGGTGGCCGACCGAATCGTTGACCACCTTGAAGCGGTCGAGGTCGAGGAACAGCACGGCGAAACGCTGGCGCGGATCGCGCGCGAACACCGACAGCGCCTGGGTGAGCTTCTCGATGAGGAAATTGCGGTTCGGCAGCCCGGTCAGCGCGTCGTGCAGGTTCTCGTACTTGAGCTGACGCTCGACGCGTTCGCGCACCATGATCTGTTCGCGCAGGTCGCGGTTGACCGCCGCCAGTTCGCCGGTGCGCTCGACCACGCGCTGCTCGAGCTTCGAGTACGCCTGTTTCAGCGTCTCGGCGTTGCGCTTGCGCTCCAGCGCGTTGGCGATGTGATAGGAAACGAAGGTCAGCAGTTCCTGGTCGCGCGGCGTGTAGGCGTGCTCGTCGGTATGGCTCTGCACGGCGAGCACGCCGACCGGGCGTTCGGCGCAGATCAGCGGCACGCCGAGCCAGCTGCGCGAGCGCGTGCCGATCGGATGCGCTTCGCCGCGGCCATACAGGCGCTCGAGGCCGGCGCGGTCGGCGAGCAACGCACTGCCGGTACGCAGCACGTATTCGGTCAGCCCCTGGCCGAGCTTGCGCGGATGCCGGTTCTGGTCGTGCTCGTCGACCGAATACGGAAACAGCAGATGCGTCTGGTCGTCCGAGAGCAGCGCGATGTAGAAATTTCTCGCGTACAGCAGGCCGCCGACGACGCGATGCACGGCGGCATAGAATTCCTCGGTGCTCTCGGTCGTGTTGGCCAGTTCGGCGATGCGGAACAGCGCCGCCTGCAGCCGCTCGCCGCGCTGGCGCTCGAGCACCTGCTGCTGCAGCACGCGGTTGGCGTCGCGTAACGCGTCGGTGCGCTCGGCGACGCGGCGCTCGAGTTCCTCGTGCGCCATGCGCCGTTCCAGCGCCGTCTGGATGTGCTGCGCGACGTAGGTCAGCAGCGTGCGGTCTTCCTCGGCGAAGCGCGCATCGTCGGTATAACTTTGCACAACGATACCGCCGACGACCTGGTTGCCGCGCAACAGCGGCACGCCGAGCCAGTCGACGCAATCCGGGCCGAAGTCGGCCACCGGCCCGGGAACCTGCGCACGCAGCTCGGGCAGCGTGCCCATCAGCGCACGGCCGCCCTTGACCAGGTACCAGGTCAGGCTGTTGCGCCGGTCCTCCATCGGAAAATGATGGTCCTGCGGCGGCGGGTCGGTGTCGGCGACGTCCATGTAGTAGGCAAACTGCAGGCTGTCGCGAGCCGGGTTGTACAGCGCGATGTAGAAGTTTTCCGCATACATCAGGCTGGCGACGATGCCGTGCAGCGCGCGGAACACGTCCGGCATTTCGCGGTCGGCGCTGGCCTGATCGGCGATCGCGAACAGCGCGCGCTGCAGGCGTTCGGCCTGCTCCAGACGGCGCACCGAACCGCGCAGGTCCTCCACGGCGTGCAGGCTGGAAAGATGCGCGGCGGTCAGGAAGACGACACGCTCGAAGCGCTCGCGCGTGGCCGGCTGCGCCCAGCGCTCGGCAGCGATGCGGCAGCTGAGCACCGCGGCAATGCGGCCTTCGCTGTGCAGCGGCGCGGCGACGCCGATCCAGACCGGCAGGGTATCTCCCGGCGCATCCGGCTCGCTGACGAGTTGATTGCGTGCCGCAGCCGCGTGGGCGAGCCGGACCAGGGCCGGCTCCGAGCCTGCCGTCATCGCATCTTCGGCCAGCGGCAGCCAGAGCAGTTCGGCCTGCGCCGCGCCGGCCCAGTTGCGCAGCAGGACGGCGGAAGCAGCGGCCGTGGCTTCGCGCGTCAGCGACCGTACCAATTCGCCCAATTCGGCATGCGGCAAGTCGGCCGGCGCCGCAACGCCGGGTGACAGAAAACCGCTCGGTGGCGGTAGTGGATTCAAGGACGACATAGGTGCCGCTTGTTACCCCTAATGACCGGAACGACCTTCACTGGCGTCGCCGGGCCCCGTTCTCCATTGCGGTCCGCGTGGCCGATCACGGACTTGGCAGCGGGAATTGTTAGTTTTCCATAATATGCGCTAGAATGCTTGCCGAATCTCGTGTGTTGTGTTCTAAGCAGATCAATCGCCGTGTTTCAAGGTGATCAATGGAACTTAGGCGCGACCGAAAGAATCAATAATCTGTTCACTCGCTGATACATTTTTCGAAAGACAAGGTACTTGATGCGCCGACTCTCCGCCATCCTGCTGTTGCTGCTGACGTCCGCACTTTGTGCGGCGCAGTCGCCTGCGGATGTCATGCAGGCACCGGGCGCCGCGCAGCCGCAGCTTGTCGATCAGCTTTTGCACTCGCCACGCAATACCCCGTCTGCACTAAGCAATCTTCAAGCCACGCCGTTGTGGGGCACGCCCGATGGCCGCATCCTGGCGATCGTGGCCTTCGCCGACAATTCGTTGCCGGCCAAGCCGCAGGCGCCGCAGATCGGTTCGGCGAGCGACTGGAAGTTCGTCGACGTAACGAACTTCGTCACCAGCGGACTGCTGCTCAACCTCAATCGCGACACGGCGGCGTATGCCACGTTTGGCCGCGGCGTGCTGCTCGGACCGACGTATCCTGCAGCATGGTCGTGCGGTCCAGTGGTCGTGCCCGATGCGAGCGGAGCGGCGTGCGGCGAACGTGCCACGCTCGCGCATAGTGGCGCGCTGCAGTTCGGAGCCGACTGGTCGGTGCTCGACAATCTCGATCTGGACCTGAGCTACGGCATGGCTTGGTTCCGCCACGATTATGCTCCCGGCGCGCCAACCCTCCCGGCGGTCGATCTCTTTGCCGCCGTCGGCAATTCCGCGTTTCCGACGCTGCTGATTCCCGGGTTTGAAACGAACGACGTGCAAAACGCCGGGTTGAGCGCGCAGGGACGGTGGCGGTTCGATGGTCCGAGCAGCATGGACCTCGGTGCCAGCCTCAGCCACATGCAGATTTATGCGCCGACCGGCAGCACGCCGCTCACCAGCCTGAATCAGGCTGCAGTGAGCTTCGGCCTGCGCTACGGCTCGTTCAGCGGCAACGTCACCGGCCATGTGCTGGGGCCGGCGGATGTCTTCAACAGCAATTCGCGCTGGACGGGACTCGATATCGGCGTCTCCTGGCGTACGCCCTGGCAGGGGCGGCTGAGTGTCGGTACACAAAATCTGTGGTCGTCCGGAGCGGTTCCGCTGCTCAACGAGCCCGGCACGCGCGAAGTCGAGAGCAACCAGGCACGTATCCCCTACGTGCAGTATCACCAGGACCTTTAGGCCCTAAGCTTTACGAAGCTTTACGCCTGTGCAACGGGCGTTTTGGCCGAGTCGGCCTCCCCCCGCAGCAGCATCGCCCTCGATCTTGTCCGATTCCTGCTCGGCGAGATGTCGGTTGACGCTCTCGCATTTGACAGAGCGCGCCGCCAGTACTCCAGCCCTCCCAGACTGAATTCGAGCGCCTGAACGCCGAAATCCCACCCAGAGCCTGAAACGCTCGCCTCGCTGCTGCATCGCAGCGATCAAAATCCGTCGAATCCACCGTCCAACCGTCCTCGAAAACCCTTTGGCGACGGCCTGTTGCGTTAAGACCACAGGGGTTCCCATGTTAAGCATTTGTTGCTAGTATCGATCGCTACCAAAGGTTTTTTGGTGAGCCAGTATTGGTTATTCCACGGAAGGAATCCTTTTGTCCCGAATCTGTTGTACAACCTGACGTTGGAGAGTGTAATGAGACTCGACGCGAATAAGCTTTCGTCGGCGGTTCGCTTGGCCCTGTCTTTTGGTGTAGCCGCGACGGCGACTACGCTGGGAGTGCAGGCGCAGACCGCAAATAACAATACCGATCAGAAGAGCCAGTCCCTCGAAACCATCGTGGTGACCGGTTCGAACATCCGCCGTGTAGACGTAGAAACGGCCAACCCGGTCGTCACGATCGACAAGGCCGCGATCCAGGCCTCCGGCAAGGTCAACCTGGGCGATCTCGTTCAGGATCTGCCCTCGATCGCCGGTAATGCAATGAACCCGCAGGTCAACAACGGCGGCATCGGCACGGCCGGTGTGTCGCTGCGCGGCCTGGGCTCGAACCGCACGTTGCTGCTGATCAACGGCCACCGCATCCCGTTCCAGTTGCAGGATTTGAACCTGCTGCCCATCGCGGTCGTCGAGCGCATCGAAGTGCTGACCGACGGCGCCTCGGCCGTTTACGGTTCCGACGCGATCGCCGGCGTCGTCAACATCATCACGCGCACCAACTACCAGGGTGCCGAGTTCGGCGTCGACTACGGCATCGCCGACAGGGACGATGGCCAGCGCTCGAAATATCACGCCGTTTTCGGTCAGTCGACCGACAAGGGCAGCGTCATGATTGGCTTCCAGTACGACAAGCAGGATCCGGTGTCGGCCGCCAATCGCAACTTTTCCAAAGCCGCACAGTACATCTACAACACCAGCGTCAACACCCACGCCGGTTCCTCGCGCACGCCGGGCGGCCGGTTCTTCGTGCCGGCGGGCTCGCCGATCGCCACGCAGCTGGGTTGCACATCGGTTACGGTTTCGGGCAACCAGCTCCCGGCCTTCGGGCATCCGCCCGCGGCGAGCGACTTCCGCTGCTACACACGCGCACAACAGACGCCTTCAATTTCCAGGCGGTCGGCAACTACAACCTGGTTCCGAACGAGCGCACCGGCCTGTTCGCTCTGGGCAACTACAAGCTCACCGACAGTGTCGAAGCGTATGCCGAGCTGCTCTACCACAAGACGGTCACGCACACGCAGTTGGCGCCGTATCCGTTCGACCTGGTCGGCAACGGGCTGATCGTGCCGGCGAACCAGTACTACAACCCGTTCGGCGTTACCTTCGGCAACAATGGCGCCTCGAGCACGATCGCGCTGCGCCTGACCTCGCTGGGCAATCGCGGCTCGAAGATCGCCAATACGACCGAGCTGGGCAACTTCGGCTTCAAGGGCAACTTCGGCGACACGAGCTGGAACTGGGACGCGCATTTCAGCTACGGCAAGGCGACCGTCGAAAGCCAGGCTATCAACTACATCAACATCGCCACCATCAAGCCGGACTTCGCCTGTACCACCGCGCCGGGCGCCGGCGACTGCACGCCGATCGACATCTTCAATCAGAGCGACCCGAACACCCTGGCGCTCCTCAATGCCGCCAAGATCAACCCGTTCTCCACCTTCCTGTATCAGACGAAGGAGTTCCAGGCCTCGGCCAACGGCGCGCTGTTCGCCCTGCCGGCCGGCGATGTCTCGCTTGCCGTCGGTGGCGACTACCGCAAGGAATACTTGCATACCGACGTCGATCCGCTGACCCAGCAGAGCTTCTCCACCGCCGGCGGCGTTCCGGACATCAGCTGCCCCGGCCCGAGCTCGATCTGCAGCTCGCCGTCCCAGGGTGGCTTCAATGTGAAGGAAGCGTATGCCGAAATGCTGATCCCGGTGCTCAAGGATCTGCCGTTCGCGCACTCCCTGAACATCGATCTGGGTGATCGCTACTCGAAGTACAGCAACTTCGGCAGCACCAACAACTGGAAGGCCTCGCTCGAATGGCGGCCGATCGAAGACCTGCTGCTGCGCGGTACGGTGGCCAAGGTGTTCCGCGCACCGACGCCGACCAACCTGTTCGCCGGCCCCAGCACCGATGCGCCGACCGCGGCCGATCCGTGCGCCGGCGTTGCGGGCGTCTCGAGCAACAAGGCATGCCAGGGATACAACGTCCCGCCGCAGGTCTTCTCGCAGCTGACCGGTTATGTCATGGGTTCGCAGTTTGCCAGCGCCAATGGCCTCAGCCAGGCGACGCTCACGCCTGAAAACGGCAAGTCGTTCGACTACGGCTTCGTCTACGATCCGAGCTGGGTGTCCGGGCTGTCGATCAACGCCGACTACTTCCGCATCGTGCTCAACAACCTGATCGTGTCCGGTGCGGGCACTGCCCAGACAATCCTGACACAGTGCTTCAACACGCAAGGCCCGATCTGCTCGAACATCGTTCGCGCTACTGACGGCTCGATCAAGTTCGTGACCGAGAGCTCGTTCAACTCGGGCAACCTCGTCGACAAGGGATTCGACATGGGCGCCCATTACCGTCTGCCGCAGACCGATTGGGGCAATTTCCGCGTCGGCTTCGACGCCACCTACATCGAGGAATACAACATCGATCAGGGTGGTTTCGTCCAGCATCTGGCCGGTCATTACGACAAGACCTTCGGCAACTTCGCACGTTGGCGCGCCCTGACGACCCTCGACTGGAACATGGGCCCGTTCGTGGCGAACTGGACGACGCGTTACATCCATTCGGTCACGGTAGGCTATGCGAACGCCGACCTCGGTCCATCCGGCCTGATTACGGGTTCCTACACCCCGAACCCGATCGGTCCGGCGCTGCATTTCCCGTCGGTGACGTATAACAACTTCTCCGTCGGCTACAACATCGAACCGATGAATGCGTTCGTACAGGTCGGCGTCGACAATGTGTTCGACCGGCAGGCGCCGATTATGTATCTGAACAACGTGCTCAACGCCAATACCGACGTAAACACGTACGACACCGTCGGCCGGTTCTATCGCGCCAGCTTCAGCATCAAGTTCTAAGCAAGCGAGCTTTACCTTCAACAACCGCGCGGGTTTGCCCCCGCGCGGTTTTTTTTGCCTATCGTTCGGCCTGCGCAGACACCTCGGCCGCCGTTTTCGTTATCCTAGGGATGCTCTGATCCATTCCGCACAGGCGTCACCGAACCGGAAGCGCGCAGATCGCGGGGCCGGCGGCGAAGGCAGACTGGCCGTCTGTCGAGACGACGGACAGAAGAGCTGCGCGCATACGGCTCGGCCCTAACCGATTGATTTTGAATTGACGGGGTGATGTCAGAGCATCCCTATTCCGGCCTGTCGACCACACCCATTCCCATCCCCATGCAAGCCAACGCGCCAGCCGACATCGCCACCATCGTTTCCGCCCTCCGGCAAGGCAGGGCGCCGGAGGCCGAGCAGATGACGCGTGCCTGGCTCGCGCTCGAGCCGGCCAACGAGGATGGCTTGATCCTGCTGGCCATGTGCCTGCAGCTGCAGGAACGCAATGCGGACGCGGTGCAAGCCTGGCGCGACCTGACCGTGCTCATGCCGCAGTCCTCCATCCACTGGAACAACCTGGCGACCGCGTTGCGCAACGCCGGCGAACTGGTGGAAGCCGAAGCAGCGTATCGGCGCACGGTCGAACTCGATCCGGAATCTTCCCTTGCACAGATGAATCTGGGCTATCTCCTGCTCGAATGTGGCAGATACCAGGAAGCGCGAGAATGCTTTTTTGCGGCGCACGCGCTCGATCCGGTTTCGCCGGAAATCCGTATCTACGCTGCCCAGATGTGTGTTGCGCTCGACGAGCGCGAGCGGGCCAGGCAATTGCTCGCACCACGCCACACCTGGACCGGGCTCTCCGACGAACTGACGCTCGAACTTGCCAGCTTGTGGAGCCTGGCCGGCAAGGCCGACGAAGCCATAGGCCTCTTCGAGGACCTGCTGCGCAGGGATCCGCACAACCTGCGTGCCCTGGCACAGTTGAGCGTGCTGTACGAACGCATCAATCGGCTCGACGAGGCACGCGCGATGCTTGCACAGCTGCCGGCGCCGGAGTCGATCGACGATCCGAAGCTGCGCTACGACGTCATCGCCGCGCAGGCCACGTTCGCGCTTCGGGAAAAAGACCCTGCCCGTGCGTGCGCGTTGCTCGAACGGTTGATTGCCGCGTTCGCCGACTCGGCCGACGCGACATTCAAGCCGTGGCGCGCGGACAACCTGTATTTTTCCCTGGCCAAGGTCCGCGACCGGGAAGGAAACGTCGATGCGGCGATGGCGGCACTCGCCGAGGGGCACTCGCGCCAGCTGCTGCTCGCACACCAGGCGCTACCGGAGCTGGTCAAGCCCGATGCGCAACCGCTGTTCTCGGCAACGCGGTGGATCGACGCGCAAACGCGCGCGGCATGGCCGGAATACGCGGCTCCTTCGGAGCTGGAATCGCCGATTTTCGTCGTCGGATTTCCGCGTTCGGGCACGACCATGCTCGAACAGATGCTCGACGCTCACCCAAGCCTGCAGTCGATGGACGAGCGCGCTTTTCTGCTGAACCTCATCGACCGAATGGAGTCGTTTGGGCTACGAATATCCGTACGATCTGGGCAAGTTGAGCGCCGCACAGTGCGAAGAACTGCGCCGTTGGTATTGGCAATCGACGTCGCAAGTCGCGCCGCGCAAACAGGGCCAGCGCCTGGTCGACAAGAACCCTTTGCACATGCTGCGCCTGCCGCTGATCGCCCGCCTCTTCCCGAACGCGCCGATCATCCTCGCGCTGCGCCATCCCTGCGACGTGATCCTGTCGAACTACATGCAGAATTTCAGCTCGAAGCCGTTCACCGTACTCTGTTCGAGCCTGGAGCGGCTTGCGCAAGGGTACGTCAGCGCCATGAATTCCTGGATCTACCACGCGGACCTGTTGAAACCGCGACTGATCCTTTCACGCTACGAAGACCTGCTCGACGACTTCACCGGCAACATCAAGCGCATCGGCGACTTCCTCGGCCTGGAGGACGCCACCCCGATGAGCCGCTTCGATCAGCACGCCCGCGACAAGGGCTTCATCAGCACGCCCAGTTACACCGGGGTGATCGAGCCGCCGAACAAGAAGGCCGTTGACCGCTGGCGGCGCTACCAGAAGTACTTCGAGCCGATACTGCCGACCCTGCAGCCGCTCATGCAACACTGGGGTTACGATGCCTGAGACCGACCTCGCCAGCCTGCACAGCTATGTGCGTTGCTACGACGATGCAATTGCGCCGCATTTCTGCGAGCAGATGATCAGCGAGTTTGAAAGGGCCAGCGACAGTCACGTACCGAATGGACGCGGCTATCATGTCGGAATCACGCGCAGCACCTGGATGGAACTGAACCTGACGCCGATTGCCGACAAGGGATTCCTCGGTTTTTTTCACGCGCAAATCGACAAGTACCTCGCCGAATACAACAAGAGCCTGCCGCTGACGCTGGCAGTGCCCTCGCGACCCACGATCGACGATCTGCGCATCAAACGCTATCGCGCAGGCAGCGACGACCAGTTCGAACCGCATTTCGATGCGATCGACGTAAGAAGTCAGCGCTACCTGGTTTTCCTCTGGTATCTCAACGACGTCGCCGAAGGCGGCGAAACCGAATTTCCCGACCTGGGGATCAAGATACAGGCGCGAGCCGGGCGATTGCTGATGTTCCCGCCGTACTGGATGTTTCAACACGCCGGCCTGCCGCCGCGTTCCAACGACAAGTACATTGTCTCGACCTACCTGATGTTTTGAGGCCTGCACCGGGGCTTGCAATCGAGCTTCACGGACCAACTCCTTGCGATGGCTCCACTTCTCATATGAACACCGCATCCCCACTGCCACCTGATTCGCGCCTGGACGGCTTGTCACCGAGCGCGAGCCGGCGCCTCGCCGCTGCTACGCAGGCGCTCACCCTCGGCCGGGTCGTCGATGCCGAACAGCGCCTGCACGGCCTGCTGGCTGTCTATCCGAATCATCCGGAAGTGCTGCGCATGTCGGCGGGTCTTCAGTCGCTTCGCGGCGATTTCCACGGCGCCCTGGCGATCATGGAGCGCGCCATCGCGCTGCGCCCGAACGATGCGGCGTACTGGAGTACCTTCGGCTCCGCGCTGATCGATGCGTCCCGTCATGACGAAGCGATCGATGCTCTGCGCCACGCCTGTGAACTCGATCCGCAATACACGACGGCCTGGTACAACCTGGGCATTGCCTACATTCGCAGCATGCGCGTGGATGAAGCGGCCGTGGCGCTGCGGCGTGCCGCATCCCAGGCGCCCGAACTCGAGGTCAACGCGCGCGTGGCGCTCGGCGACATCTTGCGTGCCGACGGGCGCTATGACGAGGCGATTGCCGAGTATCGCGCGACGATCCAGCAGCAGGTGCATGCCGGCAATGCCTGGTGGGGACTGGCGGACATCAAGACGCAGCGTTTCGCCGATGGGGACCTGGAAAATCTGCGCGAGGCGATGCGGCATCCCGCAGCAAGCCAGGATGATCTGTCGGCCATGGGCTTCGCCCTCGCCAGGGCACTCGATGACCGTGGCCTCTATGCCGATTCGCTCGCCGCGCTCGCCCAGGCGCACGCCCGCGTGCGCGCTCGCAAACACTGGGGCTCGGCGGTGCACAGCACACATGTCGATGCGATCCTCAAGGCGTTCACGCCGCCGCCGGACGGCGCTCCCGAACCGTTGGGCCACGAGGCGATCTTCATCACCAGCATGCCGCGCTCGGGTTCGACGTTGACCGAGCAGGTGCTCGCGTCGCATTCGCTGGTTGACGGCGGTGGCGAGGTGTCCGAGCTGCCCAGCGTGCTGATGGAGGAAGCGAAGCGCTGCAACAAGCCGTTCCCCGAGTTGGTCGCGGCGCTTACGCCAGGCGACTGGGAGCGCATGGGCCGAAATTACCTCGAACGCATTGCGCGGTGGCGCGCCGGTGGCACGCGTTTCACCGACAAGATGCCGAACAATTGGCTCTACGTGGGCGCGATCCGAGCGATGTTGCCGGGTGCACGCATCATTGTCGTCCGCCGCGACCCATTGGAAACCTGCCTGGCGTGTTACCGCCAGATGATGGCGTACCACGAATACACGCGCACGTTCGACGATCTTGCCGCTTACTGGCACGACTTCGACCGCGCGGTAAAGTATTGGCGCCTGATGCACCCGGAACACGTCTATGAGAGCATCTACGAAGAATTCGTCGCCGATCCGGAAGCGAAGATTCGCGCACTGCTGCAATTTTGCGATCTGCCGTTCGAGCCTGGCTGCGTTGAATTCCACAAGAGCGAACGCAGGGTACACACGCCCAGCGCCACGCAGGTGCGCGAGCCGTTGCGGCGCGATACCGCGCGCACGCACCGATACGGCGCACTGCTCGACCCGCTGCGCGCCGCGCTCGGCATGCCCTCGTTCGCCGATGATGCCCATCAGCAGAGGTAGCCGCGGCCTTGCTCGCCTCGCTCGACGCACGCCCCGAGCACTCACGGACCATTTTTTTGCGATGACACCGCTTCCTACATGAACACTGTGTCTCCACTGCCGCCTGATTCGCGCCTGGACGGTTTGTCGCCGAGCGCAAGCCGGCGCCTCGTCGCCGCTACGCAAGCGCTCACCCTCGGCCGGGTCGTCGATGCCGAACAGCGCCTGCGCGGCTTGCTCGCTGTCTATCCGAATCATCCGGAAGTGCTGCGCATGTCGGCTGGCCTGCAGTCCCTTCGCGGCGATTTCTACGGCGCCATGGCGATCATGGAACGTGCCATCGCGCTGCGCCCGAACGACGCAGCCTACTGGAGTTCGTTCGGCTCGGCGCTGATCGATGCGGCTCGCTACGACGACGCGATCGACGCGTTGCGCCACGCCTGCGAACTGGACCCGACCTACACGACGGCCTGGTACAACCTGGGCCTTGCCTATATTCGCTGCATGCGTGTGGACGAGGCGAGCGCGGCGCTGAAGCGCGCGGTGTCCCAGGCACCGGAACTCGAAGTCAATGCGCGCGTGATCCTCGGCAACATGTTCCGCGCGGAGGGCCGCAACGACGAGGCCATCGCCGAGTATCGCGCCACGATCAAGCAACAGGTGCACGCCGGCAATGCCTGGTGGGGCCTGGCGGAAATCAAGACGCAGCGTTTCGCCGACGAGGATCTCGACAATCTGCGCCAGGCCTTGCGCCATCCCGGCGCAAGCGAGGACGACCTGTCCGCAATGGGCTTTACCTTGGCCAAGGCGCTCGATGACCGCAAGCTCTATGCCGAGTCGCTGGCGGCGCTCGCCCAGGCACACGCCCGCGTGCGCGCGCGCAAGCGCTGGGACCCGGCCGTTTACAGTGCGCACATCGACGCGATCCTCGAGGCGTTCACGCCGCCGGTGGCCGGTGCCGCCGAACCATTGGGTCATGAGGCGATCTTCGTTGCCAGCATGCCGCGCTCGGGTTCAACGCTGACCGAGCAGGTCTTCGCGTCGCATTCGCAGGTCGACGGCGGCGGCGAGGTGGCGGACCTGCCCAGCGTATTGATGGAGGAGTCGAAGCGTTTGAACAAACCGTTTCCGGACTTCGTGCCGGCGCTCACGCCGGGCGACTGGGAACGCATGGGCCGTGCCTATCTCGAGCGCACGTCGCGTTGGCGCGGAGGCCGCGCGCGCTTCACGGACAAGATGCCGAGCAACTGGCACTACGTCGGCGTAATCCGCGCAATGCTGCCGGGCGCGCGCATCATCATGGTCCGCCGCGACCCTCTGGAAACCTGCCTGTCGTGCTACCGCCAGCGGCTGGCCAATAGCGAATACACGCGCACTTTCGACGATCTTGCCGCGGCGTGGCGCGATTTCGACCGCACGGTAAAGCATTGGCGCATGCTGCATCCCACGCACGTCTACGAAAGCGTCTACGAGGAGTTCGTCGTCGAGCCGGAGGCGAAAATTCGCGCGCTGCTGGAATTCTGCGATTTGCCGTTCGAACCAGCCTGCCTGGAATTCCACAAGACCGAACGCAGAGTGCACACGCCCAGCGCCACGCAGGTGCGCGAACCGTTGCGGCGCGATACCGCACGCACGCACCGATACGGCGCGCTGCTCGACCCGCTGCGCGTCGCGCTCGGCATGCCGCGGTTCGCCGACGATGTCCGGCAGCAGGGTTAGCCCACCCGTTGCCTGCCCGGATCGACGCATGCCCCTGCCCTTCATCGGACTTCATCCAGACGTGCGCAGATTGAAGCCTCGCGACGCCGGCTCTTGTCGGCGATCTGTCCGCGCAACGCAGCGGACCGCGCAATGAAGGCGGCTGCAAACTTGCCGGCGAACTCGCGCCTTTCGGGTCTTTCGCCCGCGGCGATTCGAGCTGTCGTGGCCTGCGCGCAGGCGCTCGAACGTGGACGGTCGGACGAGGCCGGCACGCAGATCGCCATCCTGCTCGCGTCGTACCCCGACCATCCGGAAGTTCTGCGCCTGCTCGCGGGCCTGCAGGGCATGCAGGGCGAAGGCGAAGCGGCGGCGGCCACGATGCGCCGCGCGATCGCGCTGCGTCCCGACGATGCCCTCTATCTCAATACACTCGGCAGCATCCTGACGGAAACCGGTGACCATGACGACGCCATCGTCGTGCTGCGCCGCGCTTGCGAACTGGACTCGCGCCTTGCCGTGGCCTGGTTCAATCTCGGCATCGCACTGACACGCAGCATGCACCCGGCCGAGGCGGTCACCGCGATGCGGCGGGTTCTGGCACTCGTTCCCGACCACGTCGACGCGCAATGCATGCTGGCCGATCAGCTCAAGGCCAGCGGCCGGCCTGAAGAGGCTGCCGACGAATTCCGGCGCGTGCTTGCGCGCCATCCGACGGCGGGCATGGCATGGTGGGGGCTTGCCGACATCAAGACGCTGCGCTTCGCCGAGAGCGACATCGCCCGCATCGAACGCGCTCTGCATCAGCCTGGATCCAGCGCGGACGACCGCAGTTCGATGGGTCTTGCGCTGGCAAAAGCGCTTGACGATCAGGGGCGAATGGCCGAGTCGCTCGACGCGCTTGCGCGCGCGCATGCGGTAGCGCCATTGCGCCAGCGCTGGAGCGCAACGGCGCACCGTACGCTGGTCGATGCGACTCTTGCCGCATTCGACCCTCCAGCGAATGGCGCCCACGACTCGATCGGCGGCGAGGCGATTTTCATCGTCGGCCTCCCGCGCTCGGGGTCGAGCCTCACCGAGCAGATCCTCGCCTCGCACTCGCAGGTCGACGGTGGCGGCGAGCTGTCCGATTTGCCGCGCGTACTCACCGAGGAGTCGCGCCGGCGCAATCAACCGCTGCAGCATTGGGCGCGAGCGGCACAGAGCGACGACTGGCGGCGCCTGGGTCAGCGCTACCTCGAACGCACGGCGCAGCGGCGCTCGCGTCGACCGCGCTTCACCGACAAGCTGCCGTACAACTGGCTCTACATCGGCGCGATCCGCGCGATGTTGCCCGGCGCGCGCATTGTCGTCTGCCGCCGCGATCCTCTCGAAACCTGCCTGTCCTGCTATCGCCAGCGCCTGACCAACAACGAGTACACGCGCACGTTCGGCGACCTCGCCGCGTTCTGGCATGACTTCGATCGTGCCGTGGAACACTGGCGCAAGCTCCATCCGCAGCACGTGCATGAGACTGTGTACGAAGAGCTTGTCGCCGAACCCGAGCAGCGCATTCGCGCGTTGCTGGCGTTCCTGCGGACTTCAGTTCGAACCCGCCTGCCTCGACTTCCACAAGACCGAGCGCGACGTGCACACGCCGAGCGCCGCGCAGGTGCGGCAACCGCTGCGGCGCGACACCGCACGCGCGGCGCGCTACGGCAGCCTGCTCGATCCGCTGCGTGCCGCGCTCGGCATGCCGCCGTTTTCGGCAAACCAGGCCTGAGCGCGATGGGCAATATCGTCTGGCTCGCGTCCTATCCGAAGTCGGGCAACACCTGGCTGCGCGCGTTCCTTGCCAATCTGATCGCCGACCGGCCGCAGCCGGTGCCATTGACGGAGCTGCCGAAGTACGGCGCCCTCGAAGCCGACCCCGAACTGTATTCGAAAGTCGCCGGGCGCCCCAGCACGGAACTGGATTTCGATCAATTGTGCGCGCTGCGTCCGCAGGTGCATGCCGCGATCGCCGCCGCCGCGCCGCGAACGGTATTCGTCAAGACGCACAGCATGGCCGGCGTTCATGACGGAGTTCCATTGCTCACGCCCACGGTCAGCGCCGGCGCGATCTTCATCGTGCGCAATCCGCTCGATGTCGCGATCAGCATGTCGCATCACTTCGGCATCGGCATCGATGCCGCGATCGACTACCTCGGCAACGACAGTTCCGCGACCGAAAACAACGACCTGTTCGTCAGCGAGTTCCTCGGCTCGTGGTCGACGCACACGAAGAGTTGGGCCGACATCGAAGGCCCGCGCATCCTGGTGCTGCGCTACGAGGACTTGCTGGAAAAGCCGGCGAAAGGATTCGGCAAGGTCGCGCGCCTGGTCGGGCTCGACGTCGATCGCAACCGCACCGAGCGTGCGATTCGCCACGCGAGCTTCGCCTCGCTCGCCGGCATGGAGCGACGCGACGGGTTCGTCGAAGTGCCGATCAAGGGCAAGCACTTCTTCCGCGCCGGCCGCGCGAACCAGTGGCGCGAGGCCCTTTCGCGCGACCAGATCGGACGCATCGTCGACCGGCACCGCGAGCAGATGGCGCGGTTTCGCTACGTCCCGGCCGGCCATTGAGAATAGCGCGACCATGAACACACCGGCTTCAATCGCTACCGTCGATGAACTGTTCGCCAGCTACGCCGCCGAAGCCGCACGTAGCGGCCCACTGCTGCCGCTGGCCGCGCTGCTCGCGCGCCTGCGCGAGTCGCCGCGCGATGCCGCCTTCTGGGCGCGTGTCGGCGACGCGATGATCCGCAACGGCTTTGCCGAGCCCGCCGCCGTCTTCCTGGTGGCCGCGCTGCAGCACTATCCGCAGACGGTCGAACTGCTCTATCTGCGCGGCAACGCGTTGCGCGTCGCCCAGCGTTTCGACGAGGCCGAGGCAAGTTTCCGCGCCGCGCTCGCGCGCGCCCCCGGCCATGATCAGGCGGCGCTCTCGCTCGCCTTCATGTTGCGCGAACGCGGACGCGTCGATGCTGCCGCCGACGTGCTGATGGCCCAATGGCGCGCCGCCCGCGGCACCCCTGAGCAGACGCTCGAGCGGATCGAATTCCTGCGCGGCTCCGGAGCGCTGCGGCAAGCGCGCGAGCTTGCCGACGCGGCCGCGGCATACTGGCCGCAGCACGCGCGCATTGCCGCAGCCGCAGGCGAGCTAGCGCTCGCTTTCGGCGCTTTCGCCGAGGCCAGCGAGTTGCTGCGCCGCGCCGTTCGGCTCGATCCTGCGCAAGGGCCGTCCTGGTTGCGCCTGAGCTATTGCCGGCGCTGCACCGACGTCGGCGATCCGCGACCTGGCGCTCCTGCGCGCGGCCTGGAGTGACGCGCGACTGCCGGCGCAAGCGAAGACCTGCGCCGGCTTCGGCCTCGGCAAGCTGCTCGATGACCTCGACGACTGGGCCGGCGCAGCGGCGGTGCTGCGCGATGCGAACGCGCTGGCGCGTGCGCAATCGACCTGGAGTGCGGAATCCTGGAACGCATCGCTCGGGCGTCGGCTTGCGCAGGGGCCGTTGCCGGCCCTCGACGCAGTCGCCGGATTCGTGCCGGTGTTCATCGTCGGCCTGCCGCGCAGCGGCACGACGCTCATCGCCACGCGTCTGGCTCGTTACGCCGGCGTCCGCGACCGCGGCGAGTTGAACTGGATCGCCGGCATGTACGAGCACCTCGCTTCGCAGAGCGCGCTCACCAATCGCGATGCGCTGCAATCGGTCGCCACGCTGATCGCGACGCAGATGCGGCGCGACGACGCGCCGGCGCGCTGCTACATCGACAAGAATCCTCTGAACTTCCGCTACCTCGACCTGCTCCTGGCACTGTTCCCGAATGCGCGCATCGTGCATTGCCGGCGCGGCGCGCGCGACATCGCGCTGTCGCTTTTCTCGCAGCACTTCGCGCATCCCGACCTTGCGTTCTCGTACGACTTTTCCTCGATCGCGCTGGTGCAGAACAGCCACGAACGCCTGATGGCGCACTGGCAGCGCACGCTGCCGGCGCCGATCCTCGACGTCGATTACGAAAAATTCGTCGCCGACGCCGACGGCGAGAGCGCGCGGATCGCCGAGTTCATCGGTCTGGAGGCGACGTCAGTTGCCGAGCAGTCGGGAGACGAAAGCGTGATCACGACGGCGAGCGTCTGGCAGGCGCGCCAGCCCGTTCACACCGGCGCCATCGACCGCTGGCGCCGCTACGCCGAATACCTGCCCGAACTGACCGCGCTGTTCTCCTGAGTCCGAGAGAGAGCATCGAACGCGGATTTATGCGGATGCGCGCGAAGAACGCAATACGCGAGCGGATTTTGAGTGCTTTATCGCGTTTCCGCGTTGATCCGCGTCAATGTCTTGTGCTCGTCACGAATGACGGCAGGAGCCCTCACGCGTCCGACTTTTCTCGCCTCATCCCTCGCCGCTCACGACTTCTTCACTATGTCGACATTGCCGCTGAACGACTTCGTGCGGATTTGCGCGTCGCCGTCGCCGACAGTCGCTTCGAGGCTGCTTCCGGGGCCGTACTCGGGTTGCTTGACCTTGCCGAAATCGCTGCGGATGCGGCCGCTGAACGACTCAGCCTCGATGTGCGCCGACAGCGACGCCGGCACTTCGGCGCGAATGTCGCCGCTCATCGTCTCGACCTGCACGCGGCCATGCTTGCCGATGGCCGCGTTGAGTTCGACGTTGCCGGAAACCGTACCAGCGTCGAACTCCTGCAGTTCCGTGCCGGTCGCTCGCGCGCGTCCTGACACGGTATCGAGCTTGACGCGGCCGCTGGCACCACTGACCTCGATGTCGCCGCTGACTGTCTGCAGGTGTGCGCGATAGCCGGCCTCGGCTCGCGTTGCGCGGAAGGTGATGTCGCCACTGACGCTTTCCACGTCGACCTGCGGCGAGCCGCTCTCGATCGTCAGCCGGCCGCTGACGCACTCGACGTTCAGCGACTTGCCATCGATCCCGGTGACGCGGCCGTCGGCGCTGACCAATCCAACGCGCAGCGTCACGCCGGCAGGCAGCTTGATGGCGAGGTTGCTGTCCGAGCGCGGACCCTTGTTTCCAAACCAGCCGTTGTCCTTGTCCGAATCGACGCGCAGCTCCAGGCGCTGCGCATTGCCGTCGATCACGAGGCGCGACCCGGCGCCGAGTTCGCCGCTCAGCGTTGCCTGCCCGGCTTCGCCGGCGATGATCGTGACGCTGCCGCGCACGTTGTGGATTTCGACGGTCGCGTCGTTGGCGATTTGCCACACGTTGCTCAGCGTCTGCGCGCCGCTGTCGGCACTGATCGTCGTGCTCTGCGGCGGATTGGGCGTGGCGGCGAACGCCGGCGCGGCGAACGGCGAGGCCAGCGCCGCAGCAAGCAGCCAGCTCAGGCGCTTGCGGCGGATCGGGCGATGAAAGGTTTTCATGGGGGCTCCGTTGTGAAGGTGTCAGCCTGCGTACGGCGACTTGCGCATCAGACGCAGGCGCTGGGCATTGGTGCGGTTGAGCAACCCGACCAGGAACACGGCATCGGGACGTTGTTCGAGCGCATCCTGCAATTGCGCGCTCGCGCTATCGAGGTTCTGTACAGTCGCCGCGAGTTGCGGATCGGCGGGTACCGCCCAATCCAACGCCGTTCGCGGCCTCTCCGGGCCGCTCGGGGCCTGCGCAGTATTCGCGTTGCCCAGGCTCGTGCCCGGCGGCCGCTCTCGGCCATCCATGGCCTCCGCGGCACTTGGGCTCCTGCCCGGCGTCTGCGCGCCATCGGGCACTGCAGTGACGTCTTCGTGCATGACGCCCGGTACGGAAGCGGCCGGCGTGCTGCGCTGCCAGCGATATGCGGTCGTGCCCGCGCCGATAGCGACGATGACGGTTGCCGCAATCGCGAACCAGGCGACCTGGCGGCGCCGCGGACGTGCCGGCATCTGCGCCGGCGTGCCGGCGATGCGTGCGGCGACAGACGGCCACAGGTCGCGCGCCGGTTCGACCGGCCCGCCAAGCTTGCGCATTTCGTTGCGCCATTCAAATTCGTTGTTCATGCCTCACCTCCGAGCGCATTGCGCAGCAAGCCGCGCGCGCGGTGCAACTGTGCCTTTGACGAACCGACCGCCATGCCCAGCTCGGTCGCAATTTCCTCGTGCTTCCAGCCTTCCACATCGTGCAGCACCAGTACGGCGCGCGCACGCGGCGGCAGCTCCGAGACGGCGCGCTCGAGGTCGCCGCGCTCGCCGGCGCAGAACGGCACGTCGCCGCCTGCGGCCAGTTCGAGGTCCTCGATGTCGGTTTCCTTCGCGTCGCGGCGCCCGCGAAGGTCCATCAGCGCGGTGTTGACGCCGAGGCGATACAGCCACGTAGAGAACGCGCTCTCGTGGCGAAAGCTCGACAGCTTCTGCCACGCGCGCACGAAGGCATCCTGGGTCAGGTCCTCGGCGCGGCCGCGGTCCATGCCGACCAGGCGCAGGATCGCGCCGTGCACGCGTCCGACGTGGCCGCGATACAGCTCCTCGAACGCCCCCGTGTCGCCGTCGAGCGACCGCCGGACCAGCGCCGCGTCGTCCCGCGGCGCGGGCAGGTCGAAATCAGGTGCGTTCATGCTCAGGGCGGCGCTTTGCATCGTGCCATCTATGATGCGGGAAACAAGGCATTGGTTTAACCAGGATTTGAGCGAAAGGGCATCGCGGGACGACCCTTATCAAGCGTCATCCCGGCGCAAGCCGGGATCCAGCTCTTCTCCGGGGTGACAAAAGAACTGGATTCCAGCTTGCGCTGGAATGACGAGCAAGGGGCGGAGACGTTCGACGACACGTAGGGCACCTGCTCCCGGCTCTCGTGTTTGGCCTTCGTCGCATCGTATCGCTCTGCGTTCTCCGTGCCTTATGGCGAACCGGCCGTCATCGGCTCCGGCGTATCGGCTGCGAGCAGCGTGGTGACACGGCCGTGCTCGTCGCGCAGGACCTTCGGCATCCGCGCGCCGAACGACGCCAGGTATTCACCGATGCTCTCGTATTCCGCGATCCAGCCTTCAATGTCGACATGAAGCAGCGCATCGAGCCGCGCCGCCGGCACGTTGAGCCCGGCGAGGTTGAGATCCTGCGCCTGCGGCAGCAGGCCGATCGGACTTTCCACCGCGCCTTCGCTGCCGCTGCAGCGGCCGACGATCCATTCGAGCACGCGCATGTTGTCGCCGAACCCCGGCCAGAGGAACTTGCCATCGTCGCCCTTGCGGAACCAGTTCACGTGAAAGATCTTCGGCAGCATCGCTCCGGGCTTGGCGATGCTGAGCCAGTGCGCAAAATAGTCGGCGAAGTTGTAGCCGCAGAACGGCTTCATCGCCATCGAATCGCGGCGCAGTACGCCGACCGCGCCGGTGGCGGCAGCGGTTGTCTCCGAGCCCATCGATGCGCCGACCAGCACGCCGTGGGTCCAGTCGCGCGCTTCGAACACGAGCGGCACGAGATGTTCGCGGCGGCCGCCGAAGATGATCGCCGAGATCGGCACGCCCTGCGCATCCTCCGCGTGCGGTGACCAGCTCGGGCACTGCTTTGCTGAAACGGTAAAGCGCGAATTCGGATGCGCGGCCGGACCGCTCGACGCGGTGTAGTCGCGACCCTGCCAGTCCTTGGCCGGCTTGCCTTCACCGAGGCCTTCCCACCACGGCTCGTCGTCCATCGTGACGGCCACGTTGGTGAAGATCGCATCGTGATTGAGCATGGCCAGCGCGTTCGGATTGGTTTTCGCGCTGGTGCCGGGCGCGACGCCGAAGTAGCCGGCTTCCGGGTTGATCGCCCACAGGCGACCGTCTGCGCCGGGCATCATCCAGCAGATGTCGTCGCCGACGGTCCAGATCTTCCAGCCCGCCTGGCGATAGCTTTCCGGCGGAATCAGCATCGCCAGGTTGGTCTTGCCGCAGGCCGACGGAAACGCCGCGGCGACGTAGAAAATCTCGCCCTTCGGATTTTGTATGCCGAGGATCAGCATGTGCTCGGCGAGCCAGCCCTCGCTGCGCGCCTGCCACGACGCGATGCGCAGCGCATGGCATTTCTTGCCGAGCAGCGCATTGCCGCCGTAGCCCGAACCGATCGACTTGATCGACAGCTCTTCGGGAAAATGCATGATGAAGCGCTTTTGCGGATCGAGTTCGCCGGTCGAGTGCAGGCCCTTGACGAACGTCTTGCCCGGCAGCTGTCCTTCGCGCTCGATGCGCGCCAGCGCCGCAGCGCCCATGCGCGTCATCAGGCGCATGTTGGCGACGACGTACGGACTGTCGGTCAACTCGACGCCGCAGCGCGCGAGCGGCGAATCGATCGGTCCCATGCAATACGGAATGACGTACAGCGTGCGGCCGCGCATGCAGCCGGCGAACAGCGCGTCGATCTTCGCGTGCGCCTGCGCCGGATCCATCCAGTGGTTGTTCGGCCCGGCATCGTCCGCGTCGCGCGTGCAGACGAAGGTCAGGTGTTCGACGCGCGCGACGTCGGACGGATTCGAGCGATGCAGATAACAGTTCGGATGCGTCTTGGCATTGAGTTCGATCAAGTCGCCCGTTTCGACCATGCGCTCGATCAGGGAATCGTTTTCGGCTTCCGAACCATCGCACCAATGGATGTGGTCCGGCTGGGTCAACGCGGCGACCTGCGCGACCCATTGGTTCAACGCTTCATGCTTGCTTGCCATCATGTTCCTTCGCCGGATCGGCAGACCCGGTCTCCAACCTGAAAGAAAAATTTTCGGCGGTCTTAAAGCCGCCATTTTTTCGCTTCGCAGGGCTCGTCGATCGAACTGCCCTGTCGAGCGACCAGGTTCCCGTTCTGTTCTAACCGGCGGGAATCAAGGTGTCGATCACGTGCTGCACATAGTTTTCGAACTCCGCGTGATCGAGCCGCGGCATGCCGAGCTGCAGCGCGAGCTGCAGGAAGCCGACGTAAGCGGCATAAGCCAGGCGCGCGCGATGCACTGCCTGGGCCCGGCTCATGCCGACCTGACGATAGGCCTGGGTCAGGAATTCCATGCGCCGCCGCGACACGCGTTCCATCACCGGCTGCACCAGCGGATGGTCGAGCGCGCGCAGCAGCGCGGAGTAGATCACGTGCGTCTTGGCCTCGCGTCCGGTGCGCCGAAACAATTCGCTCAGGCGCGCGCGTGCATCGGCGATCGGTTCGACCTGCAGCAGCACGTTGTCGATGTCCTGATGCTCCCAACGCTCGAGCGCGGCCTTGAGCAGCGCCTCGCGCGTCGGGAAATGCCAGTAGAAGCTGCCCTTGGTCACGCCGAGCTGGCGCGCCAGCGATTCGACGGTCACGGCAGCGACACCCTGTTCAGCTATCACGTCGAGTGCGGCCTGCTCCCAGTCCGGGGCGCTCAGGCGCGAGCGTTCGAGTTTTTCGACGGCATGCAACATCATCGAATGGTACCGACTGTGGGTGTAAAAGGTGAAGCAATTACGTCGCTGCAGCGCAACAAATTGCCGCGAACTCAAGCATCTACAGCAACCATTCGCCACCGTATTGACAGCTCGAAAATCGGCAACCATACTCGGCCGTATGGTCGCATTACGCCATCATAGCGCGGCAACCGGCTCGGCCGGCGCGGGCGTCGTCGGCTCGCTGAACGGCGGCGACGGCGTGAGCCTGGCGTTCGAACGCTTCGGCGATGGCGCAGATCCTGCGCTGGTCTTCGCCCACGGCTTCGGTCAGACCCGCGGTGCCTGGACCGATACCGCCCGTTTGCTCGCCGGCGAAGGCTGGCAGTGCTTCGCCGCCGATGCGCGCGGACATGGCCGCAGCGGATGGCGCGACGACGGCCTCTACGATTTTGCGCAGTTCGTCGACGATCTGGTGCTGCTGGCCAGGCAATCGGCTGCGCCGCCGATTCTCGTCGGCGCATCGATGGGCGGCTTGCTCGGATTGATCGCGCAAGCCACGCACGAAGTTTTTCGCGCGCTCGTGCTGGTCGACATCACGCCGCGCTGGGAAAGCGCCGGCGTCGAGCGCATCATCAATTTCATGCGCGCACATCCGCACGGGTTCGCCTCGGTCGACGAAGCCGCCGATGCGATCGCGCACTACCTGCCGCATCGGCGCGAACGAAAATCGCCCGACAGACTGCGCCAGCTGCTCGTGCCGCTCGACAACGGCCGCCTGCGCTGGCACTGGGATCCGCGCCTGCTCGATCATGTCGCCAACGACAGCGAGCGTCAGCAGGAGGGCCTGCTCGCGGCGGCGCGGCGCATTCGCGTGCCGACCCTGCTGATCAGCGGCGCGCGCAGCGACGTCGTCTCCGACGCGACGATCGCCGAATTTCTTGCCTGCGTGCCGCACGCGCGTCACGTGCGCCTCGCGCAGGCCACGCACATGGTCGTCGGCGATCGCAACGATGCGTTCGCCGCGGCTGTCCGGGATTTCATTGAACCGCTGCGCGCTTCGGCCGCGGCAGATCCGAGGAGTTGAACATGGCCAACTGGTATCCCCTGCTCGCTGTCCTTGCCGTCAGCCTCACGTGCGCCTACCTGCGCACCGGCCTGAAGGTCTGGACCGTCGCCGGCTTCGCGGCGCTGTTCGTTGCCAGCTGGCTCGGGAGCAGTCCATGGCTTGCCGCGGCGATCACGACGGCGGCGTTTGCACTGCTGACGGTACCGTTCAATCTTCCGGATTTCCGCCGGCAGAAAATCACGGCGCCGCTGCTGAAGATCTACCAGAAGATCACGCCACAACTTTCCGATACCGAACGCGTCGCGCTCGAGGCCGGCACGGTCGGCTTCGAGGGCGAACTGTTCTCGGGCAAGCCGGATTGGAAGCTGCTGCTGAAACAGCCGGCGCCGCAGCTGTCGACCGAAGAGCAGGCGTTTCTCGATGGCCCGTGCGAAGAGCTGTGCCACATGATCAACGACTGGGAGATCACGCACGAGCGCGCCGACCTGCCGCCGGAGATGTGGGAGTTCCTGAAGAAGAACAAATTCTTCGGCATGATCATCCCGAAGGAGTTCGGCGGACTGCAATTCTCCGCGCTCGCGCATTCGGCCGTGCTGCAGAAGATCGCGACGTTGTCGGCGACGGTCGTGTCGACCGTCGGCGTACCGAATTCGCTCGGGCCGGCTGAATTGCTGCTGCACTACGGCACCAAGGAGCAGAAGGACTACTACCTGCCGCGCCTCGCCGACGGCCGCGAGATCCCGTGCTTCGCGCTGACCGGTCCGTTCGCCGGCTCCGACGCCACCTCGATTCCCGATTACGGCATCGTCTGCAAGGGCGAATACAGCGGCGGCAACGTGCTCGGCGTGCGGCTCACGTTCGACAAGCGCTACATCACGCTCGCACCGGTCGCGACCGTCATCGGCCTGGCGTTCCGTTTGTACGATCCGGACAAGCTGCTCAGCGACACCGAAGATCGCGGCATCACGCTCGCGCTGTTGCCGCACGACACCAAGGGCATCGAAGTCGGCCGCCGCCACATGCCGCTGAACTTGCCGTTCCAGAACGGCCCGGTGCGCGGCAAGGATGTGTTCGTGCCGTTGTCGCAGCTGATCGGCGGCCCGGACATGGCCGGCCACGGCTGGCGCATGCTGGTCGAATGCCTGTCGGTCGGGCGCGGCATCACGCTGCCGTCGAACACGACCGGCGGCGTCAAGGCCGGCGCGATCGCGACCGGCGCGTATGCGCGCATCCGCAAGCAGTTCGGCATGGCGATCGGCCGTTTCGAAGGCGTCGAGGAAGCGCTCGCCCGTATCGGCGGCTACACCTATCAGATGAGTGCGCTGTCGCTGGCGACGGCATGCGCCGTCGACCGCGGCGAGAAGCCGTCGGTGCCGTCGGCGATCGCGAAGTACCACTGCACCGAGCTTGCCTGCCAGGTCGCCAAGGACGTCATCGACGTGCACGGCGGCAAGGGCGTCCAGCTCGGCCCGAAGAACTATGTTGGCCGCGGCTGGCAGGGCGCGCCGATCGCGGTCACGGTCGAGGGCGCCAACATCATGACGCGCAGCCTGATGATCTTCGGCCAGGGCGCGATCCGCTGCCATCCGTATGTGCTCAAGGAATTGCAGGCGACGCAGATCACCGACTACACCTCGCGCCTGCGCGCGTTCGACCGCGTGCTGTTCCAGCACGTCGGCTTTGCCGTTTCGAATGCCGTGCGCAGTTTCGTGCTCGGCCTCACCGCCGCCAGGATCGGCAGCGTGCCGGGCGGCAAGTATACAAAGCGCTTTTATCGCAAGTTGAACCGCTACGCGGCGGCGCTCGCGCTGGTCGCCGACACGTCGATGCTGACGCTCGGCGGCAAGCTCAAGTTCAAGGAGCGCCTGTCCGCGCGGCTCGGCGACGTGCTGTCGTACCTGTACATCGGCAGCGCGATGCTCAAGCGCTACGAGGACCAGGGCCGGCCGCTGGCCGACCAGCCGCTGCTGGCCTGGGCGTTCCACGACTGCGCGTACAAGATGCAGACCGCGCTGGACGGCGTGCTGCGCAACTTCCCGATCCGCCCGGTCGCGTGGCTGTTGCGCGCGCTGGTGTTTCCGCTCGGCCTGCGCGAAGTGCCGCCGTCGGATCGGCTCGGCCATCGCGTCGCCGCAATCCTGTGCGCGCCGAACGAGGCGCGCGACCGCCTGGCGTTGTGGACCTACCTGACGCCGAGCGCGAACAATCCGATCGGCCGCATGAACGCGATCCTCGCCGACGTGATCGCCGCAGAGCCGGTCGAGCGCAAGCTGCAGAAGGTGCTCAAGGGAGATGTGTCGAAGGCGCACGACTTCGGCGAACAGCTCGCCGCCGCCGAGGCGCAGGGCGCGATCAGCAGTGAAGAGCGCAAGCTGCTCGAGCGCGTGCGCGCGGCGACGTTCGAGTTCATCAGCGTCGACGACTTCGACGCGCGCGAGCTCGAAGCAGCAGTCATCAAGGCGAAGCCTACGCTGCGCTCGGTCGCCTGAGCGCGCGCAATGGCTAGCGGTTCGTTGAGATCCGAGAGAGTCTTCTCCGGTCACTCCGGACATCTGATGCTCTCATGCCGGGAAACAGATGCTCGGGCATGTATGCTCCGCCGCGCGATTGACTCTGATTTCGTTACTGGCTGGTTCCCCTGCGTTGGAGGTCGGCGCGGAGCTCGCCAACCTCGCGCAACAGCGTTTCGATATTGACCTCATTTTTCAGGTTCACTTTGAAATCCGTGTCCGCACGTGCGCGATCCTTGTGCGCCTGCCGGTTCTGACTCATGACTATGAGCGGGCCCTGAAGGGCCACGAGAATGCCGAATGCCAGATTGAACAACTGGTAGGGGTATGGGTCTGGCGGCGACGCGAATACGAGGTTCGTATTGACCACGCACCAAACAACCGTCAACGTGATCAGGAAGAAGATGAACCTCCAGCTGCCATTGAGCTCAGCGGTGACATCGGCGAGGCGTTCGCTCCAGGACAGGTTTTTCTCAAATTCCTCATCTACATTTTTTGCCACGCGCCCGGATAACAACGTGTTCGTCTGGCGCAAACGCTGGCTCATCGTCCGCAAGATCGCCATGGCCGCGCGCGGGCGGCCTGCCAGATACCGCTCAAGCTGTGCATGCTGCAGCTCGAGTACGACGACATCCGTTGTGGCAAGGGCGCTTGCGCTGCGTAGCTGTTCGTCGAACAGCGCGAGTTCGCCGAAGAATTCTCCTCGCGCCAGATCCGCCAGCGAGATGCGCCGCGACGCGTCGCCCGGCAAATGAATATTCACGTCGCCGCTCTCGACGATGTACATCGCGTTGCCTGCGTCACCCTGCGCGAAGATCAATTCACCCGCTTGAAATGCTCGCGGCTTCAACTCACCTGCCAGAGCCGACAGATCGTCTTCTATCAGGCCGTCGAACAACGGAATCGAGCGGAGCAGTAGTGTTGTGTCCATTAGCCGTTTCATAGTTTTTTTGCAGGAGCACCGTGCAGCCGCCCGAGAGTTGCAGCCAAATATAGATCTGGATTGCATTCGCTGGCGTATCGCCGACCGTCACCCATTCTATCCCGGCGGACGCAGGGCTCTAACGTCGACACACGGCGCGCCGCCCCGTCTCTCGTGAAAATACGCGCTGGCAAGCAGGAATCTCCTAAACGCGGCAGCCCCCGGGGTGGGTTGCACAGTGTGTCAGCTTGGCGTCAGGTAAGCCGCGAACTCTCTGCTGGCGAGCTGCCGGCCCGAACCGGACACCCGATGCCCACAAACTCACTGCCGGCAAGCGGACGCGAATGTTGGCTGACGCGACCCGCGCTTGCGCACTTTGACTTAATTGCGGACACTCGGCATCGACCGGATTGCCTCCGGCACAGGGGGATGCACCCGAGCATGAAGCGAAGCCTCTTCGCCGAACTTCGGCGCCGGAATGTCATCCGCATGGCGGGCCTGTATTTCGTCGGCGCTTGGCTGATGACGCAGATCGCCGGCACGGTACTGCCGATGTTCGGTGCGCCGGACTGGCTGGCGCGCAGCATCGTCCTCCTGCTGGTCATCGGCGCGGTACCGACGCTGATCTTCTCGTGGGTCTACGAACTCACGCCCGAGGGCCTCAAGCGCGAGGCCGAAGTCGACCGCAGTACCTCGATCACCTCGCACACCGGGCGGCGCATCGACCGGTCGATGACGATCCTGCTCGTGCTCGCGCTCGGCTATTTTGCGTTCGACAAGTTCCTGCTGGCGCCGCGCCGCGAGGCGGAGCATCTGCAGCAGCAGGCCGAGCAGCTGCGCCAGCCACAGAGCGCCGCGAAGGAGAGCGGTGTCGACGCGCAGATCCTGTCCTACGGCGACAAGTCGATTGCCGTGCTGCCGTTCGTGAACATGAGCGACGAGAAGTCGAACGAGTTTTTCTCCGACGGCATTTCCGAGGAACTGCTGAACCTGCTGGCGAAGATTCCGCAGTTGCAGGTGACGGCGCGCACGTCGTCGTTCGCATTCAAGGGCAAGGAAATCGGGATTACCGAGGTCGCGCGGCAGCTGCACGTTGCCCATGTGCTCGAGGGCTCGGTGCGCAAGGCCGGCAATACCGTCCGGATCACGGCGCAATTGATCAACGCCGCCACGGACACGCACCTGTGGTCGCAGACGTACGATCGCAAACTCGATGACATTTTCGCCGTCCAGGACGAGATCGCGGCAGATGTGGTCAAGCAGCTCAAGCTTACGCTGCTCGGCGCGACACCGAAGGTGCGTGCGACAGACCCCGAGGCGTATGCGCTGTACCTTCAGGCCAGGCAGCTCGGACGGCAGGGCTCTGTCGATGCCTACAAGCAGTCGGACATACTCTTGCGCAAGGTACTCGCGATCGATCCGCGCTACGCACCCGCCTGGGACAACCTTTCCGGCAACTTCACTAACGAGACGAGCCTAGGCCTACTGTCCAACAAGGAGGGGTACGCCCAAGCGCGCGAAGCGACCATGAAGGCACTGGCGATTGATCCGGACTATGCACCGGCCCACTCTAGCCTCGGCTGGATCGCCATGTACGGCGACAACGACCTCGGTGCCGCGGCGGAGCATTTCAATCGTGCGCTGGCGCTCGATCCGGCGGATCCGCGTGTGCTCGGCAACAGCGCCAACCTGCTCCAATCTCTCGGCCGCCTCGATGAGGCGCTGGCGCTTTCCGAAGCCCTTGTCCGCCGCGATCCGATAAATGTGACATCGATCTTCAACCTCGGCATCTACCAGCGCTATGCCCACCGGTTCGACGCGTCAATCGCGTCGAACCGCACCGTGCTGAACCTGGCTCCGGGCCGGGCCGGCGCGCACGTCAACCTCGCCATTGCGGTGATGCTAAAGGGCGATGCGCAGGGCGCGCTAGCGGAGATCGAGCAGGAGAAGAATGAGGTGTGGAAGGCGATCAGTCTGCCGATGGCCTATTACGCGCTCGGGCGCAAGGCCGACTCGGACGCCGCGCTGGCCGCGTTGATCGCGAAGTACGAGAAGGACGCGCCCTACAACATCGCCTTCGTCTACGCCTACTGCGGCGAGGTCGACAAGGCGTTCGCGTGGCTCGACAAAGCGGTCGAGTACGGCGACACCGGCCTCGGTGAGATCGTGACGGAGAACCTGTTCGACAACGTCCACGCCGACCCCCGCTGGCTGGCGTTCTTGCGCAAGATCGGCAAGGCGCCCGAGCAGTTGGCGAAGATCGAGTTCAAGGTGACGCTGCCCCAGGCGCAAGCCAGCGCGACGAGTGGCGAAGCGAATCACTAGGCTCAGAGGATCGCGAGCGGCGCGAAAATATTCGCTGCTCTATGACGCTGATGAGACGCGGGGTCGACTTGAGAAGTTCGGCCCCAAGTAGACATCCATTCGAAGCCGTCGTCAGAGCGCGCTCGAATTTCCGCGCCAACAGGTGTGCCAATTCGCTGCTGACAGCCCCTGTCAGCAGCAAACACGTAGCGGCGGTCCCGCCTGCTGGTTCTTGCAGGCGCTTGCGGCCATGATGTAGTGCCTTGGACCGTGGAAGTACCCGCGCCATGTTCTCGCGTTCTACTTCACCTCTGTTGCCAGTCGGCTCGCTGCTGCTCGGCATGCTTTCGTTCCAGTGCGGTGCGGCGCTGGCCAAGCAACTCTTCCCGCTCGTGGGCGCGCAGGGCGCCACGGCTCTGCGTCTCGGGCTGGGCGCCCTGATCCTGTGGCTGCTGCGGCAGCCGTGGCGGCGACTTGCGGGACGACAGGGCTGGGCTTCGCTGTGGGGCTACGGCCTCACCCTGGGCATCATGAACCTTTGCTTCTACATGGCGCTGCGCACCATTCCGCTGGGCATTGCAGTGGCGCTGGAGTTTCTCGGACCGCTCGCGATCGCGCTGATCGGCTCGCGCCGCGCCCTGGATTTCCTGTGGGTCGCTTTGGTGGTGGGCGGCCTCGCGCTACTGCTGCCGTGGCAGGCGCAAACGCACGCACTCGATCCCGTGGGCGTGCTGTATGCGCTCGGTGCCGCAGTCGGCTGGGCCACTTACATAGTGCTCGGCCGCCGCGCCGGCACAGCCTTCGGCGGCGATGCGGTGGCGCTGGGCTCCGCGATCGGCGCACTCGTGGCAGTGCCGGTGGGCGTGATGCACGCGGGCGCCGCGCTGTTCTCCCTCTCCGCGCTGCCGTTCGCACTCGGCGTGGCGGTGCTGAGCTCCGCGCTGCCCTATTCGCTGGAGATGCACGCCCTGACGCGGCTGCCGGCGCGCACGGTCGGCATCCTGGTGAGCATTGAGCCGGCAATGGGCGCCTTGCTCGGCCTCATGTTCCTCGACGAGCACCTCAATGCATTCCAATGGCTGGCGATCGCAGCGATCATCGCCGCTTCGATCGGCGCGGTGCTCGGCGCGCGCAAGGTGCCGGTCGAGATCGTGGAGATGGCGTAGTAGCCGAGGCGCGATTGTTTCTTTGAGAGGCTGGCATCCGGCACCCAACGCCCAGATCGAACTTTCAAGTCAGCACGAATGCGTCAACACCGCTTCATTGACAATTGCGCATACGTCGTTGTCCGGCGTGGGTTCTTAATCCACTTCGTCATGCCAGGAATCGCACGCGCCCGGTTTTTATATCGTAAACCGCGCCTACCAATTTCACGCGGCCTTCTGCCACGCGCGCCTTGCCTTCGGGCGAGCTGCGAATCTGCTTCATGGTCCAGCGCACATTCGCTTCGATGCCCTGCGATAGCAGCTGATCGGGCGGGAGTTTCGGATTCAATTTCCTGATCGCGGGAACAATCTTGCTCACGAGTTTCGAGATGCGTAAGCGATAACGCACTTTCTGGAAATGCGTATCCACCGCGGCGCTCACCGCGCCACACCCCTCGTGCCCAAGCACAAGAAACAGCGGCGTCTTCAGGTGAACGCCCGCATACTGCAGACTTCCGGCGACGTCAGCCGACAGCGCGTTTCCCGCGATCCGGACGACGAACAGCTCGCCAAAGCCCGCATCGAACAACAGTTCCGGCGGCACGCGTGAATCGCTGCATCCCAGGATGGTCGCATATGGCCGCTGTTCTCGAGCGAGTTCGCTGAGGATTTTCTTCTGTACCGTCGGGAATCGCGCGTCTCCGCGCGCGAAACGCCGGTTCCCCTCGACCAGGCGTCTGAGTGCCTGGCTGGCGGTAATCCCAGGACCGTCTGTAGGTGCGAAGGCCATTGTGCGTCAAGTGTAGCCGCTTCTCGCGAGCCGCGCGAAAGGATCAGGCGCCTTCCATTGCAGACAATCCTGCGAATCCTTCGGGTCGAACGCAACCGCTCTCCGCTCGAAAGAACCGCGGCAAACTTCGAATCGCGAGCCTGGTCCGGATCAGCCCTTCGCGTGCGCGGCGTGCCACGCCTTCAGCGCGTCGGCCTCGCGCTCCGGCGTCAGGCCGGATTTCAGTTTCGCCTGGTGTTCTGGCGGCTCGGTGCGGAACCAGCCAGCGTGTCGTTGACCGTGTCGGCGAGCGGCCGGTAACGCAGCCCCGCCGATTTCGCCTTCGCCGCGCTGACGCGGCCGAAGCCGCCGTCGTCGCCTTCGGCCGGAATCCACGCCGGCATGTCGCTCCACGCTCCGATCTTTTGTTCCTCGAGGAATTTGGCGTCGGCCCAGGTGAAGCGCGCGTCGCTCTTCGACACCTTCTTGCAGGTATCGAGCAGAGCGCCCATCGTGATCGACCCGGCCTGCGCATCGGCGTTGAATGTACCGAGTGTTTTCTTCTCGAGGCACAGCACGATGAAGTCGGCGAGGTCGCGCACATCGATGAACTGCGTGAAATCCTTCGGCGTGCCGGGCGCGAGCACTTCACCACCGCGCGCGACACGCACCGGCCAGTAGGTGAAGCGATCGGTCGAATCGCCAGGGCCGACGATCAGGCCCGGCCGGATCACGGTCACTTTTCCGAGGCGCGGATTTTTCCGCGGCTTTTTCGCACAGTGCCTTCAGCGCGCCGTAGTTTTCGTTCGTGACCTTGTCGGCATCCGGCGCGTCGGTTGTCGCCAACGGCGCGGACTCGTCCATGCCGGGCTTGTCGAGCTTCGCGTAGACCGAGACGGTCGAGATCAATAGGTACTGGTCGACATTCGGACCGAGCAGCGTCGCCGAGCGCGTGACATCGGCCGGAATATAGGCGGACGTGTCGATGACCGCGTCCCACTTGCGGCCTTCGAGCGCCTGCATGTCGCTCTTGCGGTCGCCGTGCAGCTTTTCCAGATCCGGGAACAGGCCCGGATGCGTCTTGCCGCGGTTGAACAACGTCATCGTGTGGCCGCGCTTGGTTGCTGCCTCGACGATGTGCGGCCCGAGAAAACCGGTGCCACCCATGATCAGCAGCTTGAGCTTCTTCGGCTCAGCGCCGCGCGCAAATGGGACGCCTAACGATGCAGCCGCGGCGGTGATCACGGCGTTACACAGGAACTGGCGGCGGCTGTTCATGGCATTCTCCTTCGGCGGCGAACCAGTGCGGGTCGGCGCGATGCAGGGGACGATCTACAACGCGACGGTCCCTTATCATCTCAACGCCCGCCCCTGTCCCTGCGCGTGCCGGAAGTCCCCCCGAGCAGTACGCGCGCGAAATCGGCGCCTCGTTCATTTCACCGTGCGGGATCCGTCCACCTGTGTGAGTTCGCGCGAGACCCGCAACTGCCATGCCAGCCATGCCGCACAGGCCGCAGCCAGAGCCGCTACTGCCGCCAGCGCCGGCGTCGTCGCACCGAGCCCGCGCAGGACCTGGACCGTGCCGACCACGAGTACGTCGCCGAAGCGCCAGATCGCCGTGTCGATGAAGCCTTTCGCCTTGTAGCGCGTTTCGCGGTCGACGCGCGTGAACAAGCTGTCGATTGCTGGATTGTTGACGCCGTACGAGCCCGCACGCGTGACGATCAGTGCGGCCGCCACCGCTGCCGGCTGTCCGACAAAAGCGAGGGTCACCAGCGTGAGCAACTTGACCACTTCCGTGCCGGCCACACTTTGCGCCGGCCCGTAGCGTGTGAGCACAATGCGCGTGACGAAGATCTGCGTGAGGGCCATCAGGACGTTCGTGGCCGCGTCGACGCCGGCGAAAAAATCGGTGCGTTCGGCGCCGTCGTGGTAATAGCGATGACCGATATCGGTCTGCAGGTTGTACAGCACGCCGCCGACGCTGTCGCCGAGCAACACCAGCACGGCGATGCGACGCAGCAACGGCGAAGTCGCCACCTGCTTCGCGCCGGTCCAGAATCCGCCGCCAATCACGGCTTCGTTGCGGGAAACGTCCTGCGCCACGGGATGGCGCCGCGACCACGCGACCAGGCCCAGGATGCAGGCCACCGCACCGCCGAGCAGTGCCGCCGCCACGCCGAGCAACGGCGCAATGCCGATGACGTGCACCAGTGTCTTGGTCAGCAGCGGGCCGGCAATCGCGCCGAGCGTTCCGCCGAGCGCGATGATGCCGAACAGGCGATAGGCCTGGGTCGCGCTGAAGACGTCGGCGACGAAGCTCCAGAACACGGCGACGACGAACAGGTTGAATACACTCATCCAGACGAAGAACACGGCACCGAGGATCTCCGGCGTCAGCGTGCCTTGCGCCTGGAAAGCCGGAATGAACGCCAGCAGGTTGGCAATGAAGAAAAGGTATACCAGCGGCACGAAGCGCTTGCGCGGGAAGTGGGCGACCAGCCAGCCGTAAACCGGCGTCAGCACCAGCGTGACGATGAAGGTTGCGGTGTAGAACGGCAACAAGGCCTGGACACCGACCGCCGCGGACAGTTGCTCGCGCACCGGGCGCAGCACGTAATACGCGGCGAGCACGAGGAAAAAGTAGGCGAACGCGAGGATCACTGCCGGCCACTCGTGGCGCTCCACGCCGGTGAGCGTCGCCGCGATCCCACGCCGTTCGGTGCGATCGACTGCCACCATGTCGAATCCGTGATCCAGAATTGCGGCAAAGCGTAGCATGCGCGCGATGCTATCCTTGCATTGCATGGCGACCCTGGCATCGATCCACATCTACCCGATGAAGTCGTGCGCGCCGCTGCCGCTGGACGTGGCCGCGGTGCAGACGCGCGGACTGGCGCGCGACCGGCGCTGGATGGTCGTCGATGCGCACGACAAATTCGTTACCGGCCGGCAACAGCCGCGGCTGACGCTGATCCGCGCGCGGCCGGACGGCGACGCACTGCAATTGTCAGCGGCAGGCATGCCGGACCTGCGCGTCGTTGCGCCGCCGGCAGACGGCGCGCGCGTCGAAACGGCCGTGTGGGGTGCCGCGGTGCGCCCGCTGCTCGCCGACAATGCCGCGCATGACTGGATCAGCAGCCATCTCCGCGGCGCGTTCCGCATGGTGCACATGGACGATGCCTGCGTGCGGCCGGTCAAGGCGAAATACGACGGCATGTACGGTGTCGACGGCGACGAGGTCAGCTTCGCCGATGCGTTTCCCCTGCTGCTGATCTCGCAAGCCGCGCTCGATGCGCTCAATGCCAGGCTCGCGGAGCCATTGCCGATACTGCGCTTTCGTCCGAACCTGGTCGTCGCCGGCACGACGCCGCACGCCGAGGACGGCTGGAAGCGCATTCGCGTCGGCAACATCGAGTTCGACGTCGTCAAGCCGTGCGTGCGCTGCGTGTTCACGACCGTCGATTTCGAACGCGGCGTTTTCGATCCATCCGGCGAACCGCTGCGCACGCTCATCAAGTACCGGCGCAGCCCGGACGGCGTGACCTTCGGCCAGAACCTGATTCCGCGCGGCGCCGGAACGCTCCGGGTCGGTGCCGCTGTCGAAGTGCTCGCCTAGCTGGTTAAGGTACAGGTGACTTCCGGCGCTCGGTCGCGCCGCGCTGTTTTGCTATGCTCCCGGGCCCTTTCGGGAGAACACCCATGCTGCGACGCCTGCTGATTTGCCTCGGACTGAGCGCCGCGGTCCTTGCGTCCGCGCACGCGGCAGATGCCTTGTCGATTCCGCCGATCGCCTTCAAGCAGCGCACGCTCGCCAATGGCCTGCAGGTGATCGCCATCGAGGATCACACCAGCCCCACGGTGGCCGTGCAGGTCTGGTATCACGTCGGCTCGAAGGACGACCCGGCTGGACGCAGCGGCTTTGCGCACCTGTTCGAGCACCTGATGTTCAAGAGCACCAAGCGCCTGAAGGCCGAACAGTTCGACCGCCTGACCGAGGACGTCGGCGGGCACAACAACGCCTCGACCAACGACGACTTCACCAACTATTTCGAAGCGGTGCCGTCGAACCACCTGCAGCGGCTGCTCTGGGCCGAGGCCGAGCGCATGGTGAACCTCAACGTGATCGACGAGAACTTCAAGTCCGAGCGCGCCGTGGTCGAGGAGGAATTGCGCCAGCGCGTGCTGGCTTCGCCGTACGGACGCCTGTTCAATGCAGTGCCCAAGGATGCCTACCTCGTGCATCCGTACAAGCGTCCCGGCATCGGCAGCATCGAGGAACTCGAGGCCGCGTCGCTTGGCGACGTCATCGCATTCCACTCGACCTTCTATCGGCCGGACTATGCAACGCTGATCGTAGCGGGCGATTTCGATCCGGCCCAGCTCGATCGCTGGGTCGACGAGTACTTCGCCCCGCTGCCGAAACCGGCGACGCCGATTCCGCACGTGACCGCCGTCGAGCCGGTCTGGGACAAGGACCGCCGCTACGGCGAACACGGTCCGAACGTGCCGCTGCCGGCGGTCGTGCTGGCCTGGCTGTCGCCGCCGGCGCGCAGTGCCGACGATGTCGCCCTGTCGGTCGCCGCGGCGCTGCTCAGCAACGGCGACTCGTCGCGACTGCATCAGGCGCTGGTCTATCGCCAGCAGATTGCGCAACGCGTGAACTTCTCATCCGACGGCCAGGCCGACAACGGACTGATCACCGCGTTCGCGATCCTCGCCAGCGGGCACAAGCCCGAGGAAGCCGAGCAGGCGATCCTGGCTGAAGTCCAGACACTGGCGACGACGCCGATCGCAGCGGCCGAACTCGACAAGATCAAGACCAAGATCGTCACGCAGGAACTCGGGCAGCGCCAGACTTCGGAGGGCAAGGCATTCGCCGTCGGCGAGGCGGTGCTTCTCAAGGGCGATGCCGCCACGGTCAACAGCGATCTGACCGCGCTGCAGGCCGTCAGCGCTGACGATGTCCAGCGCGTGCTGAAGAAATACGTGCTCGACGCGCATCGCGTCACGATCGATTACACGCAGCAGGCGGAAAAAGCAGGCGCGCCGCCAGCGAAGGGAGCAGCGAAATGACCAATCATTCCATTCTGCCTGGACGCAAGGCGCTCGCCGCTGCGCTGCTGCTGGCCGGCGCGTGCTCCGCGTCACATGCCGCCGACGCCACGGACGATGCTCTGCCCGAGCCGGGGCCCGCACGCAAGGTCACGATCCCCGTTGCGCAGGACAAGACGCTGCCGAACGGCTTGCGCATCGTCGTCGCCAATCGCGCCGTCACGCCGCTCGTCAGCGTTGCGCTCTATTTGCGCTCCGGCGCCGAGGTCGATCCGCCGAAACTCGCCGGGCTGACCGATCTGACCGCCGGCCTGCTCGACAAGGGCACGACGACGCGCAGTGCACCGCAGATCGCCGAGGCGGCCGACGCGCTCGGCGGCTCGCTCGGCAGCGGCGCCGGCTTCGACAACTCGCAGGTCTCGATCACGGTGACGACGCCGAAACTCGGCGCGGCGCTCGACCTGCTCGCCGAGGTGGTCCGCCATCCGACCTTTGCGCAGGAAGAGATCGACCGCGAGCGCAAGCAGATGCTAGACAACCTGCGCCTCGCGTTGAGCCAGCCCGGCAGCGTCGCCCGCTTCGTCGCCGCGCGCGCGGTCTACGGCGACGGCGCCTACGGACATTCTGCCGGCGGCACGCCGGCTTCCCTGCCGCGCATCCAGCGCGCCGACATCGTCAAGCTGCATGAAACGTATTTCCGGCCCGACAACGCCGTGCTGGTGTTTGCCGGCGATGTCGATCTGGATCGCGCCGTGCAGGCGGCGACACAATCGTTCGGCGACTGGAAAGCGCCGGCCACGCCGCTGCCGCCGGCGCCGCCCGGCCAAGGCAAGAGCAGCCTGGCCTCGACGACCGTCGTCATCGACATTCCGGGAACCGGCCAGGCCGCCGTCAGCGCAGTCCATCGCGGTATCGCGCGGGACGCGAAGGACTACTACGCCGGCGTCGTCACCGACGCGGTGCTCGGCGGTTCGTATTCGGCGCGCCTCAACGAGGAAATCCGCATCAAGCGCGGCTTGAGCTACGGCGCCGGCAGTTCGCTCGATACGCTCCGCCAGGCCGGCTCGTTCGGCGGCAGCGCACAGACCAAGAACCCGTCCGCCGTCGAAGTCGTCGGACTGCTGCTCGGCGAATTCGACCAGCTTGCAACGACACCGCCGCCGGCCGATGAGTTATCGGCGCGCAAGGCCACGCTGAGCGGGAATTTCGGCTTCACGCTGGAGACGACGCGCGGCCTGCTGGGCGAAGTCGCCGGGCTCGCCGTGTATGGCTTGCCGCTCGATGAGTTGGCGCATTACCTCGACAAGGTGCAGGCCGTGAGCGCCGAGCAGGTGCGCGACTTTGCGCGAGCGAATCTCGGCAAGGAAGGCCGTTCGATCATCGTTGCGGGCGATGCCAAGCAGTTTGCCGCCGCGCTAGCCAAGGCCTATCCGACGATGGAACGCTTCAGCGCAGCGGCCCTCGATCTCGACAGCCCGACGCTGAAGCGCGCAACGAAGAAGTGACGGCCGCCGTCGCTATTCAATGAAGCGCGGCCGATCCTCGCACGTGCGGGGATGGCGTATGCTGCGCTGCCTGCCGCTTGCTGCACTGCGGTGGAGCATCTGCTCTAGCGCCAGCGCTTAGCCTGCAAGCCATTGTTGCGAATTGATCCGATGACCTACGACACCATCATCGTCGGCGCAGGTTCGGCCGGCTGCGTGCTCGCGAACCGCCTCAGCGCCGACCCCGGCCGGCGCGTGCTGCTGCTCGAAGCCGGCCCGAGCGACTGGCACCCGTTCATCCACATGCCCGCCGGCATCGCCAAGCTGGTCGGCAAGAAAGGTATAAACTGGGATTATTATACCGAAGCCGAGCCGCACCTCGACAACCGCCGGCTATGGTGGCCGCGCGGTCGCGTGCTCGGCGGCTCGAGCTCGATCAACGCCATGTGCTACATCCGCGGCGTGCCCGACGACTACGACGACTGGGCGCGCGCGGCCGGCGACGTGCGCTGGTCGTGGCCGGAAGTGCTGCCGTATTTCAAGCGCGCCGAGGGCAACACGCGCGGCGCCGATGAGCTGCACTCGGCCATGGGTCCGCTCGGCGTGCAGGACCTGCGTTATCACAATCCGCTGTCGCAGGCGTTCATCGATGCCGCAGTCGCGGCCGGTCATCCGGCCAACGGCGATTTCAACGGCACGCAGCAGGAAGGCTTCGGCCTGTATCAGGTCACGCAGCGCAACGGCGCGCGCTGTTCGGCCGCGGCCGGCTATCTGCGCAGCGCACGCGGCCGAGGCAACCTGCAGGTACTGACCGGCGCCGATGCGCAGCGCGTCGTGATCGAATCCGGGCGCGCCGTCGGCGTCGACTATCGCCGTCGCGGCCGCGACGCGCGCGCGGAAGGTGCCGAGGTCATCCTCTGCGGCGGCACGATCAATTCACCGCAGTTGCTGATGCTGTCCGGTATCGGCCCGGCCGACCACCTGCGCGACCACGGCGTTCGGGTTGCGCTCGACCTGCCCGGTGTCGGTGCGAACCTGCAGGACCACCTGGACATCTGCACGCTGCACCAGGCGACGCAGCCGATTACCTACGATCGACTCAGCGACGTCGCCGTCGCCTGGAACTACTTCCTGCACCGCGACGGACCGGGAACGTCCAATGTCGCCGAAGCCGGCGGCTTCATGCGCACGCGCCACGCCGTCGACACGCGCTGCGACATGCAGTTCCACTTCGTGCCCGCCCTGCTCGACGATCACGGCCGCAACCGCCTGCCGGGCTACGGCTATACGCTGCATGCCTGCGCGCTGCGCCCGCGCAGCCGGGGCACGATCCGCCTGAAAACGGCCAGCGCCGCGGACAAGCCGGCGATCCATGCCAACTACCTCAGCGACGCGGAAGGCTACGACCTGCGCATGCTCGTCGAAGGCGTGAAGTTGTCGCGCGAGATATTTGCGGCAGCACCGTTTTCACCGTATCGCGGCGCGGAAATCTTTCCGGGCGCAGATGTGCGTGACGAGCGCGATGTCATTGCTTTCATCCGGCGCAAGGCCGAGACGATCTATCACCCGGTCGGCACGTGCCGCATGGGCGACGATGCGCACGCAGTCGTCGATACGCAATTGCGCGTGCATGGCGTCGCCGGCCTGCGCGTGGTCGATGCCTCGGTGATGCCCGCACTGCCCGGCGGCAACACGAATGCGCCGACGATCATGATCGCCGAGAAAGCAGCGGACTTCATCGCGGGCGCTTGAGCGGCGGCAGCGGGTCGATCGTCCGATCAGTATGGCCGCTCGCCTTTGGTGCTGGCCGGCAGGTATTCACAGACGACGAAATACCAGTGCGGGGAGCCGACGAACGGCGAGTGCTGCGTACAGAACGTGCGCGCGCAACCTACCCGCGTAGTCGCCTCCATACGACCTGTGTGTAATGGTCGCACGTGCCCGGATCCGTCAGGCGGCGCGGGCTCGGTGCACTTGTTGTTCGTGATCGAATAATACGGCTGCTCGCCGAGCCACGACGGAAACGGCATCCTTCATCGTGTTGGCAGGATCGTCCGCCGGGATCGCATAAATGTTTTCGCCATAGCGGAAGACCGCTGGGCACGTCGAAGCACGCATTGGCATAGGTCTGGGCGACCGTGGCAAAGGCCGGACTCCAGGTCAGCGGCGCGAGCGGCGAGTCGGCCGGTGGATCGACGGTCCGACGTGCGCAGTTGTGCAGACCCAATGCGTCGAGGGCTTGCGCATTGGTGGTGCCGGGTCCTCGAAATCACCGTCGAATACGCAATCGAGAAACTCGGCGTGCGCGCCCGGCGCGACGGACATGAACAGCAGGACCAGAAAAGCGCAAGCAGTACGAGTCATGGGCTCTCCAGTGAGCGGTGCAAAAAAAACCGTGCGACACTCGTCTGCACGCCGGGGAAAAATATAGCAGCAGGCGTTCTGAACGAACGCTCACTTGTCTCGAGATGCTCGCGGATTCCATTTTTTGCACGCGCACGCACGTGGCGGCATTGGCGTGTTGCGAGGGGCTGTTGATCGTTCGTTCAGCTACCGCCATTGCTGCGCAGCCGCTGTTCAGCTGGCGCGAAGCACGCGCGATCGGCGTGCCGGCTTTCGTGTGCGAGCCAGCCGGCACTTAAGGAACATGAACCGGCGTTTATGCCGCCTGGTCGGCGATCGGCGGCAACGGACAGTGCAGCGCGGCGCAGATTGTGCGCAGCAATTCGGCCTCGGCGACCGTGATCACGCCATCCGCGCTGATCGCCGCGGCCAGACCGCGCACGACAAGCTCCTTGCCGGCGGGCGTGAGCAGGTTGAGTTTCGGCAGTGCGCGATCCATGGCCAGCATCCACTCCGACGGCGGCGCGTACACCGGAATCGCGTCGGGCAATACTTCGTGCATGCCGAGCAGATACGCGCGTTGGGCATCGGCGGCGGCGTCGCTGCCGTAGCGCGCGACGATCGAGAAGACATCGGCGAGTTCTGCCGCACACCCCGGCAGCTTGGCCGAGCCGGTCGGCTGCGCCTTCGACGGATCGAGCGCGTCGATCACCTGCACGGCAATCAGCTTGCCCAGGCAATATTCCTCGAGTTCCACCTTGCCGTCGGTCTGGATGACATGGTTCAGCGCAACGAGAAAGCTCTGCAGGTCCGGCCGCGGGCGGCGGCGCAACGCGGGAAACGCGAGCTGCGCCAGGGGCAGGCGCTGCAGCGGATGCAGTTGCGCCAGCGCGCCGGCGAGTTCCTCGATGCCGGCACGCGTCGCCGCGTCGGTATACCTTTCCACAATGGCGAGCTGGCTCGCACGCGCTTCCGCATCGGCGCTCAGGGCCAGCGCGAAGATCACCTGCACCGAGCGCTGCTGCGAATAGGCGGCGACGCGCAGCTGCTCGGGCAAACTGGCATGGATGGCACCGGCATTCGCGATGTCGGCCTTGTCGAGCGTACCGGCCTGCGCGGTGATCTGCGCCGCGGACACCTTCATCGACGCCTGCGCTGACGGCAGATCCGCCGCGACTGGTGGCCAGCAGCGTACGTGCCGGCGTTCTGCGCGGCAGCGCGACCGCCGGCGCGAGGCCCGAAATCGAAACCTCGGCGCCCTCCTCGTCAGCGGACTGCACCGGCTGCGACCAGGCGCGGGCGATGTCCTCGAATTCCTTCGGGTTGAACTGCGGATCGAGCAGCTTGATGCGCTTGAGCAAAGGCGGATGCGTCGCAAACAGCGCTGAATAGCCGACGCCGTCGCCGAACAGCATGTGCGCGACTTCCTCGGTCTCGGCGCTGGCGAGCTTCGATCCGTCGGCGAGGCCGCCGATCTTCTTCAGCGCGCCGCCGATGCCGAGCGTCTGCCGCGTGAACTGCACGGCCGACGCGTCGGCCAGATACTCGCGCTGGCGCGAGATGCCGGCCTTGATCAGGCGGCCGAAGAATACGCCGAGGTAGCCGATCGCCAGCACCGCGATGCCGAACGCCACGATGCCGCCGGAATCGCGGCTGCGGCCCGGTGTTCTCGATCAGCTTGCGTCCGGCGATGCCGATGACGAGGATGCCGAAAAGCACGCCCATCAGGCGGATGTTGAGGCGCATGTCGCCATTGAGCACGTGGCTGAACTCGTGCGCGATGACGCCCTGCAATTCGTCGCGCGTGAGCTTGTCGAGACAGCCGCGCGTCACGGTCACCGCGGCATCGGCCGTCGTGTAGCCGGCGGCGAAGGCGTTGATCGCCGGCTCGTCTTCGAGCACGTAGATTTCCGGCACCGGCACGCCCGAGGCGATGGCGATTTCCTCGACCACGTTGCGCAGGCGCCGGTAGGCGAAGTTCGTCGTATCGGCAGCGACTTCGGTCGCGCCGAACTGGCGCGCGACGGCGCCGCCGCCGCTGCGCAGCGTCGAGATCTTGTATGCCGTGGCGGCGGCAACTATGCCGAGCACGGCAAGCGTGCTCAGGAACAGCGCCTGCGGCGGCACGTGACGCGCCGATGCCAGCGCATGCTGCTTGTCGCCGAACGCGCCGAACGCGATCATCACCACGATATCGACGGCAGCGACGATGGAAAGCACGGCGAGCGCGAACAGGATCAGCATGCGCCGCGTGTGCGAGCGCGAGCGCTCCTGCTGGGCGAAGAAGTTCATGGACTGGATCCGGGAATCGGGAGTCGGGAATCGGGAATCGAAACAGCAAAGCGACACGACCCTGCCGCCACTGCCACGATCCCAGTTTCCATTCGCGCTTCGGGATGACGCTCCGACCGATTCCCCATTCCCGCTTCCCGATTCCCGGCGCTCAGGTAAACGACACCTTCACCGCCTTGCGCGCCTCGGGCGCCTCGAGTTCGAGCGGCGTTGCCGGGGCAAAGTTATACATGTTGGCGATGAACGAGTTCGGGAAAACTTCGCGCTTGTTGTTGTAGAACATGACGGCGTCGTTGTAGGCCTGACGGGCGAAGGCGACCTTGTTCTCGGTCGAGGTCAGCTCCTCGGACACCTGCATCATGTTCTGGTTGGCCTTGAGGTCCGGGTAGCTTTCGGCCACGGCGAACAGGCGGCCGAGGGTCTGGGTCAGCTGGTTCTCGGCGCCAGTCAGCTGCTGCATGGCGGCCGGATCGCCCGGGTTGGCCTTGGCGGCGGCCAGCCCGCTGACCGCGGCACCCCTGGCCGCTATGACGGCTTCGAGGGTTTCGCGCTCATGTTTCATGTACCCTTTGGCCGTTTCCACCAGGTTGGGGATCAGGTCGTAGCGACGCTGCAACTGCACATCGATCTGGGCGAACGAGTTCTTGTAGCCATTGCGCGCCGTGACCAGGCCGTTGTATATGCCGACCAGGAACATCACGACTGCGACAACGATCACCAGCAGAATTAGCATGCTCATAACACATGATTCCCGATTTGGCGCTACGATGGCGCCCCGTGCGAAAAGCATAACATGAGCGGTTTGCGAACCACCGCTCACGCGGATGACCGGATGCCTCCGTGCGATTCGAATCACGGACGCACTGCCCCCGAACGCCAATGCCAAATATCCGCCTGACGGCGCTGCTTTCCGCATGTCTCGTAGTGTGCCTGCCGTTATCGGCGGCGTGCGCTACGCGCAAGACTCATCATGCAACTCCTTCGGCACCGGCGCCGGCACCCAGCTCACATGCACCCGGTGACGCCGACGCGACCGCGCGCGATTTCAATCTCTGGCTCGACGGGGTGGAGCAATCGGGTCAGCTGTCAGGACTCGCCGCCGCGGTGGTCAAGGGCGACAAGGTTCTGCTGCAGCGCGGAATCGGTTACGCGGATGCGCGTCGCGGTCTGCCGGTCACCACCGATTCTGTATTTCGTCTGGCCTCGCTGTCCAAGGCGTTCGCCAGCGCGCTTGCCGGCATCCTCGTCGACGAAGGCATGCTCAGCTGGGACACGCACGTGGCGAACGTGCTGCCCAGCTTTGAATTGAAGAACGTCGATGCCAGCGCGCGGCTCACGGTACGCGACATCCTCAGCCAGCGCGTCGGCCTGCCGCACAACACTTACGACGGCCTGCTCGAGCAGGACCAGCCGTATCAGGTGCTGGTCGACAAGCTCAAGGAAGTGCCGTCTGGCGTGCGATGTCGGCGATTGCTACGGCTACCAGAACATCACGTTCTCGCTGATCGGCGACATCACCTACGCAGTCAGCGGCGATTTCTTCTATCACCAGGTCGAGAAGCGGCTGTTCCATCCGCTCGGCATGGCGACCGCGACCTACGGCAAGGATGCGCTCGAGTCGAGTGCCAGCTGGGCACGCCCGCACATGCGCCGCGGCAGCGCGTGGACGCCGTTCGAGATCAAGGAATCGTATTACCACGTGCCGCCGGCAGCCGGCGTCAATGCCAGCATCAAGGATATGACGCAGTGGTTGATCGCGCAGATGGGCAGCCGCCCCGAGATTCTGTCGCCGAAGCTGCTGCAGACATTGCACACGCCGGTGGTCAGCACGCCGACCGAGCGCCGCGCCTCACCGTGGCGCAGCGCGCGCCTGCGCGGCGCCGAATATGCGCTGGGCTGGCGCATCTACGACTATGCCGGCGAGACCCTGGTATTCCACGCCGGCGCCGTGCACGGCTACCGGTCGATCATCGCGTTCCTGCCGAAGTATCAGTTCGGCGCCGTGATGCTGTGGAATTGCGAGTGCGCGTTGCCGATGGGCCTGATGCCGATGCTGCTGGACCGCTATCTCGGCCTGCCCGAGGTGAACTGGGCCGGTGTCGAAACGGCGAAGCACGCCTCGCTGATGGCTGGCGGCGGCCGCTAGAGGGGTGAGGGGTAAGGTCGCGCGCTGCGCGTGCTCGTGAGGAGTTAGGTCACGCGCTTGCGCGCGTTCGTCTGTGCGTCCCCGCCCGCGACTCCGCATTTCCTCACGAGGCCGCGTAGCGGCCGACCTCACATCTCACGGGGCCGCGCCAGCGGCCGACCTCGCGGTTCCTTAGAACTTGAACTCGATGCGGCGGCGCATCTTCTCTTCAACCGGCTTGCCGTTTTCCATGCGCGGCTTGAATGTCCAGCGTCCGACCGCGCTCAACGCCGCAGTATTGAACACGCGTGCCGGATTGGCGTTGACCACCGTGGCATTGGTGACGCTGCCGTCGGCCGCGACCGTGAATTCGACTTCGACCCAACCCTCGGTGTGCTTGCGCACCGCATCGGGCGGGTAATCCGGCGGTGATGTCTTGACGACTTCGGCCGCGTGCGTCTCACCGCCGGCGGGGCGGCGGCCGCCGCGGGCGGCGGCGTCGCGGCGTCGCGACGTTCGTGTTCGCGGGACGCGCGTTGCCTGCAGATCCGGCGTTTGAACCTGCCGCCGCGGTCGAATCGTTCGCCGGCGCCGTGTTCGCAGGAGCCGTCGGTTGCGCAGCGGCTGTTTGCGCGGCAGCCGAATTGTTGGCGGCAGCGGCAGCAGCGGCCTGCGTCTTCGCGGCGGCAGCGGTAGCAGCCGCGGCGGTTTGTTGCGCCTGTTCGCGCTCGACCTGCTTCTTCTTCAGATCGAGCTTGCCGCGCAGGATCGTCAGCGTGTAGTTGTTCGGATCGGCCTTGGCCAGCAGATTGATGACGCGGGTGGCCTCGTCGAGGCCGCCGCTATTGATGCTCTGCTCGACCGGACCGGTGACGATCGGGAACATTTCGCGCAACGCGTCCTTGGCCGTCGCGTTGTTCGGGTCCTTGTCGAGGATGCGCAGGTAATACTCGAGCGCATTGTTGCCCGCGGGGGCGACCAGGCGGTTCTCGCGCAGCGCCAGGCCGGCCTCGCGCAGCAACTGTTCCTTGGTCAGTTCGGGCACGGGTTCCTCGGCGGCCCCCGCCGCGGCTCCGGGTGCCGCACCGGCCGGCGCCGTCTTCGCGTTGGGCGCCGCAGCAGTGGGTGCCGGCGCCTTGCTGCCACCGGACAGGAAAAAGTAGGCAACGACTATCAGGGCGACAGCGATGACCGCAATGGGCAGGAACTTGGTCAGCGCAGCCGGAGAACCGGTATTGGGATTGTTAGCCATGGTCGGGACGTTCGCATCAGTGAGCAAAGGTCCGCGCACCCTTTTGATCGGGCGAAGCCGCGCCAGTCAGGCATTTAGCCCCCTAAACCGGCTGCTGCGCGGGTGGTAATTAAAGGTACCGCATTTTTTTACACATGTGGCAATTATTTACTTGCATGTTCCTTGCCGATGCGCGCGGCCATTGTGTGACGTGAGTCGCTATTCGAAGCCGTTGCGGAACAAGCCGTCGTCGTCGGGCAGCACCAGCAGGCTTGCCGACATCGCCGGCAGGCCGCTCAACGTCACCGTCGCGCCCGCGCTGCAGGTAACTGCCACGGAATGGACGGCGTGCGTCGGGTCGAACTGGTACAGCGCACAGCCCGCGCCGTGGCTTTGCGTAAAGGTCAGTGCAACAGAGTGGCTGGATGTGTCCTTATTGGTCAGCAGGACGATGTCGTGGCGGCCGAAGTCACGAAACGCGTACGCGCCGATCTGGTCCACGTTGGCGCTGGTCGCGCTCACGCTGTCGCCGCGCACGCGCGCGCCGGCACCGTCATAGTCGAGGAACAGCGTGAACGCCTTTTCGGCATTCGAGTTCGCTGCCGGCGCGACCCAGCGTGCCGCCAGATCGACGCCTTCGCGCGCGAAAATGCCGAGCAGTTCCGCCTGCGCCACGGCGCCGCTGGCCGTGCCGTCGCCGCCCCAGTTGTATTCGGTGATCGCAAGCTTCGTGCCGGGACAATACTGGTCGATCCAGGCGCGCACGCGCGGAATCAGGTTCGGTTTGGAGTAGTGCCAGGTCGCATCGTCGCCGAGGTCGGAGATCCACGAATTGGAGACCCAGGCCGGGTTGTACAGCTCCTTGAGCGAACTCAACCGGCGTGCGGCAGTCGTCGCATCGTCGGCAGTCGCTGACGATGCTCGTCGCCGATCCATTCGGATCCTGCGGGTAGTAATGCAGGTCGAGGTAGTCGACGGCATGCTTGCCACCGGCAAGCGGATTTGCGCACACCTGCTGCAGATACCACGCGACGAATGGCAGGCCATGGGCATCGCGGTCGGCACCGATGGCGCAGTTGTCCTGCGCCGACCCGAACAGGTCGCAGTAGCCCCAGGTTACCGGGCCGGTCACGAGCGCGTCCGGCTCGGCCTGCTTGATCGCCGCCGCATAGGATTGCGTCCGGCTCCACGCCTCGTCGAAACCGACCGGATCGGGATGGACGTCGCGGTGCGTGGAGTTCCACAGCATGAGTTCGTTGTCGAGCGCGTAGAACTTCACGCCCCCGCCGGCCGCCGCGCCGAACGACGCCTGCAAGTGCGCGATCCATGCCGCGACATCGTCCGGTGCATTCGGCGTCGATGTATCGGCGGGATCGTTGCCGGCAATCCGGCCGTTGACGCAATAGCCGGTCGTGTTGACCTTGCTGTCGCACTGCCCGTTGCCGGCATCGCCGTGACACCAAGCCGGCTGCGGGTCGTAGTAACGGCATTCATCGAGCGTCTGCGTTCCGTAAGCGGCCTGGGAATAGCCCCAGTGGACGGCAGTTGGATGTGCACCGTCGAACTTCTCGACCCAGCCGATCGTCGGCAGTGTCAACAACACCTGCGCTGCGGCCGCACCGGCATCACCGATGAATGTGTCCGCATCGTCGGTCTGGTCGTTGCCGTAACCTAGGAAGAAATAGTCGGAGCCGGCATTGTGTGCCGGCCCGCGCCAGTTGTAGCGCGTCGTCGAATTGCCGCCCCAGCGGTCGAGCGTGTAGCCGATCTTCTTGTTTTGCGCCGCGTCGCCGAACGACACACCGAAGATCAGCGGACTGAGCGGGCGTCCGCGGGCATTGAAGTCGACATTGACCGCAATCGAGGCGGCGCCGTAACCGATCATCGGCGTTGCGAGCAACGCGGCGAGCACGAGCGATCGCAACTTGTTCATGCGGTCCCTGTCTGGATGATGCCGACGGCCGCCAGCCTGCCGGCGGCGCTGCGTATACCTGTCTTGACTATAGGGAGATCGCGCGGCCAGCTTCCGTGAACTCTATCCAATCGGGATCTATTCGATGGGGATGGTCAAGCGCGTCTGCAGCTGCTCGGGCGGTGTATTGCCCGGATCGCTGACGTAGTCCTCGATCAGCCGGCCCTGTGCCTTGTATCCCTGCACGGCCAACCAGGCGAATGCCTTGGTCGTCGTCTCGCCGATCTTGTCGTACGGGCCAACGTGCATGAACTGGGCTGCCCTGCCCGCGTACGTCTCGCCCGCCTGGATGTCCTCGCGCGTGGCAGCGTCGTTGCGCTCGACCGGGACACCGGCATCGAACTTCCAGCCGTTGGCGTCGAAGCTCGTCGTGATCGTCAGCGGCGCTCCCTGCATCTTGAGACCGTTGTCCTGCAGATACTTGCCGAGCTTGGCGTAGACGACGGAGAGCACGGCCTTGGCCGATTCGGCATCGGTGCCGCTGCTGGCGCTGATGAAATAGATCTTGCGCGGCGCGAGCTGCACGACCTCGCCGTTGATGCCGCTGATGTCGACGTTGGGAAACGTCTCGACCAGCACCTTGAGCTTGGCCAGACCGGCGTCATAGTCCGGCCCGACCATGCGGTCCATGAACAGGCCCATGTAACGGCCGATGGTGTTCCAGAGGATCTTGCCGTCGACCCCCAGCGGCGCGATCGTGTCGAGCGTCCAGGTCACCTTGGTGCCCGGTCCGTCCGCCGCCAGGATGAAGCGCGCGTTCGCCTTGCCCATGTCGCCGAAGTCCAACGCCGTCGTCACCGATTCGTTGGCTTTGCTCTCGATGATTTCCTGGCTGCCCGAGCCGACCGTCTTCGGATCGCCGATCCAGCTCTGCTTCGCCCCGACTCCGGCGGCCGGGCCGCTGACCGTGTAGTGCGCATTCGGATCCTTTCCTGCCCAGGGCGACCAGTCGTTGAAGCGGCGGTAGCCGTTCAGCACGGCGAACACTTCGGACGCCGGCCGCGCGATCGTGATCGAGCGTTCGACGTGCGCGGAAGAAGGCAGGACGAAGGCAACGCCGACGAGCGCGACGATCAGCACGAGCACGAAGACGATGAGGCCTTTCAGAAAGCGCATGACTACTCTCCCGGTCGATCGACGATTCGCCGTGGCAATCCTATGCCAGCATCTGGCGCAGCGCTACTGCACGCGAAACCGGCCGGGGGTCATGAGCGGATCGCGGAAGCTACCTCGACGACTTCGGCGTCGGGGAAGATTGATCGGAGGGAGTTTGCTGAAGCCTCTCCCCGCGCTGGGCAAGTCACGGGGGTGAGGCCGAGTGCTCGCGCGATGCGTTGAGCGCATCGCGCACGAGGCCGAACGCCCGAAGCAGGCGACGGCATGGATGCCGGAGGTAGAGCAACGCAGGAGCAGTTGCCGGATGCGGAGGGCCGGGTTGCTTGGCGAGGCCTGGACGGCCGAGCTTAGCAACGTCCTCGACCCACTGCGAGCAGAGGAAGAATTAGTCGGAGGGGAGTTTGCTGAAGCCTCTCCCCGCGCTGGGCAAGTCACGGGGAGAGGTAATCGTTACAGCAGTTTTTGGTGTGGTGATCGGCCGCCAACTCCGCGGCCGGTACAGCAGGCCCTTGCGGGCTTTTGTCTTGAGTGTTGCGGCGGGTGTTACCGCCTGAATCAGTACTTCAGTGTGTTCTACAGTCTTACTTCTTCTTTGCGGTCTTGCGTGCGGTTTTCTTCGCCGCCTTGGCTTTCACAGTCTTCTTCGCAGCTTTCTTTGCAGCTTTCTTTTTCATGGCCATATCGCGTCTAAGCTCCTCGTCAGTTGGTAGTTGTTGCCCAGTAAAAGCGTGCAGGAATGCTTCGCACAGCAGATCGCTGTTCGTTGCATGCCTGAGATTGTTCACCTGTCGGCGTGTGCGTTCATCGGAGAGAAGTTTGAGGACGTGAAGCGGTACGGAGACCGTCACTTTCTTTACCGCTTCGGCCTTGAGGCCGTGCTCGATGTAGGGCGGGACAAACTTCGCAGCCGTCATGGATTCCGATACGCACCTGTGGCGCCGGGACAAAAAATTATTCCGAGATGCTATTGCTGTCAACCGATTTGTGCTATCGCGCTCGCGCTCCGGCGCTCCAAAAATCCGGCGCCGGAAGGGCTGGGCGCGGCTGCGCAAAGCTCCGCGCGCGAATCGTCATTGACGTCGTTTGGACATTTTTACGTATATCCATTCAAAGCAATGAAGTCGCCGGGAGGCCGATGTGCCGGCGCCGGATCGCAAAAACTCCAGTATTTATGCGGGTTTCAGGCAACCCTGAAGCAATCGCTCGCTGCACATGGCGATGCGTCCATCGCGCATCAATGCGTTTATGCACAATTACCCATTGCTAAAATATTTGCAATGTACACAAGCTGGCGACACGCCGAAATGCCGCCATCCGGCGTCCCTGGCGGTCAAAAAATAATTTTTCCCGGTTGCAGGATTTGGAGCGATTTGCACGGGATTTGCGCGGATTTGCGCAAAACGCGACGCTCGATCGGCGTCGCGGAAAACGATCCGCTCACTCCAAAACGCGTGCCAACGAGCGCGCGAAGTGATCGATGTCGGCAGCAGTTTTGGTCTCGGTCGCGCAAACGAGCAACGCGTTTTCGTACTGCGGATATTCCTCGCCGAGCGCAAAACCGGCGACAATATTTTCTTGTGCCAGTCGCTCGACGACGTCATGAGCCGGACGCGGCAGGTTGATCGCGACCTCGTGGAAGAACGGCCGCGAGAACAGCGGCGTCACGCCCGGGATCGCACACAACTTGTCGCGCAACGCGCGCGTATTCGCCATCGAGGTCGCGGCGACGCGGCGCACACCTTCCGGACCGAGCATCGCCATCGTAATCGTCGATGCCGTGACCAGCAGTCCCTGGTTGGTGCAGATGTTCGAAGTGGCCTTGGCGCGGCGGATATGCTGCTCACGCGCCTGCAGGGTCAGGGCAAATCCTTCCTTGCCGTCCAGATCAGTCGTACGGCCAACGATGCGGCCCGCCATCTGGCGCACGAATTCCTGCTTGCACGCGAGGATGCCGAAATACGGTCCGCCCGAGGACAACGGCACGCCGAGCGGCTGGCCGTCGCCGCAGACGATATCGGCGCCTGTCGCGCCCCACTGCCCCGGCGCCTTCAACACGGCGAGCGACACGGGATTGACGACGCCGATGACGAGCGCGCCCTGCGCATGCGCCCAGTCGGTCAGCGCGTCGACGTCCTCGAGCACGCCGAAGAAATTCGGCTGCGGAATCACCAGCGCCGTGAACGGACCGAAGTCCTGCGCAGCGAGCCAGTCGGGTGCCACGCCGCCGCCGGTTTCTCCTTCGCGGCAGAAATCGAACTCGACGACTTCGATCTTTTGCAGCGCGACAATCGTCTGCAGCGTCTTGCGATAGGCGGGGTGCACCGACTTCGGCACCAGCACGCGGCGTGGTCCCTTCTTCGCGCAGCGCTCGGCCATCAACACCGCCTCGGCCAGCGCGGTCGCGCCGTCGTAGAGCGATGCGTTGCTGACGTCCATGCCCGTGAGCCGCGTCATCATCGTCTGGTATTCGTAGATCAGCTGCAGCGTACCCTGACTCGCTTCGGCCTGATACGGCGTGTAAGCGGAGTAGAACTCGCCGCGCGACACGATCGCCCAGACCGCCGCCGGGATGTGGTGTTCATAGGCGCCGGCGCCGGCGAAGTTGAGCGGCGTGCCGTCCTGCGCGGCGCGCGCCTTCATCAGACGCGTGACGTCCCACTCGTTCAGGCCCGGCGGAACCTGCTGCAGCGTGTCGATCTTGAGCGCCGCGGGAATTTCATCGAACAGATCCTCGATACGTTCGACGCCGATCGTCTTGAGCATCGCGCGGACGTCGGATTCGGAATGGGGAATGAAGGGCATGGGCGGGAATCGGGAATCGGGAAGGGTGGAGCGGTGCAGCGGTGCAGCGGCAAGCCTGGAGATAAATCGGCAAACGGACGGCAAACCGGCTTACCGGTTCTCCATTCCCGATTCCCGGCTCTTCAGTGCTCTTCGCCCTCGATCGCCTCGGCATAGGCGTCCGGATCGAGTAGTTCTTCGGATTCCTCGGCGAGGTTGCTCGGCTTGACGACAAAGATCCAGCCTTCGCCGTAGGCATCTTCATTGATCGTTTCGGGTTTGTCGCCGAGCGCGGCATTGACCGCGATGACTTCGCCGGAAACGGGCGCATAGACGTCGGACGCCGCCTTGACCGACTCGACCACGGCGCAGGCATTGCCAGCCTGCACCTTGTCACCGACGCTCGGAAGTTCGACGTAGACGAGATCGCCGAGCAGCCCCTGCGCATGATCGGAAATTCCGACCGTCACGCTGCCGTTGTCCTCGACGCGCGCCCACTCATGGGACTTCATGAATTTCAGATCGCCGGGAATTTCGTTCATGTCTCTTTATCCTTCGCGCCCGATCAGCGGACGCCAATTTTACACGGGTGGACGCCTAAGCAAAGCACTCGGGGGCGAGAACGCGGATTACGCGGATAAAGCCAATAGAGGTGGGCAGGTCCAGTGCCCGACCTGATTGATCGTCTTGATCCGCGTCGATCGGCTCTACCATCCGCGCAATCCGCGTTCAAAAGCTGTTTCTCGGTCGACGGCCTCAAAGCACGCAAGGCTTGCCATCACGCACGAACGGATACTTGACCAGTCGCACCGGCACGAGCTTGCCGCGGATGTCGACCTGCGCCTGGTCCGCCGTTCCGGCCGGCACGCGTGCGAAGGCGATCGCCTTGCCGAGCGTCGGCGAGAACGTGCCGGACAGTATTTCGCCGTCGCCATTCGCCGTCGCCACGCGCTGGCCATGCCGCAGCACGCCTTTTTCGTCCATCACCAGCCCGACCATGACGCGCCGGATGCCGTCGGCTTTCTGTTTTTCCAGCGCCGCACGGCCGATGAAGTCACGGCCTTCGTCGAGCGCGACGGTCCACGCCAGACCGGCCTCCCACGGCGTGATGCCTTCATCCATATCCTGGCCGTACAGATTCATCCCGGCTTCGAGACGCAGCGTGTCGCGCGCACCGAGGCCCGCCGGCGTGACGCCGGCGCCGATCAAGTTGTTCCACAGATCGACCGCCTGCGTTTCCGGCACGATGATCTCGTAGCCGTCCTCACCGGTGTAGCCGGTGCGGGCGATGAACAGACCGTCGCCTTCGACAGCGACGAACTTGCCGATCTTCGCGGCTTTCTCGCGCACGCTCGCACTCAGCAGCGACTGCACCTTGGCGCGGGCGTTGGGTCCCTGCACGGCGATCATCGCCAGATCCGCGCGCTCGGTCACCTTCACGCCGAAGGCCTGCGCCTGCTTTTCGATCCAGGCCAGGTCCTTGTCGCGCGTTGAGGCATTGACGACGACGCGGAAGAAATCCTCGCTGAGGAAATAGACGATCAGGTCGTCGATGACGCCGCCGGCCTCGTTCAGCATGCAAGAGTAGAGCGCCTTGCCGGATACCTTGAGCTTGTCGATGCCGTTCGCCAGCAGCCGGCGCAGGAACGCGCGCGTATTCGCGCCATGCAGATCGACCACGGTCATGTGCGACACGTCGAACATGCCCGCGTCGCGGCGCACGACGTGGTGTTCCTCGATCTGCGAGCCGTAGTTGAGCGGCATGTCCCAGCCGCCGAAATCGACCATCTTCGCGCCAAGCGCGCGATGGGTGGCGTTGAGCACGGTCTTCTGGGTCATGGCGAACCGGGGCACGGCGAAGGCGGGGCGCGCATTGTAGTTTGCGCACCGGGAATAAACCATCGCCCTGGCCGATCTGGACTCGCACATCCCCGCAACGCAAAGGAGCGTGCCATGACCGACCAGAACGACCATCCGACCAGCTTCGACCCGGCGCGACGCAAGACCCTGAGTTGCCTTGCCGGCTGGACCGGCGCCGCCGTCGTCTGGAGCGTCGTTGGCGGTGTACCGAGCGCAATCGCCGCCGGCGGATCAGGCGGAAATTCCGCGGCGGCACGCGCGTTCACGTTCGTCCAGATCAGCGATACGCATATCGGCTTCCACAAGGAAGCCAACCCGGACATCGTCGGCGGCTTCCGCCGCGCAGCGGCGGACATCAATGCGTTGGCGCTGCGTCCTGCGCTGGTCGTGCACACCGGCGATGTCACCCACCTGTCGAAAGCGGAGGAATTCGGCCAGGCGAAGGAACTGCTGCAGGAAATCCGCGTCGATCGCGTGCATACGGTGCCGGGCGAACACGACGCGCTCGACGACGGCCTGGCCGGCTACCTGAAGAATTTCGACCACGACGGCCGCATGCAGCCCTGGTACAGCTTCGACCAGGGCGGCGTGCACTTCATCGGCTTGTCGAACGTGCTCAACTTCAAGCTCGGCACGATGACCTCGCTCGGCGACGAGCAGATTGCCTGGCTGAAGAAGGATCTCGCCCGCGTATCCCACAGCACGCCGGTCGTCGTGCTCGCGCACATTCCGCTGTGGACCGTTTACGCGCAATGGGGCTGGGGCACCGCCGATGCCGATCAGGCGCTGGCGCTGCTGCGCCCGTACGGATCGGTCACCGTATTGAACGGGCACATCCACCAGGTGCTGCAGAAAGTCGAAGGCAACATTGCGTTGCATACCGCGATGTCGCTCGCCTACCCGCTGCCGACCCCGGGACAGGAAGGCATCGGCGAGCCGGGGCCGGTCAAGGTTCCAGCCGGCGAACTCGGCAAGCTGCTCGGCACGCGGCAGCTGACCGTCGTGCGCGGCAAGCACGAACTGGCACTCGTCGATACGCCGATCGACCATGCATGAAAACCTGAGGACAGACACATGACGAATTTTCCGCTGCTGGCCGGCGCATGCGCGATGCTCGCGCTGGCCCTACCCCTGCACGCCACCGAAACAACGGCGATCCAGATCGAGAAATTCGCCTTCGCGCCCAAGGAGATCACGGTCGCACCGGGCACGACGGTCGCATGGACCAATCGCGACGAAACGCCGCACACGATCAGCGCGCCGGACCAGCACTTCGTCTCCAAAGCGATGGATACCGACGACCAGGTCGAGTATACTTTTACCACCGAGGGTGACTTCACCTATTTCTGCACGCTGCATCCTTTCATGACCGGCATCGTCCACGTGCGCAAATGACGCCCTGCAAATGACAACCTGCAGTCCATCGATGCGCGCCGCCACGACACGAGCGCGATGAGCGGCGTCGCTGCGAACGCGTGGGTCGGCGAGCTGGCGCAACGCCACCTCGACGCGGCCTACAACCTCGGCCGCTGGCTGCTCGGCAACGATCAGGACGCCGCCGACGCAGTGCACGACGCGTACCTGCGGGCCGCGCGGGCCGCACATACCTACGCCGGCGGCAACGCCCGCGCCTGGTGGCTGGCCATCGTGCGCAACTGCTGCCTGGCGATGCTGTCGACGCGCGGTCGCGAGAAGCCGCTGGACGACGAAACGGCGGCACTGCCGCGCACTGCCGCCAATGAAGTCGAGGAGCGCGTCGACGCGGCTCAGTCGCACGCGCGCATTGCCGAACACCTGCGCGCCCTGCCCACCGAATTTCGCGAGGCGCTGGTGCTGCGCGAGTTCGAAGATCTGTCCTACCGCGAGATCGCCGATGTGCTCGGCGTGCCGATCGGCACCGTCATGTCGCGCCTGTCGCGCGGCCGTGCCCTGCTGCAACGCGCGCTGGAATCGCCGGCGCGGGAGACCACCGATGGAATGTAATCGCGCCGTCACCCTGCTCGAAGCCTATCTCGACAAGGAGCTCGATCGCGCCGAAGCGCGCGAACTCGAAGACCACGTCGATGGTTGCGCCGATTGCCGTGCCGCGTTGACCAGGCTCGACGGACTGCGCGTCGCCCTGCGCGACCGTTCGTTGCGCCACACGGCACCCGCAGCGCTGCGCGAGCGGATTGCCGCCGCGGCGGGATCCGTCGACGCCCCGGAACCTGTCTCGCCTGCCGCCGCCGCGCCACGCCGTCACCGAACCGCTGAGCCGGCGTGGTGGCGCATGGCAGCCGCATTTGTGCTCACCTTTGCCGCCGGCGGCGCATTCGTGCATGTGTGGAATTCCGGCAAGGCCGATGACGAGTCGGCCTTGATCATGCGCGATCTCTTCGCCAGTCACTGGCGCGCGCTGGCCGCGGCCTCGCCGGTTGATGTCGTGTCGAGCGACCGCCACACGGTCAAGCCGTGGTTCGCCGGCAAAGTTGCGCAGGCACCGCTGGTACAGGATTTCGCCGAACAGGGCTTTCCGCTCGTCGGCGGCCGCATCGACTACGTCGGCACGCAGCGCGTGCCGGTGCTCGTCTACCGTCACGGCCAGCACCTGATCGACGTGTTCGTCCTGCCGCAGGGTGCCGGCTCAGCGGAAGTGCGCCCTGCCGCGCGCCTGGGCTACTCGCTCGATCCGCTTGTCCTCGGTGCGCAGCCGGCTGCGGTCGTGTCGGACATGGATCAACAGGAGTTGGCGAAGTTCGCGCAGTTGATCGCAGCGCGCGGCGGCGGCGGACCGGACATGAAGCAGTGAAAGCAAGCGTCCGTTGACCGACGATCCGCGCGGGCGACGCGCGAGTTGACCGGCCACACGGCGATCAGGCTGACGATGCCGGTTCTTTCGCATCGCGGCGCCGGCGAAACGGTACCGGGCTAGACGGCTTTCTGCACCTTTAATGTCGCGCCAACGACAGAGACGACTTCGACCGTCGTCCCCGCGGGCAGATCCGGGCCTTCGACGAGCCAGTGCGAGTCGCCGACGCTGGCCTTGCCGTGGCCATTGACGATCTGCGTATCGAGCACGTAACGCCTGCCGATCAGTTGCTCCGCGCGCCGGTTCAGCAGCGGCTGTTGCGATGGTTCATCGATCGCCGTGCGCACGAACTTCCAGTAGATGAAGCAGCTGACCAGCGCCAGCGCGGCGAACATCACGGCTTCGCTCAGCGCCGACAGCGACGGCAGGAAGGTCAGGATCAGTCCCATCGCCGCGGCGGCGATGCCGATCCAGAGCATGAAATAGCCCGGCATCAGCAACTCGATGCCGACCAGAACCAGCGCCAGCAGCCACCAGCCGTAGTGCAACGTCAGATTCGTAAACATGTTCATATTTCCACAAAGTGTCCGACGATCATGCCGGCTCGGCCGGCACCTTCGCCGCTTTCTGTTCGGCCATGCTCGATCTCGCCAGCTCGGCGATGCCGGCCAGCGAGCCGAGGATGCCGGTCGCCTCCATCGGCAGCAGCATGATCTTCTGGTTCGGCGCGCCGACCATGGCCTTTAGCGCGTCGACATATTTGGTCGCGACGAAATAGTTGATCGCGTTGATGTCGCCGGCGCGGATTGCCTGCGAAACCATTTCGGTCGCCTTGGCTTCGGCCTGGGCCTGGCGTTCGCGCGCCTCGGCGTTGCGGAACGCGGCTTCCTTCTGACCTTCGGCGGCGAGGATTGCGGCCTGCTTCTCGCCTTCGGCTTTCAGGATCGCAGCCTGGCGGAAGCCTTCGGCTTCGAGGATGTTCGCGCGCTTCTCGCGCTCGGCCTTCATCTGCCGCGCCATCGAATCGATCAGGTCGCGCGGCGGCTGGATGTCCTTGATCTCGATGCGGTTGCACTTCAGGCCCCATGGATGCGTGGCTTCGTCGACGACACGCAGCAGGCGCGCATTGATGTCGTCGCGCTTGGACAGCGATTCGTCGAGGTCCATCGAGCCGAGCACGGTGCGGATGTTGGTCATGATCAGGTTGAGGATGGCCTGCTGCAGGTTGGACACCTCGTAGGCGGCCTTCGCCGCATCGAGCACCTGGTAGAAGACGACGCCATCGACGCGCACGACGGCGTTGTCCTTCGTGATCACGTCCTGCGACGGCACGTCGAGCACCTGCTCCATCATGTTCATCTTGCGGCCGACGGAGTGATAGATCGGAACCAGGAAGTGCAGTCCGGGTTCCATCGTGCTGGTGTAACGGCCGAACGTTTCCTTCGTCCATTCGTATCCCTGCGGCACGACGCGCACGGTCTTGAAGATAAAGACCAGCACTACCGCTACAAGAACCAATGCCACAGTGCTGCCCATTGCCCTCTCCCCGTGATTAGTCGAAGCGTCCGCTATCGAGTATAGCGCCGCGCGGCAATTTCACCCGATGGCGCTAGCGTGCCTGCGCGTAAAAAGCGCGGAACTTGGGCGAGTACAGGGCTTCGTCCAGCACCGCCTTCGCGTCGAGCACTTGCGCCGAATGCGCATCGGCACGCGCCGCCGCCAGCAACATCTTGTCGCCGTTGATCTGCGCGAGCGTGAAGCGCGCGGCAGCGCGGATGAGGAAGGCGTGGAAGCGCGTGCGCGCTGCAGGGAATGATTCGGGTTCGATGCGCGTCGCATCCACATAGCGTCCGGCGAGGTAGTTGTCGACCGCGCGCACCAGGCGTGGCGGCGGCACGTGTTCCGAGGCCGCGTTTTCCGCGGACGCGCTCGCCGCCGCCGGTGCGGATGCAGGCGGCGTGGCGGGTGGAGATGCAGTCTCCTGCTTTGCCGCGTTACGCGGCCGGCAGCTCTCCATCAGACTCTGTTCCTGCTGACGAATCTGGGTCAGACGTCCGACCATGCGCCGATTCGCGGGACTATCCCACTGTGCCTTGGCCGCGTCGCATTCACCCAGCTTGTAGGCGATGAAGCCGAGGAAGTGGTATGGCAGGTACGGTTGAGTGTTGTTGCCGTTGAGGACAACCTTGTCGACCGGCTCCGATTGCGCCGCGAGCGCCTTCTCCAGATAGCCGCGCGCCTCCTGCAGTCGGCCGTCGTCGATTGCCTTCAGGCCGAGCGCGTAGTCGTCCTGGAACTCGGCATGGGCCGGTGCCGCGGCAACGCAGGCTGCCAGCGCCAGGGCAATCAGCGTCGGCTTACCAGCCCGCACGCGAAAAATACTCCTGGCTCGTGATCGACGGGAACGCCGCGCCGGCGCTGACGCGTTTCTTCGCTTCGACGTTGGCGGTCACCTGCGCGGTCTTGGCCGCCTGCGGGTGGCGGAACGTGATCACATAACTTCCGGGCGGCAGGGAAAGTATCAGCGGCGTGCTCGCGTCGGATGGCAATGCGACGCTCTGGCGGTTCGCATCGAGCACGGAATCGACCGTGGCCCACGGCGTGGCGTTCAATACGAGGTCACCGTGCGGCGCATCCGCTGCGGCCTGCTCGGCCGCCGCCGGAACTGCGGCACCATTTGCCGGCGCGCCAGCCGCTTCGCGCGCGGTAGGCGCTATCGGTTCCGGCACCGCGGCTTGTTTGTCGTTGCCGGCGCGCTCGACAGGCTGCTTGCGCGCGTCGGCGATGCGACCCTTGAGCTTTTTCAATGCGGCGTTATCGGGTCGCGCTTGCAGACCCTGATCGGCAAGTTCGTCCGCTATGTCGAGCTTGCCCGCGTGCAGCGCATTCTCGGCCTGGGCCCCCAAGCGATCGGCGATGTCGCCGAGCAGCTTCTGCGCGCGCGCGTTGCCGGGGTCCTTCTGCAGGATCTTGCGCACGTATGTCAGGGCGCTGTCGCTGTCGCTTTCGTTTTCCCCAGCCGCCGGGACCAGCTGGTCGCCGCCGATGCGTTCCTGCGCGCGGTCGGCCCAGATGCGCACGAGTTCCCGTTCGTCGGCATTCAACGCGCGCCGCGGGCTTGGGCCAAACGAGAACCACAATACACCGACGACGAGCACCAGCAGCAAGGCCGCGATCACCGGCCACAGCCACTTCGGCTTCGGCCTGCTCGTCGACGATGCATTCGGCGGCGCGGACGGAGTCTGGGCACGCTGGGCGGGCAGCGCCGGCTTGACGATCGAGCGCGGCCCGGACGCCATTCCGCTTGCCGAATCGCGCAGACCCGGCATGCTCGTCTGGAATCCCAGCGCGCGCAGCTGCTCGGACGAGCTCTGCTCCGGATCGAGCTGCAGGCGCATCAGCAGCGTGTTGCTGCCGAACAGACGCGACTTCAGATCTTCGGCGAATTCCAGCAGATTCGGATAGCGCGCTTCGCGGTCTTTCGCCAGCATGCGGTCGAACACATCCTGGAACGAACGGAATTCGAGCGGCAGCGCCGCCACCTGCTGGGTCAGGTGCGCCATCAGCACCGAGATCGGCGTATCGCCGCGGAACGGCGGCGCGCCGGTCAGCAGTTCGTAAAAAAGTATACCGAGGCTGTACTGGTCGGCGCGGCCATCGACCGCGATGCCGTTGATCTGCTCGGGACTCATGTAGGTCGGCGTGCCGACGAGCATGCCGGTCTGGGTCAGACGCATACCCGAGCCATCCTGGTAGCGGGCGATGCCGAAGTCGGTCAGCACCGGCGTGCCGCTGTCGCGGAACATGATGTTGGCCGGCTTCAGGTCGCGATGCACGACGCCGTGGCTGTGCGCGAATTCGAGCGCGCCGGCGATCTGCACGATGACCGATACCGCATCGGCCAGTTCGATGCCTGCGCGCATGCGGTCGGTGAGGGCGCCGCCGCCGAGGTATTCCATCGCGATATAGGCGATGTTGTCGTTGCTGACGATGTCGTAGACCGCCGCGATATTTCGATGCGGCAGCTTGGCCATCATGCGGCCTTCGAGCAGGAAGCGGCGTTCGGTCTGGCGCGCGTCGGCTGAATCCGGGTCGCCCGGACGGCGCATGATCTTGACCGCGACCTTGCGATCGAGCGAGCTCTGCAGCGCGAGATAAACCGTGGACATGCCTCCGCTGCCGAGCGGACGCAGTATCTCGTACCCAGGTATCTGGATGGTGTCGGAGGCCATCAGTACTCCCAACTCGAAATCATAGCATCGCCGCCATTCGCCGATGCAGCAAGCGCCTGCCAGCGCACGCCGCGTTCAACCGGGCGAATGGGCTTCGGTCGGGCTGCCGCAGTTATGCCTGACGCCCGGCAGAGTCAGTGCGACCACGAGGCCACCGCCGGCGCGGTTGGCGAGCGCGATGCGTCCACCGTGCGCCTCGACGATCTCGCGCGCCAGCGCAAGACCCAGGCCGCTGCCCGAGCGCTTGGTCGAATAGAACGGCAGCAGGGCATTGGCCAGCACTGCTTCGCTCATGCCACTGCCGCGATCGCGCACCTCGATGCGCTGCTCGGAGCCGCGTTCGCCGACATCGAGTTCGATCGCGTCCTGGATCGCCGCCCGCCTCGTGCGCGTTCTTCAACAGGTTGATCAGCACCTGCTCGAGTTGCGCGCGATCGAACCATCCGGCCTGCAACGGCGGCGGCGTCTTCAGGCGGAACGCGTAGTGCCGCGCGAGTTGGTCGAGAAATCCGTTCCATACGACCGCCTCGGGCTGCGGCTGCGGCAGGCGCGCGAATTCGGCGTAGCTCTGGATGAAACGGTGCAGGTGGCGGGCGCGGTCCTCGATCGTGTCGAACACCGGACCGAGCCGGCTGGCGTCGCCGCCGCGCGCGAGTTCGCGCCCGGAGTGCGCGAGTGAGGTGATCGGCGCCAGCGAGTTGTTCAACTCATGGCTGATGACGCGGATGACTTTTTTCCAGGTCTTGACCTCCTGGCGGCTGAGTTCGCGCGTGAGCCGCTTGATCAGGTACATGCGGTGATCGCGTCCATGCAGGCGGAACGCACGCTGCGAAAGATGAAACGTCTCCTCCTCGTTCTCGATGGCGACGCTGAACAGGCCGTCGCCGCCGGTGGCCAGCGCCTGGCGCAACGGCAGCGGACATTCGGCGATGATCGTGCTGAAATCGAAGCCGTTCATCATGCGGCCGTCGTTGAGCAGCGCGCGCGCGGTCAGGTTGGCGTAGACGATATGGTCCGCGCCATCGACCAGCACCAGTGCGATCGGTGAATTCTGCACCATGGTGTCGAGCAGCAACTCGCGCTGGAACAGGTTCTGGCGTTCGTCGCGCAGCACGCGGCCAAGTTCGTTGTGTGCGCGCACCAGGTCGCCGAACTCGTCGCGCCGGCGCTCCGCCAGCGACACGCTGAAATCGCCGTCGCGCAAGCTGACGACGCTGCCCTGCAATGCGCGCATCAGGCTCATCAGCGGCGCGGTGAGCACGCGCGCCACCAGCGCAACCAGCGGCGTCGCCACCAGCAGCGCGATCGCCGCGCCCAGCCAGGGCGAATCGAGGCGTACGCCGATCCACACGGTCAGCCCGGCGACGCTGGCGATGGCGACGCCGAGCAGTGCGGTCAATTTGCCTTCGATCGAGAACAGGCGCATGCGGGGCTGAGGGCTGAGGGCTGAGGGCTGAGGGCTGAGGGCCAAGAGATTAACGCAGCTGGCCGGCATGCGCGACCGAGTCGAGCGCTCCGGGAAAAATGACGCATTTTATACAAATGCGGGGTGCGGCCAGCTGCTCTCGGTCACGCGGTGTGGCAGGACGTACGCGCGAGACAATGTCGCGGCCAGCGCCAAACGCGTTGACGCGCCCCGGCGATCAGCCGGAGTTGGAGATGCTCAGTTTCTCCATGCGCCGGTACAGCGCCTGCCGCGACAGGCCGAGTTCGGCGGCCGCCTGGCTGATGACACCCCGCGCACGCGCCAGCGCCGCTTCGATGGCGGCGCGATCGGGCTCGGCGTCGCTGGCGGCACGCAATGGCGGCGCGCGCGCAACGAGGCCGAGGTCGGCCGGCTGGATCGTGCGCTCGCGGCACAGCAGGCCGGCGCGCTGGATCGCGTTCTTCAGTTCGCGCACGTTGCCCGGCCAGTTGTGCGACAGCAGTGCCGCGCCCGCTTCGTCGCTGAGCCGCACGCCGTCCGGCAGGAACGCCTCGGCCAGAGGCAGGATGTCGTCGGGGCGCGCGGCCAGCGGCGGCAGATTCAATTCGATGACGTTGAGGCGATAGTAGAGGTCCTCGCGGAAGCGGCCCTGGTGGATCATCTGCACGAGATCGGCGTTCGTCGCGCTGATCACGCGCACCTTGACCTGGCGCGTCTTGCTCGAACCGAGGCGTTCGAACTGGCCGGTTTCGAGCACGCGCAGCAACTTCATCTGGCCGGCCGGCGGCAGGTTGCCGATCTCGTCGAGCAGCAGCGTGCCGCCGTCGGCTGCCTCGAAGCGGCCTTCGCGCGCCTTGTTCGCGCCGGTGTAGGCGCCGGCCTCGGCGCCGAACAGCTCGGCCTCGATCAATTCCGACGGCAGTGCACCGCAGTTGACCTGGATGAACGGACCGGCCTTCACCGCGGAGTTGTAATGCACGATCTCGCCGATGCGTTCCTTGCCCGAGCCGTTCGGACCGGTGATCAGCACCGGCGCATCGGCACGCGCAACCTGACACGCCAGTTCGATGAGCCGTTCCATTGCCGCCGAGGCGAACACGATCCGGCGCAGGTCGAAGCGGCGCTGCAACGCGTTGCGGTTGGCGCGGCGCTCGCCGCGCAACTTCGAAACCTCACGCGTGCTCTCGCCGAGTTCGAGCAGGTTCTCGACGCTGGCGAGGAGCTTGTTGTCGTCCCAGGGCTTCGCCAGGTAATCGGCCGCGCCGGCCTTGACGAGTTCGATCGCGGTTTCCAGGTGCGTCCACGCCGTGAGCAGGATCACCGGCAGGTCGGCCTGGCGTTCACGGATCGCGCGGAACAGTGCGATGCCCTCCTCGCCCGAGGTTGTCTCGGCCTGGAAATTCATGTCCTGGACGACGAGATCGACGTGCTTGTCCTCGAGCATGGCCAAGCCCTCCTGTGGCGATCCGGCACGCAAGGTGCGGATGTCGCGCAGGCTGAACAGGATCTCGAGCGCGGTCACCACCGCCGGGTTGTCATCGATTACAAGAACGGTGCGCATCGGGGCATTGTGACGGATTCGGCAGCGCATGGGCGCATTGGATGCGGCGCGGGGCGATTTGGTTGCGTGGGTCCCGGAGCTGGGGCTGAGGGCTGAGGGCCGAGGGCAAAAAGAAACGTGTTCGCTCTCCCGCCGCACTCAGCCGCCGCCGGCGTTTCAGGTGTCACTGCAGCCCGCATTTCAGCGCTCAGCCCCTCGGCCCTCAGCCCTGCTCTTCCTCGGCCGGCGTCATTTCACCGCCACCGCCTTCTGCGCCGCAATCCACGAATTCGTGCGTGCCTCGAGAACATCGAGGGGCAGCGCGCCGCCGTTGAGCATCTCGTCGTGGAACGCGCGGATGTCGAACTTGTCGCCGAGTTCCTTCTTTGCGCGTTCGCGCAGTTCGAGGAACTTGAGCTGCCCGATCTTGTACGACAGCGCCTGGCCCGGGTAGGCGATGTAACGATCGGTCTCCGACTGCACTTCCGGTTCGTCCGCCGAAGAATGCTGATGGAAGAAGTCGACCATCTGTGCGCGTGTCCAGTGCTTGTAATGCACGCCGGTGTCGAGCACGAGGCGGTCGGCGCGCAGCAACTCGTCGGACAGATGCCCGTAGTAGCTCAGCGGATCGGAGAAGAAGCCGACTTCCTTGCCGAGCCGTTCGGAGTACAGCGCCCAGCCCTCGGCATACGCGTTGTAGCCGCCCTGCTGGCGAAACGGCGGCAGGTCCGGCAGCGTCTGTGCGATCGAGATCTGCATGTGATGGCCCGGCACGCCTTCGTGATAGGCGGTCGTCTCGATGTTGAGCAGCGTGCGATTGGTCCAGTCGCTGGTGTTGACGTAGACGCGGCCCGGACGCTTGCCGTCCGGCGTACCCTGGTTGTACTGGGCGCCGCTCGCCTCCTTCTCGCGGAACTCCTCGACCGGCAGCACCTCGACCTGGGTCTTCGGCAGCAGGCCGAACAACTCCGGCAGCTTTGGCTGCATCTGCGCGATGTACTTCTTGTACAAGTCGACGATCTGCTGGCGCGACGTCGCATGCGTCTTCGGATCCTTGTCGAGCTTTTCGCGCATGTCGGCAAGATCCTTGTAGCCGAGCTGCGCGGCGATTTTCGCCATCTCGCCCTCGATGCGCTTGACCTCGGCGAGGCCGAGCTGATGGATCTCCTCGGGCGACTTTTTCGTCGTCGTCTGCTGCTCGACGTCGAAGCGGTACAGCGCATCACCGTTCGGCAGCGCCCACAAGCCGGGCTCCGTGCGCCCCTTCGGCGCATAGTCGTTCTCGATGAAGTCGGCGAGCTTCGCGTAAGCCGGGCGTACCTTGTTGTCGACCGCGGCAATGATCGCGTCGTGCAGTCGTTTGCGGTCGGCCTCCGCAATCCCGTCAGCGAATTTCGCGACCGGGTGGGCGAACACGCTCGCTTCGCCGGCCGGCTCGGCGATCGAGCGGCACTGCTTGACGACCTTCTCGAGCAGGAAGCGCGGCGGCATCAGCTTGTCCTTCTCGCCCTGCTTCATCACGTCGATCATCTGGTCGAACACGCGCGGCACCTGGTTCAGGCGCGCGAGGTAGTCCTCGTAGTGCTTCGTGCTGTCGACGGGCACGATCGTGACGAATTGCGCAAGCAGCAGGTGCACGCCATTGAACTGGTCGACCGGCATCTCGAACAGCTTCAGGTCGGTCGAGCGGATGCCGTCCTTGAGCTGACGCAGCATGAGTTCCTGGTTCAGGCGGTCCTGTTCGGTGAAGCCGGTCGTGTCGATCGCCTCGAAGCGCTTGATGAACGCCTGCGCATCCTTCTTCTGCTGCATGGCGTGCGCAACCGTGAACTCGCTGAAGCGGTCGTTGTAGCGGTAGTCGCCGAGAATCGTCGCGAACTCCGGCGAGTCCTTGAGCTGGTACTCCCACTGCTCGGCGAGCAGGCTGTTGAGCGCTTTGACGCGCGTGGCTACATCGGTGGCCGGCACGGCGGCAACACTGCCGAACGTCAGTGCCGCAGCGATGGCGAGCGTTATCGCGCTGATGGTCATGCGAGTCATGGCAACTCCCCGGGATGGTGAAAAGGTGCGCGCAGTGTCGGCGCGCACGCGCTCTTCAACTAGTGCAGGAAGTCAGTAGGTCTGCAGTCATGTGCCGCAGTCCCAAATGAAACCGTCATTCCCGCGCAAGCGGGAATCCATTGTGCTTGTTGCTCGAGAGATTGAGATCAAGATGGATCCCCGCTTTCGCGGGGATGACGGCTTCTCTTGGATGCGTTCCGGAGCAGTGTCTTAGACGCTGCGCGTGGCAATCGCCGGCGGCACCTGCGCCGCGCGTGTCGCCGGCCCCAGCACGGCGAGTTGGCCGAGCAACCAGAGGACGACGAACCCGACCGGCAGGTAACCCCACGGCAGCAGCTTGGCCTCCTGCACGTGCGACATCAGCCAGAAGCTGAAGGCGTACGACAACACGGCGCCGAACAGCAGGCCGCCGGTCGTGATCAGGAAATTCTCCGTCAGGAAGTAGCGCAGGATCGAACTGCGGGTTGCGCCGAGCGCGCGCCGCGTACCGATCTGCTTGGTGCGCTGCGTGACCCAGAAACTCGCCATGCCGACGATGCCGAGCGCGGTGATCGTCAGAAGGCAAAAGATCACGGTGCCGAGAATGATCATCATGGCCCTGTCCTCCACGTAGCATTCGGCGCGGATCGCTTCCAGGCTCTTCAGGCTGCGCACGATGCGGTTGTGGTTGCTGTCGATCAGCTTGGACTCGACGGTCTTCATCAACTCGTCGCGGCGACCAGGCTCGGCACGCACGAGGTACGCGGTGCTGCTGCCGTAGGCCGTAAACTGCGGCACGAGGATCGAATACTCCACCGCGCTGCGGTCGCCGTTGAAGCTGAAGCCACGCGGCCAGGGAACGATCATGCGCTCGATCACGCCGATCACGGTCTGCGGCTTGGTCTTGTCCGGATCGGACAGGTACATCTGCTTGCCGACCGCATCCTGTCCCGGGTACAGCTTTTCCGCCAGCGCCTTGGTGATGATGATGCTCGGCGGCCAGTCGACAGAGCCGCGGTCGCGCACGCTGATTTCTTCCTGCTTGAAGTTGCGACCGGCGACCAGCTGCAGGCCGTAGGAATTGATTCCGTGTTCGTCGACGAAGTAGATCGCTGCACCCGTGGTCGCGACCTTCTGTCCCGGCGCCATGTTGATCGACTCGCTCCAGCCGCTGTCGGCCATTGGCGTCGTGTTCATCGGGCTGGCATCCGCCACGCCCGGCAGGCTGCGGATCGTCGCCAGATCCTCGGCAAAGGCATTCTTCGTGTTGAAGTTCGCGCCGAAGCCGTTGCTCGTGATGCGGAAGGTATCGGTTTCATTCATGCCGCTCGGCCGAGCCATCGTCTCGATGCGCTGGCTGATGATGAACAGCGCGTTGCACACGATCGCCAGCGTCAGCGCGATCTGCAGGCCGATAAGAATCAGCGCGACCTTGCTGCGCATCAGGGCGGAAATGATTGGGCGGATTTCCATGGTTGCCTCGGGAATCGGGAATCGGGAATCGTTAGAGCAGGTTTCGTCGGTGCTGTTCGTCGGGGTTGAGGCGGGGAAGCGTCCTGACGATTCCCCATTCCCTATTCCCGATTCCCAGCTCTATTGCGTTTTCAACTGCGCCGCCGGCGCGATCTGGCACGCACGCCAGGTCGGATACAGGCCGGCCAGTACCGCTGCGCCGATGGCCAGCACGATCGTCGTCGCAACCATCGCCCAGTCCAGATGCGCGACGTTCGCATAGGACTGGTACAGCAGCCGCACCAGCCACAAGCCGACCAGAGTCAACAGCAGGCCGAACAGACCGCCGCTGACGCCGATCACGCCGGATTCGATGATGTATTGCGAGAAAAGCTGCGGCTTGCTCGCACCAAGCGCGCGACGCAGACCGATCTCGCCGGACTTGCGCATGAATTTCGCCAGCAGCAGGCCGATCGTGTTGACCAGGCACACGAGCAGGAATGCGAACGACAGGCCGACCTGCACCTCGACGTCCTTCGGCACGACCTTCTGGTTCTGCAGCCAGTCGGTGACGTTGTACAGGCGGTTGTTCATGGGCCGCGGGAAACGGCCGAGCTTCTTCTGCTCGTTGACGTAGTTCTCGAGGAACGATTTGTATTCGGCCTCGCGCGCCGGCGAGTCGAGCTGCACCCAGTACTGCTGCCAGATGCATTCGGAGGCAAGGTAACCCTCCCAGCCCGGCTCGCTGTTCTTCCAGCAGCTGTTGTTGCCGCTGGCGTTTGCCTTGATTTCGATCGTCGTCGTGTACGGCACGTAGAACTCTTCCGGATCGTTCAACGTCCCGTTGGTCAGGTCATAGAACTTCACGCGCGGCTTCCACTGGTCGAGCACGCCGACGACGGTGTAGTCGATCTCATTCATGCGCACCTTTTTGCCGACGCTGTCCTGGCCACCGAACAGTTTTTCGTTCGTGTCGCGGCTGAGCACGACGACGCGGCCGTGCTGGGTGTCCTGCGCGTGGTCCCAGCCGCTGCCGTACTGGAACGGCGGCTCGAACATCGGGAAGAAGTCGGCATACGTGGCGCGGCCGAGCGCGAGGAACGGCTTGACCTCCGGATTCTCCGGCTGGATCGGAAACGCCACCTTGTACATCGCCGCCTGCTTGTCGGCCTTGCCCGCTTCCATCAGCGCCTGCGCGTCGCGGTAGCTGACCTGGTCCGGCGGATTGCCTTCCCGGTCGTAGGGCTGGTTCGGGTCCCAGTTGTCGAGCTGCACGTAATGCAACTTGTCGCTCTTCCACGGAATCGGATCGCTGCCCATGATGTGCAGCAGCGTCAGCGAGGTCATGCTCGCGGCGATGCCGAGCGCGATACCGAGCACCATCAGTGCCGTCAGGATCGGATTGCGCTTGAGGCTGATCAGGCCGAGTTGCAGGTAGTAATTGAACATGATTCAGGTACCCGGGAAATTGAGGGCAGTGATGAGTGTCAGTGCTGTCGTGCGTTCGAACGGCTGTCGGCGTTTTCGCGCAGGCTCCGCAGCATCGCGCCGACGCGATCGCATTGGTGCAGGACCGCGTCAGCCGCATCGCGCTCGGCCAGGTTCAGCCGGCCTGCAACGAGCAGCTGCGTTTCGACTTCCGCGGTCGACGTCGCCGCCATGGCAAGGAAGCGCAGATAGTCTCCGGTGATTTCGCAGACGTTGCTTTCGGCGATGCGGCTCGGAATCGAGACCGCCGAACAGCGCAGCTGCGTGCCGAGCCCGAAGTGCTCGTCGGTCGGGAAGCGGCGCGACAGCGCATAGACCTGCTCCACCAGCGTCATTGCTTCCTGCCAGACTTCGAGCTCGCGGTGGGCGTCGATCACGCAACGATCTCGGCACCCAGGCCGGAGTCGCGCGTTCCCATCGCGGCAGTGCGCAGCTTCGGCTCGTCGTCGAAATCCGTTACCTGGCCGTCTATGATGTGGACGTTGCGCTGCGCGCGCGCGGCCAGCTCCGGGTCGTGCGTGACCATGATGATCGTCGTGCCCTGACGGTTGATCTCTTCGAGCAGTTCCATGACGCCGCGCGCCATCAGCGAGTCGAGATTGCCGGTCGGCTCGTCGGCCATCAGCAGTTTCGGACTGCCGGCGAGAGCCCGCGCGATCGCGACGCGCTGCTGCTGGCCGCCGGACAATTCGGCGGGATAGTGCTTCATGCGCGAGGCCAGACCGACGCGCTTCAACGCTTCGTCGATACGGTGCTTGCGCTCGGCGGCCGGGAAACGACGGTAGCGCAGCGGCACGTCGACGTTGTCGAACAGGTTGAGGTCCGGAATCAGGTTGAAGCTCTGGAAGATGAAGCCGATCTTCTCGTTGCGCAGGCGCGAGCGCTGGTCGTCGTTCATGCCGTGCACGTCGACGCCATCGAGCCAGTATTCACCGCCGCTGAAATCCTCGAGCAGGCCGGCGATGTTGAGGAACGTCGTCTTGCCCGATCCCGAGGGGCCGGTCACCGCCACGAATTCGCCATTGCGCACGTGAATCGAAAAATCGCGCAACGCGTGCGTCTCGACCATGTGCGTGCGGTATACCTTGGAAAGATGCGACATTTTCAGCATGACGGGCCTCGGGGCTCAGGGTGTTCGTTGGTTGGATGCAGGAAACAGGTTCGGGGTTGCTTGTGTTTCTTTCGTGAGGAGTTAGGGGTTAGGAGTTAGGAAGAGCGCGTCGTTGTCTTACCTCACTCCTCACCTCCTTACCTCCTCACGCTCTTGCTCTCAATTCAAAACCACTTTCGGCGCGCCGTTGAACGCATCGGTGCCGGAAATCACGATGCGGTCGCCTTCCTTGACGCCGGAAACGAGTTCGACGGCATTGAGGCTGGTCGCGCCGACCTGGATCGGCGTGCGCTCGGCGACGCCATTGCGCACGACGTAGGCGACGCGGCCGGCACCGGAATCGACGAACGGTCCGCGATCGACCATCAACACGTTCGGATGCTCGTCGATCAGGATGCGCGTCGACAGGCGCTGACTCTGACGCAAGCCGGCGGGCTTGCTGTCGCCGAAGCGCACGCGCGCGACCACCTGGCCATCGACGACTTCGGGCGACACCGCCGACAGCGACCCGGCGTACTTTTCCGAGCCTTCCAGAATCTCCGCCGGCATGCCGATCGCCAGATCGTGCGCGAACACTTCCGGCACCTGCAGCTCGACTTCGAGCGCGGAAAGGTCGACGACGCTGAGGAGGCCGGCATTGGCCGCGACGTTGGCCTTCTGCTGCACGAGCAGCTGGCCGACCTGGCCGGAAACCGGCGAGCGCACCTTGAGCTGGTCGACCTGGCGCTGCAACTCGCCGACGAGCAGCTTCTGCTTTTCCAGCGCGAAACGCTTGGTCTTGAGCTCGAACGCAAGCGTTTCGTCGAGCAGCTTGGCGTCGGCCTCCGCGTGAGAGACCTCGAGGTCAGCCTTGGCCAGCGCATCCTTCGCACGCAGCACGTTGATCTCGGGAATCGCGCCGGCCTTGAAGCCGCGCTCGTTGCGATCGACCTCGCGCGCCGCGGTCTGGCGGTCGATCGTTGCCTGGTCGAACGTCTTCTTCGCGGTCAGCTGCTTCTGCCGATTGTCGATATTGGTGCGCTCGACTTCGATGCCGAGGCTGTTGAATGTCGCCTGCTCCTGTTCGAGCTTGTTGTTCAGCTCCGGGCTGTACACGTCGGCGAGCACCTGGTCTTTCTCGACCTTGTCTCCGGCGTGCACGGCGAGCGTGACGATGCCGGCGGTGGTCGCGTACAACGTGGGACTCACCGACGCGACGACCTTGCCTTGCGCGGAAATGTCGCGCGTGAGCGTGCCGCGGTGCACGGCAGCTATGCGCACGCTGCTGGTGCTGACCGCGCTGCCCGCGGAAATCAGGCGCGCCACGGTCGGCACGACCCAGATCAATGCCACCAGCACGGCGGCCCCGACTGCGCCGATAACGATCCAGCGCTTGTTCGAGCGGACGGGCTCCATGCGGCGGTCCTGGGCTGAAGTGTCGCGAATCATCTTGGGTCCGTGAGCCATTGGGTTGGGTGTGGCGCGTGGCGCCAATGACTGCCTTTGAGCAACGTGCATGCCAATTGCTCAACTTGCTGATTACGCTTATTAATTGTCCTGCGGACAGCTGCGGACAAGTGTCCGCCCGAACAGAGCGGACAGAACGCGCGGACAGCCGCGCCGCGGCGGATCGACCCTTGCCACTTGCGACCAACCGGGGTGCTGATGCATCTATAGGCAACACGTGCGGCACGGCGCGCAGCAGGTGGGACGGAACAGGAAGGGACCGTCCCCCGCGAAGGCAGGGATCCATCTTGATCTCCATCGGCTCGCCGGGCGCATGCGAATCAAGATGAATTAATCGTCCAGGACCACTTCGTTTGAACGAAGCTTTCTCTCAACTCGAAGTACCGGCGAGCCTCATCGAACGCGCGCGTGGCGGTGAGTTGGCTGCGTTCGAGCAGATTTACCGGCGCTTCGAGCGCCCGGTGTACACGCTCGCGCTGCGCATGCTCGCCGACTCCGAAGCCGCACGCGATGTGCTGCACGACGCCATGCTCAAGGTATTCCAGCGCATTGACCAATACCGCAACGACGCGCCGTTCTGGGCATGGCTTCGGCAAATCGCGATGAACGAGGCCTTGATGCGCCTGCGCCGCGAACATCGCATGGAAGTGGACAGCGACTCCGAGCAGATCGTCGATGGCGCCGCGCCACCGTGGGTGCGTGCCGATGCGCTGGCGCTCGAGCGTGCCCTCGGCAAACTTCCGGCGCTGACACGCAGCGTGCTGTGGATGTACCACGTCGAGGGCTATTCACATCCCGAGATCGCCGAACTCGTCGGCAAGACCATCAGTTTCTCCAAATCGCAGGTCGCTCGCGGCACCGCCCGCCTGCGCGACCTGCTCGCTCCCGCAACGGAACACGTGCCATGTCGAATCCAGACCTCACTGGCGATCTGAAGTCGCTGCCCGAAGCCTTGCGCGCGCTGCCGCAGGTGGCGCCCGAACGCAGTGCGTGGCCGCAGCTGGCTGCCGAGCTTGTCGCACAGGGGCGAATCAAGCAGGCCAGCGCCGCGCGCGCATCGGTCGTGGCGCGGCGCCATTGGCGCTGGGCCGTGCCCGCCGCGCTCGCCGCCGGCGTGCTGCTCGCGGCCGGCGCATGGCCGCTGCTGCAACGCATGCCCGCAACTGCGATCACGGCCGCCGCGACCGATCCGGCGCATTCCGCATCTATACCGACAAATGCGGCGAATTCCACAAATGTTACAAGTACACAAACGATCGGCGCGGTCGATGCGGCCGCACGACTGGCTCTCCTGCGGCAGCATTCGCAGGCGCTCGAGCACTGGCTGCACGAGACGGAACGAGCGGCCGCGCCGCTGTCGGGCCAGGATCTCGCCGCCGCCGCGGAGCTCGAGGACATGATCGGGCTCGTCGACGGCCAGCTCAATGCGGCACCGCCGGAAAGCGAACTGCCGCTGTGGCAGCGCCGCGTGGCACTGCTCGAAGATCTCACCGCACTGCGCTATTCGAGTTATCGACTGGCGGAAACCGGAGTCGCATTGCGCTGACTCCAGACAAACGAATGAAGAGGCTGGAAAACATGCAACAGGTGATTCGCAACAATCCGGAACGTACGCTGCTGCAGCGCGCATGCCTCGCCGCGGCGATCGCTCTGGCGATCGGCAGCACGGCGGCATCCGCAGCCGACAGCACGCCGAAGGCGCAGGCGGACAAGGCGGCGACGCCATCCACTTCGACGCCAGCTGCGGTCGATACCGAGCAGGCGCGCAAGGACCTCGAGCAGATGCGCGAGCAGATGCGCGAGATGTCGCGCAAGATGGCCGATCTCTCGGCCAAGCTCGGCGATGTCGGCCCGCGCGCCTATGCCTACCGCTACATCGGCGATCCGGAGCGCGCGATGATCGGCGTCGTCTTCAGCGACAGCGACAAGCCGCGCGGCTTGCGTGTCGACGCCGTCACTCCGGGCGGTCCCGCCGAGAAGGCCGGCATGAAGCATGGCGACATCATCGTCAGCATCGACGGCAAACCGCTCGCGCAGGGCAGCGACGGCGCGGTTTCGTGGCCCCTGCATGAACTCAAGGTCGACCAGCAGATCAAGCTCGGCCTGGTCCGCGACGGCAAGAACAGCGAGATTTCAGTCAAGGCCGAACGCCGCGAACCGTACAACTTCGCGTTCGCCTTCGGCGACAACGACATGAAGGAACTCGGCAAGCTCGACCACCTCGATGCGATGGTCGCAGGCAACGCCGCCTCCGAGGATTACCAGCGCCGCGTCGAAGTGCAGGTCGAGCGTGCGATGGAACGCGCCAAACTCGCGGAAAAGGCCGGCGAACGGGCGCAGCACGCGATGGAACACTTCAACTTTTCGATGCCATGGTGGGGCCTGAATCTCGCCAGCCTGAATGCGGATCTCGGCGGCTATTTCGGCACGGACCATGGCGTGCTCGTGCTGTCGACCGACGCTTCTCTGAAGCAGCTGAAGTCCGGCGACGTGCTGCTCGACGTCGATGGCAGCAAGGTCGAGCGTCCCGAAGATGCGTTCCGCCTGCTGCGCGAGCGCGCGCCTGGCAGCGACGTCAAGGTGCAGGTCATGCGCCAGCACAAGCCGCTGACGCTGAGCATGAAGACGCCCGAGTTCAAAGGTATATTCGTACCGGCACCGCCCGCGCCACCGGCACCACCGGCTGCGCCGACATCGCCACTGCCCCCGGCGCCGCCGACTCCGCGCGCCGCTCCTCCAGCGCCACCTCCACCACCGGTGCCGCCGGTACATTCGGCACCCCCCGCGCCACCGGCGCCGCCCGCCCCGCCCGCGCCGACAGCACCGGCGGATCGCGACACGGCGTGAGTCCGCCTGGCGGCAGCTGTCACCGATGTAAATCAAGGGAAAAGATGGCGCGGACCTGACCGTCCGCGCAATCGCGCGTGCTAGCATTTCGCGACGTACGGATGGAACGCCGCTCGAATGCCACTACCAGGGAGCAATCACCCGCCGCCATCTTCACTCAGTCGTCGTGGCGGCAGCGTCGGTCGCCGTTCTTGCGGTGATCGCTTGGGCGCTGATGCACGACCGCGCCGCCGAACGATCTTCAGCGGGAGCCGACGGCGCGATGCCTGGTGCGTCGCCAAGTGTCACTGACTTGTCGGTCGAAGCCACTGGCGCGGGACACAAGTCGAAGCCGCTGGCGCATAAAAAATCCAGCGTCGCTTCGGCTCCGCTGCCCCCGCCGGCACGCCTCTGGCGCAGATCTACGATGTGCTGAAACCGCGCGCCGATGCCGGCGATGCGGCCGCAGCTACGCGCCTGTTTCACGAAGTGCACCGCTGCGTTGCCGTTCGGCGGACACGGCGCCTGCTGGCGGAAATTCCCCATGACGCCGACGCAAGAACAGCATGGTTCGCGATGTTCGCGCCGGCCCGGCAGTCGAGTTCAAGATGATGCGCGAGATGACGGACTACGTGCAGTCCAACAGCGCCCGCTGCGAGGGCGCCACGGACGCGCAACTCGCCAGCTTCACGCCGCTGACGCTGCAGGCAGCGCAGCTCGGCGACCTCAAGGCGCTCGACTGCTATGTCGGCACCGACTTCGACATGATGGAAGGCCTGCTCGATCATCCCGAATGGATCGACCAGTACCGCACACAGGTGCCGGGGCTGGTCGAGTCCGCGCTGCAGCGCGGCGACTGGGTCATCGTCGATCTGCTCCACCACGCCTACAGTGGTGCGTTCGATACGTCGGCGCGCGGCCAGCTGTTCGGCATCGATCCGGTCATGGACTACCGCCTGCTGCGGCTCGAACAGCTCGGCGCGACCGGTGCGTTCTCCGACAAGCTCGCACCGATGGTCGCCGCGGCTGCGAAGGCTTTGTCGCCGACGCAGGCCGCCGACGCAGACGCGTGGGCCAGCGACCACTACGCGCGCTACTTCAACAGTGCCTCCAACGAAGTCGCAAACGGCGCCAACATCTGCCAGATCGACGACGACTGAATCGACTACGATGAGCGAAGCCTCAAGTGCCGACAGCCATGACCGCGCAAAACCGCAATCGTCTTTTCGCCGCGCTCGCGATCGCTGTGATCGCGGTGGCCGCGACCGCTTACTGGGTGTACCGCAGCGATCGTTCAGATGCGCCCGCGACGCCGTCGGCCGAGGCTGGCGCCGATACCGGGCTGGCAGCCACGCCGCGCCATGCGACAACAGCGCCGGCGGTCGCGAAGGCCGCGAAGAAGACCGAGCCGGTCCAACACGTGTCGAACCCCGCTCCGCTGCCGCCACCGAATGCGCCGCTCGCCCAGGTCTATGCAGACCTCAAGGCGCGCGCCGACGCCGGCGATGCGCCGGCGGCCTCGCGCCTGTATCGCGACGTCGGCCGCTGCCTGCATGCGCGCGACGTATTGACGAACCAGACGCATGCCGCCGGCTGGATGCTCGAGGACGACACCTCCAAGCTCGATGCCAATCAGCTGTCGCGGCGCGAGCAGCGTCTCGCCACGATCGAAGACGAGCTGTCGAAAGCGCGCGCGGCCAGCAGCCTGTGCGAAGGCGTCATGCCGGAGCAGCTGCAGCTCGCCCCGGTCGCTTTGCGCGCGGCGCAGCTCGGCGATACGCAGGCCGCGGATTGCTACGTCAGCGCCGGATTGACCACCGGCGGCGGCCTGCTCGATCATCCGGAATGGCTGCAGGACTACAAGGCCAATGCAATGTCGCTGGCGAACTCCGCGGTCGAGCAGGGCGACTGGGCGATGGTCGGCCAGCTGCAGCGCGCCTATGCGCAATCAAACGGCGCCGGTCTGCTCAGCCAGGTCACCGGCGCCGATCCGGCGCAGGCCTATGCCTACCTGAAACTGCGCAGCCTGGGCTCGGTGACGCCGCAGGGCACGTCGTTCCTCAATCGCCAGCTCGCCGACGCAGCACAAGATCTTCCGGCCGGCGCGGTCAGCGAGAGCGACACCTGGGCGCAAAGCACGTACCAGCAGTACTTCGGCGCGAATCCGCAGATCAACACGCCGCGCGGTCTCAATCCATGCCAGAACATCGGCGGCGAATAGCCCAGGCATTTCATCGCGGTACTGGCGCGCGTCCTGAATCTTGCGTCGCCGCTCGGCGCTAGCTACGCTGCGGCGACTTTTGAGGGGAGACCGCCGCACGTGAATCTGAAGCTTCGCCTGATCGTGATGAACTTCCTCCAGTTCTTCATCTGGGGCTCGTGGCTGCTGACGATCGGCGCGTACTGGTTCCAGAACAAGCATTGGTCGGGCACGTCGTTCGGCGCGATCTTCTCGACGATGGGCATCGCCTCGCTGTTCATGCCGTCGATCGCCGGCATCGTCGCCGACAAGTGGATCAATGCCGAGCGCCTGTACGGCGCGCTGCAGATCGCCGGCGCGGTCGTGCTGTTCTGCGTGCCGATGGTCGAGAATCCGACGACGATGTTCTGGGTCATGCTGCTGAACATGATCTGCTACATGCCGACGATCGCGCTCGCGATCACGGTCGGCTACAACGCGCTGAAGAACGACGGCAAGGACGTCGTGATCGACTACCCGCCGATCCGCGTCTGGGGCACGATCGGTTTCATCGTCGCGCTGTGGACGGTGAGCCTGCTGCATCTGGAAACCTCGTCCGGGCAGTTCTATGTCGCATCGGCCGCGTCGCTGCTGCTCGGCCTGTACGCATTCACGCTGCCGAAGTGCCCGCCGAAGCTCGGCAAGATCGAGGCGAACCGCTCGCTGGTCGATGTGCTCGGCCTGACCTCGTTCCGCCTGTTCAAGAATCCGAAGATGGCGGTGTTCCTGCTGTTCGCGATGCTGCTCGGCGCGGCGCTGCAGTTGACCAACGCCTATGGCGACACGTTCCTGCACGATTTCGCCAATGTCGATGCGTACAAGGATTCGATCGCGGTGAGATATCCGGCGATCATCATGTCGATCTCGCAGGTCTCCGAGACGCTGTTCATCCTGGCGATTCCGTTCTTCCTGCGCCGCTTCGGCATCAAGACCGTCATGGTCATCAGCATGCTTGCCTGGTTCTTCCGCTTCGGCCTGTTCGCCTACGGCGATCCCGGCCCCGGCCTGTGGATGATCGTGCTGTCGTGCATCGTCTACGGCATGGCGTTCGACTTCTTCAACATCTCGGGTTCGCTGTTCGTCGAAACACAGAGCGACGCGAAGATCCGCGCCAGCGCGCAGGGCCTGTTCATGGTCATGACCAACGGCATCGGCGCCGTGCTCGGCAGCTCGATCAGCGGCGTCGTCATCGACCGCTTCTTCACGCACGCCGACGGCAGCAAGGACTGGCACGGCATCTGGATCACGTTTGCGCTGTATGCGCTGGCGACGGCGATCCTGTTCGTGCCGCTGTTCAAGCACAAGCATGACCCCGCCGCGATGACACGCGACCTGCATCCGGAGATGAAGGTCGGGGCCTGAAGGCAGCGTAGAATCTAATTGCCGATCGTCCCCGCGAAAGCGGGGATCCTATCGTCGATGTTGCCTGATAGGTTCAAGTGCGAAAATGGATTCCCGCTTGCGCGGGAATGACGTCAATTTGTTAGGCGCACCAACTTGATCCCGCGAGCAATCATGAGCTCAGCCCCCGCAGTCATCATCGTCGGCAGCTACGTCCAGGACCAGGCCTGGTTCGTCGAGCGCTTTCCGCGCCCGGGCGAAACGATGCGCGCGAACCGCTACAACACCGGCCCGGGCGGCAAAGGTTTCAACCAGGCGGTCGCCTGCGCGCGCCAGGGTGTGCCGACCGCATTCATCGGCGCACTCGGTCGCGACACGTTTGCCGAATACGCCAAACGTTTCGCCAGCGATGAGAACATGCCGTGCCGCTGGCAGGTCCGCGACGATCAGCCGACGTCGACGTCGAGCATCACCGTCAACGCGAAGGCCGAGAACCAGATCGCGATGATCTTCGGAGCGAACGAGCACCTCGATCCGGATTTCGTGCGCGCACAGGACGACCTGTTCGCCGGTGCCAAGACGCTGTTGCTGCAGCTCGAGAACAACCTCGATGCGCTGACTGCGGCGCTGGAAGTGGCCGGTCGGCACGGCCTCACGCGAATCCTCAATCCCGCGCCGGTCCATGCCGACCTGACACTGGCGATGCTGCAGCAGCGCGACGATCATCACGCCGAACGAAACCGAATTCTCGCTGCTGCTCGAACGCTTCTCGAAGAAAGATGTCGATCCGGCGACGCTCGCCGAGCGCGACGATGCGGACCTGCATGCGCTCGCACGCACAGCTCGGCGTCGAGACCGTCGTCGTCACGCTCGGCTCGCGCGGCTGCTTCGTCTCGCACGGCGCGGACCGCCACGGCGACGCGGCCGAGTGCTACCGCCTGCCGCCGGAAAAGGTCAACGCGATCGATACGACCGGCGCCGGCGATGCATTCAGCGGAGCGCTGACTGCCGGACTCGTCCGCTTCGCCGGCCGGCCGTTCCGCGACGCTGTGATCCACGCCAACCGTGCAGCGGCGATGTCGACCGAAATCGTCGGCACCGCGCCGGCGATGCCGACCTACGCTGCAGTGGTCAATCGATTTGGCGACTAAACATCTGGTGCTGTAACACGCTTGGAATTCCTGACTGCGGGCATCCGGTACAATGCGCGCCATGCGCATCGGCCCCTACCTCATCGACCCGCCGATCGGCCTCGCGCCGATGGCCGGCGTCACCGACAAACCGTTCCGCCAGCTGTGCAAGCGGCTTGGCGCCGGCCTGGCCACGACCGAGATGACGACGTCGGATCCGCGCCTGTGGACGACGCGCAAGTCGCTCAAGCGCATGGATCATGCCGGCGAGCCGGATCCGGTCAGTGTCCAGATTGCCGGCTACGATCCGGCGATGCTGGCCGAGGCGGCGCGCTATAACGCCGACGCCGGCGCGCAGATCATCGACATCAACATGGGCTGCCCGGCGAAAAAGGTCTGCAACGTGTACGCCGGCTCGGCACTGCTGCAGGACGAGGCGCTCGTCGCGCGCATCCTTGCGGCCGTCGTCGGCGCCGTCGAGGTGCCGGTCACGTTGAAGATCCGCACCGGCTGGAACCGCGACAACCGCAACGGCGTGCGCATCGCCCGTATCGCCGAGGATGCCGGCATCGCTGCGCTGGCCGTGCACGGACGCACGCGTGCCGACCTGTATGAAGGCGAAGCCGAGTACGACACGATCGCGGCAATCAAGCAGTCGGTGCGCATGCCGGTGCTCGCCAATGGCGACGCCGATACGCCGCAAAAGGCGCGGCGGATTCTCGAATACACGAAGTGCGACGGCCTGCTGATCGGCCGCGCCGCGCAAGGGCGGCCGTGGATCTTCCGCGAGATCGCGCATTTTCTCGCGACCGGCGCCGAGTTGCCGCCGCCGACTGAAGCGGAAGTCTGCGCGATCCTGGTCGAGCACCTGGAGAACCTGTACGCCTTCTACGGCGAGCTGCAGGGCGTGCGCATCGCGCGCAAGCATCTGGGCTGGTACGCGAAAGACGGGCGTCTTTTGAAGAGTCCGGCCAGGATGGCCGGTCTTCAGACGCGGAGGGACCCGCGTCCCGGTACAAATTTTCCGGGCCGTCGTCAATCGCGCCGAAAGCGCCGCCGAGCAGCTGCGCCTGACGCGCGACTATTTCGACGCGCCCGAGGCCGCACTGGCGCTTGCGGCATAGACATCTAGCCGTCCGTATGAAGAACTGTGCGAGACAACCTGAACGGCGGCCTGCGCCGGCCGATGGCCGGGCTGCAAACTTCACGGCGCGCGTGTATGATGCGCGCCCTTAATCCATCCCTTCATCCGCATTAAAGGATGAATTCCTAGAGGCCATGATGAGCAGCTATCTCTTCACTTCCGAATCCGTTTCCGAAGGCCATCCGGACAAGGTTGCCGACCAGATTTCCGATGCCGTGCTGGACGCTATCCTGATCCAGGACAAGCGCGCGCGCGTCGCCTGCGAGACGATGGTCAAGACCGGCGTCGCGATCGTCGCCGGCGAAGTCACGACCAGCGCGTGGATCGACCTCGAGGCGTTGACGCGCAAGGTCATCCTCGACATCGGCTACAACTCGTCCGACGTCGGCTTCGACGGCGCGACCTGCGGCGTGCTGAACCTGATCGGCAAGCAGTCGCCCGACATCAACCAGGGCGTCGACCGCAAGAATCCCGAGGAACAGGGCGCCGGCGACCAGGGCCTGATGTTCGGCTACGCGACCAACGAAACGAAGGACATGATGCCGGCGGCGATCTTCTACAGCCATCGCCTCGTCGAGCAGCAGGCCAAGGTACGCAAGAAGGGCAAGCTCAAGTGGCTGCGCCCGGATGCGAAATCGCAGGTCACGCTGCGCTACGAGAACGGCAAGGCCGTCGCGATCGACGCCGTCGTGCTGTCGACGCAGCACGATCCGGACATCAAGCAGAAGGATCTCGTCGAAGCCGTGCGCGAGGAAATCCTCAAGCCCGTGCTGCCGGTGAAGTGGCTGCACAAGGGCACCAAGTACCACATCAACCCGACCGGCAAGTTCGTCATCGGCGGACCGGTGGGCGACTGCGGCCTGACCGGCCGCAAGATCATCGTCGACACCTATGGCGGCTGGGCCCGCCACGGTGGTGGCGCATTCTCCGGCAAGGATCCGTCCAAGGTCGATCGTTCGGCTGCGTATGCCGCGCGCTATGTGGCGAAGAACATCATCGCCGCCGGCATCGCCGACCGCTGCGAGATCCAGGTCAGCTATGCGATCGGCGTCGCGCACCCGACTTCGATCTCGGTGACCACGTTCGGCACCGGCAAGATCGACGACCACAAGATCGAAAAGCTGATCCGCAAGCATTTCGACCTGCGCCCGTACGGCATCATCCAGATGCTGGACCTGATCCATCCGATGTACCAGCAGACGGCGAGCTACGGCCACTTCGGCCGCGCGCCGCATCAGGTGAAGCTGCCGAACGGCGAGTCGTTCACGACGTTCAGCTGGGAAAAGACCGACAAGGCCGAGGCGCTGCGCGCCGATGCCAAGCTGAAATAGCCGCGCTTGTTTCTGCGCTCGGGCGCGGAACCTTGAAGAAACCCAACGGGCCGCCACGCGCGGCCCGTCCTTTTGGAGGAGGCAATTCGGCGGATGCCGAAGCGGTCTCGTAGTCCGTAGACTCGCCTCAGTGCGAGATACAAACCAAGGATCGACAGCCCAGTCCATGTTTGCCTCAGCAGGCTCACGTCGACGGGCGAGATCGCTCGCGCTGGCTTGGCTCGCTTGCTTCGCGACCGGCGGCGCACACGCATGGGATCGGGTCCTCGTCGAAAACCCCGCAATCGGGCAGACCGCCGATTTTTCCGTCCAGACCATTTCGAATCCGGATGTCAGCGGTTTCTGGGCGTTCGGCACGGGCGCCGCTCGAGCTGAACTGGTCCGCTATGACGCGAACGGACAGGTGCAGACGCTGCGTTACGTCGATCCGCCCGCAGCCGGGGCTGCCTACGGCGGCGACTCGCTCTCGGCCAGCAGCCTGGCATCGATGCCCGACGGCGGAGTCGTCCTGAGCCTGCTGGTACCTTCGGACCAACTGGTCGGCTACAAATGCTACCTGCAACGTTACCAGCCGAACGGCAATCTGCGTTGGACGCTCGATACCGGTGGGGACACCGGTTTCAATATCGCGTCGTGCAGCAACCCCCTGGTCGACAACGCCGGCGATATCTGGCTGCAGACTGATGATGCCTCGAACCTGCTTCGGATCGGCGCGGACGGATCGACCGTCGCGCAGATTGCACTTGCGGCCGGAACCCTGGCTATCGCGCCGGCGCCGGATGGCGTGTACGTTCTCGGCAGCGGCAAGCTCGGAAAGTATTCCGCGGCCGGCGAACTGCTCTGGCAGGTGAGTTCGCCGCTGCCGGTAACATTCAGTTCGATGCTGCTCGGCAGCGATGGCAACGTCTATGCCTTCGCGGCTACGCCGGACAACCTCCTTGCTGCAGCGAGTTTCGACGCTGCCGGCACGCAGCGCTGGTCAAAGACCTTCGCCGGCATATCGACCGCGTACGTGGCAGGCACTGCCGCAGCTGCCGATGGCCGCATCTATGTTTCGCTCGTGGCGCCATCATCATTCGCAACCCAGCTGCTCGCGATCGCGCCGGACGGTACGCTCGCCTGGCCGATGGCATTCACCGCGCAGTCCGGACAGAATTGCCTGACCCCGTATACGGCGCCGGTCGTCACCACACCGAATGGCGACGTGCTGCTGCTATACGCTCCGGCCAGCTACTGCGGCGCCAGCGTATCCCTGTTCCGCTTCAAGGCCGATGGCACGCAGATCTATGCGCTGCCGCTCGCGGGCGACGGCTATGATTATGCGCCAAGTGTCCCGGTCTCGATGGCTGATGGTTCCACGCTGTTCGCAGCTCGACGGGCATTTCACGCGTGTTTCCGCGAGCGGTGCCGCGCTCGATGCGCCGCCGACCGCACACGTGATCGCCAATACCGCCTGTCATTGCGACGCAATCGCTTGCGGCGGATGGCGGAAGTTATTTTGTCAGCAACGACGCGTCGGCGAACAGCCTACGGTCAGCCGCTTCGGCAACGACGGCAGCTTGCTGTGGCGCACACGCGGACGCCGGCCTCTGGCCTTTCGCAAAATTGATCGAAGGTGCCGATCGCATCTGCGTTGCCGGAACGTTGGCGCCGGATGCGCAGACTTCCGGAAAAATCTCCGTGACTTGCCTGCTGTCGTCGACCGGCACAGTCGCTAGTGGACGAAGACCACTCGGCGATGTGTCCAGCGTGTACAACATTGCCGGACGACTGCTCGCCGACCAGACGCCTCGTCCTTGTCTATGGCATGGCGACACGCATTGTTCGATCACGACGGCAATTTGCTGCACGACTCGCCGGAGCCGTTGCCCATCCTATACGTCCTTCGCTTCGCCGCCGACATCAATGCCGCCGGCATAGCGATCGTTGGCGTCAATTGGCGTCATGCCGCAGTTCGTCGCGTTGGCCGTCGGACGGCACGACGATCTTCTACAACTCCGAATATTTCGGCTCGCTGGTCGTGCGTCAGGCGTTGGCCGCGCGATTCGCCGACGATGGCACGGCGATCCTGGTCGCCGTGGGGTTGTTGAATGGCATCACCGGCATATACGTCATGCGCGTGGATGCTCAGGGCCGCCTGGTCTGGTCCCATCTCGCCCCGGTTTCGACCAACCAGAACAGTACGCCGCTCGTCTCGATCGTCATCGCGGGCAGCGAAATCGGTGTCGCGATCATTCCGACCGTCCCGGATAACTGGCTGCCGGCGCCGCCAGCGTCGTTGGTGACCGACCTGGACTTCGACTCGGGCGCCGCGCGCTGGAATACTCTCCTGCCCACGGCGGGAAACAATGCGTTCGCTGAGCTGGTCGCCGATCCTGCCGGCAGTGCGCTGTTGCTCCTACGTGATGGCGGCAACAAGATCGCGCTGACCACGTTCGACACTGCATCCGGCGCCATCGAGCGCGATCGCCGCGAAGCCTGTGTGACCGGGTATTGCGAGCCGACATCGACGTCGATCGGTGCCGACGGCGCATTGCGCGTCCTGGCGAGTGCACGCGATGCCGTTGCCGGCCCCGCTTCCGCGATATATCTGGTCGACCGGCCATTTGCCATGCCGGCATCGATCCGCATCGACCAGCCCGGCCTCGATGGCGCGTGGTTCCCCGCCTATGAGGGCGGCCAGGGTTTTACCTTCGACTGGATTGCCAGCGCCCGCACGGTGTTCATGCCCTGGTTCACATTTGCACAAAGCGGCATCAACGATCCATCGGGCCTGGCCTGGTACACGCTGCAGGGCGGCGGCATTGCGGCGGGTGCAACCAGCGCGGAGCTGGCGATTGCCATCAGTGATCCCGGCGTGTTCAACAGCGGCAGCGTACCGGGCAGGCAGGTCGGCATGGCGCACTTGAGTTTTACCGACTGCAACAACGGCACCCTGCTCTATCAGTTCGATGCGCAGACCAACGGCGGCGCCGGCGGCCTGATCTCGCTCACCCGGCTGACGCCAAGCACGGATCCCTGCATCCTCGCCGATGGCAGCACGCAGCCTGCGCAGAACGTCAATCCGCCGGCGAACGGGTTCGACGCGCATCTGAGCGGATCGTGGTTCGATCCGGCCACGGGCGGCCAGGGCGTCGAGATGACGGTGATCCCGCCCGGCAACGGCTCGGCGGGCACCGTCTTCATTCCATGGTTCACGTTCGATCCGGCCGGCGCTTCGGACGATGCCTTGAACCAGCACTGGTTCACGCTGCAGGGCGATCTGTCGGCGGCCGCGAACGGCAAAGTCGATCTGCCGATCTACCGCATCATCGGCGGCGCTTTCGATGCAACGCCGACAGCGAACTATGTCCAGGTCGGCAACGCGACGCTGACGGTGCAGGGCTGTGACGCGGCGCAACTCGACTATCGGTTCAATGCATCGGAGGTCGCCCACGCCTTCGCCGGCTTGGCCGGCAGCAGCCACCTCATCCGGATTGGTGGCTGCGTTCACTGATCACACAGGCGGCGGAACGGAAACCCAGCGCACCCGATACGGCGTCGGGCCAGGCTGGCCGGAGCAGGGTCCGATCCCTTTTCCCGCCGAGGCGAATATAATCGGGGCACAAATTTTGCTTCATCACGCGCCGTTCTGTCGCCCACAGGGGGAAACCGATGGCTGCAATACCGTCGTACCGCGCGGAAATGGTCGGCCTTTCCGAGCGCGATCGCACCTTGCTGCGCTCGCTGCTGGCCGCCACGCAGGCGCGGACCGGCAGACGCTGGGACGGTGGACCCGGCCAGCCGCAGGTCTTCTTCATCGACATCGATGGTCAGGCAGGTGCCGAATTTTGGCAGTCGCTGGCCGAGGACGAGCGCCGTAATTCGGCAATCGCGTTGTCGAGCGCGCCGCCGGCGACCGTCACGCACTGGCTGCCCAAACCCCTGCGCAGCGTGAGCCTGCTCGGCGTACTGGAACAAATGACCTTGCCCGTGCGCGTGCTCGCGCCGGCAACGCCGACGACTGCTGCTGGTCCGGCTGCGAGCGCGCCTGCCGCGGGCCGTATGCGCAACGCCAACGAGCCGCTGGCACTGCTCGATGTCTTCGACGAGCCACCGGCTACCACCGCGCGCGTCATGCAATCGTCGCACTGGCCCGACCTCGTCGTCGGCAGCGGCAACACGCATGTCATGCGTACGGCTTCTCTGGACCGCTATATCGAAGGATTCTCGGCATCGATCGCGGTGGACCGGGTCGCGAAATACACCGGCGGCCCGCTCTCCGACGAGTTGCGCATGGATCTGGATACGCTGCGCTGGCTGGCGATGCTGCACGCGCCGCTCGGCGAGATCGGGCGTCGCCTGCCACGGCCGGAACGGGCGCGGCTGCGCACGCTGCCGGCGTTCGGCCATCTGCCGCACACATTGCAGCACGTGCGCATGGCCGCTTGGCTCACGCAACATCCGGCCTCGCCGCGGGAGCTCGCCGACATGACCGGCGCCGACGACGAGACCGTGCTGCGCTTCCTCGGCGCGTGCGATGCGATCGGACTGCTGCAGGAAGTTGTCGCGGTGGCGCCAGCGCCGGTCACGACGCCGGCACTCGTGGCGCCACCGGCACCAGAACCCGAGCCGACCGAGCCGGTCGCCGAAGAGGTTTCGGTCGTCGCTGCGGCTGACGAAGTCGCCGTAACGGAAAGCGTCGAAGAGGTTCCTGTGCTGCCCATGGCGCAGCCGGTCGAGACGATGAGCGTGCTGGAACGCCTGCGCGCCTCGCGCGAACAGAACCGCGCGCGCGTCGCCGCGATTCGCGGCGCGTCGTCGACCTGACGCCAGGCGGGCCGACGCATCGCGCGGTTACAATCGCGCCATGCCGCTGATCCAGCTTCAGGCCGTCGACTACAGCGTCGGCGGCCCTCTCCTGCTCGAAAACGTCGACCTGACGATCGAACCGGGCGAACGCGTCTGCATCGTCGGGCGCAACGGCGAAGGCAAGTCGACGCTGCTGCGCCTGCTCGCCGGCGAGATCGTGCCCGAGGACGGCAAGGTCGTCGTGCAGGGCGGCGCCCGCATCGCACGGCTGGCACAGGAAGTCCCCCAGGACACCGTCGGCAGCGTGTTCGACGTCGTCGCCGCCGGGTTGGGTGAACTCGGGCCGCTGCTCGCCGAATACCATCATCTGATCGGCCACGGCGACCTCGCCGCGCTCGGCGCGGTGCAGGCGAAAATCGAGGCGCAGCACGGCTGGGATCTCGATCGGCGCGTGCAGCAGGTGCTCACGCGGCTCGACCTGCCGGAAGACGCCGATTTCGCTGCCCTGTCCGGCGGCATGAAGCGGCGCGTTCTGCTCGCACAGTCGCTGGTGCGCGATCCGGACCTGCTGCTGCTCGACGAGCCGACCAATCACCTCGACATCGAGGCGATCGCCTGGCTCGAGGATTTTCTGCGCGGCATCCGCAGCAGTGTCGTGTTCGTCACCCACGATCGCAGTTTCCTGCGCGCGCTGGCGACGCGCATCGTCGAGATCGATCGCGGCCAGGTCACCTCATGGCCCGGCGACTACGAAAACTATCTGCGCCGCCGCGAGGAACGCCTGCACGCCGAGACGCAGGCCAACGCATTGTTCGACCGCAAGCTGGCGCAGGAAGAAGTCTGGATCCGCCAGGGCATCAAGGCGCGCCGCACGCGCAACGAGGGCCGCGTGCGCGAGCTCAAGGCGTTGCGTCGCGAACGCGCGCAGCGGCGCGAGTTGACCGGCAATGCCAGGATGACACTGGCAACGTCGCAGGCATCCGGCAAGAAGGTGATCGAAGCCAAGAGCGTCGGCTTTGCCTACGCCGAGCAGGCATTGCTGCGCGATTTTTCGACCACGATCCTGCGCGGCGACCGCATCGGCGTCATCGGTCCGAACGGCTCCGGAAAAAGCACGCTGCTGAAATTACTGCTCGGTGACTTGACGCCGACGCGCGGCGAGATCGTGCGCGGCACCGGCTTGCAGGTTGCCTACTTCGACCAGCATCGCATCGCGTTGCGCGACGATCGCAACGCGCTCGACAACGTCGCCGAAGGCAGCGAATACGTCGAGCTCGACGGCAGCCGCAAGCATGTGCTCGGCTATCTGCAGGATTTCCTGTTCTCGCCGGAGCGTGCGCGTGCGCCGATCACACGTCTGTCCGGCGGCGAGCGCAACCGCCTGCTGCTGGCGAAATTGTTTGCGCAGCCGTCGAATCTGCTGGTGATGGACGAGCCGACCAACGACCTGGACGTCGAAACGCTGGAGCTGCTCGAGGAACTGCTCGCGGCGTATCGCGGCACGCTGCTGCTGGTTTCCCACGATCGCGAATTCATCGACAACGTCGTTACCAGCACGCTGGTGCTCGAGGGCAACGGCCGTGTCGGCGAATACGTCGGCGGCTACAGCGACTGGCTGAGACAGCGGCCCGACATCGGTAACGCGCGTGCAAGCGCAGCGGATGGGAGGCGTTCGTTTGTCGGTGCCACATCCACACCATCCCCTCCCGGCTCTTCCCTTGAAGCGGAGGGCTCGGCGAGCGCGTCGAATTCGCAGCGACGCAAACTCAGTTACAAGGATGCACGCGAACTCGAACAGCTGCCGGCAAGGATCGAAGCCCTGGAAGCGGAAATCTCGCTGCGAACGCAGGCGATGCAGGATCCGGCTTTCTTCCGCCAGGACAATGTCGCCATCGCCACGGCGAACGCAGCACTCGCCGCGCTGCAAGGCGAACTCGACTCGGCCTATGCGCGCTGGCAGGCACTGGACGGCTGATACGCTTTTGTCCGGCTCGGGCCTGTTTGATCGTTACACAGCCTCGGCGCCAAGGACTGGGGCTCGATGATCGAAGGCCATGGCGGCATGCTCGACCGCCTCGACTCGGTCAGCTTCGCCGCGCCGGTGTTCTTTCACCTGACGCGCTATTTCTTCGAGCCCTGAGGGACTGCGGGTAGCCTGCCGTGCAAACGGCGGAACGCGTTGCGCTTCGCCTCCAGCACGGATGTCTTACTGCGCAGCGCGCAGATGATCGATCGTCAAATGGGCAATCCGCGGCAGCTTGTCACGCGGCAGGTAGTGACCGAGACCTTCGATGACTTCGAGCCGCGCCTGCGGCAGCAGTTTCGCCAGGTGATGCGCCGCCGGCAGCGGCACGAGCGGATCGTCGGCACCGTGGATGATCAGGGTCGGACAGCGGATGCGCGCAACCTCTTCGCTGCGATCCGGATCTGCGAGCACGGCCATCAGCTGGCGCGCGGCGCCGGCGGGGTTGTAGGCGCGCTGAAGCGAACGCGCCAGACGTTCGCGCAGGCGCTTGATTTCGTCCTCGTCGTGGATGTTGCCGAGCATCTGCATGAGCGCGACGAAATGATCGAGCTTCTTGTCGAGAAGTGCGCCGCGCGGTGGCGGTTGCAGGAAGCGCCACAGCAACGCCGGGGTCGGCCACGGCGCAGTGCGTGGCCCTGCGCTCGACATGATCGAAGTGAGGCTGCGCACGCGTTCGGGCGCGCGCGACGCGAGCGTCTGCGCGACCATGCCACCGAGGCTGACGCCGACCACGTCGAAGCGGTCGATGCCCAGCGCGTCGGCCAGCGCGAGCGTGTCCGCGGCGAGATCGGCGATCCGATATGGCGGGGTGAACATCTGATGCAGCAGGTGCGCGGCGAGCGCGAGCGGCGGCGAAGTGTATTGCGGCAACGCACCGGAACTCGACAGGCCGATGTCGCGATTGTCGAACACAATGACGCGTCGGCCGGCATCGACGAGCGCTGCGATGAATTCCGGCGGCCAGGCATTGAGTTGCAGCCCGAGGCCCATGATCAGGATCACCGCCGGGCGATCGCTGCTGCCGTGACTTTCGTACTCCAGATGCAGGCCGCGCTGCGGCAACTCGATGCGCGCCATTGGCAAGTATTGCGCTAGGTCGCGAACAGATCGGCACCGGCGGATCGGTGCGGGTCGTCATAGACGAAGGCGCGCAAGCCGCTTCGGTCGAACGGCTTCCAGCGGCCTTCGGCCTGGGCCAGGCGATCGGCGATCGCCCACAACACCATCGGGTTGGCGCCCATGCCGAAGTGGCTTGCGCTGACTTCGATGTTTTCCGATTGCGCGCCGGCAGGAATCAGGCTCGACGGCCACGACACGATGCCGTCGCTCTTGCTCAGGATCGACGTCGAAGGCACTTGCGGCTGGCGGCTCATCAGCGCGCGCAGGCGCGGATCGTCCGCGCGCACACCGCTGACCAGTTCAAAAATGCGCCACGCATTCGACGCCTTCGGATTGCCGCTCAGCGGCGAACCCAGCGTGATCACCGAACGCACGCGCTGCGGCTCGCGCACGGCCAGCACGCGCGCCATCGCGCCGCCGAGCGACCAGCCGACGAGGCTGACCTTGCGGCCATGCTCGCGCTCGATGTCGCGCAGCCGTCCGAGCAGCTTGCGCACCGTGCCGCCACGCGGCCCGCAGTTCAGGCCCTGGTCCCACGGATACGCGGTGTAGCCGCAGCGCTCGATGAACTTGCGCAACGGCCAGGTGCTCGCGTCGCCGGCAGTCAGACCCGGCAGTACGAGCACCGGATGGCCATCGCCGCGCGCCGCGCGCGCAAGCAGCGGCCAGGCCGCGATGCAGGCGGCCCATTCGAAGAAGGCGCGCCCTTCGAGCGCCAGAAGAAATGGCGACGGAGCGCGCATCTGCGCTTCGAAATCCCGGCGGACCTGCCGCTTTGTTGCTTTTTTCATTATTGGATTTTTTTCGTCAGCACTTTCAGCGCACGATTCAGTCCGCTAGCGATGGTAGCGACTCTGGGCGCGATTTCCTTGCCCGCGATCACACCGAACTCGAGCCAGCCGGCATAGCTGTTGACGGTGATGTTAAGGCCAAGCCCATGGGTGACGATAGATACCGGGTAGTAGTGCACGATCTTCGCGCCGGCCATATACAGCGTGCTCGGCGGCCCCGGGACGTTCGATACCGCCAGGTTGGCCAGCGGCGGCAGGCGTTCGGCAACGCGGCCGCGCGCCCACAGCCAGCTCAGGCTCGGCGCCCAGATTGGCGCGGCGAACCCCGGAAAATCGGTCGGAATCAGATTGCGGACGCTGGAGACCTGCCGCTTGAGACTGCCGGTTGCCGCGCTGATCGCGCGCAGGCGTTCAACCGGATCGGCAATGTCGGTGCGCAAAGCGCACTGCACCATCGACACCTGGTTGTTGACCGACGTGTCGCCGGTGGCGCGTAGGGAAATCGGCATCGCCGCGATCAGAGTCTCTTCCGGCAGGGCCTTGTGTCGTTGCAGATAATCGCGCAGCGTTGCGGCGCACAGCGCGAGGACGACGTCGTTGAGGCTTGCTTCGAAATGATGGGCGACGCGCTTGACCTCTGCGAGCGGCAATGATGCGACGGCGAAACTGCGACCCGACCCGACTTGCGCGTTGAACGGCGTGCGCGGCGCCAGCATCACGCTGTCGCGCAACTTGGCCAGAAAACTGCCCGCGCCGCGGGCGGCATCCGTTGCAACCTTCAACAGCGCAGGCAGCTCGCGCACGAGCGTGGCGAACCCTTGCCGCTGGCCGCACCCACACTTTTCTTCGCTCGATGCCTGTGCTGCGGTGATGCTTGGCCAGCCGCAGCCGGCCCGAGGCCGCGCTTGGTCGGATGCATGTCGAGCAGCACCCTTGCCAGCGCGATACCGCCCTGCCCGTCGAGCAGCGCGTGATGCACCTTCGAGTAGAGCGCAACCTCGCCGGAGGCCAGCCCTTCGATCGCGACGAACTGCCAGAGCGGCCGATCGCGCGGCAACGGCTCGGCATGCAGTTCGCCGACGAGCCGCCACACCTGCGCGAGCGAGCCGGGCGCGGCGAGCCGGCGTCTTTCGATATGGCGATCCAGATCGATCGTCGGTGTTTCGATCCAGCTCGGATGCCCGAGTTCGAGCGGCGCATCATGCAGCACGCGACGCAGCGGAGCCGCTACCGGCATTCGCTCACGCATGTGAGCGAGCAGCAAGCTGAAGAAATCATAGCTCCGGCGCTTCGGCACCTGCATCAGCATGACGCTGCCGACATGCATTGGCGTACCCGCGGCCTCCAGATACAGGAAGCCGGCATCGAGGCCACTTAGCTGACGCGAACGTTTCGGCACGGACCAGAGTTTCTCGATCGACCGCCCGACTATATTCTGATTTGACGGCAGTCTCGTTGTGCGCTGCGGTGGCGCAGCTTGCATCAGGGATCGCCAGCACGCAGCACACAGTCAGCCGGTGTTCTGCAGGCCCTCGGAGACCCCATTGACGGTCGTGACAAGCGCGCGAAACAGAGCGTCGTCACTGCTGCCGCTGGCGCGCCAGCGCGAGAGCAGGTCGATCTGCAGCAGGCTCATCGGATCGACGTACGGATTGCGCAGGCGGATCGACAACGCCAGGCGCGGATCCTGCTCGAGCAGTGCGGCTGTATTCTTCAAGCGCAGGATCCAGCGTTCGGTGCGCTGGAATTCGGCTTCGATGAGCGGAAAGAAGCGCCCGTGAAGTTCGCCGGCGAGCCGCGAGAAGAGCGCGGCGATCGCCAGGTCGCTCTTGGCCATGACCATCTCGACATCGTCGAGCAGCGTGCGGAAGAACGGCCACTCGTGCGCCATTTCGCGCAAGACATCTTCGCCAACCTCGGCCGCGGCGCGTTCGAGCGCGCTGCCGACGCCGTACCAGCCGGTAAGCGTGGCACGGCACTGGCTCCAGGCGAATACCCAAGGAATCGCGCGCAAACTGGCGATGCCGTCGCTGCCGCGGCGCGCCGGGCGCGAGCCCAACGTCATGCGCTCGATCACGTCGATCGGCGTGGCCAGACGGAAGTATTCGATGAAATCTGCTATGCCGAGCAGTTCTCGATAGGCGTGCTCGCCGTGGCGTGCCGCACAGCCGACGGCGTCGCGCCAGGCGCTTTCGCGCGGCTCCGGTGCGCGCGGCCGGGCACTGGCGACGAGCACTGCGCCGACGGTCTGCTCGAGCGAGCGCAGCGCGAGAGCCCGAATGCCGTACTTGCGATGGATCACCTCGCCCTGTTCGGTGATGCGCAAGCGGCCATCGACCGAGCCGCGCGGCGAAGCGATGATCGCGCGCGAGGTCTTGCCGCCGCCGCGGCTGACGGTGCCGCCGCGGCCATGGAAAAACGTCAGCCGGACGCCGGCAGCGCGCGCGACCTCGAGCAGTTCGACCTGCGCGCGCTGCAATGCCCAGCGCGAGGCGACGATGCCGCCGTCCTTGCTGCTGTCCGAGTAACCGAGCATGACCATCTGCTGGTCGCCGCGCACGCGCAGATGCGCGCGATAGGCGGCATCGTCGAGCAGCGCGCCGAGCGTCTGCGCGGCACAGCGCAGATCCTCGACGGTTTCGAACAGCGGCGCGATATCGAGCGGCACGTCGCCGCCCGCGTCGACGAACGCCGCACGGCGCGCGAGCGCGATCACGGCGAGTACGTCGGCCGCGCTGCGCGCCATGCTGATGATGTAGACGCCGGTCGCGTCGCCGCCGAACGTATCGCGCGCGTAGGCGAGCTGATCGAACACCTCGTCGAGCGCATTGCCGGTCGCGTCGGCCGGCGCGGGCAGTTCGGCTTCGGCAGAAGCAAACGGCCGCAGGATGCGCGCCTGCTCCACATCGTCGCGCGCATCCCAATCCGCATCGCCGAGCGCAGCGGCGATGGCCTGCGCGTGCACGCGCGCATCCTGGCGCACATCGAGCCGCGCCAGATGGAAGCCGAAGGTGCGCACGCGCCACAACAGGCGGCGCACGGCGAACCAGCCCGCGTTCGTGCCCTTGTGCGCGGCGAGGCTGCGCGCGATCAGATCGATGTCGTCGATGAAATCCGTCGCGCGCGCGTAGGCACTTTCTTTCTCCGCAGCCGTCGCAGCAAGGCGCGCGCGCATCAGCGTCAGCAACGTGCGATACGGCATGTCGCCATAGCGCGGATTGAGCGCCGCTGCCGCGGCCGGCATGCGCTGCCGGTAGTCGGCGATGCGCGCCATAACGGCAGCGTCGACCTCGGCGTGATCGAGCGTCTGGCTCAACGCTCGCGCGAGCACGCCAACCTCTCTTGAATAGCGCTCCAGCGCCAGCGCGCGTTGCGCGCGCAGTGTCGTGGCGATGGTCTGCGCCGTGACATTGGGATTGCCGTCCATGTCACCGCCGACCCAGGTACCGAAGCGCAACAGTGGCGGCAGCGGCGGGCAGTCGCCATAGACAGCACGCACGGCCGTGTCGAGCACTTCGTAGAACACCGGGATCACGCGGTAGATCGGATCACCAAGATAGAAGCCGACGTGTTCCAGCTCGTCCTGCACGCGCGGCCGCACGGCCGAGCTTTCGGCGGTTTGCCACGCGGTGGTCAGCGCCATGCGCAGACGCGCCAGGTCGGCGGCACGCTCGCCCTGCGTGCGCTGGCCGTCGAGATCGCCGACCAGGCACTTGACGATGATCTGTTCCTTCTCGAGCAGCGAGCGGCGCACCGCTTCGGTCGGGTGCGCGGTCAGCACCGGTTCGATATCCACGCGCGCGAACCAGTCACCGAGTTCGGCGAGCGAAACGCCTGCCGCCTTGAGGCGCAGGAAGACGTCGTGCAACCCGTCCGGCTGCGGCGCCGCACCGGCGCGTTCGTAGTCGCGGCGTCGGCGGATGCGATGCACGCGCTCGGCAATGTTGACGACACGGAAGTAGGTCGAAAACGCGCGCGTCAGGCGGTCCGCCATTTCCGGCTCGAGCCCCGCCAACTGATAGACGAGTTCCGCTGGTCCGGCGTCCGTGGCACGCAATTCGATCGCGCTCCTGCGCAGTTCTTCGACTGTATCGAAGAAGTCGCGCCCGTGCTGCTCTGCGAGCATTTCGCCGACGATGCGGCCAAGCCGATTGACGTCCTCGCGCAGCGGGCCGTCGTTCGGGAGGAATTCGACATCGCGCTGTCGTTTCAAGGGCTTGCTTTTGCGGGGCCTGGCGGACGCCTACTCTGCCACGGATTGCTGCGCCGCAACAAGCACTTGGAGCGGTTTGAGAGGCCATTCCGGGGCGGTTTTTCAGCCCATCTATCTCTCCATCCGGAATAAGCGATATAATAAGCTCGACTTCCTCGCTCCCGCCGAGGGGCGCTGCATTCCCTGCTCGAGCACACGCACGACCGCTCCGGTCTTGCCGGTCGCATGAGGAGAGGAACAGGCTCGGTGGGCTTTCGGGTTTCATTCCGAACTGCGCCCAGAAATCTTGGAGACGCACTCATGAACGCCGTTGTAAAACCGTCTGTGGAAAAAGACTACAAAGTCGCCGACCTGTCGCTCGCCGAATGGGGTCGCAAGGAAATCGATATTGCCGAGCACGAGATGCCGGGGCTGATGTCGATCCGCAAGAAGCACGCCGGGGCCAAGCCGCTCAAGGGCGTACGCGTGACCGGATCGCTGCACATGACGATCCAGACCGCCGTGCTCATCGAAACGCTGAAGGACATCGGCGCCGACGTGCGCTGGGCCTCGTGCAACATCTTCTCGACCCAGGACCATGCCGCCGCTGCGATCGCCAAGTCCGGCACGCCGGTGTTCGCGTGGAAGGGCGAGACGCTCGAAGAGTACTGGGACTGCACGCTCGACGCAGTCACGTTCCCGGGCAACAAAGGTCCGCAACTCGTCGTCGACGACGGCGGCGATGTCACATTGCTGATCCACAAGGGCTACGAACTCGAGCAGGGCGACAAGTGGGTCGACTCGCCGTCCGCGTCGCATGAAGAACAGGTGATCAAGAACCTGCTCAAGCGCGTCGCCAAGGAGCGCCCGGGCTTCTGGACCGGCGTCGTCAAGGACTGGAAGGGCGTCTCCGAAGAAACCACGACCGGCGTACATCGCCTGTATCAGATCGCCGAGGCCGGCAAACTGCTCGTGCCCGCGATCAACGTGAACGATTCGGTCACCAAGTCGAAGTTCGACAACCTGTACGGCTGCCGCGAGTCGCTGGCAGACGGCCTGAAGCGCGCGATGGACGTGATGCTCGCCGGCAAGGTCGCCGTGGTCTGCGGCTACGGCGATGTCGGCAAGGGCTCGGCGCATTCGCTGCGCGCGTACGGCGCGCGCGTCGTCGTCACCGAGATCGATCCGATCAATGCGCTGCAGGCGGCGATGGAAGGCTTCGAGGTGAATACCGTCGAAAGCACGCTCGGCCACGGCGATATCTACGTCACCACGACCGGCAACAAGGACGTGCTGACGCTCGATCACCTGAAGGCAATGAAGGACCAGGCGATCGTCTGCAACATCGGCCACTTCGACAACGAGATCCAGGTCGACGCGCTGAAGACGCACGCCGGCATCAAGCACATCAACATCAAGCCGCAGGTGGACAAGTATACTTTCGCGGGCGGTAACTCGATCTTCCTGCTCGCCGAAGGCCGTCTCGTCAACCTCGGCTGCGCCACCGGCCACCCGAGCTTCGTCATGTCGAACTCGTTCTCGAACCAGACGCTCGCGCAGATTGACCTGTGGGCGAACAAGGACAACTACGAGAAGACCGTCTACCGCCTGCCGAAGAAGCTCGACGAGGAAGTCGCGCGCCTGCACCTGGAAAAGATCGGCGTGAAGCTGACCAAGCTCACCGACGCGCAGGCCGCCTATCTCGGCGTCGACGTCAACGGGCCGTACAAACCCGAGCACTACCGCTACTAGGCTAGCTCATCGCGGGCGCGGCGACGCGCCCGCTTCCTTTGTTTTTTGAATGGCGCGCATGATTCCGATCAGCCTCGAGTTCTTTCCGCCCAAGACCGACGAGCAGAAGGCGACGCTCGAAGCGGCGTTGCCGAAGCTGAAGACGCTGAAGCCTGACTATGTCAGCGTCACGTTCGGTGCCGGCGGCTCGACGCTCTCGTACACGCCGGAAACGGTGCGCCATCTGCGCGACGAGCACGGCCTCGACGCGGCGCCGCACGTGTCGTGCATGGGCGGCACGCGCGCGGAGATCCGCAAGCTGCTCGATCAATACCAGACCATGGGCTGCAAGCGCATCGTCGCGCTGCGCGGCGATCTGCCGTCCGGCATGGCCAGCTACGGCGACTTCCGCTACGCCAGCGAGCTGGTCGCGTTCATCCGCAAGGAGTGCGACGGTTTCTTCCACATCGAAGTGGCCTGCTATCCGGAAATGCATCCGCAGGCCGGCGACGCGCATGCGGACCTCAAGAACTTCATTGCCAAGGTGAAGGCCGGCGCCGACGGCGCGATCACGCAGTACTTCTTCAACCCCGATGCCTATTTCCGTTTCGTCGACGATGCGCGCAAGCACGGCGTCGAGGTGCCGATCGTGCCGGGCATCATGCCGATCTCGCAATACGCGCAGTTGCGCCGCTTTTCCGACATGTGCGGCGCCGAGATTCCACGCTGGGTGGCCAAGCGCCTCGAGGCGTTCCGCGACGATGCCGAGGCGATCCGTGAATTCGGCGCCGACATCGTCGCCGACCTGTGCCGCAAACTCATCGCCGGGGGCGCGCCCGGAATCCATTTCTATACATTGAACCGGGCCAAGGCGACTCTGGCGATCTGCGAGCGGCTCAAACCGTAAGCTCGGCGCTTCCTTTTTTACGCGAGATCTTCGACGCCATGCAACACTTGGCGTCAGAAGGAGGCCAGCAGCATCTTGCCGCCGGCAAGCAACAATACGATCGCCAGCAGCCGGCGGATAGCCAGCATCGGCAATCGGCGGCTGCCAAGCCAGGAACCGAGTGCGCCGCCGATCAACACGGCCGCCAGCCAGAACGGTATCGCCGCCGGCAGTGCCAACGTCGTCAAGCCGCGTCCGACCAATCCAGCGACGGAGTTGACGAGAATGAACGGAGCGGCGACGCCGGATGCCTCGCGTACCGTGCCCCACCCGGCGAGCACGATGAGCGGACTCAGAAAAATTCCGCCGCCGACACCGGTCAGTCCCGAAAGCAAGCCGAGCACGGCGCCGGCGACAACAGCGACAAGGATCGACGGCGGCTGCGGTTCCGCCTGCGCCTGCGATGGCGACATGAGCAGACGCAGGGCCGAGTAGACCAGCACTGCGCCGACGAGCGGCCGGTAGTAGAGGTCCGGGAGCGTGATCGCGCCGCCGATCAGCGCAGCCGGAATCGAGGTCACGGCAAAGGGCCAGAACAAGCGCCAGCGGAACCAGCCACCGCGCCAGAAGTTCCAGGTTCCGATCGCGGCGACGAGCGTGTTGAGCACCAGCGCCGTCGGTTTCATCTGCGCAGGCGCCATGTCGAACAACGCCATCGCAGCAAGATAACCGGATGCGCCAGCGTGACCGACGCTCGAATAGAGAAGCGCGGTGAGCGCCAGAAGCAATGCCAGGATCAGATCGCTTGCACTCATCGCCTTTGGATTTCCTTTCTATGGTCCGCACTGGATGCCTGTTGGGCATCGCCGGACTTCAGTTTACATGCGGCGCGCCATCGTCTGTTCCTGCGTGGGACTCGCCGCGCGCGACCGATCGAACGTGCGGTTCCGACGAAGCGGAACGGGAATCGGATGGTGCGCAGCAGTTGCGTGACAAGCGGCCCTTTCCATCGCCGCTGTCTGCCGCTACGCTGCGCGCCTGATTGGATGGGAGCGCTTCATGACGCAGCAGCAGTATCCGCAATTCATCTGGCACAACGGCGCGATCAAGCCGTGGGCCGAAGCGACGACGCACGTCATGGCGCATGCCCTGCACTACGGCTCCTCGGTGTTCGAAGGTATCCGCAGCTACGCAACGCCCAAGGGCCAGGCGATCTTCCGCCTGACCGATCACCTGAAGCGCTTGTATCATTCTGCAAAAATATACGACATGCCGATCCCGTTCTCGCTCGACGAACTCGCGCGCGCGACGCGCGATGTCATCAAGGCGAACGGCCTGGCCAAGGCGTACTTGCGTCCGGTCGCATTCCGCGGGCTCGGCGGCTTCGGCTTGTCGGCGGATACGCCGACCGACGTCGCCGTGGCGGCCTGGGAGATGGGACCGTATCTGGGCGACGGGGTGCTCGAAGCCGGCATCGATGCCTGCGTGTCGAGCTGGCAGCGCTTCGCGCCGAACACGATTCCTGCCGGCGCCAAGGCCGGCGGCAATTACTTGTCAGGCCAGCTCGTCGCACGCGAGGCGCGCCGGCTCGGCTTCGGCGAAGGCATTGCGCTGGCGGCTACCGGGCTGCTCAGCGAAGGCGCCGGCGAAAACCTGTTCCTCGTGTTCGACGGCGCGCTGCACACGACGCCGGTCAGCGCCGCGCTGCTCAACGGCATCACGCGCAACACGATCATCCGCCTTGCCCGTGACGTAGGCATCGAGGTCGTCGAGCGCGATATTCCGCGCGAATATCTGTACCTCTGCGACGAGCTCTTCATGTGCGGCACGGCCGCGGAGATCACACCGATTCGCTCGGTCGATGGCAAGCCGGTCGGCACCGGCAAGCCCGGCCCGATTACCGGCCAGATGCAGAAGGCGTTCTTCGGCCTGTTCGATGGCACGACGCCGGACACACGCGGCTGGCTGGAGTTTGTCTAGAGCTTTTGAACGCGCGTAATCCGCGTTCAAAAAGCCCTTGCTTCTCGGCGTTTGACAGCTAGCCGCGCAGGCGGAAGTCGAGCGTGGCGACCGCGCCACCCTGCGGGCGTGGCCCGAGCGACACGCGCCAGTCATACAGTTCGCACAGGCGTCGCACGATGGCGAGGCCGAGTCCCGCACCCTTGCTGCCGGCCGCGCTGTCGCCGCGTACGCCGCGCTCGAACAGTTTTTCCGCTTCCTCGGGCTTGATGCCCGGCCCAGAGTCCTCGACCGTGACCTTGCCGCGGCCCGCGCCGACCGTGATCACGACCTCTCCCTGCTGGGTGTACTTGAACGCATTGCCGATCAGGTTGCCGAGCGCAACGGCAACGACCGACGACGGCGCCACGACTTCTATCGGCTGCTCGACGACGCAGCGCACTTCCACCGGCTTGCGCCCGAGGTGCGACCGATAGACTTCGGCGACCTGCTCGACGATCTTGCCCACGTCGGTCGTCTCGCCATCGACCGGCGCCGAGCGTTCGCTGCGCGACAGCAGCAGCAGGGCATTGGTCAGTTCGGTCGACTGCTTCGCCGCGCGCTCGATGCGCTTGAGGCGTTCGCGCAGCTTGTCGCTGATCGAGTCCGATGCGAGCATCAGTTCGGTGGTGCCGGAGATCACCGACAGCGGCGTGCGCAGCTCGTGGCTGACGTCGGCGTTGAACTCGCGGTCGCGTTCGACCAGGGCAGTGAGCTTGTCCGAGTAGCCGTCCAGCGCAACAGCGACCTGGCCAACCTCGTCATTGGCGAAGTGCGGTGCCAGCGGTTCGGGTCGGCCTGTGCGCCCCATCGCCTGCACGCGGCGCGCGAGATCGATCACCGGGCTCATGACCCGGATCGACAGCCAGCGGCCGATCAGCAGCGACAGGATCGCGAACGCGAGCAGGACGACGCTGAGCGATGTCAGCAGCTGGCGCTCACCGAGCTTCTGCGTGCTTTCATCGAGGCGCAGGAACGCCCAGAAGTCCTCGTCTTTGTAGACGGCCAGCTTGTACGGTCGGATCTTACCCTCGGCGCCAAGCTGCTCAATGTCGTAGACGCCGCTTTCGTACTTCTGCCAGGCGAACGGCACGTTGGCGAATTTGTTCGCGCTGTAGATGTCGGCGAAGTACATGGTCATGTACCACGGCGCATTGCGATCCGGATTGTCGCGCTTGAAGTCAGCGAAATTCTTGACCTCGCGCTCGAGCGAGTTGTTGATGAGCTGGTCTTCGAGCCGCGCGCGCATGTAAATCGTCGCTGCGGCGAACAGCGCGGTCATTGCGAATCCGAACAACGCAAACGAAACGATGATGCGGCTGCGCAGCCGGCGCCGGTATTGGACCCCCGCCATGGCCCGTGATCAGCGGTCAGATCAACGCAGCGTCGGGATCGACCATGCGATAGCCGATGCCGTGGCGCGTCTGGATCAGCGGTTTTTCGAACGGCTTGTCGATCGCCGCGCGCAGGCCGTGGATGTGCACGCGCAACGAATCGCTGTCGGGCAATTCCTCGCCCCAGACGCGCGTTTCCAGATCCTGGCGTGTGACCACGGAGGGACTCGATTCCATCAGATGCTGCAGCAGCTTCAATCCGATCGGATTGAGCTGGATCGACTTGCCGCAGCGCGTAACGACCAGCGTGTCGAGGTTGTAGTTGAGATCGGCAAGTTGCAGGACGCGGCTCTGCACACCCTTGCCGCGACGCGCGAGAACCGAGAGGCGCGCTTCGAGTTCCTGCAACGCAAAGGGTTTGACCATGTAGTCGTCCGCGCCGGAATCGAAGCCGTTGAGCTTCTGATCGAGCGCGTCGCGCGCAGTGAGCATCAGCACCGGTGTCTGTCGGCGCGCCTCCTGGCGCAGCTTGCGGCACAGTTCGAGGCCGTCCATGCCGGGCAGTGTCAGATCGAGCACGATCGCGTCGAAGTCGTGCACGACGGCAAGGTGCAATCCAGTGACGCCATCGCCGGCGAAGTCGACGACGTGACCTTTCTCCTCGAGGTAGTCGCCGATGTTGGCAGCGATGTCGCTGTTGTCTTCAATGACCAGGATTCGCATGGGCGCAGTTTCTCGTCAGGCAGTAGAGGATTGATCGCGATTTGGCCGTCGAGTTCCTGAACGGAGCTGCAACGGGAGAAATCGGATGGAAGCGGCACGTACAACGAACTACTGCCGTCGGGCATATATTGCGCGAGCCGCACAAATAAAAAGGCCCAAGGAGGTGTCATTGGGGGAACACACCTCGCTTGGGCCTAAAGCTACTGCCCCGATTACCGTAATCTGCCTGTCACCTGACCTGACCTTAGGAGTGTCGAGCAGAACTTACAGTACCGGGCATACTAGGTACGCCGCGATTAAATTCCCGTTAAGGCGCTCTCGCGCTTTCGTTAAGCCGAGAAATATATATTCCTGCCGCGCCGAAGCCTCGCAAGACCTGCCTCAAGGCTGCCGTTCGAGGCCGGGATCTTCGCCGACGGCAACGTGGCGGCAGATGTGCGAACCGGTGACCTCGTGGCAACCCTCCGTCGCCGGTGCATGCCCGCCGAGGGCAAAGGCGAAGCTCTGCGTGTAGTGCTGCGCCGGGTCGCTCGGTGCGCCGAACCGCCATTGCTTGAGGGCAGCGATGGCGACACGGTCGAAGACGTGGTCAGGCGTCGAATCGAGTACGCTGACCTCGTGCACGTTGCCGTCGCTGTCGATGGCGAACTGCAATTCGACTTTGCCGGTGACGCCGCTGAGTTTTTCGTGCAGCGGATATTCCGGCTGTACGCGGCGCAGCGGTATCGGCATTTGCGACGCCGGTTCGCTGGCCGTCGCCGGCGCCGCGAGCACCGGCATCGCCGCGATGGGCTCGCGAATGTCGACGGCGTGCGGGGCCGCAGGCACAGCCGCCGCGACCGTGATCTTCGGCCGGGCTACTGGAATGACGGGAAGTTCGCTATCGCTGGCCGCTGCAGGTGCCGGGCGTGTCGTCGTTTCGGCGCGCGGCGCGTTGTCCGCGGCGCGTGCCGCCGTCGCCGGCGGCGCGGAAACCGCGGCAATGACCGGTGCCGGCATGAGCAATTGCGGATTGCCGCTGATGGCGGCAACGCTTTGCGCCGGTACGTTCAACAGCGCGGTTGCCACGCTCGGCGGCGCGTGCAAACGCAACGCGGCGAGCATGCCGACGGCGGCCAGCAGGACGATCATCGGCCAGCCACCGCTGCGCGGCAGCGGATCGTAGAGCACGCTCTGTGCACCGACGATGCGGCGGATGCGCTCGAGCAGCACGCCTCCGCTGGCCGCGAGCGCGGGCGCCGCAAGACTGCCGTCGTGACGCAACTGTTCGAGTTCGGCCAGCGCGCTGGCGTAAACCACCGGACTACCCTCGGCCAGTGCCAGCACGAGATCGTCGCAGCAGCTTTCGCGTGCATTGCGCACATCGCGTGAGATCCAGTGGACGAGCGGGTGGTAGAACAGCACGGTCTCGATGACGACCTGCAGCAGGTTGGCGAGGTAATCCCAGCGGCGCACGTGGCCGAGTTCATGCGCGATGATCAGTTCGATCTGCTGTGGGGTGAAGCCGCTCAGCATGCTCAGCGGCAGCAGGATGACCGGACGCAGCCAGCCGACCAGCATCGGCGTGTCGATGGCCATCGAGCCGAGCAGACGGATGCGGCGCGAGATGCCGAAGCGCAGGCACAGCTTCGCCAATACGTCAGCGCAGTCGGCCAATGGAATCGAGCCGTTGCGCAACAGCCACGAAAGCCGCCACCAGTGGGCAAATGCGCGGGATGCGATCACACTGACGCCGACGAACCAGATGGCGACCAGCCACGGCAGCCAGGCCTCCAATGTGGCGGACGGGATACCGAGCGCGTTCGCATCGGCGCCCACCGTCATCGAAGGCAGCGCAACCGCTGCGCTCGCCTGCACCACCGGTGCTGGCCACACATACGCCAGCGTGATCAGCGGGCATGCCAGCATCGCCGCGAGCACGCCCATGCCGAGACGATAACGCGCCGCTACGCCGGGGAACAGCGGCCGGACCAGCGCGTAGAAGAGGCCGAGCACGGTGCCCTGCCAGAGAAAATGCAGCAGCGTCCAACCGATTGCGTCGACCCAGGCGAGCAGCGCTTGCGGCGAGATGGCCATGATCAGGACTCCCCAGTGTCGATCTTCTTCAGCAGCGCGCGAATTTCCTTCAGTTCCTCGCGTGAGGCGCCAGGCTGGCTGCCAAGCGCATGCAGCACGAGTTGCGACGGCGAGCCGCTGAACAGCCGGTCGACGATGTCGGAAACGTAGTGCTTCTGCGTGCGCTGCTTGCTGATTGCGGCGCGATAGATATGAGCGCGCTGCGAGTCGTCGCGCTCGACGAAGCGCTTCGCGTGCATGATCTGCATCAGCTTCAACGCGGTCGTGTAGCCGGCGCCGTCGTTACCGTAGAGCGCCTCGTGAACATCGCGCACGGTCGACGGTCCGCGTTCCCAGAGAATATGCAGGATGTCGAGTTCGGCCTTTGTTGGCCAAAGAACTTCAGGTGTATGTCGCGGCGTCATGGGTTTAGCCCGATTCTGGTTGGATCACTCTGGTTGGATCACTCTGGTCAGATCAGGCGTCGCTCAATCATCCTGATCCGCTCGGTCGATCACGAAGACCATCCGGCGCGTGAATTCGGACCGCCCGATGGAAAATTCGATGTCACCAGTCGCAGCATGCTTCGATCCCGCAGCAAAGCATCGTACAGGGCGAATGGTTTGTCAACGAACGACTTCGTAGACAGGAACTCAAGGACTGCAAACTTGGCCCTGGCGGGCTGGACACCGCATGGTCGGGGCATGGTCACACCCAGCCATTGACCTTTGTCATGAATATGGCCGGGCGTGGCCCAGCCAATCCGACTGCACGATTCTTCGCAACCATAGGCGCGGCTGCGCGGGCGGTCAGTTGCCCCTTACCTTGTTTACCAGCTGATTTTTCTCCTCCATCGTCCGGCCCGCCTCGCCGCGTTGCCGCTCGATCTCGCCGTAGGTACGGCAAGTCTTGACCGGCAGGTTCGAGCCGAGCGGCGGGCGGCTTTCGCAAACCAGGCGGTTGGAATCATTGTGCTTGAGGATACTGTTGATCTCCTCCTGCGCATTGAGCATCGCCATCTTGTCGTTGCTGCTCAGGTCGTTCTGGTCGGCGTGTTTCTGCAGAATGCTTTCCATCGTGCCGAGCCGTGCATCGATCTTCGCGCGCTCGTCATTCTTGAGGAATTCGTAGCGCCCGCCGGGGTGCATCTGATTGCGAATCTCGCCGGACTCCTTGTGGAAGCCATCCAGCGTTTGCGCGATCAGCGGCTTTTCAACCACGTGATCGTCGGCTGCATAGGCGGTAGTTACAAGCAGAAAGCAGGCGAAAGCGGACAGCAATTTCACGATGAAGACTCCTGAGTGATAAATGGATACTGTGGACAGGCACGGCACCGGCGCCTGTCGGACCGATGGGCGTTCGCCCCTTTTTCTACGTAGTTCATCGTACTTTCGGCGGCGGGCCCATGTCAACGCACTGCTCGCATCCTGCCGGTTGGCTCGCGTACGCGCTCTCGAGAGTGCTCGCGGCGGCCATCACCGGCTCATGCAACTTGTGATCCCCGGTTTGCCGGAAACCGAGCTGCCGCCCGCCACCGCACCACAGCGGTTGAAGCCGTTGAACTCATCGAGGCCCAGCTTCGTCTTGCGGCGCGTCTGCTCGATTTGGCCGAACGTGTAGCAATGGGTCTGCGGGATGTTCGATCCGACCGGCTTGATTTTCTCGCAGACGAGGCGGTTCGAGTCGTTGTGCTTGAGGATGCCGTTGACCTCTTCCTGGTTGTTGAACAGCGAGACCCTGGTCGACTCGTCCATCGCCGCGACCGAACCGCTACGCTGCAGCAGATTGGACATCTGGCCGAGCAACACCTCTACGCGCTCCTTGCTGGCCGGCGTGGCGAACTCGTAACGGCCGCCCTCTTTCATCTCGTTCTCGATCCAAACGCTCTGTTTTGCGAACGTATCTGGCGTGTCGGCGACGACCGGCTTTTCGATGACTTTGCTTTGATCAGCATCGGTTTCGCCGGCATGAACGGCCGAAACCAACAGCACAGCGAGCAACAGCACCTGGATACGCATGGATTTCCCCGATGGGTGGGCGACGTAAGGATTATTTACGATAGCTGGGCGACAGGATTACTACGTAAGCCATCGTACTTAAAAGCGCCCGCGCTTGTCAACGAAGTCTTTCGTATTTTACGAAGAACGAAGTTCAAGGCGCGGATGCGCCAGCAGCAACGTTAGCGGCGATCGGTCGCGGAGGCGGCGGCGCCCGCGCGCGGCGGACGCGACGTCGCGGCCACCGCCGCCGGCACGATTGCGCCGGCGCACGCGGCGCTCGAGGTACTCGATGATGCCGCCGGCGATGTCGATGCCGGTCGCCGCCTCGATGCCTTCGAGTCCGGGCGAGGAATTGACTTCCAGCACGAGCGGACCGCGCCGCGAACGGAGCAGGTCGACGCCGGCGACGTTCAGGCCCATGGTCCGGGCAGCGCGCAGCGCCACGTCGGATTCACTGTCGCTGAGTTCGGTCGCGCTGGCCGAGCCGCCACGATGCAGGTTCGAACGAAACTCGCCCTGGGCCGCCTGCCGGCGCATCGCCGCAATCACTTTGCCGCCGACGACGAAGCAGCGGATGTCGGCGCCTTTCGACTCGCCGATATATTCCTGCACGAGGAAATTCGCGTAAAGGCCGCGAAACGCCTCGATCACACTCTGCGACACGGCCTGGCGTTCGGCCAGCAGCACGCCCTGCCCCTGCGCGCCCTCGTTGAGCTTGATCACGTGCGGCGGGTCACCGAGCATGCGCAGAAGGTCGGCGGTGTCGTCGGGATTGTCGCCGAACACGGTCGCCGGCAGGCCGATTTTTTCGCGCGCGAGCAATTGCAGGCAACGCAGTTTATCGCGCGCACGCAGGATCGCGTCCGAGGAATTGGGCGTGAACACACCGCCCATTTCGAACTGGCGCAACACGGCGGTGCCGTAAAACGTGATCGACGCGCCGATGCGCGGAATGACCGCATCGTAATTGCCGAGCGCGCGGCCCTTGTAGCGCATCGCGAAGGCGCCCGGTTCGATGCGCATGTAGCAGCGCAGCGGATCGAGCACGCGCGCGCGGTGCCCGCGCTGACGCGCCGCCTCGGCCAGCCGCACCGTGGAGTGCAGCTTCGCGTTGCGCGAAAGAATGGCGATTTTCATGGCGTGATCCTGCGTTTGCGCCGTGGCCGCCCGCAGCGATAGGCTGCAGACGGATCGACGATGAAGCGGCCACTGAGCGCGTTGCGCCCCAGCAGCAGGGGGAACAGCATATCGCGCCTGCTGGTCAGATTGACCTGCGCAAGCCAGCGCTGGCCGGCCAGTTCGAACTGCGTGTCGATGAACCAGCGCAGCGTCTTGTGCCCGCCGGAGTCCGTGACCGCGCGGCGCTCGACGGCCGGCGCTTCGCACAGCACCGGCACGGCCCCGCGTCGTCCGGTCAATACGCTGAAGCGAAGCCAGCGCTCTCCCCCGCGCTCGTCGATGTCGAGCGACTCGACATGCAGCGCCGACGTTCGCGCGCCGCTGTCGACCTTCGCCTTGATCGCCGCGATGCCGAAGTCCGGCAGCGCCAGCCATTCGCGCCAGCCCAGAACGATCCGATCGCTATTCAAGATGATTTCTCCTTGGCGCGCCGCCTGGTCGGATCCGGACGGAAATGATGAGCCTGTTACATCCCCCCAAGTCAAGAGCCGAAAGATTCTGCTCGGCTCACAAGTAGATCTGCGACACAACGCTATTCACACTTCGTGAGCGGACCGCACGCTCTCTTGCGCTTGGTAGCCCCCTTGAGTCAAGGGGGCGCTCCACCAACTGCGCCCTTCCAGCAGGTGGTTAATGCGGAGTCATCAGGAGGCGCAGGTGGTGGGGCAGGGTTGTGGGAGCAATGCCACCCTGATCGAAATCAATGCAGTAAGGCTCTTTCGAGGACGCCATCTGGATCGGAGCGGGTGAAGGGAATCGAACCCTCGTCAGTAGCTTGGGAAGCTACAGCTCTGCCATTGAGCTACACCCGCTTTAGCCGTACGCCATTTACTCTACGAAATTGGCAATTCGGCCGCAATCTCGACGCGGCGTACCTGAGCCGCGTCGCGTTTCTGGCGTACCGGCAATAGGTTGCACAAGCGGCTCCGATGGAAGGTCGCCATTCAGCTTGGTTACGTTTAGATATGCATGCAGAATTACCCTCGGGTCGGGGCACACACAGGGCGGCATTGCTGCCAACGCTTGAACAAATCCCGCTATTCCACTCTTATCATCGAACTCTATCCTGCGCGACGCAAAGGAGCGCTTGTCATGTTGAAGTATCTTCGTATCGCCTTGTTGTCCATGGGCGCCCTGTTCGCGTTCGCTGCAGTGGCGCAACCGGGTCCGGACGATGATGCGCAGTCCTCGGCCGACCAGCCCGATCCGCCGTCCCGCGTCGGACGCCTGTCCTTCATTCGCGGCGCGGTGAGTTTCGTCCCTGCCGGCGAAAACGACTGGGTCGAAGCGCAGGTCAATCGCCCGCTGATCACCGGCGACAAGCTGTGGACCGACCATGATTCGCGTGCCGAGCTCGAAATCGGCTCGTCGGCGATCCGCATCGACGAACAGACCAGCTTCGATTTTCTCAATCTCGACGATCAGACCGCGCAGGTCGAGCTGACGCAGGGTTCTTTGAACCTGCGCGTGCGCCGCCTGTACGACAATCAGGTCTACGAGATCGACACGCCGACATTGGCGTTCGTCATCAACCGCGTGGGCGAATTCCGCGTCACGGTTGCGCCGGACGGCCAGGCGACGATCGTCTCCGTGCTGCACGGCGGCGGCGACGCGTACGGTGAAAACGGTGCGCGCTTCCGCGTCGAGGAAGGCCAGTCGGTGACTTTCCGGGATTCGGCGCTGCGCGACTATTTCACCGGGTCGCTGCCGCGGCCGGATGCATTCGACGAGTTCATTGCCCAGCGCGACCAGCGTTGGGACGGAGCACGCTCGCGCCAGTACGTCTCCGAGGACGTGATCGGTTATCAGGATCTCGACGACAACGGCGACTGGAGCGACGTGCCGGAATACGGCCACGTCTGGTACCCGACCACGGTTGCCGTGGGCTGGACGCCGTATCACTACGGTCACTGGGGCTGGGTCGGCGCGTACGGCTGGACCTGGATCGACGACGCACCCTGGGGCTTCGCGCCGTTCCACTACGGACGCTGGGCCTACATCGGCAACCGCTGGGGCTGGTGCCCCGGTCCGATCGCCGTGCGCCCATACTACGCTCCGGCGCTCGTAGCATTCATCGGTGGCGGCGGCGTCGCCATCGGCGTCGGTGGGCCGGTTGGCTGGTTCCCGCTGGGTCCGCGCGATGTCTGGTTCCCGGGCTATCACACGAGCCGCGCGTATTTCACCAACATCAACATCAGCAACACGATCGTCGAACGCGGAACGCTCGACGGCTATTACGGCCATTACCGTCGCGGCGACATCAATTACGGCGAGATCAACTACCACAACCGTGCGATCGCCGGTGCTGTCGTCGCCGTGCCTGCCGCCGCCTTCGTCGGCGCGCGTTCCGTCCACACGTCGGCGATTGCCGTGAACCGCGAAACGTTCGCGAATGCGCGCGTGACGTCGTTCGCCGCCGTCGCGCCGACACGGGCGAGCCTGGTCGCTTCGTCCGGCCGCGCCGGTGCCGTGCCGCCGACTGCGGTGCTCAATCGCCGCATCGTCGCTGCGAGCGCGCCGCCGGCGCCGGTCGCTTCGTTCGCGACGCGTGAGGCGCTGCTGAAGAAGAATCCGGGCCAGCCGCTGAACAACGCGCAGCTGCGCACGCTGCCGGCGGTGCAGACCGGCGCGCGCGACATCAAGACCAACGAGCGCAACAACGTCAAGGTGGTGACCAACAACGGCGTGCCGGCCCGCACGGCGGCCGCACCGCTGGTGGCACGCCCGGCCGGTAACGTCGGCAATAGCCTGCAGAACAACAACGCCGCTTCGAACGGTGCGCAGAATAAAGGTCTCAAGGCCGAGGACCATCGCGGCGCTGGCAACAGCGTGGATGCGACCCACGGCGCGGGCAACGCGGCGAATGGCAACGGACGCCAGGCCGTGAGCGGTGCGCAGGACGAGCATGTGCAATCGAGCCGCTTCGTGCATGGCAACAACAGCGGCACCAGCCAGGGCAACAACGCGCAGAGCGGAAACGGAAAGGGCGCCGGCAATGGTCAGGTCAATGACCGCGGCCGAGCCGTCAGCAACGAGATCAAGCAACCGGCCACTTCCGTACAGCCGACCAATACCGGGCAGAAAGCAACGTTGAACAGCGGTCAACCGTCGAACAACGACGTTCAAGGCAACGGCCGCAACACCGGACAGGATCGCAAGGTCCGCTCGAACCCATCGGAGCCGGTCAACGGCAGCGGCGGTGGCAACGGCCAAGGCCAGAACCAGTCGAACGTCCAGAAATCGAACGGGCGTGAATACCGCGCGCCGCAGGGCCCGCAGAACAACGCTGGCGCGGCGCAGGCGCAGAGCTATCACGCACCGGTGCAGCAACAGCAACAGGTTCAGCAACAACAGCAGCAAGTTCAGCACGTGCCGCAGCCGCCGGTCCAGCAGCCGCGCGTGCAGCCGCCGCCAGTGCAGCAGCAGCACAACAATCAGAGCAAGGAAAGCAACGACAAGAAAAAGAAGGACGATGACAAAAAAAATGGCGGCGGTGGCCACTAGAGGCTCGATGGATCAGTAACAAGCCAGCGCCCGGCATCCGCCGGGCGCTTTTTTTTCGGCAAGGAAGGGGCTGCGACAGCAGCGGGCAGAAGGTAAACTGGCGAGATGGTGAAAATCCTGCTCAATGGCGAACCCCGCGAGGTGGTCGAAGGTCTGAGCGTCGGCGCATTGCTCGATGACTCGGCCTTCGCCCAGCGCCGTGTCGCCGTCGAAATCAACCGTGAGATCGTGCCGAAAAGCCAGCACGCGCAGCGCATCGTGCGCGATGGCGACCGCATAGAGATCGTCCAGGCGATGGGCGGAGGTTGAACAAATCGCGCTTGCGACATGCCTTGAATGGCATGTCGCGCGATTTGTGAAGGTGAGGCAGGATGCCGAACGGAGGAGATCCAAGGACGGCTGCTTGCGAGGCTTTGTTCCTGAAGAATACAAGCCGAGCCTAGCAGCGGCGTCCGCCCGCGCAGCGGGCGCGGCAGGCGTATCAGGGTTCCGCGCAACGGCATGTCGCGCGATTTGTGAAGGTGAGGCAAGGATGCCGAACGGAGGAGATCCAGGGACGGCTGCTTGCGAGGCTCTTCTCGGTCGGCCTTGCGACACAAACGGACTTTGCATATTTCTGGAATTTGCATGAACGCCCTACCCAAGCCACCCACCGCCGCTCCCGACCCGCTCATCATCGCCGGCAAGGCCTATCACTCGCGCCTGCTGACTGGCACGGGAAAGTTCAAGGACTTCGACGAAACCCGACGTGCGACCGAGGCAGCCGGCGCGCAGATCGTCACCGTCGCGATCCGGCGCAGCAATATCGGCCAGGACGCGAACCAGCCGAACCTGCTCGATGTCCTGCCGCCCGATCGCTACACGATCCTGCCGAATACCGCGGGCTGCTACACGGCCGACGATGCCGTGCGCACGTGCCGGCTGGCGCGCGAACTGCTCGACGGCCATAGTCTGGTCAAGCTCGAAGTGCTCGGCGATCCGAGAACCTTGTTCCCCGATATCGTGCAGACGCTGCAGGCGGCGCAGACGCTCGTGAACGAAGGTTTCGCGGTCATGGTCTACACCAGCGATGACCCGATCCTGGCCAAGCGGCTCGAGGAAATCGGCTGCGTCGCGGTCATGCCGCTGGCCGCACCGATCGGCTCCGGACTCGGTATTCAGAACCGCTGGAACATTCTTGAGATCGTCGAAAATGCCAAGGTTCCCGTATTGGTCGACGCGGGCGTAGGCACGGCGTCCGATGCGGCCATCGCGATGGAACTGGGCTGCGACGGCGTGCTGATGAACACCGCGATCGCCGGCGCGAAGGATCCGGTGCTGATGGCCAGCGCCATGCGCAAGGCAGTCGAAGCCGGCCGTGAAGCATTCCTGGCCGGGCGCATTCCGCGCAAGCGCTTTGCATCCGCGTCGAGCCCGATCGACGGCACGATCGCCTGATATGCGCCGCGAGATCTTAGCCCTCTCCTCCATCATTCTTCGATGGGGGAGAGGGTTGGGTGAGGGGGCAGCGCTTGATCACAGGCAGCGTCGTGACGGACCGTAGCTCCACCCCCACGCCCCGCCCCTCTCCCCCATCGAAGAACGACGGAGGAGAGGGAGAGAAACGGCACATCCGAAGCTTCGTCTTGCGCCAGGGCCGGTTCACGCCGGCGCAGCAGCGTGCATTCACCGAACACTGGCCGCGCTACGGGTTGTCCGTCGACGCCGGCGCGCTCGACACGCGGCGCACGTTCGGCCGCAGTGCGCCGCTGGTGCTGGAAATCGGTTTCGGCAATGGCGAACAACTGCTGTCATCGAGCCTGCGCGAGCCGGGCAAGAATTTCGTCGGCATCGAGGTGCACCGCCCGGGCGTCGGCCGCCTGATGAACGCACTGGCGTCACACAATGTGGACAATGTTAGTTTGTATAATGACGACGCGATCGCCGTGCTCGAGCACTGCATCGCGCCGGCGATGCTCGATGAGGTGCGCATCTACTTCCCCGATCCGTGGCCGAAGAAGCGCCAACAGAAGCGACGCCTGATCCAGCCTGACTTCTGCGCGCTGCTGGCCGAACGCACTGAGGCCAAGGGCGTATTGCATTTGGCGACCGATTGGGCGGACTATGCCGAACATATGTACAGCATGCTCGAATCATCTCCGGATTGGCGCAACCGCGCAGGCGCGGCGCGCTTCATCGCGCGGCCGGACTGGCGCATCGAAACGCATTTCGAGAAGCGCGGCCGACGCCTCGGCCATGGCGTGTGGGACCTTCTCTATGACCGTTGTTGACGCCAACTGCCGCCACCGTTCGAGTCCGGCCGAATAACCAACGATGCCCCGATGAATACCGGCCTGGTCCTCACCCACGACATGATGCTCGTGCTCGGGCTGGTGGTCTTCACCGTGCTCATGCTGGTGTTGGAGTGGATCCGCGCCGATCTCGTCGCCCTGCTCGTCATCGTCGTAATCGGCATCACGCGCCTGATGCCGGTCGAGCAGTTGTTCGAAGGCTTCGCCGGCAACGCCGTGATTTCCCTGCTCGGTGTCATGATCATGGGCGCCGGCCTCGACCGCACCGGTGTGTTGAACAAGGCGGCTTCGTTTCTCCTGCGCCTGTCCGGCGGCATCGAGTCGCGCCTGCAGTTCCTCGTCAATGCGATGGTCGGCTCGCTGTCGGCGATCATGCAGAGCCAGGCGCTGGCGACGCTGTTCCTACCGGTCGCCAGCCGCGTCAGCGCGCGCACCGGCGTGCCACTGGGCCGGCTGCTGCTGCCGATGGCGTTCTGCATTCTCGCCGGCACCAACATCACCATGATCTCGAACTCGCCGTTGATCCTGCTCAACGACCTGATCGCAAGCGCGAACCGCAATCTGCCGCCCGGCGCGCAGACGATCGAGACGTTCTCGCTGTTCTCGATCGCGCCGATCGGCATTCCGCTGCTGCTGGTGGGCCTGGGCTACTTCGCGCTGTTCACGCGCCGGCTGTTGCCGATCGACGAAGAAAGCCAGAACGTCACGCCCGGCCGCACGGAAACCTATTTCGCCGAAACCTACGGCATCGACGGCGAAGTGTTCGAGCTGACGGTGACGGCGGAGAGTCCGCTGGTCGGCATGAGCATCGCCGAGGCCGAAGCACTGCGCGGCGCACCGCTGATCCTGGCGATCAAGAACGGCGACGAAACCCGGCTGGCGCCGCCTGCCGATACGATGATCTGGGTCGGCACCGTGCTCGGCGCACTCAGCAAGCGCGACCAGGTCACGGAGTTCGCCGACCTCAACCTGCTGCGTTCGCAGACGCGCTTGCGCAACTTCCGCGACATGTTCAATCCGACGCGCGCCGGTATTTCCGAGGCGGTGATCCCGCCGAACTCGCATTTCGTCAAGCAACTGGTCGGCGACCTGCGCCTGCGCAAGCGCTACGGCATCAGCGTGCTCGCGGTCAATCGCGGCGACGAGATCTTCCGCGAAGACGTGCGCAAGGTCGCGCTGCGCGCCGGCGACACGCTCGTGCTGCACAGCCTGTGGCGCGACCTCACGCTCGCTGCCGAGACGCACGACTTCGTCGTCGTCACCGACTATCCGAAGGAGGAAGGCCGGCCGAGCAAGATCTGGCACGCCACCGCGTTCTTCTCGCTCGCCATGGGCCTGGGCCTCTTCACCGACCTCAAGCTGTCGGTGGCAATGCTGACCGGAGCCGTCGGCATGCTGCTGGCCGGCGTGCTCAAGATGGAAGAGGCGTACAACGCGATCAACTGGAAGACGATCTTCACGCTGGCCTGCCTGATTCCGCTCGGCTGGGCGATGGACCGCACCGGCGCCGCGGCGTGGATCGCGCAGGAGGTGCTGCGCTATCTCGGCAACTGGCCGCAGTGGGCGCTACAGACGGTGATCGCCCTGCTCGCCTTGTTTTTCTCGCAGGTCGTGTCGAACGTCGGGGCGACGGTAATGATGGTGCCGATGGCGATCAACATCGCACTCGCCTCGAATGGCAGTCCGGCCGTTTACGCGCTGATCGTTGCCATCTCGACGTCCAACAGCTACATCATCGCCAGCGCCAACCCGGTGCTGACGATCGTCGCCGGCCCCGGCGGTTATCGCGCGCGTGATTTTGTCCGCGTCGGCTTGCCGCTGACCTTGCTCATGCTGGCGGCGACGCTGATCGCCGTGAACCTGGTATTCCACAACGCCTGACCACGTGTGGCGGTCGCCACCGTGGTAAACCGTGCGCTCGGTTGCGGTGCCTGATCGCATACCTGCCGCGCCGCCGGTGGCGCAACAGGCACTGGTCGGGTTTTCGACAGAACATTTAACGCAACCAATCTGCGACGGCGGCACAGTAGCGTGCGTCTATCAATGCAGAGGGCTCGCTGGCTCGCCACGGATCAACAGTACGCTTCATCCGGCAAGCGTTTGCTCCACGAGGGACGCCGGAACCATCCTGCAGGGATGCGTTTTCCGCAGCTCAACGGAGGTATGCCATGTACCGTTTTGCTTTGGCTCTGGTTCTTTCGACGCAGGCTGTCGCCGCGCTAGGCGCCGGCTCGTGCAGCGTAGCCGGCAAGGCTTACGACTTCGGCGGCAGGCCGATGCATGATGCCATCTTGCGCTTGACCGATCTGCAGACGGGGCAGACCGCATTCAGCGCGGCCAACACGAACGCCGATTTCGTTTTCAACGGCCTCAATCCCGACACCAGCGAACGCTATCGCATCGACGTGATCAGTACGCCGACCGTCGTCACCGGAACGCTGATACCGAAGAGTTCGATCCTGGGAATGACTCAGCAGTTCGCCTGCTCGGGACAGGCGCATCAGGACGTTCGCGTACAGATCTACTGAAGTCGTCTCGCGCGCACCGTCCACAGCGCCGGCGCGCACGAGTCAGGCCAGAACGACTTTGCCGTCGACGATCTCAATGGCGACGGCGGACAGGGCGTCGCCACGCGCCGGCCCGGCGTAGCAGCGTCCGGAGTCGATGAAAAAACACGCGCCGTGGGCGGCACAGATGAGCTGGTTGCCCTCGACCAGGAAGCGCCCGGGCGACCAGTCCAGGCGGCGCCCGGTATGCGGGCATTCGTTGCGATAGGCGAACACGCGTGAGTCCTGACGCAGCAGGATCACCGATTGCGGATTCTCGGCGCTGCCGGCGTCGACCGCGCTCGCGCCGCCGTCCGGCACGTCGGCAACTTGGCATAACGTTTTTCTAACACTCATCGGAGTATCTAGCCCTTCCCACTTGTGCCGGACTCCTTCCGTCGCAAAGTCAGGGGCATTCTGCCATACGGAGTAGCGACGCCATGTTGTACTGGCGCTGGTTCAATCGTCCGCGACATCCGCTGCTGCGCCTCGCGCTGGCAGCCGTCGGAGCGGTGCTGCTGGTCGGCATCCTCGTGTTCGGATTTTTTGCCCTGCTCGCGTTTGCTTTCATCGGCAGCATTGTCGCGATCGTGCGCGCGATAACGCGCACGCATCCCGGTCCCGTGCATACGGCGCAATCCACCGGTGTCGAACCGCGTGTGCTCGAAGGTGAGTTCGTCGTATTGCGCAACGACACCGCGCCGCTGAATCACTAAGCGCTTCAGCGTTGCAAGAAGCGACGCGATTTGCCGCAACCGGGAACTCACAAACCCAGCCGTGTTGGCAGCAAGAAACGGATGGCGGCGATTCATGCCGCGCACTAGTGTGCGCGCAAGGAGATCGCCAACATGACCGCAATGCCGAAAACCACTGACCTGCAAATCGATCCGCTGGAGCGCGCATTGGCCTTGATCGCCGATGCCGCGGACGCCCCGCCGCGCCTGAACGAGCTGGCCCATGCGGTCGGCTTGAGCGCAAGCCACCTGCAACGCGCGTTCCGCAAGCGCTTCGGCGTGAGTCCGGCGGAATACGCGCAGTCGCTGCGCCTGAAGAACCTGAAGTCCGCGCTGCGCGCGGCGCCGCGCGTCACCGATGCGATCTACGACGCCGGTTACGGCTCCGGCAGCCGCGTCTATGAGAAGACCGGGCAGCTGCTGGGCATGACGCCGGCGACCTATCGCCGTGGCGCTGCCGGCGTCGCGCTTCGGTATACAACGCTAAAAATTCCACTCGGCCGCGTGCTGGTTGCGGCGACCGAGCGCGGCATCTGTTCGGTTGCGCTGGGCAACGACGACGCCACGCTGCTTGCCGGCCTGCGCGACGAGTTTCCGAAGGCAACGATCGAGCGCGTCGATGCCGGCCGCGACGAGTGGCTCGCGGCGGTCGTGGCGCGCGTGCAAGCCGACATCGGCGGCGCAGCCGGCGGCGAGCCGACGCCCATGCCGCCGGTCGACATCCAGGCAACCGCATTCCAGTGGCGCGTCTGGCAGGCACTGCAAAAGATACCGCGCGGCAGCACGCGCAGCTATTCCGACATCGCAGCCGCAATCGGCGCGCCGCGCTCGGTGCGCGCAGTCGCCAACGCCTGCGCGCGCAACCGGCTCGCGGTGGTCGTGCCGTGCCATCGCGTGATTCGCGAGGACGGCTCGCTCGGCGGCTATCGCTGGGGCATCGCACGCAAGCAGGACCTGCTCACGCGCGAAAGCCGGCGCAGGGCTTGATCGGCTGCCGGATGCGGATCGACGCGAATCCGCTGGAAAAAACACGCGGATCAGGGCAGCTCAACGCGGTGTAAAGGTGGCTCCGGGCAGTGCATGACCAGTGGCGCTGTCGTCAGGCCTCGTGACTGGCTACATTGACGGAACATGCCCGTCATGCGCGCCCCAGGCCCCAGCTGTCGCGGGCGCAACCGAAGTAATTCCGGAGCTCCCATGCACTTCCTGCGCAAGTCTTTTGCGGTCATCTGCCTGCTGGTCGCGTTCGCGCTTCAAGCGCACGCAACCCCTGAGCAGGATCGCGCTGCGGTCGCGGCACTCGACACGAAATATCAGGCCGCGGTCAAGGCCAACGACGCGGCGACGATGGACAGCATCCTCGCCGACGATTTCGTGCTCGTCACCGGCAAGGGCAAGACGTTCAACAAGGCCGACCTTCTGAAATCGGCGCGCGACAAGAGCGAGACCTACGAGCATCAGGAAGATTCCGAGCAAACCGTGCGCGTCTGGGGCGACACTGCGGTGGTTACCGCACTGCTGTGGATCAAGGGTTCGAACAAGGACGGCGACTACGATTACAAGCTGTGGTTCAGCGACACGTATGCGCGCACGAAGAGCGGCTGGCGCTACGTGTTCGGCCAGGCATCGACGCGGCTGGCCCCTTGAACGCGCTGAAGTCGAACTCGATTTCGAACACATCGAACAACCGGTGCGTGAGCCGATGAACGCTGCAGTCAGTCCGACATCCGAATCCGCCAATGGCGGCGCGCTGTCGCCGCGCGTGCTGATTCCGCTTTCACTGATCGGCGTGTACCTGATCTGGGGCTCGACGTACCTGGCGATTCGCATCGCACTCGCCGACTTTCCGCCGTTCCTGATGGGTGCGATCCGCTTCCTCATCGCCGGTGTGCTGATGTTCGTCGTGCTGCGCTGGCGCGGCATCGCCGCACCGACGCGTCAGCAATGGCTCAATTGCGCGGTCACCGGCACGCTGCTGCTCGGTTTCGGCAACGGCCTGGTCTGCTACGCGGAGCAAACGGTCGCTTCCGGACTCGCCGCGGTCGCCGTCGCCAGCATGCCGCTGTTCGCCGCACTCTTTGCCGGGATGTACAGGCAGTGGCCGAGCGGTGTCGAGTGGGTCGGCCTGATCGTCGGCTTCGTCGGCGTCGTCGTGCTGAATTTCGGCGGCGATCTGAGCGGTTCGCCACTGGGTGCGCTGGCATTGCTCGGCGCCGCCGCAACCTGGGCGTTCGGCTCGGTCTGGAGCCGCCGCCGCGACATGCCGCATCCGGCCATGAGCACGGCCGCGCAGATGCTGTGTGGCAGCGTGGCGCTCGGCATCGTTGCCTTGCTCACACAGGAACGCGTCGTCGTCGTACACACCGAGACGGTGGCTGCGCTCGCCTACCTGCTTGTCTTCGGATCCATCGTCGGATTCAGCGCCTACATCTACCTGCTGCACCACGTGCGGCCGGCCTTGGCGACGAGCTATGCCTACGTCAATCCGCCGGTCGCCGTGTTGATCGGCGTCCTCTTCGCCGGCGAATCGGTACGCACGCTCGATCTGGTCGGCATGGCGGTGATTCTCGCCGGCGTGGCGACAATCACGCTGGCCAGAGCGCGGCGCTGAACACCAAGCCCAACTTGCGCGTCAATCGGCAAGGAGCCGGCGCAATCGGGCCAGGCCTTCGTTGATCGAACTCTCGGCAATCGCGCCATAACCGAATACCAGACCGTCGCGCCGCGAGCGGTCGCCGAAGTACTCGCCCAGCCGATAAAGACCAATGCCGCGCTGACGCGCACGTCGCACCAGCGCCGGCACGTCGATCGAGGCAGCCGTGCACGCGGCAACGTGCAGCCCGGCGATGCTTGGCTGCAGCTCGAGCCACGCCGACAGTTCGCCGCCGAGCGCCTCGACCAGGCGATCGCGCCGCGCCGCATAGACGTGCCGCATCTTGCGCACGTGTCGCGCGAGGTGTCCTTCGCTTATGAAGGCGGCCAGCGTGTCCTGCGCAACGACCGGGCAATGCCCGTCCACACTCTGTTTCGCGGCGACGAGCGCGGCGCGCGCCCATGGCGGCGCGATAACGTAGCCCAGGCGCAGCGCCGGGAACAGGCTTTTTGAAAACGTGCCGACATAGAACACCGACTCGTCACGATCGAGCGTCTGCAGCGCGTCGAGCGGCCGGCCGCTGAAACGGAATTCGCCGTCGTAGTCGTCTTCGATCACCACCGCGCCGCGGCGACGTGCGAATTCGAGCAGCGCATTGCGCCGTTGCGCCGACATGGCCACGCCGAGTGGAAACTGATGCGACGGCGTCACGTAGATCACGCGCGCCGCATTGGGCACGCGCTCGACGATCAGGCCGTCACGATCGACCGCCACGTGGGCGAGCTTCGCGCCAGCCGCGGCAAAGGCAGCACGCAGCGGCGGATAGCCGGGATTCTCGATCGCCACGACATTGCGCTGTGGCGTGACCAGCACGCGCGCGAGCAGGTCGAACGCCTGCTGTGCGCCCGAGGTCACGATGACGTCGTCGGCGGTGCAGGCGACCGCGCGTGCGAACGATACGTGCCGGGCAATCGCCTCGCGCAGCGCCGGCCGTCCTTGTGCCTGCCCGTAGGCGGCCGGTCCCCTCGCCTGCGTGCGCCACGCGCGCGTGCTCAGGCGCTGCCAGATCGACGCGGGGAACAGCGTCAGGTCCGGCACGCCGAGGCGAAAGTCGAAACGGGGTGTCGGCGGCGGCGGCGCGTCGCCGGCCGGCGGGTGCACGCGCCAGCGTGCATTGAGACGGCTGCCCTTGTTCGCCGCCGCGGCTGCGGCCCGGTGCACTGCGTTTGCGGATGCGACCGCGGTGACGAATGTACCGGCTTTGCCGCGCGCGACGAGATAGCCCTCGCTGGAAAGCTGGTCGTAGATCGCCAGTGCCGTGTTGCGTGAGATGCCGTACGCGCGGGCCAGCGCGCGCGTCGTCGGCAAGCGCGTGCCCGCATGCAGCCGCCCACCCAGAATCGCGGCGCGCAGTTGCGCGTGCAAATCGCGCTGCAGGCGACGCGAGCCGGGCTCCGGCAGACGTAGTGCAAGCGATATTTCTGGCTCCATGAATATAGATGTTTATGGTTCTTATATCGAGCCAGTATCTTACCTAATCTTGGCTCCGGACTTCTACTGTGCAGACCCGGATTCATCATGATCGATCTCTACTTCGCACCGACACCGAACGGCCTCAAGGCGCGTTTGTTCCTGGAAGAGGCGCAACTGCCCTATCGCGTCGTGCCGGTGCGGCTGAGCAAAGGCGAACAGTTCCAGCCCGGCTATCTTTCGATTTCGCCAAACAGCAAGATTCCGGCGATCGTCGACCACACGCCGGCTGGCGGCGGCGCGCCGCTTGCGCTGTTCGAGTCCGGCGCGATCCTGTGGTATCTGGCGCAGAAGACCGGGCGCCTGCTTCCCGCCGACGAGCGCGGCCGCGCCGACGTGCTGCAGTGGCTGTTCTGGCAGATGTCGGCGCTCGGGCCAATGGCCGGCCAGATCGGGCATTTCAATGTGTTCGCGCCGGAACCCGTGCCCTACGCAATCGAGCGCTACGCACGCGAGACGCGGCGCCTGTACGGCGTGCTCGATCGTCGCCTGGCCGATCGTGCTTTCATCGCCGGCGGCCTCTCTCGGCCATCCGAAGGTACCGAGGGCCCCTCTCGGCCATCCATGGCCTCCGAGGCACTTGGGCTCCTGCCCGGCGGCCTCTCCACGCCGTCCATGGCCTCCGAGGCACTTGGGCTCCTGCCCGGCGGCCTCTCCACGCCGTCCATGGCCTCCGAGGCACTTGGGCTCCTGCCCGGCGATTTCTCTATCGCCGACATCGCCTGTTATCCGTGGATCGTGCCGCACCACGGACACGGCCAGAACCTCGACGAATTTCCCCATCTGCGGCGCTGGTTCGAAACGATCCGCGCAAGGCCGGCGGTGCAACGCGTGTATGCCGGCGTTGAAGACGTCTACGCGAAACCACGCCCGCTGAGCACCGACGAACGCCGCGTGCTCTTCGGCGCTGCGGCGGCTTGAAAAATCGTCCGGTTGCCGGCGCGAATCATCGTCAACCCGGATCCGAGGACTGGACCAGGACAACGACACAGGAGGACAAGCATGAATGCACTGCCTGAAACGGCCCAGATCATCCCTGCCTTCGTATCGCAAGTCGCGGCAGGCTCGATTCCATGGGTTGCGTTGGGTCGCGGCAAATCGTTCAAGCCGCTGCGTTTCATGCGTGGCGACCGCGGCTTCGTCGAGCTGTTGCGCCTCGAACCCGGCGAGGCCATCGCGCGTCATCGACACACCGGCGAGGTTCATGCGTTCAACCTGCAGGGCTGGCGCGAACTGGACACCGGCGAGCGCGTCGGCCCCGGCGGCTATGTGTACGAGCCGAAAGGCAACATCGATTCGTGGAAAGTCATCGGCGAAGAAGCGCTGATCGTGCTCGTCGCGGTGACGGGCGCCGTCGAATATCTCGATATCGGAGGAAATGTCAGCCAGCGCTACACGGCGTCGATACTCGACGACATCTACCGACGCCATTGTGCCGACACCGGTATCGCCGCCGTTGACCTCGGCGCGTAACGGCACAGTCACCGGGCCAACGCGGGCAGCGCTTCGCCGCGCCGGCCGCGCTGCTCACCGCGAACGGGCCGCGGACGGGATCCTCGCACGCTGGCACCATCGACCAAAGTCTTAGCCTGCCCGGCGTCGCGTTGCTGCGTTTTGCCTTGCACAGTGCAGGTCCGCTGCGCACACTGCACGGCGATTTGACTCATGCGGGAGCAGACGATGGAAACGACGCAGCCTACGGCGGCCTCCTCAAGTTCCGGACTCGCACGCACTGCCCTGCGCCTTGCGGCATGGGCTGAACGGTGGTTTCCCGATGCCTACGTGTTTGCCGCGTTGGCCGTGGTCATCGTCGCGCTTGCGGCACTCGCGCTACGCGCGTCGCCGACCGATGTTGCCGTATCGTTCGGCGAAGGTTTCTGGACCTTGATTCCGTTCACGATGCAGATGGCCTTTGTCGTCATCGGCGGCTATGTCGTTGCCACCGCACCGATCGTCGCGAAACTGATCGACCGACTCGCCGCGGTACCGCGCAACGGCCGCGGCGCCGTGGCGTTTGTCGCACTGATCTCGATGCTCGCCTCGCTGCTCAACTGGGGCTTCAGCCTCGTGTTCGGCGGCTTGCTCGTGCGTGCGCTGGCGCGACGCGACGAATTGAAAATGGACTATCGCGCAGCAGGCGCTGCAGCTTATCTCGGCCTCGGGGCGACCTGGGCGATGGGCCTGTCGTCATCCGCCGCGCAGTTGCAGGCTAACCCGGCCAGCATTCCGAAACCGTTGCTCGCGATCACCGGTGTGATCCCGTTCACCGAAACGATCTTCCTGTGGCAGTCGATCGGCCTTACCGTGATCCTGTTCGTCGTGTCGATGCTGATCGCGTGGTGGTCGGCGCCGGGCGAAAGCGAAGCGCAGACCGCCGGCAGCTATATCGAGACGGAAACGACCGTGATGCGCACGTTGCCGCAATTCCGGCGGCCGAGCGACTGGTTCGAGCAAAGTCCGTTGCTGTCGATCCTGATCGCGCTGCTCGGCCTCGGCTGGCTGATCCACGAATTCGCGACCAAGGCCTGGTATGTCGCCATTGCCAACCTCAACACCTACAACTTCATCTTCCTGATGGCGGGCCTGCTGTTGCACTGGCGCCCGCGCAGCTTCCTCGACGCAGTCGCGCGTGCGGTGCCGAGCACGACCGGCGTGCTGATCCAGTTTCCGCTTTACGGCGGCATCGCAACGATCCTGACCACGGCCAAGGGTGCCGGTGGCCAGACCGTGGCGCAGGAGCTGTCGTCGTTGTTCGTGCGCCTGGCCTCGACCGACACCTACGCTTTCGTCATCGGCATCTATTCGGCGATCCTCGGCTTCTTCGTGCCGTCCGGCGGCGGCAAGTGGGTGATCGAGGCGCCGTACGTGATGCAGGCGGCGAACGACCTCCACTACCATCTGGGTTGGGCGGTACAAATATACAATGCGGCAGAGGCGCTGCCGAACCTGATCAACCCGTTCTGGATGCTGCCGCTGCTCGGCGTGCTCGGACTCAAGGCGCGCGACATCGTCGGTTTCACTTTCCTGCAACTGCTCGTGCATCTGCCGCTGGTGCTGCTGCTGCTGTGGGCGTTCGGGCTGACGCTGGAGTACCATCCGCCCGTAATGCCCTGAAGATCAGGGCTCGGGGTGAGAGCGAAGACGGTTGCGGTTAACTGGGGAGTTGCGACGACCGCCGCTCGCGGAAGGGTATTTGGGGTCACGGGGTAGTTGGAGGACACTGATGAAACTCAGTGCGCGCAATCAGATCAAGGGCACCGTCATCGAGGTTTTCAAGGGGCAGACCATCGCCCACGTTCGCCTCGATGTCGGCAACGGCATCATCATCACGTCGTCGATCACGAACGAAGCCGTCGATGATCTCGCACTCAAACGCGGCGACGCGGCCGTTGCCATCATCAAGGCATCGGATGTTCTGATCGGCAAATAGCGGCTTACGCCCGCAGGCCCTGCCCTGCCCTAGGTCGCTGCATTCGTCTGCTCGTTCAGTGACTCAGAGTCTGACGAAAGATCAACATGGATTCCCGCTTGCGCGGGAATGACGGCCAAATTGAGAGCTAGCCACTAACCACTAGTCACTAGCCACTAGCCACTCCTCACTCCTCACAGCTCCCTGAGCGCCGTCGTCACCGGCATGCGTGCCGCGCGAATCGCCGGCAGCAGGCCGCCGAACATGCCGATGATCACGGCGATGATCAGGCCGCGCACGACCAGCCCGGGTGTCACCTTGAAGGCGAACACGACCTGGGTGAAGTTCTGCCCCAGCGTCGACACCGAGAAACCGTTGAACAGCGCATAGGCGATCGCCGCACCGATCGCGCCGCCGATCAGGGCGAGCACGAGCGATTCGATCATCACCGACAGCACCACCGGCATGCCGCCGAAGCCGATTGCGCGCAGCGTGGCGATCTCGCGCGAACGCGCCGCGACCGCGGCATACATGCTGTTGAGCGCGGCGAAGATCGCGCCGAGCGCCATGATGAAAGTGACCACGCCGGCGAGAAAGCCGATCTGCTGGCGGAATTGCCGCGTCTGCCCGCTGTAATAATCCAGTTCGGTCGCCACATCGACGGCGAAACGCGGATCGGCGCTCAGAGCGTCCTTGAGCGTCGTCATTGCGGACGGGCCATCGAGTTCCGCGCGCACGGAACTGTAGCCCTGGCGATTGAATGTCGTCATCGCGACTTCGACATCGCACCAAAGCTCGCTGTCGTTCGCATCGCCGGACTCGAACACGCCGACGACGGCCCACTCCGAACCGCGCATGCGCAGCGTCTGGCCGATCTTTGCGCCCTCGAACTGCCGCGTGACGCCGCGGCCGACGATCAGTTCGCGCAGGCCGCTGCCGAACATGCGCCCCTCGACGATCTTCAACTGCGGCCGCAGCTTCATGCCCTTGGGCTCGATGCCGCGCACGGTGACGTTCGAACCGGTGCGGTCGCCCTTCTTCGCCAGTTCGGCGATGAACATCATCTCGGCCGAGGCGAGCGGCTGCCCGTCATCGTCCTTGCGGATGCCGGGCGACTGCTTGATCAGGGTGCCGATGTCGCGGCCGAGGCCGGAGTTGAGTTCGGCGTCGGAACCGCCGCGCATGATCAGCGCAACGTCCGTGCGGCCGGTCGATTTCAGCGTGCTCTCGAAGCCGACGGCCATCGCCAGCAACGCGGTGAACACAGCGACGACGCCGGCCAGGCCGATGACGATGACCAGTGACGGCCCCCATCGTTGCGGGATGCTTTTCAGGTTGAGGCTGGTGATTGCGGTCGTTTGCGTCAACATGGTTTTTCCTCTTCCTCAACGTCCAGCCAGCGCGTCGACGATCTTCAGGCGCTGCGCGCGCAGCGCCGGCAGCAGGCCGACGGCAATGCTCATGAATGCGATCGTCGCCAGACCGATCGCCCAGACATAGCCGCCGACGCTGAGCTGGAACTGGCCGCCACTGCCCTTCTCGACGATCGCGCCGAGCAGCGTGGCCAGCCCCAAGCCGATCAAGCCGCCGATCGCGCACATCGCGACGGCTTCGGCCAGCACGAAGCCGAGCACGCTGCCGTCCGAGAAACCCAATGTCTTGAGCACGGCCAGTTCCGGCACGCGTTCGCGCACGCTCTGCGCCATCGTGTTGCCGACGACGAGCAGCAGCGTGAAGAACACGGCGAACAGGATCCAACGCACGATCAGGCCGATATCGCCGATCTGCTTGACGAAGCTCAGGTTGAAATCCTTCTCGGTCTGCGTCTTGGTCTCGTCAGGCGAGTTCTCGAACATGGCATCGACGGTCTGCGCGATCTGCTGCGCCTGATTGCTGTCGGCAATCTTGAGGATGAAGAAATTGGTGCGGCCCTTCATGTTGAACTGGTTGGCTTCGTCGAAGTAGTCGTGTTGGAGGTAGACGTTCAACGCGCGCTTCTTCCAGTCCTCGTCCTTGCCGTCGTAAATGCCGACGAGGTCGAACGCCCAGGCCTTGCTGCCGTTCTTCTGCGGAAAGATGTTCGACGAAATCGGAATCTTCTGGCCGATCTTCCAGCCGTATTTTTCAGCGATGAGCTTGCCGGCGATGATGCCGGTGCGCGTGTTCTCGAACGCCTTCCACTGATCCTCCGGCATCACCCATTCCGGGTAGGCATCGTGATGACGCTGCGGATCGACCGAGAACATGAACAACTGGGTGTTCTCCTGCCAGATGCCGCCGAACCATTGCGAGTAGGCGACGCGCGTCACGCCCGGAATCGCCTCGAGCTTGGGCACCATCGAGATCGGCAGCGGCGAGGTGAACGACACGCGCGCCTGCGTCATCAGCCGCGCCGCGCCGAGAAAATTCGGGCCGGCGTCGAAGATGTGGTTGACCGACTGCAGCAGGCCGAACAACAGGAACGCCATGATCACCGACAGCAGTGTCAGCGTCGTGCGCGTTTTCTTGCGAAACAGGTTCGCGATGACGAATCCGGTCTTGGTCATGAGATGGGAATCGAGAATAGGGAGTGGGAAATCGGCAAAAACCATCTTTCGGAATGCAGGATCGGGGATCGTGTGAACATGGCGAGTACTCCTCTTGCGATTCCCGATTCCCGATTCCCGGCTCTCACGCTGCCTGCTCGACCAACGTGCCTTTCTCCAGATGCAGCGTACGTCGCGCGAATTCGGCTGCCTTCGGATCGTGCGTCACCATGACGATCGTCTTGCCGTGTTCGCGGTTCAGCACCTGCAGCAGGCCGAGGATCTCGTCGGCGGTCTTGCGGTCGAGGTCGCCGGTCGGCTCGTCGCAGACCAGCAGTTGTGGATCGGAGACGAGCGCGCGCGCGATCGCGACGCGCTGTTCCTGGCCGCCGGAGAGTTCCTTCGGCTTGTGCTTGGCGCGGTCGGAAAGACCGACCACCTGCAACGCGACAGCGACATTCTTTTTGCGCTGCGCCGAGGACAGCTTGGTCAGCAGCAGCGGCAATTCGACGTTGCCCTCGGCGGTCAGCACCGGCATCAGGTTGTAGAACTGGAAGACGAAACCGACGTTATGCGCGCGCCATTGCGCCAGCGCACCGCTCTTGAGCTTGTCGATGCGGCTGCCGCCGACACTGATCTCGCCCGCGGTCGGCTGGTCGAGACCGCCGATCAGGTTCAGCAGCGTCGTCTTGCCGGAGCCCGACGGCCCCATCAGCGCGACGAAATCGCCCTTCGGAATATCCAGCGTGAGGCCATGCAACACCTCGACTTTCTGCTTGCCGCGTTCGTAGACCTTGGTGACGTTGCGGATCTGGACCATCGACTCGGACATGGGAACCTCGCTTGGCAGACAAATTCCTGGTTTCAATGCTGGTAAGCGTCAATGCTGATACGACGAACGAGCGGGCGCGACATCGACAGCACCGCGCACGCGACAGCGAAATCTATGGCGCAGCGACCTTCACCGCCGCGCCGTCCTTCAGGTCGGGCGGAGCCTCGAGGACGACCGTCTCACCGGCGGCGACGCCCGCGAGTACCTGGCGCGACTCGCCGACGTTGCCGCCGACCGAAACAGCGCGCCGTTGCGCCTTGCCTTCCTTGACGACGAACACGACATCCTTGTCGCCGTCCTTGCGCAGCGCCGCGCCCGGCACCAGCACGCCGCGCGGCGCCTGCTGCTGGGCCTGGGCCGCCGGTTTTTTTTCCTCGAGGAACGACACGCGCACGCCCATGTCGGGCACGATGCGCGGGTCCTTCTGATCCAGGCCGATGCGCACCTTCACGGTCGCCTTCGAGCGGTCGGCAGTCGGGATGATCGCGATCACGTGCGACGGGATCTTCCAGTCCGGATAGGCATTGAGCACCGAATCGACCGGATTGCCGGCGACGACGCGGCCGATGTAAGCCTCATTGACATCGACTTCGACTTCGAGCGAATCCATGTCGACGATCGTGCCGACGCCGGTGCGCGTGAACCCGCCGCCGGCCGATAACGGCGAAACGATCTCGCCGACCTGCGCGGCCTTGGCGATGATGACGCCGGTGAACGGCGAGCGCACAGTGCAGTAACCGAGCTGCACTTCAGCCGAGCGCACGCCGGCTTCGCCGAGTTCGATCGTGCGGCGCTGTGTCGCCAGCTGCGCCGAGAGCGTATCGACCTGCGTGTGTGCCTGCTCGACCGCCTGCTCCGAAACGAGCTTTCGCCCGACCATGTCGTCCGCGCGTTTCCAGTCGCGTTTGGCCTGATCGAGTTGCGACTGCCACTGCACGAGCGTCGCCTGGGCCGCATGCAGTTGTGCCTGCGCCTGTGCGAGCTGCGCCCTCTGCGCGGTGTCGTCGAGGCGCGCGAGGACCTGGCCTTCCTGGACGTGGTCACCTTCTTCGATAAGGACGTCAGTCAGTGTCCCAGTGATCTGTGCGGATACCGTCGCCGAGCGGCGTGCGGTCACGTAACCCGTCGCATCGAGCACCGAGGCGCCGGCACCGGTGGCCGGCATCGATTGCGCAACGGCGGTGCGCACCGGCAGTGCCGAGGAGCCGGAAAGCGCGAACCAGGCGCCAGCGCCGATCGCCACCAGCGCAACGATGCCGAGGCCGAGCCACAGCGGCCGGCGCGACGGCGGCTCGGCAGCGCCGCGATCGATACGCAGTTCCTTCAGCAGCTCCGAATTTCCCATGACACCCATGATGGCTCGACCCCGAACACCCAGTTTGCCATAGACTGGCTTTCGGCGACGTTGCAATCCAGGGCCAATGGTCACCGGTTGCGGGTGACAGGTGTCAGATCGAGCGAGTCGGCAAAATTGGCAACGGGCCGCCAGACCGCTATCTTTCCGCTTTCGATCCGCCTCAAGGGAATCCTCATGACGTTCCTGTTTCCGCCGGCACTGACCCCCTCGGTAGCGATCGCCGGCAGCGAACAACGCTTTCCGGTGCATCGCATCTATTGCATCGGCCGCAACTATGCCGAACATGCGCGCGAAATGGGCATGGCCGTCGACCGAGTCGCGCCGGTGTTCTTCTGCAAGCCGGCCGACGCGGTCGTCGCCGACCGCTCGAACATTCCGTATCCGCCGGCAACCAGCGACCTGCACCACGAGGTCGAAATGGTCGTGGCGCTGCAGTCCGGCGGGGTCGACATCTCGCCGTCTAATGCGCTGAAGCATGTCTACGGCTACGGCGTCGGTCTCGACCTGACGCGCCGCGACCTGCAGGCCGCGGCGAAGAGCAAGGGCCTGCCATGGGACACCGCCAAGGCGTTCGACCGCTCCGCGCCGCTGTCGGCGCTGCGCCGCGCGAGCGAAGTCGGCCATCCGCAGCACGCGCAGCTGACGCTGGACGTGAACGGCGCCATTCGTCAAAACACGGACATCGCCGAAATGATTTTCAGTGTCGCCGACATCGTCCATGAGCTGTCGAAGCTGTTCGAACTGCACGCCGGCGACCTGATCTTCACCGGCACGCCGGCTGGCGTGGCCGCGCTGAAGCCGGGCGACCGTTTCATCGCGCGGCTCGAGGGCATTGCCGAGCTGCGCGGCACGATCATGTAGTCGTTACGCCGTCGGCAGCCGCTTGGGTTAGATTGGGGCCGCCGTCAGGGGATTGACCGGCACTGTGCGAGCGTTGACAACGGGAGGCAAGCAATGAGTTTTTTCAGCGAGTTCAAGGCATTTGCGCTGCGCGGCAATGTGATCGACCTGGCGGTCGGCGTCGTCATCGGCGCATCCTTCGGCAAGATCGTGTCGTCGCTGGTCGACAACATCATCATGCCGCCGATCGGTGTGTTGATCGGCGGCATCGATTTCGCCGATCTCGTGGTGAAGATCGGCACTCCGGTCGCCGACGCAAAAGGCGTCGTCACCGGCGGCGCGATCATCAAGTACGGCGTGTTCCTCAATACCATTCTTCAGTTCATCATCGTCGCCATCGCGATCTTCCTCGTCGTCAAGCTGATGAACCGCCTGACCCACAAGCAGGAAGCGGCGCCCGCACCGCCAAGCGCCGAAGTCACGCTGCTGACCGAAATCCGCGATGTGCTCAAGGCGAAGAGCTGACACGGCGAGTTGCTGACGCGCGACCACCTCGTCGCGTAGGGCGAGGCGTGCACCATCGCGGCTTTGCAGCAGCGACGCTAGCGCTTGCGGAAATTCTTCCGTTCCGCGGCAACTGACTGCTGGCGATAGTATTCGCCGAACAGCACGGCCGCGCTCGCGGCCACGTTGAGGCTTTCGACCGCGCCGCTGCCCGGTATCGTCAGGTGGCGGCCGGCACGGTCGACCAGCGCCTGGCGCACGCCGCTGCCTTCCGCGCCAAGCACGAACACCAGGCGGCTCGGCAGCGCCGCGGCGTAGAGCGATTCGCCGGCTCGCGGCACGGTCGCGGCAACTTCGATCTCGGCGTTGCGCAACGCGCCGAATACGTCCTCGCCCGGCGCCGTCTGCGCGATCGGCACCGCCTCGGCGCCGCCCTCGGCCACGCGCAGCGCGGCGCCGGAGACGTTGAGCGCGGATTCGCGCGGCAGGATCAGGCCGTTGACGCCGAAGTTCGCGGCGCTGCGCAGCACGGCACCGAAATTGTGCGGATTGCCGACGCCGTCGAGCCAGACCAGCAGCACCGGTTTCGGCGGCGGCAAGCGTTGCAGCAGAGTGGAAAGTGATAAAAGTGGACGCCGGCGCACCTCGAAGCACACGCCTTCGTGATGCTGGCTCTGCGTCAGCTTGTCGAGATCGGCGTTTTCGACGACGCGGTAGCCGAGGCGCCGCTCGACGCACCAGGCCAGCACCGCCTTGAGCGCGCCGAGGCGCGCTTCGCTCAGATAGACCTTGCGCACGTCGTCGGGACGGCGCTGAAAAATCGCGAGGCAGGCGTTGAGCCCGTAGACGCGCATTTCATCGCTGTTGCGGCGTACGGGCGCCTCGCGTGGCGCTTCGGCGGCCGGCGCGGGTACGCGCGGCGGGCGCGGCACCGGTGGCGGATGCTTGTGCATCAGTGGTCGGCCACGATCGCCGGTGCGCGCGTCTGTTTTATCGGGCGCAGCAGCAGCAACAGTGGGATGGCGATGACGGTCATGATCATCATCATCCAGAAATCGTTGAGAAAAGCTATCGCCGAGGCCTGGCGCGTGACCTGGGCGTTCAGCGCGGCGATCGCGGTAGCCTGCGGCAGATGCATCGTCGTCGCCAGGTGCGCGGCCGCGGGATCGAATGCGGTGATGCGCTCGGCCAGTTCGGCGTGATTGATCTGCGTGCCGCGTGACAGCAGGGTCATGACGATCGAAATGCCCACGCTCGAACCGATATTGCGCATCAGGCTGAAGATGCCGGCCGCCTCGGTGCGCGCCGAGATCGGCAGCGTCGAATACGCGACCGTAGAGATCGGCACGAATACCAGGCCGAGACCCAGACCCTGGATCACGCCGCAGATGACGATTGCGGCTTGCGGTACGTCGGGGCCCCAGGTTGCCATCTGCCACAGCGAATACGCCGTCAGCGACATGCCGATGCCGGCAAGCAGGCGCGCATCGGCGCCGCGCGCCAGCAGGCGGCCGACGACCATCATCGCAATCAACGTGCCGATGCCGCGCGGTGCAAGCAGCAGGCCGGTCGTGACTACCGGATAGTTCATCAGGTTCTGCAGGAACGGCGGCAGCAGCGCCATCGTCGCGAACAGCACGACGCCGAGCACGAAGATGAAGATGTTGCTGGCGAGGAAGTTGCGATCGCGGAACAGGCCGAGGTCGAGGAACGACTTCTTGCTCGTGTACCAATGCACGCCGTACAGATAGAAGCCGAGCACGGCCAGCGCCGTTTCGATCTGGATCTCGGTCGCACCGAACCAGTCCTTCAGCTCGCCGCGGTCGAGCATCAGCTGCAACGCGCCGATGCCGATGGCGAGGAAGGAAAAGCCGCGCCAGTCGAAACGCGACGGCTTGTGCTCGTCGGTCGGCAGGCTCGCGGCGACGCCGAGCAGGCCGAGAATGCCGATCGGTACGTTGATCAGGAACACCCAGTGCCAGCTGTAGGCGTCGGTCAGCCAGCCGCCCAGCGGCGGACCGAGAATCGGGCCGATCATCACGCCCATGCCCCACATCGCCATCGCGGCGCCGTGTTTTTCGCGCGGAAACACGTCGAGCAGCGTCGACTGCGAGACCGGCACGAGCGCGGCGCCGAACAGACCCTGCAACAGGCGGAAGGCGACCATCTCGGTGATGTCGGTGGCGATGCCGCACAGCACCGAAGCCAGGGTGAAGCCGCCGATCGCGATCAGCAGCAGGCGCCGCCGACCCAGCACCGACGACAGCCAGCCGGTTGCCGGCGTGGCGATTGCAGCGGCGACGATGTACGAGGTCAGCACCCAGGATATCTGGTCCTGCGTCGCCGACAGCGAGCCCTGCATGTTCGGCAGCGCGACGTTGGCGATCGTCGTATCCAGCGCCTGCATCAGCGTCGCCAGCATCACCGACACGACCAGCAGGCCGCGGTTGGCGACTTCGCGATGGGTGGCGGTTTGGCTCATGGCGGAGGGATCAAGTTCTGTGAGTTACTTTTTGATCGGTCGTCCCCGCGCAAACGGGAATCCATTTTGCTTTGCGTGCGTTGAACGAAGATCAAGAGGAAAGCCCGCTTTACTCGCGCCATCCTGGCGCTCGCCCTTCGGGCCAGCTCCGCTGTTCGCGCGCGCTCCTGGCGCGCGCAGTTGCGGGCATGACGGCGTTTAGTTGACCTTCAATTCTTGACTGCTGCTCGCAGCAACGCGTGTCTGCTCCGGCTCCTTGGCGCCCTGCATACGCCCGAGCAGCGAGTTCTGCCTGCCGGTGTCGATTTCCACATTGGCGCTCATGCCGGCGCGCAGCACCGGGCCGTTGCCGTTGTCGTCGATCGCCAGGCGCACCGGAATGCGCTGCACGATCTTCACCCAGTTGCCGGTCGCGTTCTGCGCCGGCAGCAGCGAAAACTCCGAACCGGAGGCAGGACTGATCGAGGCGACATGCGCGTTCCATTTCTTGCCCGGGTACGTGTCGACTTCGACCGTTGCCGCTTGGCCGACGCCAACGTGGGTCAGGTCGGTTTCCTTGAAATTCGCATCGACCCACATCGTCCGCGTCGCCACCAGCGGCATCGCCGCCTGACCCATGGCGAGGAAATCGCCGGGTTGCAGCGTGACCTTGCCGACCACGCCGTCGATCGGCGCGCGCACGGTGGCGTGATCCAGATCGAGTTTGGCCTGTTCGTACTGCGCCTGCGCGAGCTTATAGCCGGCCAGGTCTTCATTCTTCGTCTTCGGCAGGCCGCCCAGAATGTTTTCGGCCTTGGCCAGCGCGGCAACGTCGGAATCGCGCTTGCCCTTGGCATTCGCGTAGTTGTTCGCCGCGTCGTCTACATCCTTCTGCGCAACCAGACCCTTGGCGCGCATTTCCTTCATGCGTTCGAACTGGCGCTCGTTGACACGCAACGCTTCCTCGGCGGATGCCAGATCCGCCTGCGCCGAACGATAACCGGCGCGGCCCGCGTCGAGCAGGCTGCGCACCGTTTCCACCGACGCCTGCATGCGCGCCATGGCAATTTCGAGCGGCTGCGAATCGATGCGGAACAACACGTCGCCGGCCTTGACCGGCTGGTTGTCGTGCACCAGCACTTCGACGACGCGGCCGCTGATCTGCGGCGCGATCGTGGCGTGGTCGGCCTGCACGTAGGCATTGTCGGTCGAGACGAAGCGTCCGGCCGTCAGATATAGGTAACCGGCGATGGCGAGCACGACGGCAGGCCCCACTATCCACAGCAGCAGGTTCCTGGCCTTACGCGTTTTCGCCGGCGCGGTCACAGGCACTTCCGGTGCGCCGAATTGCTTGTCGGTCATGACGATTCTCCTGGTGTTTCATTCGCGTCGTCCAACGCGTTGAGGTTGTCTTTCATGCGTGCAAGCACGCCGATCATCGATTTCATCTCGGCGGCGGCGATGCCACGCTGCGCCTGGCGGAAAAGGTCGTTGCCGATCTGCTCCATGTCGTCGACCACGTCATGCGCCTTGGCCAGCAGGTGCAGGCGCCAGACGCGACGATCGCGCGGATCCGCGCGGCGTTCGATGAAGCCGGCCTTCTGCAAACGGTCGATGACGCGGCCGACGGCGATCGGCTCCATCTCGAGGAATTCGGCGAGTTCGTTCTGCGTGATGCCCTCGCCGTGATGCACGCGCTTGAGCGCGCGCCACTGCGCGCGTGTCAGACCAAAGCGTATGGCGCGCCGGTCGAATTGCTTGCGCATCAGCCGCGTCACGTCGGTGACGAGGAATCCGAAGCTGGGTTTTTCTGTCGTGCTCATGATGGCTTTGCATATTATAGCCTAGACAGGTAAATATCAATACCCATCGGTACAATAAATGTGACGGGTGATGAAGTCCGACAATGAAGTCTGTCGATGTCTTTAAGGTTTGTGGGATCTGTGCAGCGGCGGAACATCGCGCAATGCAGCCGTTATCGCTAACATGAATGCGGCCGCGCCGCGCGCGTGCGATCGGGATTCATGCACGATTCCGCGGGCAGGGCATGTGGAACGTCCGGCACCGCCTGCCATCCGAAGGAGCGCATGTTGGAGAAGAAGCCCAGGAAATCGGTTCGTCGCAAGAGCAACGCGGTCACCATCGACGCGGTGGCTGCGCACGCCAAGGTCTCGCCGATGACCGTGTCGCGCGTCGTCAACGGCCGCGGCGCGGTGCGCGAGGCGACGCGCGAGCGCGTCGAGCGCGCGGTGCGCGAACTCGGCTACACGCCCAACCTCGCGGCGAGTTCGCTGGCCGCCGCGCGCGACACACGCATCGCGCTGATCTACACCAACCCCAGCGCGGCCTATCTGCGCGAGCTCCTGGTCGGCGCGCTGCGCGGCGCCTCGCGCACCGCGGCGCAGATCGTCATCGACACCTGGGACGGCTTCGACGCCGAGGCCGAGCGCAAGGCCGCGCGCGCGCTGGCCAAGAGCGTGTCCGGCGCGATCCTGCCGCCGCCGCTGTGCGAATCCAGGAGCGTGCTCGCCGAGTTCGCCGAAGCCGGCGTGCCGGTGGTCGCCATTGCCTCGGGCCGCGCCGGCAACGACATCTCGCATGTGCGCATCGACGACTTCCGCGCGAGCCACGAGATCGCCGCGCACCTGATCGCGCAGCGGCATCGCCGCATCGGCTTCATCATGGGCCATCCCAACCAGACCGCGAGCGCGCGGCGTTTCGATGGCTTCAAGGCCGCGCTGGCGGAAGCCGGCATCGAGTTCGACAAGGCGTTGGTGCAGCAGGGCTATTTCACCTACCGCTCCGGGCTGAAGGCGGCCGGGAAACTGCTCGCGCTGCGCCGTCCGCCGACGGCGATCTTTGCCAGCAATGACGACATGGCCTCTGCGGCGATCTCGGTCGCGCACCGGCGCGGCCTGCACGTGCCGCGCGACCTGTCCGTGGTCGGCTTCGATGACACCTCGGCCGCGACCACGGTGTGGCCGGAACTCACCACGATACGCCAGCCGGTCGCGGCGATGGGCGACGCGGCCGTCGGCATCCTGCTGCGCGACATCCGCGGCAGGGATCGCGATACCAGGATGGTGGTCGATCACGTCATGACGCACCAGCTCGTCAAGCGCGACTCGGTCGCGCCGCCCGCGGCCCGCGGCGCGCGTTCCGGAGCATGAGGCACGCGCGCGCGGACGCACGTCAGCCCTCCATCTGTTCCAGTTCCTTGCCGCGCGTCTCGTGCACCCGGCGCAGCACGAAGAACACGGACAGCGCCGCGGCCGCGGTGTAGAGGCCGTAGGCGCCGGCAAGGCTGCAATATCCACTTGTATACTTCAGACAACCCGATTGGATTTCGCGACGCGCGCGAACCAGGCCGCCGAGTCCTTGGGCGTGCGTTTCTGGCCGCGCTCGAAATCGACGTGGACGAGGCCGAAGCGCTGCGTGTAACCCTCGCTCCACTCGAAATTGTCGAGCAGGGCCCAGCAGTGGTAGGCGCGCACCGGCACGCCGTCGCGGACGGCGCGCGACAGTTCGAGCAGATGCGCGCGCAGCCAGGCGATGCGATTCGCGTCGTGCACGCGGCCGTCCTTCGCGATGCCGGTATTGTAGGCCGCGCCGTTTTCGGTGATCTCGATCGGCAGCTTGCCTCCCAGGTGCGAGTTCATCTTGACGAGAATGTCGTAGAAACCCCTGGCGTAGATGTCCCAGCCGTTGTCGGTCTTGTGGTGCGGCGGGTAGTACGTCGCCCACGACGGTTTCGCGTGCAGGCCGGGGATGTCGGTCTCGTTGGGATCGTCGGCGACCAGCCACGTGGAATAGTAATTGAGTCCGGCGAAATCGAGTGCGGCGCGCACCAGTTTGTCGTCGCCGTCCTGCCAGCCAAGTAGTTCTGCCTGCCGGTCGGCCGGCAGAACGCCTTCGGGATATCGGCCGTGCAGCGCGGGATAGATGTGCCAGAGGTTGGCGAACTTGAACCAGCGTTCGGCGGCGAGTTCGTCGGCCTTCGATGGCGTCGCCGGGAACGTCGGCTGCGTGTCGTAGACGCCGCCGACTTCGAGTCTGGCGCTGACCGATTTGATCGCACGGAACGCCATGCCCTGCGCGAGGTTGACCGTGTGCGTTGCGCGCAGGAACGCGAGCGGCTCGCTGCGGCCCGGCGCGTGGTTGCCCTGCCAGTAGCCGCATTGCGTGAAGGTCTTGGGTTCGTTGAAGACGCACCATTGATTGATGCGATCGCCGAGCGCCGCGACGACGGTGCGCGCGTAGTCGGCGAGCCGTGCCGCGGTGTCGCGATTCGGCCAGCCGCCGGCGTCTTCGAGCGGCTGCGGCAGGTCCCAGTGGTACAGCGTCGGGAACGGGCGGATGCCGGCTTCGAGCAGCGCGTCGGTGACGCGCCGGTAGTAGTCGAGTCCCTTCTGGTTGATCGCGCCCTTGCCATCGGGTTGCACGCGCGGCCAGGCGATCGAGTAGCGATACGACTGGATGCCCAGGCGTTTGGCGATCGCGATGTCCTCCGCATAGCGATGATAGCTGTCGCAGGCGACGTCGCCGGTGTCGCCATTCTTGACCTTGCCCGGCGTATGCGCGAAGCGGTCCCAGACCGATTCGCCGCGGCCGTCCTCGTTCCACGCGCCTTCGATCTGGTAGGCCGCCGTCGCCGCACCCCACAGGAAACCCGGCGGAAACGCGCCGGGCGCCGACCGGGCGCCCGCATCGGCCTGCGCGGCGGCGCGAGCGAACGCTGCCGGCGCGAGCAACGCGCCCAGCGCCAAGGACATTTGCAGAACCTCACGCCGTTGCATTGCCGTTCTCCTCGTTGCCGGATGTTTTCGAGCGGCCCGCGATCGCGTTCACGCCGGCTGCGCAGGCGTGGCCGTTGCCGTTCTCGCCGGCGCGGTCGCCACGTCGATGAAACTGTTGATGGACAGCCGCCCCGCCAGCGGATCGGCGGGCGGCATGCGGGTGCTGTCGATGTTTCCCGAATGCAGGCAGTTGCGGCGGTATACGATCAGGCGGTTGTATGCGGCATCCACGCTGGCGATGCGCTCGAACAGCGCGGTGTCGCCGTCGATGTAGCCGGCGCTCGGCGCGTCGTCGCCGTGGCTTTCGCGTTCCAGTTCGCGAAAATAGATTTCGTGGCGGGCGGCGTCGACGCTTTCGAAGCCGGTGCTGCGATGACGGTAGAACGCGGTACCGCCCCAGTCGCCATGGAACAGGTAATGCACGGTCGCCAGCCCGTCGGCGCCGACCGAATCGATGTGCGGCACCCGTTGCAGGAAGCGCAACTGCGTCGGCGGCTGGGTGACCAGCGAGTAGTGGCACATCGGGAAGTCGAAACTGCCGGGCGCGAGGCCGAAGCAGTCGCGCAGCAGCGGATTGAGCACGCTCTCGAGCAGAAACCGGTAGGAGAGCGGGGCAACCGCGCGCAGGCCGGGGAACATCGCGCCCAGCGGCGCGAACGCGCTGCGCGCGGCCTTGCGCACCAGCCGGTCGGGATCGGCGACGAACGCGTCGATCACCAGCAGCGGCGCGGCCTCGCGGCCGACGACGCGCTTCTCGATGCGGATGCCGGGGTGCGCGGTGAGCAACATCAGTTTCGCCTGCCCGCCCAGACACTCGAGTCGGCCTTGCAATACTGCTCGATGAACTGCTGGTGGCTGGGCATCGTCGCCACCAGCCTGTCGATGGGCTGGCGGATGCCGTCGAATAGCCTGCCGCATGTCGGCATCGGCCAGCCCGCGCGCGAGCGGATGGTGCTGTCGCGGCGTGATGCCCTGGCCCAGCATCACATGCGTCCACGAATCGACCCGGAACAGTTCGTCTTCGCCCTGCCACGCGTGCGCGCGCTCGCGGAACTGTTCGATGCGTTGCGTGAGCGACGCCGGCAATTCCATCTCGCGGCAGGCCTTCCACATTGGCTCGTCGCGCCGGTTGGCGTGGTAGTGCAGGACGATGAAGTCGCGCACTTGCTCCAGTTCCGCGCGGCTGATCGCGTTGTAGCGATCGACGAGGCTCTGGCAGATTCCTTCGGCCGGGAACATCTGGATCAGCCGCACGATGGCGGTGATGCCCAGATGGATGCTGGTGGATTCCAGCGGCTCGACGAAGCCGCTGGACAGGCCGGCCGAGACGACGTTCTTGTTCCAGGTCTTGAGCCGGCGGCCGGTGGGGAAGCGCAGTAGCATCGGCTCCTTGATGGGTTTCGCGCCGACGTCCCGCCGCAGGTTGGCGACCGCTTCATCATCCGACATGTACGCGCTGGAGTAGACCATGCCGCTGCCGACGCGGTGTTGCAATGGAATCTGCCAGCGCCAGCCGGCGGCGTGCGCGATGGCGCGGGTGTACGGTACGGCCGGGTCGACCGATTCGACCTGCATGGCCACGGCGCGGTCGCTCGGCAGCCAGTGGTTCCAGTCCTCGTAGCCGGTCTTGAGCGTCTGTTCGATCAACAGGCCGCGGAAGCCGGTGCAATCCACGAACAGGTCGCCCTCGACGACTTGCCCGTCTTCCAGCACCAGCGCCTCGATGAAGCCGGACTCGCCGTTCTGCCTCACTTCACGGATCTTGCCTTCCACCCGCTTCAAGCCGTGGCGCTCCGCGAACGTGCGCAGATAACGCGCGTAGAGGCCGGCATCGATGTGGTAGGCGTAGTTGACCTGCGGCTGCTGCGCGAATGCGAACTTGTCCACGCGCGAGGCCGCGGTTTCCACGCAGTAGTCGCCCAGGCTCGAGGTCATGCCGCGGCGCAGACTGTCCAGCCAGAAATGGTGGAACGGGCAGGTGAGCGTGCTCCGTCCGGTGATGCCGAACGGGTGGAAGAAGCGATCGCCGGGGCGCAGCCAGTTCTCGAACGAGATGGACAGCTTGAAGGTGGCGGCCGTCGCGCGCATGAACTCGCGCTCGTCGATACCGATCAGGTGGTGGAAGGTGCGCAGCGGCGGCACCGTGGATTCGCCTACGCCGATCGTGCCGATCTGCTCGGACTCCACCAGCGTGATGTCGAGCAGATCGGCGAACTGCTGCGCCAGCAGCGCGGCCGCCGCCCAGCCGGCGGTGCCGCCGCCGGCGATCACGACCTTGCGGACTCGACCGTTGCTCATCGTTTCAATTTTTCCGTCAGCATCGCCCGCAGTTGCCTGGACAGGGTTTCGTCGATCGGCGCGAGCGGGCCGCGCGCCGCTTCCGGCAGATGTGCGCCGGCCTGTCCGGCCGAGCCGAACACGTACCAGTCAAATACCGCGCGCCATGCCTGTTTTTCGCGTTCGGGGCGGTCGCGGATCGTCCACAGCGCGTGATAGAGCGTGTGCATCGGCGTCGGAATCCAGGCCGGCATGCTTCCCCACCAGTAGTTGACCAGCACGCCGAACGGGTCCAGCGCTTCGACGCGATGCCACCACATGCTCGGGATGAAGATCGCATCGCCCGGTTCCAGCACGACGTCGCGCGCGTGCGCAAGTGCGTCGCGGAAGCGCGGGAATCGCTCGAAGTCGGGATGGGCGAAGTCGACCACGCTCACGGCCTGTCCGCCCGGCGTCGGTTCCAGCGGCCCGGGATAGAGGTTGCCGATCTGCTCCGGCGGGAACAGGGTGAAGCGGCGGCGGCCGACGCAGCAGCAGGCGATGTTGTTCGGAGCGTCGTAGTGCGCCGATGCGACCGTGCGGTTGCCGATCCAGATCGCCGGCGGCGCGTCGATGCCGTGGCTGGTGAAATCGAGATCGTTGCCGGCGCGAAAGCCCGGCAGGCAGCCATCGACCGGTACCGAGGCGACGTAGTAAGTCGGCGGCCGCGTCTCGCCGCTGCGCGCCGCGATCTCCTCGAGCAGCTGGCCGAGGTCGCCATGTCGCGCCTCGCAGTTCAGTTCGGTGAAACCGGCGTTGTAGAACGGTCGCCCCGCAACCTCAGGGCCGCCATACGAATACGGCACCGACTTGCCGTTGTAGTGGGCGCGCAAGCAGTCGATCGCCGCGCGCGTGGAGCTCAAGCCGGCCTGCACCAGCGGCCAGTCGCGCGCGACGCCCTTGAGCAGTGTCGGTTGCCCCGCCGCGAGCATTTCAGCCAGCGGCAGCGCGTCGGGCCGGCAGCCTTCCAGCACGCGCACGCTCGCGGTGGTCGCCGGGGACATGCCGTCCGCGCTCAGGCCGCGTGATCCGTCGCGGCGTCCTGCAGGCGCAGGCGGCGCTGCTTCTCCGCGATCAGCCGGCGCATGTTGTGCAGCGAGGACAGCAGCAGGTACGCGCCTTCGAGGTAGCCGGCCTGGTGCAGCCGGTGCACAGACGTGGCGTCGAGCGCTGCCAGCCGCTCGCGGTCGATACCGTGCAGGCCGGTCAGGTTGGCGCCGTGCTGGTCGTCGAACTTCAGTTCGACGGTCATCGGCTGGATCAAGCCCAACGAATCGAACGCAGCGAACATCGCGCCGGCAGCTTCCGCGCCATCGCGGATGCCGCGCAGCACGGTGATGACGTGTTCGAGGTAGGCGCTGTGCCCGCCCTGCGGCAGGAACACCGCTTCGCCTTCGCCGCGACCGATGCGCGGGTGTTCCATGTCGACGTGGATGACCGGTTCGTTGCGCAGTTCGCCATCGACCCGGGTTTCCTGGAAGCCGATCAGGAACGGGCCCTTGGCGATCGCACCCGGCAGGTAATTTGCGTTCCAGCGGCCGTCCTGCACGAACAGGTTCTCGCGCTGCGCGAAGCCCAGCAAGGCGACCGACTGCCACGCATCGCTGTCGCGATCCCGGCGCAGGAAGATCGGGTACTCGCGCTGCAACTCGGCGTATTCGGTGGGAAACGCGGGGACCATGCCGACGTCGTCGCCGAATTCGCTGCCGAAGCGGGTGGCGACGCGCAGACCTTCATGCATCACATTGTTTAGCACTGCATATCGGGCCATGGTGTTTCCAGCAGTCGACCAGGTCCGGCGAACGTTCCACAAACCTGTCGCGTCCGCAAGCGGCAATGCGACATTCGCGGCGAGGAGGAATGACGGGGAAACTCTGCGCGACGCAGAGTTTCCCCCGAGGCAAAGGACACGCGACGTTCAGAACTTGTAGTGTGCCCCAATCAGGTAGCGCGGACTCTGGTCGAGCAGCTTGTCGATCATCAGCGTGGTGCGGGAGCTCCAGCGGACGTCCTCGCCGGTCAGGTTGATCGTCTCGAAGGAGAACGACCAGTGGTAGTTGAGCGCGTAGTTCACGCTCAGGTCCAGCTGATGGTACGGCTCGACGTAGTACGGGTTGGTATTGGACCCCTCTTGGTTCGCCGCGATCAGGTACTTGTCGCGCCAGTTCCAGGCCAGGCGCGCGGACCAGCCGTATTTCTCGTACATCAGCACCGCATTGGCGGTGTCGGAAAGGCCGGTCAGCGCGAACTGGTTCACGCCGGGCTGCGCAAAATTGTTGACGTTCACGTCGCCCAGGACTTTTGTGTAGTTGGCCTGGAAGCCGAACCCGCTCTCGCCGAAAAAGTACTGCCAACCGAGTTCGAATCCGTGCAGGCTGGCCTTGTGCTGGTTGATGGGAGTGTTGACGTTGAACGTGTACAGCGGGTCGTCGGGGTTGCCGATCAGGTCGTACGCGGTCGCCATCTGCTGCCACTGCGCGTCGCTGCCGTTGAACTTCGCCAGTCCCCCGGTCGCTGCCGCGTTGCGCAGCATCGCCAGTCCGGTGAACAGGGCGACGTTGTTGGCCGAACAGCGGGCGGGGTCGTTGCCGGCGGCGGTGACCTGCGTGATGCAGGCCTGGCCTCGCAGGAAGTCCAGTACCTTCTGCGCGTCCGGGCCAGAAGTCGGGTCGCGCAGTCCGTACAGGCTTTCCTGCACCACGGTGTTGCCGACGAAGTTGTCGACCCGCTTGCCCCACAAGGTCAGCGATGCGTAGCTGGATTTGGCGAAATACCACTCAAACGCCACATCGATGTTGTTGGATTCCAGCGGCTTCAGCGCAGGGTTCTGCGAATCGCCGGAACCACGCATGGATTCGGCCACCAGCACCGAGCCGGTCGGGGCCTTTGGCGTTGGCCCCGCATAAAGATTGCCCATTGGGGCCCGGGCGATGGTCTTGCTGATTGAGGCGCGTCCCTTCATCTCGTCATTGAAATCGAGGCTGAAGTCCAGGTTCGGCAAAAAGTAGTTGTAGCTCGATTTCTCGCTGAAAGGCTGGACTGCGGACGATTGGGTGATGGTGAAGTCGTTGTCGTCCTGCCAGACGACCGCCTGCGGGATACTGATATTCGACGTGGAGTCGACGTCGGTCTTCTCATAGCGCCCGCCGGCAACCAGGCTGGCCGTCTTGCCGGCCAGTTCGCCTTGCCACTCGTACTGCAGATAGGCGGAGTTGGTTTTTTCCTCGATTTGGTTGTTGCTGGCCAGATTGTGGTTGTAGGTGAGCGGTACGCCGTAGGCCTGGGCGGCCCACGCCGCGAGTGCCGAGGCGTTGCCCCACCACGCGCCGGGCGGGATGCCCTTCGTGCTGTAGTCGTTGAACAGGCCGGAGATGCTGATTGGCTTCAGCAATGCGACCATGCCCGGCTCGTTGCCGACGTTGGCCACGCCCCAGTCGCCCAGTGCGGCGTAACTGTCATTGCTGTTCTGCCGGGTCAGGCTGTTCTTCATCGAATCGAGACCGAACTTGAAGCGGCTGTTGTCGAAATTCCATTCGCCGTCGAGGCGCCCCTGCTTGACTTCGCTCGTCTGGCTCGTCATCCAGATGCGCCGGACCTGAGAGCCTAGTTGCCCCGCCGGGAAATCCGGGTTGACCGTGCCGCCCGTGTTGTTGTTGGCATCGTTCAAGGTCGGATACCAGGTACGCGTGGCGATCGGCAGGCCGGTGTTGAAGAAGAATTCCTGCGACCAGTTGCCGCCGCAGTAGGCGCCGGTGCAGTTGCGCGGCGGCGCGTCCGCATTGGTGCCGGCCACAGAGAAGAAAGTCGCGCTGCCGCCGGTGACCGGGTCGTTTGGCAGGCTCTTGTTCTCCGAATCGTGCGCGTCGAACTTCAGTTTGAAGCGGTCGTTGACGTCCCACGCGGCGTTGAAGCCCAGCGAACCGAGCTTGTACTTCTGATTGTTTAGCTGCTGCTCGTAGCCGAAGTCCTTGCTGCCAGTCACTTCACGCAGGTAGACCGGCACCGCGATCGGGCTGCTGGTGTCGAACTTGATGGCGGTGAAGCCGCCGCCCTGGTTCAACCACATGGTCTGCTCGCCGCGGTTCTGCTCGATCTTGTTCGTCGAGTAGGTGTAGTCGAGCGTCAGGGTCAGGCTGTCCATCGGCCTGAACTGCATCACCGCCTGGCCGTTGACACGTTCGCGCTCGAAATCGGAGAACGCATAACGCAGGTCGTTGGGAATGCCGTAAAGCTGTCCCGCGGCCGGCGCATTCGTGACCACGGTGCCGGAGCCGAGTTGGGAAGGAATCCCCGAGGCAGGCCAACTGCGGATGTTCCACGCGTTTTCAGTGGACTCCACGTCGCCGCCGTGGCGCTTCTGGTAACTGCCGTTGAGGCCGATGCCGAAGGTCTTGTCGGGGTTGGCGTAGCTGAAGATTCCGGTCACCTCGGGGGTGACGTCGGAGCCGATGGTTTGCGAATCGTCCTTGAGCAGCTTGGCGCCGGCGCTGGCGACCAGTCCGTTGTGATCGAACGGGCGCGCAGTCTGGATGTCGATGGTGGCGCCGATGCCGCCCGACGGCGCGTTGGCACGGCCGGTCTTGTACACCTCGACGCCGCTGACCGCATCCGCCGACAGTTGCGCGAAGTTGAACGCGCGCGTGCCGGAACCGACGCCGCCGGTGACCTGGTCGCCGTTGGAGAAGCCCTCGGCGCCCGGGATCTGGCGACCGTTGAGCGTCACCATGTTGAACTCCGGGCCGAATCCGCGCACGGTGACCTGCGCGCCTTCACCGTCGCGGCGCTCGATCGAGATGCCGGTGATGCGTTGCAACGCTTCGGCCAGGTTGGTGTCCGGGAATTTGCCGATATCCTCGGCGCTGATCGCATCCACGATGCCGGTCGCATCGCGCTTGATGTTCATCGAAGACTCAAGGCTGTTGCGAAGGCCGGTGACCTCCACCGTACCCATCGTCTGGGGGTCGTCTGTGCCCACCCTCGCGTCCTGAGCGAAAGCGGGATTCACTACCACCACGCCGCCGACGAACACGAATAGGGCTTTCGACTTCAGTTTCCCCAGCTTGTCGCTGTTGTTATGTTTCATGTGTTTTTTTCCCCGGTCAGGCAACTACTTATCGTTTCACCCCTTGCGGGGTCCCTTGGGCACATGGCACCCACCCCTGCTCTCGAACCCAGCCAGCGTGAGAGCGGGTGGTTCGGTGAACTGTTTTGTTAGCGCTAACATTCAACGCGTGGCAGAAAATAATCGTTTCTGAGATTCGTGTCACCATGCGACGCAGCAAATCGGCTTTCTGCCCGCGAATTCCTCGCCGCCGACGAATGAGCGAGCTCAAATTCGTGCGCGAAACGCGCGGTAAGGAACCCGAAGAGATGCGGGGTTGATCTGGGAGAAGCCCGGCTGCGACGCCGCACCTGACCGCGAACAAGGTCACCGTCGGCAACACCGATTGGGGCAATAAGATGGCGTTCCTGACTGCCGGCAGCATCGACCTCGACGTCACCCTGCCGCCGCTGCTGATCCATCGCATCTCGGTGCACGCGGTGCGCTTCGTCGCGCGGGACGTGCATCTCGAGCGCCTTCCGACGACCGAACAACTGGACCTTCATCGCACCGGAGGAAACGCCGTGGACGCTCGACGTCGGCCGCGTCGTGCTGATGGGCCGGCATCGAGAGACTGCAACACTATGTTTTGATTAAATTTATCGAATCTTCGGCTCGACCATGCCAGACACTGGATCCGACCTGTGGCACGACGAGCCATACGCCGTACGGAGGGTTGAACGCGAGCCAAACGAAAGCATTCAGCGCGCTTTGGGCCGGCTTCCGGTATCAAGGAGGATCGAGGTTCACCGGTCCGTACGCAAATGCTCAAACGCAGCGTCAAATTGCTATCCATCGTCGTTGGCGCTGTGCTGCTCCTTATGGCGATCGCGATCGCGATCGTGGCAACGTTCGACTGGAACCGCGCAAAGCCTTGGCTGACCCGGACTGTGGCCGAAGCAACCGGCCGCTCGATATCGATCGACGGCGACTTGCAGGTCAGCTGGCGCCGCGACCCGGAACTCGGCGGCTGGCGTTCGCTGGTGCCGACACCGCACGTGACCGCCGCCAAGATCGTTGTCGGCAACACCGCATGGGCAAGAAAAACAAGCGACTTCATTATTGCCGACAGCGTCGATTTCGACGTTGCCGTATTTCCCCTGCTCGCGCGCACGATATCGATTCATGAGATGCGCTTCGCCGCGCC
>CAVTVN010000017.1:0-76853 GCA_963738115.1 uncultured Gammaproteobacteria bacterium | reverse complement strand
ATATCACTTCGCCTTCGGCGTCATCGGTCGTGGTCGTGATGCCGAGCCGGACTTCGGCATCGTAAGCCTTGCTCGAGCCGAGCAGGAACCCGGCGATCTTGGTCGCTTCGCCGAAGCAGATCGGCAGCAGGCCCGTTGCCATCGGGTCGAGGCTGCCGGTGTGGCCGGCCTTGCGTGCCTCGAACAGGTGACGGACCTTCTGCAGCGCCTGGTTGGAGCTCAGGCCCTGCGGCTTGTCGAGCAGGAAGATGCCGCTGATGTCGCGGTAGGCTTTCTTGGCAGCCATGAAAATTCGCTTTGCCCTTTCTCCCAGCCAGGAGAAGGCGGCGCGAACGGAAGAAGAATCAGTCCTTGCCGCGCAACAACTGATCGATCCGCTCGCCGCGGTCGACCGAATCGTCGTACTTGAAGCGCAACTCCGGCACGCGGCGCATGCGCATCGTTTTCGACAGCTCGCGGCGGAATTCCTTGGCCATCTCGTTCAACGCCTTTACCGCCTCCTTGGAGCTCTCCGGAAGCAGCGCCGTGACGAACACGGTGGCGAAGTCGAAATCTCGCGTGACCTCGACATCCGAAACGCTGACCGACGGCAGCGCATGATCGCGCACCGCTTCATGCACCAGGCCGCCGAGCTGCCGACGCAGTTCGGCAGAGATGCGGTCGGAACGGGTGAAGTCGCGAGAGGGCATTTTGAAAGCTAGCGCTGAGGGCCAAGGGCCGAGGCCTGAGAAGACGCAAAGACTCGCCGGCTCTTCAGCCCTCGGCCCTCGGCCCTCAGCCCTGCTCTCATAGCGTCCTCGCCACCTCGATCCTCTCGTAGCACTCGATCTGGTCGCCGGCCTTGACGTCGTTGTATTGCTTGACGCCGATGCCGCACTCCATGCCGTTGCGCACTTCGTCGACGTTTTCCTTGAAGCGGCGCAGGGATTCGAGTTCGCCCTGGAAGATCACCGTGTTGTCGCGCAGGACGCGGATCGGCTTGTGCCGCTTGACCGTTCCTTCGATGACCATGCAGCCGGCGATTGCGCCGAACTTCGACGAGCGGAATACGTCGCGGACCTGGGCGACGCCGATGATTTCCTCGCGGATCTCGGTGCCGAGCATACCGGTCGCCGCCTGCTTCACCTGATCGATCACGTCATAGATGATCGAGAAATAGCGCAGGTCGACATCGCTGTCGGCGATGACCTTGCGCGCCGAGGCGTCCGCACGCACGTTGAAGCCGATCAGGATCGCCTTCGACGCGGCGGCGAGCGTGGCGTCGGATTCGGTAATGCCGCCGACGCCGGAACCGATCACGTTGACGCGGATCTGGTCGGTGCCGATCGCTGTCAGCGCGTCGCGCAACGCTTCGACCGAACCTTGCACGTCGGCCTTGACGACGAGATTCAGCACGCGCTGGCCGTCGGCCTGACCCATTGTCGAAATGACGTCTTCCATGCTGCGCATCGCGGTCTTGCCGAGGCGCGTTTCGCGGCGCTTGGACTGGCGTTCCGAGGCCACCTGCTTGGCCAGGCGCTCGTCCTGCACGACGACGAAGTCGTCGCCGGCATCGGGCACGCCGGACAAGCCGAGCACCTGCACCGGAATGGACGGACCGGCGCTGTCGACCTGTTGGCCGGCTTCGTCGATGATCGCGCGCACGCGGCCGTATTCGATGCCGCAAACGAGGAAGTCGCCTTTCTTCAACGTGCCCTGTTGCACCAGCACGGTCGCAACCGGGCCGCGGCCCTTGTCCAGGCTCGATTCGACGACGACGCCGGTGGCCAGGCCGTCCTTGACGGCCGTGAGTTCCATCAGTTCGGACTGCAGCAGGATCGCATCGAGCAGATTGTCGACGCCATCGCCGGTCTTGGCAGACACCGGCACGAACTGCACGTCGCCGCCCCATTCCTCGGGCACGACTTCATGCTGCACCAGGCCCTGCTTGACGTTGTCCGGATTCGCCTCCGGCTTGTCCATCTTGTTCATCGCGATCAGCAGCGGCACCTTCGCGGCACGCGCATGCTGTACGGCCTCGATGGTCTGCGGCATGACGCCGTCATCGGCGGCGACGACCAGTACGACAATGTCGGTCAGCTTCGCGCCGCGCGCGCGCATCGACGTGAATGCGGCATGGCCCGGGGTGTCGAGAAACGAAATCACGCCCTTGTCGGTTTTCACGTGATACGCGCCGATATGCTGCGTGATGCCGCCGGCTTCGCCCGCTGCGACCTTGGTGCGGCGGATGTAATCGAGCAGCGAAGTCTTGCCATGATCGACATGACCCATGATCGTGACGACCGGCGGACGTGGCTCGCGGTTGCCCTGCACTTCGACCTTCGCCAGTGTGGTTTCCGCGTTCTTCTCCTCGGCATCGACGGCCTTGTGGCCAAGTTCTTCGATGACCAGCACGGCCGTGTCGTGATCGATGACCTGGTTGATTGTCGCCATTACGCCCATCTTGAAAAGCACCTTGACGACTTCCGCACCCTTGACCGCCATCTTCTGCGCGAGTTCGGAAACCAGAATCGACTCGCCGACCGCGATGTCGCGCACGACCGGCGCGAGCGGCTTGGAAAATCCGTGCGGGCCACCACTCGGCGTACGCGCCGGCTCGATCTGCTTGCGCGGCCGCTTCTTGATCGCGCCACGACGCGCGTGGCCGGCGTCGGAAAGGTGCAACTCCGCGCCGAAGTAGCGTGCGGCGCCATCGGCCTCGTCGCCTTCCTGCGGCATCTGATGCGAGCCGTGCTTGGCCTTGGCATGACGATGCGGCGCTTCCTCGACTGCGGGTCCTGCGCGTCCACGGCCGCGGTTCTCGGCGGGACGCGGCTCGGCCGCCGCGGGCTTGCGCGCAGCGGGCCTTTCGTCCTTCGGCTTTTCCTCGCGCGGTGCCGATGCATCACCGACCTGCTTGGCCTCGGCTTCGGCGCGCTGGCGCGCTTCCTCGGCCTGGCGCTTGGCGTCCTCGGCTGCGCGCAGCTTGGCGTCTTCTTCCTGGCGGCGGCGTTCCTGCTCCTGGCGCGCGCTCTCCTCGGACTCACGCTTGAGTTGCGATTCCTGCAGCTTGCGCAGCGCGTCTTCGCGCTCCGCATCGACCACTTCGGAGCCGTCGGCCATCGTGCTGCGCTTTACATAGGTGCGCTTCTGCCGGACTTCGACGTTTACGGTCTTGCCACGCGCAGCACCCTGGTTGACGGTCAGCTCGCTGACCGTGCGCCGCTTGAGCGTGACCTGGCGCGGTGCGTTGTCGCTCGCGTCCTTCTCGGTCTTGCCGTGCGTGCGGCGCAGGAACCCGAGCAGCTTGACCTTCTCCGTGCTCGAGACGACCTGGTCCGGGCCCGAGAATTTCATGCCGGCCTCGGCAAGCTGGGTGATCAGCTTGTCGACGCCCATGCCGAGCACGCCGGCGAGTTGCTTGATGGTTACGTCCGACATTGCGCTTGGAACTCCCGTGCTCGTACGTTGTTGCGGCGGCGTGAATCGATGACAAGACGCGTGCAGCGGCGTTTCAGTCCGCGGCACATCTCGTCGAATTGAACAAAACGAACCACTCGTTCAGGCCTCTTATGCTGCTTTCGCTTCGCGCGCAGCCATGATCAGGCCCGCGGCACGGTCTTCGTCCATTCCGTCGATCGCCAGCTCCATCAGCTCGTCGGTCGCCAGGTCGGCAAGATTCTCGCGTGTCACGATGCGGTGCTGCGCAAGGGCAAATGCGGTCGATTCGTCCATGCCGGCAACTTCCAGCAGATCCGCGTCCGGCTTGTGTTCGTCGATGTCCTCTTCGACTGCCAACGCCTCGGTCAACAGCGCGTCGCGGGCACGCGCACGCAGTTCCTCGACGATGTCCTCGTCGAAGCCTTCGATCGCCAGCAGCTCGGCGGTCGGCACGTAGGCGATTTCCTCGACCGTGGTGAAGCCTTCCTGCACGAGGATCGCCGCGATCTCCGCGTCGACTTCGAGTTTTTCCTGGAACAGCGCGCGCGCGGTTTCCTGCTCGGCTTCGGACTTCGCGGCCACCTGGTCCTGCGTCATCACGTTGAGTTGCCAGCCGGACAGCTTGCTCGCCAGGCGCACGTTCTGGCCGCCGCGGCCGATGGCCTGCGACAGCTTGTCTTCGGCCACCGCAATGTCCATCGAATGCTTTTCTTCGTCGACGATGATCGACTGCACTTCGGCCGGCGCCATCGCGTTGATCACGAACTGCGCCGGGTTGTCGTTCCACAGCACGATATCGATGCGTTCGCCGTTGAGTTCGTTCGACACGGCCTGGACGCGCGATCCGCGCATGCCGATGCAGGCGCCGATCGGATCGGTGCGGCTGTCGTGCGCGACGACGGCGATCTTGGCGCGATCGCCCGGATCGCGCGCCGCGCCCTTGATCTCGACCAGTCCCTGGCCGACTTCCGGCACCTCGAGGCGGAACAGCTCGATCATGAATTCCGGCGCCGTGCGCGAGACGAACAGCTGCGGACCGCGCTGCTCGGCTCGTACTTCGTAGAGATAGCCACGGATGCGGTCGCCGGCACGCACTGCCTCGCGCGGAATCGCGCGGTCGCGCGGCACGTAGGCTTCGGCGTTGCCGCCCAGATCCAGATAAAGGCTGCCGCGCTCGACGCGCTTGACGACGCCGGTCACGAGTTCGCCGACGCGGTCCTTGTAGGCATCGACGACCTGGGCGCGCTCGGCTTCGCGCACGCGCTGCACGATGACCTGCTTGGCCGCCTGCGCCGCGATGCGTCCGAATTCGGGGTTTTCGATCGGCTCTTCGAGATAATCGCCGACCTGACTGTCGGCCTTGGTGTCGACCGCGTCCATCAGACGGATCTGCCGGTCGGGCGATTCCATGACGACATCGTCAGCCACGACTTCCCAGCGGCGGAAGGTTTCGTATTCGCCGCTGTGCTTGTCGATGCTGACCCGCGCCGCGATGTCCAGGTCCGGATAGCGCTTCTTCGCCGCCGAGGCGAGCGCAGCTTCCATTGCGTCGAAGATGACGTCTTTTTCGACGCCCTTCTCATTGGCGACGGCGTCGACGACCAACAATAATTCTTTGCTCATTGCTGAACTCTCATTGCGAAAATGGTGAGGAGTGAGACGTGAGGAGTGACGAAGCCGCGTTTTCGCGCACCACACACTTCCGCGGATTCTTCACTCTCCTAACTTCTAACTCCTAACTTTTCTTTCCCTTCTTGCCTTTATTTGCCTTGCCCGGTGGCGGACCCAGGTCCGGCACCAACTTTGCCTTGTGCACGTTGGCGTGGGCGATTGCGACCACCACACCATCCTGTTCCAGACTGATCGTGCCGTTGTCCACGGCGCGGATCGGTCCCTGAAACCGCCGCCGACCATCGATCGGCAGATTCACCTCGAGCTTGGCCGCATGACCGACGAAACGCGCAAAATGTTCCGGCGTATACAACGGCCGGTCGATTCCCGGCGACGACACTTCGAGCGTGTAGCGACCCTGTACCGGATCGTGCACGTCGAGCGTCGCCGACACCTGCCGGCTGACCACTTCGCAATCGTCGACCGTGACCGGCCGATCCGCGGCATCGATGTACACGCGGACCAGACTGTTGCCATGCGACGGGCTGTACTCGACGCCGAGGCATTCGAGTCCGAGGTCCGCAATCACGGGCGCCAGCAGTTCGGTCAATTCTTCATTCCGCATTTGTACCTCTGCGATCCTCCGTGACCGCGACCATCCTTACGCGTCGATTCCAGAAACAAAAAATGGGCACGAGGCCCATTCCATAGTCCGCCGTTGTTTCGTATCCAGACACCGGCAACGCGCATCCTGCGCTTGTACAACTGTACTTTTGCTTTCATCCTGAAAGCGAGAAACCACCGTCCATCCATGGCCGGCGTGTACCTTTTGCTTTCGTCCCTGAAAGCGAAGATCAAGAACCGTCCATCCATGGTCGGACTTTTCAAAAGAGCTGAAGAGCGATTTCGTAAAAAAGGCTCCAAGAGGAGCCCTGATACGAGTCGTGGTAGCGGGGGTAGGATTTGAACCTACGACCTTCGGGTTATGAGCCCGACGAGCTGCCAGACTGCTCCACCCCGCATCAGCCGAACGCGAATTTTAGCTGACAGGGGCCACCTGATGCAACCTGAATTCTCTTCGGAGGCATCGAACGCGGCGGCGTTACGCCATTTTGCAGGGTTCCTACAAACCTAGCGCGCGATAGCACCAGCCGATCAGCGGGCCCCAGAACAGACCCAGAACGAGCAGCGCCACACCGTTGATCGAGAGCAGCCAGCGGAACGGCTGGTCGGCGGGCAAGACCAGTGCAGTCTTGTCCTGCGGCGCATCGAAATAGACGACCTTGATGACGCGCAGATAGTAGTACGCGCCGACGATGGCGAAGACTATCGCCACCATCGCAGTCCACAACATGCCGGCGTCGATGGCCGCTTTCAAGACCAGCAGCTTGGCAAAGAAACCGAACAGCGGCGGCACGCCGGCCAGCGAGGCCATCGTCAGCATGACGATGAACGCATACCAGGGATTGCGCTGGTTCAGGCCTTTGAAGTCGTCGATCTCCTCGGCTTCGAAGCCGGAACGGGCGAGCAGCAGGATGAGACCGAAGGCGACGGTCGTCGTGACCGCGTAGGCGATCGCGTAGAACATTGCCGCCGCGTAACCCGAAGGCGTGCCGTTGAGCAGGCCGAGCAACAGGAAGCCCATGTGCGAGATCGTCGAATACGCCAGCATGCGCTTGAGGTTGGTCTGCGCGATCGCCACGACGTTGCCGATCGCCAGCGATGCGACCGCGAGCACGGCGAGCATTTCGCGCCAGTGATCCTGCATGCCGTCGAGCCCGCCGGCCAGCAGCCGATAGGCCATGCCGAACGCGGCAATCTTTTGCGCCGAGCCGATAAACAGCGTCACCGCCGTCGGCGCCCCCTGGTAGACGTCCGGAATCCACATATGGAATGGCGCGGCGCCGAATTTGAAGCCGATGCCGACGACGAGAAACACCAGACCAAACAGCAGCAACGCCTGATGCTCGCTTGCGCCACCGGCGACGAACGTGCTGAGTTTCTGGATTTGCGCCAGGTCGAGCGTACCGGTCGCTCCGTAGATCATCGACATCCCGTACAGCAGCATGCCCGACGCCAGCGCGCCGAGGACGAAATACTTCATCGCCGCCTCGGACGACAGCGGCGAGTCGCGATTCAGCGCAACCAGCGCGTACGACGACAGCGTCAGCAGTTCGAGGCCGAGATAGACCATGACCAGGCTGCCGGCGGCGACGAGCAACATCGCACCGAGTGTTGCGAACAGGCACAACAGATAAAACTCGCCGACATACAGCCCGCGGTCGCGCAGATAACCGCGCGAGTAGACGAACACGGCTGCCGTGGTGGCCAGGATGAATACCTTGAGCACCGCGGCGACACCGTCATGGACGAACATGCCGTTGAAGGCGCTTGCAGCCGGGTCGCTGTCATTGAGGATCAGCACGATCGTGACCAGCAGCGTCGCGACAGAGAGCCAGTGCGTGATCCCGCGCTGCTCGGGCTTGAGGAACAGATCGACCAGCAGGATCGCGCAAACCGCGCCGAGCAGGAATTCCTCGGGCAGCAGCAGGACGATATCGTGAAAGTTGAATGACATTTCTGGTTTCCGCTAGAGCTTGCTGGTCAGCAACTGGTCGACGACGTGCTTGACCGAGGCATCCATCAGATGCGTCAGCGGCGCCGGCCATACACCGACGATCAGCACGCCGACGGCGAATGCACCCAGCACCAACGCCTCACGCGCATCGATGTCTTTCAACTTCGCGACGTGATCGTTGGCCACGGCGCCGAAGATGACGCGCTTGACCAGCCACAGCGTATAGGCGGCACCGATGATCAGCGTGAATGCCGCGGCGGCGGCAACCCACACGTTCATCTGGAATGTTGCCAGGATGACCATGAACTCGCCGACGAAACCGCTCGTGCCGGGCAGGCCGCAGTTGGCCATGGAAAACAGCACCCACAGCGCGGCAAACCAGGGCATCGTGTTCACCACGCCGCCGTAGTCCTTGATCATGCGGCTGTGCACGCGGTCGTAGAGCACGCCGACGCACGAGAACATCGCGCCGGAGACGAAGCCATGCGAGATCATCTGCACCATCGCTCCGGAAACGCCCAGATACGCGGCCTCCGGATTGCCGTCCTTGCGCACCAGCGCCATGGCAATGAACAGCCCGAGCGTGACGAAACCCATGTGCGATACGGACGAATAAGCGATCAGCTTCTTCATGTCCTCCTGCACGAGCGCGACGAAACCGATGTAGATCACCGCGATCAGCGACAACGCGATGACGAGCCACGCATATTCCTGGCAAGCGTCAGGCACCATCGGCAGCGAGAAGCGGATGAAACCGTAGCCGCCGACCTTCAGCATGATCGCCGCCAGGATCACCGAGCCGCCGGTCGGCGCTTCCACATGCGCATCCGGCAACCACGTATGTACCGGCCACATCGGCACCTTGATCGCGAAGCCGGCGAGGAACGCGAAGAACAGCCAGGCCTGTGCGGTCGAGGACAGATGCAGGTTGGCCATTTCGGCCATTTCCCAACTGTGCGCCTGCAGGTACAGGTAGATCAGCGCGATCAGCATGAAGATCGAGCCGAAAAAGGTATACAGGAAGAATTTCAGCGTCGCATAGACGCGGCGCGGACCGCCCCAGATGCCGATGATGATGAACATCGGAATCAGCATGCCTTCGAAGAACACGTAGAACAGCAGCGCATCCATGGCCGCAAACACACCGATCATCAGGCCTTCGAGCACGAGGAACGCGGCGAGGTACTGGTTGACCTTCTCGTGCACCGAATCCCAGGCGCCGAGCAGCGTCAGCACCGTCGTGAACGTCGTCAGCACGATCAGCGCGATCGAGATGCCGTCGGCGCCAAGGTGGTAGTTCGCGCCGATCGCCGCGATCCAGACGTGGTTTTCGAGGAATTGCAGCGTGCCGGTTGCTGCGTCGTAACCGGTGAACAACGGAATGCTCAGGATGAAGACGAGCAGCGAAACGGCGAGCGCAAGCCAGCGCGCGGCGTTCGCGCGCTCGCTGCCGACGAGCGACACGAGCGCTCCGCCGACGATCGGCAGCCAGATCAGGAGACTAAGCAGGGGCCAGGTTGAAGTCATTATTGTTTTTCGCCGCCAGTGCAATGGTGCGCGGATGAGGGTGACGCGTCGGCTCGCCGGTTCATGTGCGCAAGACCCACCACAGTCCGCCCATCAACGCGACCAGGCCGAGGATCATGGCGAATGCGTAGGTGTACAAATAGCCGGTCTGCAGCCGGCGCACGATGCCTGCGGTGCGTCCGACTGCCGCCGCCGTGCCGTCGATCAGGATGTTGTCGATGACACCGACATCGCCACCCTTCCACAAGCCGCGGCCGAGCAGCAGCGAGCCGCGCGCGAAGACCGCCTGGTACGCCTCGTCGACCCAGTATTTGTGGTCGAGCAGGCTCCATAGCGGATGCAGCGCGTTCTTGATGCGATCGGAAATCGACGGATTGAAAAGATAGACGTACGTGGCGACGGCAAAACCGAGAAAGGCGAGGATGAACGGCGGGCCGCTAAAGCCTTGCAGCATCATCGGCAGCCAGCCAGCGAACTCGTGGCCGCCCTCGCCTTCATGCGCCACGCGCAGTGACTCACCGAAGAAATCGCCGTGCAGCATCGCGCCGACGCCGATCGCGCCGATGACGACAGAGGGAATCGCGAGCAGGATCAGCGGCAGCGTGACGACAAGCGGCGACTCGTGCGGCGCGTGCGCCAGATGCCCGGGTTCGTGATGAGCATGATCGTCGTGGCCCTGCACGCCGTGTTCGACGACGAAGCGTTCGGTTCCGTGGAAGGTCATGTAGAGAAGGCGGAAGCTGTACAACGCCGTGACGAAGACGCCGATCAGCACGCACCAGTAGGCGTAGCCGGAGCCCCAACGGTGCGATTCCTGGACAGCCTCGATGATCGAGTCCTTCGAGAAGAATCCGGCAAAGCCCGGTGCGCCGGTCAAGGCCAGCGTGCCGATCCATGCGGTGATCCAGGTGATCGGCATGTAGCGGCGCAAACCGCCCATGTAACGCATGTCCTGCTCGTGATGCATCGCGATGATCACCGAGCCGGCGCCGAGGAACAGCAGCGCCTTGAAGAACGCATGCGTCATCAGATGGAAGATCGCTGCCGAGTACGCCGACGCACCGAGCGCGGTGGTCATGTAACCCAACTGCGACAAGGTCGAGTAGGCGACCACGCGCTTGATATCGTTCTGCACGATGCCGATCAGGCCGGTGAAGAACGCAGTCGTCGCGCCGATCACCAGCACCGTGCTCAGCGCGGTATCGGACAACTCGAACAGCGGCGACATGCGCGCGACCATGAAGATGCCGGCGGTGACCATCGTCGCGGCGTGGATCAGCGCAGAGATCGGCGTCGGGCCTTCCATCGAATCCGGCAGCCAGACGTGCAGTGGCACCTGCGCGGACTTGCCCATCGCACCGACGAACAGGCACAGGCAGATCACGGTCGCGGCCGACCACGGCTGTCCGGCGAACAGTTCGAGCGTCTTGCCGCTCAGCACGTCCGCGTGATCGAACACCGTCTTGTAGTCGAGCGTGTGGAAGAAATACAGCACGCCGGCGATGCCGAGCAGAAAGCCGAAGTCGCCCACACGATTGACGATGAATGCCTTGAGGTTGGCGAAGATCGCGCTCGGCTTCTTGAACCAGAAACCGATCAGCAGGTAGGACACCAGGCCGACCGCTTCCCAGCCGAAGAACAGCTGCAGGAAGTTGTTGCTCATGACCAGCATCAGCATCGAGAACGTGAACAACGCGATGTAGCTGAAGAAGCGCTGGTAGCCGTCGTCGTCGGCCATGTATCCGATCGTGTACACGTGCACCATCAACGAGACGAACGTGACGACGACCATCATCATCGCGCTCAGGCGATCGATCAGAAAGCCGACGTGCATCTGCAGCGAGCCGACCTGGAGCCAGGTATAGACGTCCGCGTTGTACGTCTCCGCTCCGCCCCACAGCATCTGGTACAGCACGTAAAACGACAGTACGCACGAAAGGGCGACGCCGCCGATCGTCACCGTGTGCGCGCCGATGCGGCCGATCTGGCGGCCGAACAGCCCCGCGACGATCGCGCCGATGAGGGGCGCCAGCGCGATGATAAGAAAAATTGTCGGTTCCAAAGTCATGCCTTTTTGCCCGTCATTACGTGCGGCTCCTGCCGCACACCATTTTGGCCATTCGCTACGCGAATGTTCGCTTCGGCGTCCGGCAACTGCTCCTGCGTTGCCCTACCTCCGGCATCCCTGCCGTCGCCTGCCTTCGCAGTCCGGCGAAAGCCGGAATCCAGCTCTGCCGGTTTACTTGCTCGAAGAGCTGGATCCCGGCTTTCGCCGGGATGACGGCTCTCAGCCTTTCATGCTGTCCAGTTCGCCGACGTTGATCGTCGCCCGATTGCGGAACAGCACGACCAGAATCGCCAGACCGATCGCCGACTCCGCAGCCGCCACCGTCAGGATGAAGAAAACGAATACCTGCCCCGACACATCGCCGAGGAAGCGCGAGAACGCGACAAAATTCATGTTGACCGCCAGCAGCATCAACTCGATCGCCATGAGCAGCACGATGACGTTCTTGCGGTTGATGAATATTCCGGCGACAGAAATGCAGAACAGGATTGCGCCGAGGCCGATGTAATGCGCGAGGGTCAGATGGGCCGTGTCGATCATGGCGTCGTCGCCTTCGTCGCGCTCGCCATCTTGACGATACGCACGCGTTCACTCGCCTTGACGGCGACCTGCAACGCGGGATTCTGCTTGCGCGTGCCGACACGCTGGCGCAGCGTCAGCATGATCGCGGCGATGATCGCGACAGTCAGGATAACCGCGGCAACCTCGAACGGCAGAAGGTAATTGGTAAACAAAGCGTTGCCGAGCCAAGCCGTGTTCGACGCGCCCCCTGGATCGACCGGTGTCGCAACCGCCGCCATCTGTTTCATGCCGATCAGCGCGAGCATCTCGAACAACATCACGGCGGCGACCAGCAGACCAACGGGCAGATAGCGGATGAAGCCTTCTCGCGTCGATTCGGTGTTGATGTCGAGCATCATCACGACGAAAAGGAACAGCACCATCACGGCGCCGACGTAGACCAGCACGAGCGCGATTGCCAGGAATTCGGCCTGCAGCAGCAGCCACAGCGCCGCGCTGGTGAAGAACGTGAGCACCAGGAACAACGCCGCGTGCACGGAATTCTTCACGCTGATCACGGCCAGCGCGGCGAGCACCAGCACCGTGGCGAACGTGTAGAAAAAGATGAGGTCCCAGGGCAGAGTCATTCTTGTCTCGTTGTTTTCCTCAGCGGAACGCCGCGTCTTGCGCACGCGCCGCGGCGATTTCTTTTTCGAAGCGGTCGCCGATCGCGAGCAGCTGTGTCTTGGTCACGATGTTCTCGCCGCGGTTCTCGAAGTGGTACTCGTGAATGTTCGTCTCGACGATCGAATCGACCGGGCAGCTCTCCTCGCAGAAGCCGCAATAGATGCACTTGAACAGGTCGATGTCGTAACGCGTCGTGCGGCGCGTGCCATCGGCGCGCTGCTCCGAGTCGATCGTGATTGCCAGCGCCGGACAGACGGCCTCGCACAGCTTGCAGGCGATGCAGCGCTCCTCGCCATTCGGGTAGCGGCGCAGCGCGTGCAGTCCGCGGAAGCGATTCGACTGCGGAATCTTCTCCATCGGATAGCGCATCGTGTACTTCGGCTTCCACATGTATTTCATGGTCAGGCCGAGGCCACCGAGCAACTCGAGGAGCATCAGGCTCTTGAAGTAACGCACCACGCGGCTCATTGCGCGATCTCCGTAGCGACGGCGGTGCCGGGTCCGACCACGCCGAAATAAACCATGAGACCGGCAACGAAGATCCAGACGATCGCGATCGGGATGTACACCTTCCAGCCGAGGCGCATGATCTGGTCATAGCGATAGCGCGGGAACGCCGCACGGAACCACAGATAGAAAAACGCGAATCCGAATGCCTTGACGAACAGCCAGACCCAGCTGCCAGTCCATATCCAGTCGACCCACGGACTGACCTGCGCGGTGATCAGGCCGTGCAACGGGCTCAACCAGCCGCCGAGGAACAGCACCGCGGCGAGGAACGAAATCAGGATCATGTTCGCGTATTCGGTCAGGAAGAACACCGCGAACGGCGCGCCGGAATATTCGACGTGGAAGCCGGCGACGATTTCCGACTCGCCTTCGGCGACGTCGAACGGCGCGCGGTTGGTTTCGGCGACCCCGGAGACGAAGTAGATGATGAACAACGGGAACAACGGCACCCAGAACCAGCTGAACGGGCCGAAGCGGCCGGCCTGAGCCAGCACGATGTCGGACATGTTCAAGCTGCCGGCACAGATCAGCACCCCGACGAGCGCCATGCCCATCGCAATTTCATAGCTGACGACCTGCGCGGCCGAACGCATCGCACCGAGGAACGCGTACTTCGAATTCGACGACCAGCCGGCGAGGATGATGCCGTACACGCCCATCGACGTCATCGCCAACAAATAGAGCAATCCGGCGTTGACGTTGGCGAGCACGAGTTTGTCGTCGAACGGGATTACCGCCCACGCGGCGAACGCCGGTGCCAGCGAGATCAGCGGCGCAATGACGAACAATGCGTTGCTCGACTTGGCTGGAATCAGTGTTTCCTTTAACAGCAGCTTGAAGACGTCCGCGAAGGTCTGCGCGAGGCCGAACGGACCGACGCTGTTCGGCCCCATGCGCACGTGCATCCAGCCGAGCACCTTGCGCTCCCACCACACGTACATCGCTACGGACAGGATCACCGGCACGGCAATCACGAGAATGCACAGCACGAGCCAGACGATCAGGCCGGATACGCCGAAGCCGAGCAGCCAATTGTGAAACGCCATCAGCACGCTCAGGCCCTCGTCACGGTCAGTGGCGCGCCGGTCGGCGGCAACGCGCGGGTTTCGGACCAGGTGGTTTCGACCCACGCGGCACCACGCGGCACGGCGCGCGTGATGACAACCGGCAGCGCGGCCTCTGCCTCACCAGCGGAGACTTTCGCCTGCGCGCCGTGCGCGAGACCAAGCGCGAGCGCGTCTTCGGGATTCAAGCCGATCGCAGCCTTGCCCGTCAGCGGGTGATCCTGCAGGGACTTTGCGCGGCGAACGACGGCATCACTGCGGTAGATCGGTACGGTTGAGATGCGGACAAGTGAGGGCTGAGGGCTGAGGGCTGCGGGCGGCGGGTTCGCGGCAATCCGTCCATTCTGTGGCATCGCCGATTTCGCCGAGAGCGCTCCGCGCATCATCGCGCGCAATTCTTCGAGCTCGGTGAAATCGAATCCCGGCAGTCCGAGCGTTGCGCCCATAGCGCGCAGCACGCGCCATCCGGCGCGCGCGTCGCCGGGCAGTTTCGCACCCGCGGCGGCCGTCTGCACCGTGCCGTCGACATTGACATACGTACCGTCGATTTCCGGCGGCAGTCCGACCGGCAACACCGCGTGCGCCGTGCGTTTGACGCCGTTGCAGGCATAGGCGCCGATGTACACGTGGAACGCCGCGCCGCTGCGCGCCGCATCGTAAGCCGACGACGAAGACGTGTCCTGCGAGCCGAGGTGATAGGCCAGCAACGCCTTCGCCGGCGTTGCCAGCAGAGCCGCGGCATTGCGACCGCCTGACTGCGGCATGACGCCGCAACGGGCGAGGCCGACAGCGTTCGCGCCCGGCGGCAATTCGTTGAAGGCCGCTCCGCTCGCCTTCGCGACGAAGCGCGCCGCCGCGCGCAGCAGCGAAGCCTGCGGGTGTTGCACTGCGCTGTCACCGAAGATCACGACCGCGCCGTCCTGCTTCAACGCCGCGAGAAGATTGCGCGCTCGCTTCGTCGGCGGCGATGGCACTGATTCTTCCAGCCAGCGCGTCGGAGTCGGGCAGATGGCCGCCGTCGTTGGCCGCCCGGGCGAGTTTGAGCACTGCGTCGACCATGCCGGCCGGAGTCGCGATCGTCTTGCCGGCCAGATCGAAGTTCAAGTCGAAATCGATCGGATTGATGGCGAAGACCTTGGCGCCTCGCTTCCACGCCTTGCGGATCCGCGCACCGAGCAACGGCTGTTCGTGGCGCGGATTGCTGCCGACGAGCAGTATGGCTCTTGGCCTTCTCGATCTGCGCCAGCGGCATCTCGAACGTCGACACCGGCGCGCCGTCGGCGAAGTCGAGCGTGCGCAGGCGATGGTCGATATTGTCGCTGCCCAGCGCGCGCACGATGTTCGCCAGCAGCCAGCCTTCCTCGCTCGACGTCAGCGGCGCAACGAGCGCGCCGAGTTCATCGCCGGCGTGTTTCTTCAAACCGTCGACGACGAACGCGATTGCCTCTTCCCAGGTGGTCTCGACGAGTTCGCCATCCTTGCGGATCATCGGTTTCGTCGCGCGGTCGTTCGCGTACAGGCCCTCGTGCGAATAGCGATCGCGGTCGGACAGCCAGCACTCGTTGATCGCCTCGTTGTCGCGCGGCACGGCGCGCAGCACTTCGCCGCGCCGCGTGTGCAGCCACGCGTTCGAGCCGAGTGCGTCGTGATAGCCGATCGATTCGCGCGCGATCAGTTCCCAGGCGCGCGCCTTGAAGCGGAACACCTTGTTGGTCAACGCGCCGACCGGACAGACGTCGATGATGTTGCCGCCGAGTTCGCTGTCGATCGACTTGCCGATGTAGGTGCCGATCTCGAGGTTCTCGCCGCGGCCCATGCCGCCGAGTTCCGGACTGCCCGCCACTTCGGTCATGAAGCGCACGCAGCGCGTGCACTGGATGCAGCGCGTCATCTCGGTCGAGATCAGCGGGCCGAGGTCCTCGTCGGGCACGACGCGCTTGCGCTCGGCAAAACGCGATACCGAGCGGCCGTAGCCCATCGACAGATCCTGCAACTCGCACTCGCCGCCCTGATCGCAGATCGGGCAATCGAGCGGATGGTTGATCAGCAGGAACTCCATCACGTTGCGCTGCGCGGAGAGCGCACGCTGCGACTGCGTGAAGATCTTCATGCCTTCCATGACCGGCGTCGCACAGGCGGGCTGCGGCTTCGGCACGGGCTTGCCGCCCATCTCGGTTTCGACCATGCACATGCGGCAGTTCGCCGCGATCGTCAGCTTCTCGTGATAGCAGAAGCGCGGAATCGCGATGCCGGCCTTGTCGGCGGCAGCGATGATCATCGAGTTCTTCGGCACCTGCATCGGCTTGCCATCGATCTCGATGTTGACGAGATCGGGCGCCGTGGGCGTTGTCGGTTGGGCGCTCATGCGGCGACCTCCAGTGGAGCATCGACGATCGAGCGCTTATGCTCGATGAAATACTCGAACTCGTGCCAGAAGTGGCGCAGCATGCCCTGTACCGGCCACGCCGCCGCCTCGCCGAACGCGCAGATCGTATGGCCTTCGATCTGGCCGGCCGCCTGCTTGAGCATTTCGACGTCCTTCATCGACGCGTTGCCTTCGACGATGCGCGTCAGCACGCGATACATCCAGCCGGTGCCTTCGCGGCACGGCGTGCACTGCCCGCAGGATTCAGCGAAGTAGAAGCGCGCAATGCGCTGGCATGCGCGCACCATGCAGGTAGTCTCGTCCATGACGATGACGGCGCCGGAGCCCAGGCCGGAACCGGCCTTCTGCAGCGCGTCGTAGTCCATCGTCACGGCCATCATCGTGTCGGCGGGCAACACCGGCATTGACGATCCGCCCGGGATCACGCCCTTGAGCTTGTGCCCATTGCGCACGCCGCCGGCCATCTCAAGCAGGTCCTTGAACGGCGTGCCGAGCTTGATCTCGAAATTGCCCGGCTTGTTGACATGACCGGACACGGAAAAAATCTTCGGCCCGCCATTGTTGGGCTTGCCCTGGCTCAGGAACCACTCGGCGCCCTTGCGCAGGATCGCCGGCACCGACGCGTAGGTTTCGGTGTTGTTGATCGTGGTCGGCTTGCCGTACAGGCCGAAACCCGCCGGGAACGGCGGCTTGAAGCGCGGTTGGCCCTTCTTGCCTTCGAGCGACTCCATCAGCGCCGTTTCTTCGCCGCAGATGTAGGCGCCGGCGCCGAGCGCGTTGTGGATATCGACATCGATGCCGCTGCCGCCGATGTTCTTGCCGAGCAGCCCGGATTCATAGGCTTCCTTCAGCGCCTGTTCGCAACGTTCGAATGGCTCGTGATGGAATTCTCCGCGCAGGTAGTTGTAGGCGACGCTCGAACCTGTTGCGTAGCAGGCAATCGCCATGCCTTCGATGACCGAGTGCGGGTTGAAACGCAGGATGTCGCGATCCTTGCAGGTGCCCGGCTCCGATTCGTCGGAGTTGCACAAAATATACTTCTGCATCGAGCCCTTCGGCATGAAGCTCCACTTCAGGCCGGTCGGGAAGCCGGCGCCGCCACGGCCGCGCAGCGAGCTCTTCTTCAACTCGTCGACGATCGTCGCCGGATCGGGTTTCTCGGCCAGGATCTTCTTCCACGCCGAATAGCCGTCGACCTTCAGATAGTTGTCCAGGCTCCACGGCTGATCGAAATGCAGCGTGGTGTAGACGACCTGGTGTTCCTGGGGTGCGGGACCGAATGACATAGGAAAAACTAGGGCTGAGGGCAGAGGGTTGAGGGCAAGAGCATCGCGCTATTTCAGTTTGTCGAGGATTTGGTCGACCTTTTCGGTCGTCAGATGCTCGTGGTAGTGACCGTTGACGACCATCATCGGCGCGCCGCAGCAGGCCGCAAGGCATTCCTCTTCCGGCTTGAGATAGATGCGCCCATCCGCCGTGCTTTCGCCCAGCTTGATGCCGAGTTTCTTCTCGCAATGACGCACCACGTCTTCGCCGCCGTTGAGCCAGCAACTGATGTTTGTGCAGATGGCGACGTTGTTGCGGCCGACCGCGTGCGTCTCGAACATCGAATAAAAGCTCGCGACCTCGTATGCCCACACGGCGGGCAGATCCAGATACTTCGCCACGGCCGTGATCAATTCGTCGGTCAGCCAGCCGTGGTTCTGTTCCTGCGCAGCCATGAGCCCCTGGATCAGCGCCGAGCGCTTGCGGTCCGGCGGAAACTTCGCAACCCAGTGATCGATATGCTCACGCGTGTGCACGTTCAGGGCGACCTGAGGATCGACGTCTTTGACCTCGGCGTAGTGATTCGTTGCTTTCACGAATATGTCTCTCTCTTGCCCGTCATCCCGGCGAAAGCCGGGATCCAGCATTTCGCACTCTTGCCGCAAGAGCTGGATCCCGGCTTTCGCCGGGATGACGAGAGAAGTAGTGTGGCGCCTACGTGAGCCGCATTCACCGGTCGATCTCCCCGAATACGACATCGTACGTACCGATCATCGCGACGACGTCCGGCAGCATGTGTCCGCGCACGATCGCGTCCATCGACGACAGATGCGCGAAGCCGGGCGCGCGCAGCTTGCAGCGGAAGGGCTTGTTCGCGCCGTCGGAAATCAGATAACAGCCGAACTCGCCTTTCGGTGCCTCGACCGCCGAATACACCTCGCCTGCCGGCACCGTGTAGCCTTCCGTAAACAGCTTGAAGTGATGGATCAGGGCTTCCATGTCCTCTTTCATCTCTTCGCGGCTCGGCGGCGACACCTTGAAGTTCTTCAGCATCACCTCGCCCGGATTCGCCCGCAGCCACTGCACGCATTGCTGGACGATGCGGTTGGACTGGCGCATTTCCTCCACGCGCACGAGATAGCGGTCGTAGCAGTCGCCCTGCACGCCGACCGGAATGTCGAAGTCCATCTTGTCGTACATCGCGTACGGCTGTTTCTTGCGCAGATCCCATTCGACGCCGGAACCGCGCAGCATCGGCCCGGTCATGCCCCAGTCGAGCGCCTGCTCCGGCGAAACGACGCCGATGCCCACCGTGCGCTGCTTCCAGATGCGGTTGTCGGTGAGCAGTGTTTCGTACTCGTCGACCTTTGTGGGGAAGTCGTTGCAGAACGCCTCGATGAAGTCGAGCATCGAGCCCTCGCGCCAGGCATTGCGGCGCTTGAGATCCTCGCCCTTGTGCCACCGCGATTCCTTGTACTGCGGCATCTTCTCCGGCAGGTCGCGATAAACGCCGCCCGGGCGATAGTAGGTTGCGTGCAGGCGCGCGCCGCTGACCGCCTCGTAGCAGTCCATCAGCTCTTCGCGCTCGCGGAAGGCATACAGGAAAACCGCCATCGCCCCGAGATCGAGCGCGTTCGACCCGATCCACATCAGGTGATTGAGAATGCGCGTGATCTCGTCGAACATCGTGCGGATGTACTGCGCGCGCACCGGCGCCTCGATGCCGAGCAACGTCTCGATCGCACGCACGTAGGCGTGCTCGTTGCACATCATCGACACATAGTCGAGGCGGTCCATGTAACCGATCGACTGGTTGAACGGCTTGGATTCGACCAGCTTTTCCGTACCACGATGCAGCAGGCCGATGTGCGGATCGGCGCGCTGGATCACTTCGCCGTCCATCTCGAGCACCAGGCGCAGCACGCCGTGCGCCGCCGGATGCTGCGGACCGAAGTTGATCGTGTAGTTCTTGATCTCTTGCACTGGAATCTCAAAAAAAAGCGCTAGACGCGGATTACGCGGAAAAAGGGCAATGAACGCGGATAAAGCAGTTTGACGTTCGAGTCGGGCATTTATTCAGGCCAATGGCTTTTTTCTTCTGTTCGCTCTCATCCGCGTTGATCCGCGAAATCCGCGTCCAAAAATTCTTTCACTTCTTCGCTGCCGAACCCGCTGACTCCGCGGCAGCCTGGTCGTAGCGCGAATCGTGGCGAACGACGCGCGGCACGAGCACGCGCGGCTCGACCGAAGTCACGGGTTCGTAGATCACGCGCTGCTGCAGTTCGTCGTAGCGCACCTCGACGTTGCCGATCAGCGGGAAGTCCTTGCGGAACGGGTGACCGACAAAGCCGTAATCGGTGAGGATGCGACGCAGGTCCGGGTGTCCTTCGAAGACGATGCCGAAGAGATCGAATGCTTCGCGCTCGAACCAGTTCGCACCGGTCCAGATACTGGTCAGCGACGGCACGACTGGGAGAGCGTCGTCCTGCGCATGACAGCGCAGGCGGACCCGGCAGTTATGCCGGACGGACAGCAGATGCGCGACCGCGGCGAAGCGCTTGTGCCCGCCCGCGGCGATCAGCGGACGATTCGACCACTGGAAGCGGCCCGCACCCTCGCCTTCGACGCCGCGCGAAAAGCCCTGCGCACTGACGTCGGTCGTGTCCCATTCGACCTGTCCGTAGCTCAGATAATCGACGCCACTGACATCGACGAGCTGTTCGAAACGGAACTCTTCGAGGTCGCGCAACTGCTGCGCGACAGCAAGCCAGTTTTCCGGCAGCACTTCGATCGTCGTTTCTCCGAGCGCCTGCGTTACGCCGGCGATCTTGTCGCCGAAGTGAGCGCCGATGCGTTGCGCCAGCGCGAGGGTGTTGGAATCCGTCATCGTCTTCTAGCGCCGGAATGTGTTGGACGCCAAGGCATCCTTGCCGGCGCCGCCCTTGCCGATCGTGTTGGTGCGGCGGATCTTTTTTTGCAATTGCAGGATGCCGTAGACCAGCGCCTCGGCCGTGGGTGGACAGCCCGGCACATAGATATCGACGGGCACGATGCGGTCGCAGCCGCGCACGACCGCGTAGGAGTAGTGATAGTAGCCGCCGCCGTTCGCGCAGCTGCCCATCGAGATGACCCACTTCGGGTTGGGCATCTGGTCGTAGACCTTGCGCAGCGCCGGCGCCATCTTGTTGACGAGCGTACCGGCGACGATCATGACGTCGCTCTGACGCGGGCTCGGACGGAACACGACGCCGTAACGATCGAGGTCGATGCGTGCGGCACCCGCGTGCATCATCTCCACTGCGCAGCAAGCCAGGCCGAACGTCATCGGCCACATCGAACCGGTGCGCGCCCAGTTGATCAGTTCATCGAGCCGTGCAGTCGCAAAGCCACGTTCGATGAGCGGGTTGTCACCACCCGGCCGCAGGATATCGTCGACTGGCCCGGCCGGCACCGGGTTATGCATGAAATGCTTGGTGACGCTGGTGTCGTTCATTCCCATTCCAGCGCGCCCTCAAGTAAATCCGTCGCGCGCAGCGCGACACCGACTGTTCCCCTCTCCCGCTTGCGGGAGAGGGCAAAGGGTGAGGGAAAGGGTGCGCTGCCACGCGCTTCGGTAAACATCACTCCCATTCCAGCGCGCCCTTCTTCCAACAGTATACAAATCCCAAAAGAAGCAACAACAGGAACATGCCCATCTCGACCAGCGCGACGATGCCGATCTGCTTGAACACCACTGCCCACGGGAACAGGAAGGCGATTTCCAGATCGAAGATGATGAACAGGATCGCGATCAGGTAATAGCGCACGTCGAACTTCATGCGCGCGTCTTCGAATGCCTCGAAGCCGCACTCGTACGGCGAGGCCTTGCGGTCGTCGGCCTTGCGCGGGCCAAAAAGCCACCCAGCCAGCAACAATGCGACGCCGATGCCGCCGGCAACGATCAGGAACAGGAAAATCGGCAGGTATTCGGCCAGCACGGACGTGAAAACCTCGGACTTTGCTATTGGACTGCGTAGCCGCGGGATTTTCTCATGCGCGCCTCGCATTGCGCAATGCGGCAAAACGTCGCTTTGCCTTCCCGCAGGCACAAAAAACCCCGCGTTGTGCGGGGTTCTCGAGGTTCGCGCTCTTCATGCGAACCGGACTATGGTGCCCAAGGGGGGACTCGAACCCCCACACCTTACGGCGCTACCACCTCAAGGTAGTGCGTCTACCAATTCCGCCACCTGGGCTATGTCGTGAAATTCCAGCTTCAGTGTTTTTCCGGCTCTGCCGGCTTGTCTTTCTTGTCGCCGTCCTTCGTCGCGGATGCCGGAGCTGCTGCTGGAGCCGGCTTGTCGCCTGCCATCGGAAGCCGCCCGGCACCGGTAGCCGGCGCCGGCACGTCGCTGCCTGCGGGAGCCGCGGGCGCTTTCGGTGCCGCTGTTTCCACGCCACTCATCACGCCGAGGTCATCGCTTGGCTTGCTGACACGGGCGTTGTTGAGAAAAATCCCCATGCCCAGGCTCAACAGGAAAAACAGGCCAGCCAGCACCGCCGTGCTGCGCGACAGGAACGTCGTCGCGCCACGCGCGCCGAACACCGTACCGGATGCACCGCCGCCGAAGCCGGACCCGGCAGCTGCACCTGCTCCGCGCTGCAACAGGATCAGGATGATCATGCCCAGTGCGACGAGCACATAAACCACATTGAAAATAGTCAGCAACATTTCTCGATCCAGTCAATTCATCTTTGCGCTGCGGCGCAGATGGCGAGGAAATCGTCCGCAATCAGCGAAGCGCCGCCGATCAGGCCGCCATCGACATCGGCCTGGGCGAACAGCTCGGCGGCATTGGCCGCCTTGACGCTGCCGCCATAAAGGATACGCAGCGAACTGGAGATTGTACCATCCAACCCCGCGAATTTGCTACGGATGAAGGCGTGGACCGCCTGAGCCTGCGCCGGAGTCGCCGTACGGCCCGTGCCGATCGCCCAGACCGGCTCATAGGCGACGATTGCCGCTGAAAACGAGCCGATGCCGCTTCGTTCGAGCACGGCGTCGAGTTGCGCCGCGATGACCGACTCCGTGGCTCCGGCGTCGCGCTGCTCGAGAGTCTCACCGACGCAGAGCACCGGAATCAAACCAGCGCCCTGAGCCTGCGCGAACTTCGCCGCCACGCCGGCGTTCGATTCTGCATGGTACTGGCGCCGCTCCGAATGGCCGACGAGTACGTGGGTCGCGCCGATATCCTTGAGCATCGGCGCCGAAACCTCGCCGGTATAGGCGCCTTGCGCATGTTCGCTGACATCCTGCGCACCGAAGGCGATCGAACTGCCGCCATGGGCAGCGATCACCTCGGCCAGGTAGACGTACGGCGGAAACACGGCGACATCGGCAGCCGCGATATTCGCGGCGGCGATGGCACGAACGAGTTCGGCTGCGCTGGCACGCGTCGTATGCATCTTCCAGTTGCCGGCAACGAGTTTGCGGCGCATGACGTGTACCAGACGGTTCGGGGCGGCGAGGATAGCGACGGCGCCGGTTCGATGCAACGCGCTAGAATCGTGCATGAGCAAAAATACGATCGCGCAGCGCTGGGCACTGGTTACCGGCGCATCGGCCGGCATTGGAGCCGCGCTGGCGCGCGAACTGGCCAGACGAGGCGCGAATCTGATCCTGACGGCACGCCGGATCGACCGGCTCGAAGCGCTTGCGCGGGAATTGGTTGATGGCCATTCGATCAGGGCCGAGTGCATCGCCGCCGACCTCGGCACCGCCGACGCGCCGGAGAAACTCTGTGCCGAGATCGACCGGCGCGGCCTTGCGGTGGACATCCTGGTCAACAACGCCGGCTACGGCGTCCCCGGCCACTATCAGGCGCAGCCTTGGCCCGTGCACGCGGAGTTCCTGCAGGTCATGGTCACAGCGCCTTGCGAACTTGCCCATCGCCTGCTGCCGGCGATGCAAGAGCGCGGCTACGGCCGCATCGTCAACGTCGCCTCGCTTGCCGGTCTGATTCCCGGATCGGCAGGCCACACGCTCTACGCAGCCGCGAAAGCATTTCTGATCAAGTTCTCGCAATCGTTGGCGCTGGAGAACGCGGCTCGCGGCGTCAACGTCTGCGCCTTGTGTCCGGGATTTACCTATTCCGAATTCCATGATGTCACCGGCACGCGCTCGATCGTGTCGAAAATGCCGGGGTGGATGTGGCTGAGCGCCGAGCAAGTCGCACGCGAAGGACTGGATGCGGTCGAGCGCGGCGAAGCGGTCTGGGTTACGGGCCGCGTCAATCGCACGATCAAGTCGCTGATGAAGCTGCTTCCCGATCGCTTCGCCCTGCGCGCGGTGCAGAAACGCTCGCGGAATTTTCGCGCCCAGTAAGATTCGCGTTCGTTCGACACAGTCGACATGCGCCTGGAAAACAACGTTCCGATGGCCGGTTTCATTGTCTTCACCGAAAATGCGTGAGGCGTCGAGGCGCATCGGCGTCGCCGGCGCCGAGCTTCGCGACCTCCACGCCGTCAGATCAGCTTGATCTCGCGCAGGCGTTCGAGAAGGTATTCGTGCGAGGTGATCGAGGTGTCGTAACGCCGCGGATTGTCGGGCGAGATGCAGGACGGCAGCGGATCGAGCACGACGTCGGGATTCGGATGCAGGAAGAACGGCACCGAGTAGCGCGGCTTGCGCGCCTGCTCGCCTGGCGGATTGACGACGCGATGCGTAGTCGACGGATAGACGTGGTTGGTCAGGCGCTGCAGCATGTCGCCGATGTTGACGACGATCGTGTCGGCTTCCGAAGTAAACGGCACCCACTCGCCCGCGCGTGACTTGACCTCGAGCCCGGCCGCGCTCGCACCGACCAGCAGCGTGATGAAGTTGATGTCCTCGTGCGCGCCGGCACGCACGTTCGGAATGTCGGGCGCCGTGATCGGCGGATAGTGGATCGGCCGCAGAATCGAATTGCCGACGTTGGTCTTGTCGTCGAAGAACTTCTCCGGCAGGTCGATGTGCAGCGCCAACGCGCGCAGCACGCGCGTGCCGAGCGCGTCGAGCGCCGTGTACAGCGCATAGCCCTTCTCGTGAAATCCTTCGACCTCGGCCGGCCACACGTTCGGCGGCATGATGTCGGCGAACTTCGAGTCACGCGGAAGTTCGCGGCCGATGTGCCAGAATTCCTTGAGGTCCGGATAGCGCGAATCCTTTGCCGTCTCGATGCCGAACGGCGTGTAGCCGCGCGCGCCACCGGTGCCTTTGAGGTGATACTTCATCTTCACCTCCGCCGGCAGTGCGAAGAAACGCACGAACACGTCGTAGGCGTCGTCGATCAGCACCTGCGGAATTGCATGGCCGCGAATCCCGGCAAAACCCCATTCGCGATAGGCAGCGCCGAGTTCGGCGACGAATGCGTCGCGATCGCTGTCGTAGCGGCGGATATCGAGAGTTGGAATTCGCGCGGGCATGATTGCGTGGATCAGTCGGCCATTTGTCCGGACGCGGATTTTACGGCGTCCGCCATCGAGGAGGCCAGCGCACCGATTTCCTCCGCATCTTCGCCTTCGACCGTGACGCGAACCAGCGGTTCGGTGCCGGAAGGCCGCAGCACGACGCGGCCGCGCCCGCGCATCTGCTGCTGCGCGAGCGCCAATACGCGCTGCACGGATTCGGCCGCAACCAGGGCCGCACCTGCAGCGACGCGCACGTTGACGGTGGTCTGCGGCACGCGATGGACGTTTCCGCACGCCTGCTTCAAGGTCATGCCAAGGCGTTGCAAGGCCTCGAGCACGAGCAGCGCCGCAACGATGCCGTCGCCGGTGCTTACCTTGTCGAGGCACAGCAGGTGGCCGGATGCTTCGCCGCCGAGCACGCCGCCGTGTTGCTTGAGCACCTGCAGTACGTAACGGTCGCCGACGTCGGCGCGCAGGAATTCGACGCCGAGCCCGGCAACGGCACGCTCGACGCCGTAGTTCGACATCAGCGTGCCGACCACCGGACCGCGCAGTTCGCCGCGCGCGTGGCGGTCAAGCGCGAGGATGTAGAGAAGGTCGTCGCCGTCGACGACGGCGCCGTCCTGGTCGACCATCTGCACGCGGTCGCCGTCGCCGTCGAAGGCGATGCCGAGGTCGGCACCATTCCCGCGTACCGAGTCCTGCAGCGCACGCAAGTCGGTCGCGCCGAATCCGTGATTGATGTTGAGGCCATCGGGCTGCACGCCGATGGCATGGACGTCGGCGCCGAGTTCGACAAACAGCTTCGGCGCGAGGTGATACGTCGCGCCGTGCGCGCAATCGAGGACAATCTTCCTGCCACGCAGGTCCAGTCCCGGCACCGTCGCGAGGCAGAAGGCGAGATAGCGCTGCGCCGCGTCGTCGACGCGAGCGGCCTTGCCGATGCGGCCGAGAGCCTGCTCCACTGAGCTGTCGAGCTCGCGCTCGATCGCAAGCTCCACGGCGTCTTCGAGTTTTTCTCCGAGCGCCGAGAACAGCTTGATGCCGTTGTCGTAATACGGATTGTGCGATGCACTGATGACGATACCGGCGCTGCCGCCGAGCTCACGCGTCAGCTGCGCGACGGCCGGCGTGGGCATCGGCCCGAGCAAACGCACGTCGGCACCGGCGGCGACGAGGCCCGCTTCGAGCGCGGACTCGAGCATGTAGCCGGAGACGCGCGTGTCCTTGCCGATCAGCACCGTCGCCCGCCCCCCGTTGCCGAGAACGCGGCCGATCGCACGACCGAGACGCAACATGAATTCCGGCGTGATTGGATGTTCGCCGGCGCGGCCGCGAATGCCGTCAGTACCGAAGTATTTCTTTCCAGTCATCGTCAAGGTCAAAAGTCAAAGGTCAATGGTCAAAATCCACCGGCTGATCGCTTCGATTGACCTTTGACCTTTGACGATACTGCTATTTCACATGGTGTGCGTGGGCCGATCCGCATTCATGATGCCGGCCAGCGCCGCTTCGATCTTGACACGCGCGGTTTCGCCATCCGCTGATTCGTTGAACTGCACGCCGATGCCGGCGGTGCGGTTGCCCTGCGCGCCGGGCGGGGTAACCCAGATCACCTTGCCGGCGATCGGCAGGCGATCCTTGTCTTCCATCAGAGTGAGCAGGATGAACACCTCGTCACCGAGGCCGTAGCGCTTGGCGGTCGGGACGAACAGGCCGCCGCCGCGCACGAACGGCATGTAGGCGTTGTACAAAGCGCCCTTGTCCTTGATCGCGAGTGACAGGATGCCCTGCCGCGGCATTGCGCCCATTGTTCCAGACATGATCCTACCTCCACGATCGAACCCGCACCATCGAACCCCACACCGCCGCGGCGCTATGCCACGCGCGCGCGCCTCGGCATCACGGCCGCCTTCCAATCAACCAGCACTTCCAGCAGCGCCAACTCCGCACGTAATGGTCCGCGCAGCAGATCGCGGGTCCGGTTAGCCAGATCGAACCAGACCGATAGCTTGGTCAAATCGACATCGCCGGTCAAGGCGAGCGGTCCGCGTTCACGCCGCGCCTGTGCGCTGGCTTCGCCCTGCACGAGCATCGCGGCGAACCACAGGCGCGCATCGGGTTCGGCTTTGGCCCAGGCGTTGGCGATCTCGAGAGCGTTGACCTTGCCCTCCTGCAGCGCGCGCAGATGCGCGGCCACTTCATCGCGCATCGCCAGCCGGCCGCCACGCGCCCACGTCAACGCCAGCCCGGGATTGCCGGCGCTCGCGGCGAGCGCGGTGGCTGCGGCAGCACGGGGGATGCCTTGCTCCTGCAGCCAGGTCAGCGCTGCATCGACTGGTGGAATCGGGAAATCGATGCGCTGGCAGCGGCTGCGGATCGTCGGCGGCAGGCGCGCAGGATATGCGCTGACCAGCAGCAGGTAGCGTGCCGGGTTGGGTTCTTCGAGTGTCTTCAGTAGCGCATTTGCCGCCGCGCCATTCATCGCGTCCGCCGGTTCGATCAGCACGACCTGCGCGCGTCCTCCTTGCGACGTCAGGGCCAGCCACGCGGACAGTTCGCGGATCTGCTCGACGACGATTTCGGAATACATCTTCTTCGACTTGTCATTGAAGCCGAAGCCGACGAAGCGGGCGTCCGGGTGGCCGGGATAGCCATGGGGTTGCGCCAGGCTTCCGTCGGGACGCGTCTCTTCCGGATCGCGTTGCGCGCGCACGGCGAACAGCTGGCACGAGCGGCAGCGCCCGCACGGTGCAGCGCCGCGCTCATCGCACAGCAGGAACGACGCGAGGTACTCGGCAAAGGCACGCTTGCCGATGCCCGGCGGCCCGGACAGCAGCAACGCATGCGGCAGGCCGCCCTGCCCGGCTCGTGCGACGAGCCGTTTCCAGATTTCGACCTGCCACGGCGCCACGTTCATGCCGGTACTCGGCTTGCGTCGAGAAACTCGGCGATGCGCTCGTGCACGGCGCCGAGCACCGCGGCGAGCGGCTGAGCGGCATCGACGACGCGGAAACGCGCCGGCGCCGCCACGGCGCGTGCGCGGTACGCGGCGCGCACACGTTCGAAGAATTCGGCATTTTCCATTTCTATACGGTCGGCGGCACTGCGCCCGTTTGCGCGGCGCATGCCATCGGCCACCGGCAGATCGAGCAACAAGGTCAGATCAGGCACCGCGCCTGCAGCCGCCCAGCGTTCCAGATCGGCGATGCGCTCGACCGGCTGCCCACGACCGCCACCCTGGTAGGCAAAACTGGCGTCGGTGAAACGATCGGACAGCACCCAACGTCCGGCTGCCAATGCGGGCGTCACGACCTCGCGCACCAACTGCGCGCGCGAAGCAAACATCAGCAGCAACTCGGTCTCGGCGCACAACCCGCGCAGCTTCGCGTCGAGCAGGACGGCGCGAATCGCCTCGCCAGCAGGCGTGCCGCCGGGCTCGCGCGTGACAAGCACGTCGATGCCGCGCTCGGTGAGCTGGGCGCGAACCGCCTCGAGCACGGTGCTTTTGCCGGCGCCCTCGCCCCCTTCCAGCGTGATCAGTTTTCCATTCATCGATTCTGATGCAGTTGATATCGCGCGACGGCCTGGTTGTGCGCATCGAGCGTTGCGGAAAATTCGTGCGTGCCGTCGCCCCGCGCGACGAAGTACAGCGCATCGGTCGCGGCCGGATGCATCACTGCCTCGAGTGCCGCCTTTCCTGGCAGCGCGATCGGCGTCGGCGGCAGTCCGATCCGCGTGTAGGTATTGTACGGCGTGTCGGCATCGAGGTCGCGGCGATGGATCCTGCCGTCGTACTGCGCGCCGAGGCCATAAATGACTGCCGGGTCGGTCTGCAGGCGCATGCCGATGCGCAGGCGATGCAGAAACACGCCGGCAATCAATGGACGCTCTTCGGGCCGCGCGGTTTCCTTTTCCACGATCGACGCCAGCGTCAGCAGCTGGTACGGCGAGTCGAGCGCGAAATCGGACGGGTGCCCGCCCCAGAGTACGTCGAGCAGCTTGCGCATCGCATCGTACGCTCGGCGAAGGACGTCGAGATCGCTCATGCCCTTGACGTAGCTGTAGGTCTCCGGCAGGAACGAGCCTTCGGCCAGCGCGCCCGACGGCGCGCCGAGCCGCACCATGATCTCCTTGTCGTCGACCGCCGCCAGCGTCTGCTGCAGGGCGGCATCCTGCGCCAGCGCCAAGCGCAGTTGTTTAAATGTCCATCCTTCCACAATGGTAAAATGGTGCTGGACGACATCACCGGCGGCCATCTTCCGGAGCAGTTCGGCCGGCGTCAGGCCTGGCGTCAGGGCATATTCGCCGGCATGCAGCTTGCCGGCGACGCCGAGTTCGCGCGCCAACAGGCGCCAGTACAGCGAATTGCCGATGCGGATGCCGCGCTGCTCGGCCAGGTGCAGGACGCCGGGCAGATGCGTACCGATGGGCACGTCCATGGTCGTCGTTTCCGGCAGAGGTGCCAGCGGCGAATCGGTGAACAGCCGATAATCGCGGTAGAACCACCACGTCACGGCGGTGGCAAGCACCAGCAGAATGAGCATACCCATTCCGCGGCCAAGTTTTCTGTTCTTGCGCGTCAAAGAGAGCCCCTGCTCCAGACCGACACCGCATCATTGTGCCTGAAGCAGTTGGTTTGCTGCGCCGACCGATGTCTCACGTGCGTACACCGAGCGCGCGCAGCAGGCCGCGCGCCTTGGCCCGTGTCTCGTCGAGTTCCTGGCCGGCGACCGAGTCCGCCACGATGCCGGCGCCGGCGCGAAACCTCAGCGCGTTATCCTGCATCGTCAGGCTGCGGATCAGGATATTCAGGTCGAGGTCGCCGCCGCGATTGAGATAGCCAAGTGCGCCGGTGTAGGCACCGCGGCCGACGCGTTCCAGCTCGGCGATGATCTCCATCGTGCGGACTTTCGGGCAACCGGTGATCGTGCCGCCCGGAAATACGGCGCGTATGACCGCTCCCGGAGTTACGTTCGCGCGCAGCGTACCGCAAACGTTGGAGACGATGTGATGCACGTGGGCGTAGCTCTCGAGTGTCATCAGTTCATCCACGACAACGCTGCCGGGAGTACATACGCGGCCGAGGTCGTTGCGTTCCAGGTCGATCAGCATGACGTGTTCGGCGCGCTCCTTTGGATGGCCGATCAATTCGCGCAGGCGCGCCGCATCGTCGTCGCCGCCGATGCGCGGCCGAGTGCCGGCGATCGGCCGTGTCGATGCGACGTCTCCACGCACACTGACCAGGCGCTCGGGCGACGAGCTGAGCACCGCCCAGTCCTGCCACTGCAGCAGGCCGGCGAACGGCGCGGGATTCGCGCGACGCAGATGTTCGAACAGACCGGCAGGCGAAGCTGCGCCGTCGAGACGTGCCCGCCACTCACGCGAAAGGTTGACCTGGAATACGTCGCCCGCGCTCAGGTATTCCTTGATCGCCTCGACGCCGACCAGGAATCGGTCCGGTTCGTCCTCTTCGAGCGCAATCGCGGGCAATTCCGGCGCGACGAAGGGCGACGCCGCTTCCAGGTCGGACTGCAGCGCATCGAGCAAATGCGCAGCGGACGCCTCGGCGACCAGATGCGTCCGGGCTTCGTTGCGGTCGACGAGGATAGCTGCTGGGCAGCGCAAGGCGAGTGCGACGGGAATCGCCGTATCGGGCGCGACGGGAAAGCGCACACGCGGTTCGATTTCCTTGGCGAGTTCGTAGGCGAGGAATAGCAGCCAGCCGCCGGTAAAAGGCAGGGCTGAGGGCTGAGGGCCGAGAGCTTGCACTCGCTCGTCAGCCGCAGAGCTGCGTTCCGCCCGCCATGCCGCATCCAGAGCGTCGAGGAATTTCGCACCGCGGTCGTTGCCGCGCGCATCGCGCACGCGACCGTCGCGCTGCAGGATCAGCTCGTCGTTTGGAAACGCAAACAGGATGTCGTAGCGCGCATGCGGGCCACCCTGCGCTGTACTTTGGAGTAGTCCCGGATAGCGCTGCCGATTTGCCGCCGCGAGCGGCAGCAGATCGCGCACGCCGGACAGCGTGCGCACTACGATCGGTGATTTCTCAGGCATCCGCGGCGCGCCCCGGGCGCTTCACCGCATTGTCAGAGGCGACGGAATACCAGCGTGCCGTTGGTGCCGCCGAAACCGAACGAGTTCGACAGCGCCACGTCCACCTTGACCTGCCGCGCCGTGTTCGGCACGTAGTCCAGATTGCAACCTTCGCCCGGTTGATCGAGATTGATAGTCGGTGGCACGACGCCGTCGCGCATCGCCAGAATCGAGAAGATCGCCTCGACACCGCCGGCAGCGCCGAGCAGGTGGCCGGTCATCGACTTGGTCGAGCTGACCATGACTTTCTTCGCGTGATCGCCGAAGCAACGCTCAATCGCCCGGCTTTCGGCTAGATCGCCGGCCGGCGTCGACGTGCCGTGCGCGTTGATGTAGCCAATCCGATCCGGATTGAGACCGGCATCCTTCATCGCCGAGCTCATGCAGCGCGCGGCGCCGTCGCCATCCTCGCTCGGCGAGGTGATGTGAAATGCGTCGGCACTCATGCCGAAGCCGACCAATTCGCAGTAGATGCGCGCGTTGCGCTTGCGCGCGTGCTCGTAGTCCTCGAGCACCAGCACGCCGGCGCCATCGGACAACACGAAGCCGTCGCGGTCCTTGTCCCATGGCCGGCTCGCCCTGGCCGGTTCGTCGTTGCGCGTCGACATCGCGCGCGCCGAACAGAATCCGCCCATGGCCACGCCGGTCGTCGAGTACTCGGCGCCACCGGCAACCATCACGTCGGCATCGCCGTACTGGATCATGCGCATGGCCAGGCCGAGGTTGTGCGTCGCCGTCGTGCACGCGGTCACGCAGGCGATGTTCGGACCCTTCAATCCGAGCATGATCGACAGATTGCCCGACGCCATGTTGATGATCGAACTCGGCACGAAGAACGGCGAGATGCGACGCTGGCCCTGCTCGTGAAACGTGATGCTGGTGCGCTCGATCGTGTGGATGCCGCCGATGCCGGCGCCGACTGCGACGCCGATGCGTTCGGCGTCGTGCTCATGCGGATGCAGGCCCGCGTCGGCGAGCGCCTCGATGGAGGCGGCGATGCCGTAATGGATGAACGGATCCATTTTCTTGACGTCTTTCGGCGCGACGAACTTCGCCGGATCGAAGTCGCGCACTTCGCCGGCAATTCGCGTCGGGAACGTGCTTGCATCGTAATGGGTGATCGGCCCGATGCCGCTGTGACCGGCGAGGATGTTCCCCCACGCCGTCGCCACGTCGTTGCCGACCGGACTGACGATGCCAAGCCCGGTGATCACTACACGCCGCTTACTCATGGATTTGCCTTTGCGCTCGTCCCTGATCGCCCGAGTCATGAAGCAGCCGGCCATGGCTGCACTCTTCGATTACTGCAATGAATACGGTCGGCAGGCGGTCCCCGAAAACGCAAACTGCGCCCGCAGGCGCAGCTCGTGCGAACGGAAACAACCGGATCAGGCCTTGACGTGCGCCTTGATGTAGTCGACTGCCTGCTGCACCGTCGTGATCTTCTCCGCTTCTTCGTCTGGAATCTCGCACTCGAATTCTTCTTCCAGGGCCATCACCAGTTCGACCGTGTCGAGCGAATCGGCGCCCAGATCGTCCACGAACGAAGCGTTCGGCGTAACTTCATCTTCCTTGACGCCAAGCTGTTCGACGACGATTTTCTTGACGCGTTCTTCGATGGTGCTCATGTCTTAGACCTCACGAGGGAGTAGATTCGAACAGGTACGGGAAAGGCGCGGATTGTAGTGGATGGCTTGAGCGAGCGCCAGCAAACGGGCGTTTAAGCCATGTACATGCCGCCGTTGACGTGCATGGTCTCGCCGGTGATATAGGCGGCGGCCGGCGATGCGAGAAACAACACCGCTTGTGCGATGTCGTCGGGCGTGCCCAGCCGACCCAGTGCAATCTGGCCGAGCAGCGCCTGACGTTGATCTTCGGTCAGCGCGCGCGTCATGTCGGTGTCGATGAATCCGGGTGCGACGACATTGACGGTGATGCCGCGAGAACCGATTTCGCGCGCCAGCGATTTCGAGAATGCGATGATGCCGGCCTTCGCCGCGGCATAATTCGCCTGGCCCGGGTTGCCGGTAACGCCGACGACCGAGGCAATGCTGACGATGCGGCCTTTGCGTGCCTTCATCATGCCGCGCATGACCGCTTTCGAGGTGCGATAGACGGAACTCAAATTGGTGTCGAGGATCGCCTGCCAGTCTTCGTCCTTCATGCGCATCAGCAACTGGTCGCGCGTGATGCCGGCATTGTTGACGAGAATCGTCACGGCACCGAATTCCTTGCCAATCGCTTCGATCAACGCCTCGACGGCAGCGCCGTCGGTGACATTCAGCGAACGGCCGGCACCACCGTGCGCGGCAAGGCGATCGCCGATCGCCTGCGCACCGCCTTCGCTCGTCGCCGTGCCGATCACTTTCGCGCCATGCGCAGCCAATGTGTCGGCGATTGCGGCACCAATACCGCGGCTGGCGCCGGTAACGAGTGCGATTTCGCCCTGCAGAATTCCGCTCACGAGTCACTCCTGTCAGATGTCTTCACTACCGCCGGCCAGATCAGCGCCTGCGCGACGATGACGGTCTTGCCATCGAAAGTTGCTGCCGGCGAGCCGTGCAGAACGTAACCGAGCGCGAGCGCTTCGCTCACGCGGCGACAGAATCTGTCGTCGTCAGGTCCGGTCAGGATCCGATATACGGGAAGATTGTCGGGAGTTTCGCTCACGCTGTCGCCTCGGGCGCAGGTTCGTCATGCCTTCCAGTCGAGGAGCGCCTGGGCCAGTTCGGCCGGGGCGCCGATCGCTCGACCATCGATGGATCGCTCGATCCGCTTGAGCAGCCCGACCAGCACCTTGCCCGGACCGCATTCGGCAGCGCGCGTGATACCGCGCGCCGCCAGTTCGTGCACGCTCGCCGTCCACTGCACCGGCGCATGGAGCTGCCGGGCGAGCGCCGATTTGATCTGCTCGACCGTGTCGTAAGACTTCGCCTCAACGTTCTGAATCACCGGAATTTTCGGCGCCAACCATGAGACTGTTTCGAAGTGTGCGGCGAGCTTCGCCGCAGCATCGCGCATGAGCAGGCAGTGCGACGGCACGCTGACCGCAAGCTTGACCGCCTTGCGCACGCCAAGCTCGGCCAGTCGCGCCAGGGCGCGATCGACAGCTTCGCTGTTGCCGGCGATCACCAGTTGACCCGGAGCGTTGAAATTCGCCGGAGCGACCACCTGCCCCTGCGCGACTTCGGCGCAAACCTGCGCGATCTGCGCATCGTCGCCGCCGAGGATCGCAGCCATCGCCCCTACGCCCTGCGGCACCGCAGCCTGCATCAGCCGGCCGCGTTCGGCCACGACCGCCGCGGCATCGTGCAACGACAGCACCTCGGCGCAAACCAACGCGGTGTACTCGCCCAAGCTGTGGCCAGCGAGCTGAGCCGGCATCGCGCCACCGAGTTCCCGCCATACGCGCCAGACGGCAACGCCGGCCGCAAGCAGCGCCGGCTGGGTATTGTCGGTGCGATTCAACAGCTCTTCCGGGCCCTGCTGCGAGAGCGACCACAGATCGACTTTCGCGCCGGCCGAGGCTTCCTCGAACGTCGACTTGACGACGGCGTACTCACTTGCCAGCTCGGCGAGCATGCCCAGCGACTGCGAGCCTTGACCGGGGAAGACAAAAGACAGGGCTGAGGGCTGAGGGCTGAGGGCTGGGGACATTGACGATAAGCCTGCTTTGCTGGAACCAATGAATCGAGCTGAAAGAAGAAGGAAGCATGAGAAGGGACCACGGCGCTGTGGCTTTTCAGCCCTCAGCCCTCAGCCCTCGGCCCTTCGCTAGTACCGCACCAAAGCCGAACCCCAGGTGAAGCCGCCGCCGAATGCTTCGAGTAGCAACAACTGGCCACGCTGAATCCGCCCGGAGCGAATGCCGTGATCGAGCGCCAGCGGTACCGAAGCCGATGAGGTATTGCCGTGCTTGTCGACGGTCACGACGACGCGGTCCATCGGCATGTCCAGGCGCTTCGCCGTTGCCTGGATGATGCGCAGGTTGGCCTGATGCGGGATGAGCCAATCGATCGCGTGGCGGTCGATGCCATTCGCTGCCAGCGTCTCCTCGACGACGCGGTCGAGAGTCTTCACAGCGACCTTGAAAACCTCGCTGCCCTGCATGACGACGCGCACGCCGTGGTTGTGCTCGTGCGTGAAGCCGACCGAGACGCCGACCGGATTCCACAGCAGTTCCTTGTAGGCACCGTCGGCGTGCACGTGAGTGGAAAGAATGCCCGCTTCTTCGGACGCTTTGAGCACGACCGCACCGGCGCCGTCGCCGAACAGCACGCACGTGGAGCGGTCGGACCAGTCGATCATGCGCGAGAGCGTTTCCGCGCCGACGACGAGGGCAGTCTTCGCGCTACCCGAGCGGATGAACTTGTCGGCGACGGTCAGCGCATAGATGAAGCCCGAGCAGGCGGCGTTGACATCGAACGCGGGGCAGCCGTTTGCCCCGAGCCGGTGCTGCAGCAGGCACGCGGTCGACGGAAAGATCAGGTCGGGCGTGGTCGTGCCGACGATGAGCAGGTCGATCTCTTTTGCAGCGACGCCAGCGGCTTCGAGCGCGGCCGTGGCGGCACCGAACGCCAGGTCACCGGTAGTTTCGCCTTCTGCAGCGAGGTGGCGCTGACGTATGCCGGTGCGTGCGGCGACCCACTCGTCGCTGGTGTCGACCATCTTTGCCAGATCGGCATTGGTCACGACGTTTGCCGGCAGAAAACTGCCGGTCCCGGCGATGCGTGAATAGATCAAGACTTACACCCCTGTATCAGCGACGGCGCACACGGCGTCCGCCGCAATCGAGCCCGACATGGCACGCAGGCACATGACCGTTGTCTTTGTTCTTCTATCGGGCGCGGTCGAAACGACAGTCGACTCTCGAGCTGCGTCGCGTCAATCTTCGTCGCGAACCGGGGTCTTGCTCTCGATGACCTTGCGGCCGCGATAGTAGCCGTCCTTGGTCACGTTGTGGCGCACGTGCACTTCGCCCGAAGTCGGGTCGGTGCCGAGCTGCTTGGCGCTCAGCGCGTCATGGGCGCGGCGCATGCCGCGGCGGGATGGGGACTTGCGACTCTTTGCAACAGCCATTTTGCTTCTCCAAAAATCCTGCGTACTGCTTTCGAATGCGGTATGGGACCGCGGGAACGCGTAACTTGCCTACCGCGATGTCTTCAACTTCTTCAGTGCGCCGAACGGATTGTCGGGCGGCGCCGTTTCCGGTTCGCCGGCATCGTCGCCCCACGAGCGTTCGACATATTCGCTGCCCGGCTTTACCGGCACAGCCGGCACCGCCAGTATCAGTTCATCTTCGACGACATCGGCGAGCCTGAGCGCACCGTCGGCCGTCAGCAACGGTTCGTATCCTTCCGGCAAGCCGGCCTCGTCCGCTTCGCGCGTGATGAGCCCGAGCCGCGTATCGATATGCACCGGCAACTCGAAGCGTTCGAGGCTGCGCTGGCAGATCAGCGGCAACGCCGCATCGGCGCGCACATGCAGATAGGGCACGCCGAGTTCATCCTTGTCGAATTCCAGATCGAACACCGCTTCGCCGGCCGGCTCGGCCAGGTCGGCTGCCAGACGCGGCATAGCGGACAGGGCGAGCTTGCCGCCGAATTGGCGCCTCGCCTGCACCATACGCCAAGCATCGACAATTTCTGGCAGGGCCTGGGACATGGCGCGCGCGATGGTAGTTTCCGCACTGCACAAAGTCAATCTAAACCCCTGAATTGGCCACAAAGTGTGCGGTGTGCCTTGTTCCGGAAAACCCTTGGCCGGTTACATTTTACGAAATTGTTCGCGTACGGCAGACTGCGAACTGGAACGGGGGATCCAAACGCTGTGTTTTACGTCATTTACGCGCTGCTGGCAGCCTTGCTGCTGGTCATTTTGTACATCGTGTCTCGCCAGCGGAATCTGGCCAGGCGCGACCGGGCGATGCGCCGGCTGCTCGACGGCGCCGACACGCTGGAGGCACAACTGCTCGAATGCCGCGCGCGCATGCAGCAGCTCAAGGCCATGCTCGTCGCGCTGCCTGAAGAGATGAGCGCGGATGCAAATGCCGCCCTGACCGCGGACGACAAGGTTGCGGCCGGACTGCGCGACCTCCTCGCGCACCGCTTGTGGATCAAGCAGCACGCCGCATCGGCGAGCCGCGCCGAGCTCGACGCTGCCCTGGCGGCGATCGACACGTCGCGTGAAGTCCTCGCGGCTCAATTGGCGCGCCTCGATTCGATCACGGGCGAACTCGCCGCTGCACAGTCGAGCGCACGCTCGGTTGCCCCGCGCAGCAAATCGACGTGACGACGCTCGACCACGTCGACCTGATCCTGGCGTCGTCTTCGCCCTACCGCCGCGAACTGCTGGCGCGCATCACGTCGCGATTCCGCCAGGTTGCACCCCGCGTCGACGAGACTCCCCGACCGGGCGAAACCGCCGGCAAGCTCGTCGCGCGTCTCGCGCTCGCCAAGGCGCACGCCCTGGTACCGAGCGAGCGCAACGCCGTTCTGATAGGTTCGGACCAGGTAGCCGACCTCGACGGCGCCGTGATCGGAAAACCTGGCGATGCCACTGCTGCAGTTGCGCAGTTGCTGGCGTCGAGCGGCAGAGTCGTGATGTTCCATACCGCGCTGTGCGTCATCGACACACGGTCGCCGCGACCTCGCGCATACCGCGCGATCGACCGGACGCGCGTGCATTTTCGCACGCTGCACCGCGACGAGATCGAACGCTACGTCGAGCGCGAGCAGCCACTCGATTGCGCCGGCAGCTTCAAGGCCGAAGCTCTGGGCATTGCGTTGTTCGAACGGATCACGACGCAGGACCCGACCGCTTTGATCGGCTTGCCGCTGATCGCGCTGTGCCGACTGCTTGGCAAGGCCGGTATCGACGTCATCTGATCGCAGCGCAATCGTCGCCTGTCGCCGCAACTGAATGCGGCCCGACAACGAGCCCGTCAGCACTGAGGAACAGGTATCTCTTGCGACCCGCGTAGAGCTCGAGGTGGTCCACGAGTTTCGGCGCATCCAGGCGCGCACAGACTTGTGCCAGCCAGGCCGCGCGCTCGCGCTCGCGGCGCGCCGTAGGCTCTACCGCCACAAGCAGCGGGCGCGGGCCGAGGACTGCCAGTGCCGTTTCGTCACGCTGCCAAAGCGCGAGTTGCGGGGCGCGCCCGTGCTTGGTGTTGATTGGATGATCGAGCGCATACACGGGCCGCGTGCCGTCGAAGGCGAAATCGAGCTCGGCGGCAAGCATGAAGTTGTCCGCGACGAGCGTGGCATTCTTGAACTGTGCCTGTTCGAGCAATCGACGGGCTTGCGCGGCAGACTCACTCCAGCCGACCCAATGCTCCGGAAACGCCTTGAACTGTGCCAGCGACGCGGCGCCACCTGGCACCGCAGCGGCAGCGAAGTAGGCCAGTGTCAGTGCACAGCCCGAGGCGAGCAACGCGAGCGTTGCCATCATCGCCGCGCGCCCCCATGCGCGCGCACCGACAACGTTCGCGGCGAGCAGCGGTGGAACAGCAACCAGCAGCGGCAGGTATCCCTGCAGTGGCCAGTGCAGGCGCAGGCGCGTGTCGTCTGCAAAACAGCCGAGCGCGAACCACGCAAGGATCGGTATTGCAGAACAGATCGCCAGGACATCCCAGGGAGCGCCATCACGTGCGCGGCGCGCGCAGGCCCACGTCATCCACAGCAACAGCATATAAAAAAGAGGCGTGCAGACAATCGCCTGCTCGATCGGCTGCAAAAGACCATCGGCGTGGAAGCTCCATGGGTTGCGCTCGACAAGCTGGAAACCGAGCGCAACCCAGCCATGCGTCTCGTTGAAGATCAATAGCGGAACCAGTCCGAGCAGCGAAATGGCAATGGCCAGCCACAATCCGCGATACGTCCAGAGCGCGCGGCCACGAGCCGTCAGTAGCAGAAAGCCCAGGCCCGCGAGCAGCAGCATCGCTGCGCGGTAATGGCTCAACCAGGCGCCTGCCAGGGCGAGCCCCAGCAGGCACCAGTCGCGCAAGCTTTTCGTGCGCACTGCACGCTCGAGCAGATCGAGTGCCAGAGCGGCACACAGCGTCAGGGGCACGTCCGGCAAGGCAGTCAAGCCCAGCGTACCCAGCAGCGGCATCGCCAGCGCGAGCATTCCGGTGAACCAGCCCGCGCGCGCACCGAACAGACGGGCACTGGTTCGCACCAGGACGAGCGGTACCAGAGCACCGAGCAACAGGAACGGCGCGCGCATCGCCAGCACACCATGTCCGAGAACCAGCTCGCCGAAACGGATCAGGGCGGCCGTTGCCGGCGGCAGGTCGCTGAACGCCCAATCGAGGTGGCGGCTCTCCTGCCAGTACCAGGCTTCGTCGCCGAAAGGCGCCAGCGTCGAGGCCAGTGCGATCTTGATGGCGAGCAGCAGCGCCCACACTGTCCAGAATGCGGTTCGCAAGCGCGCCGGATCGTCGCTTCGCCCGGCGATTCCCGACGACATCACAGTCGTTATACTCAGACTCATGCAGATTCCGACCCCATGAACATACGCCTCTCGCCGGTCCCGGAGACACCTGCGCCACTCGAACCGGCGCTGGCTGCCGCATTGACGCGCGCCCAGCAGCAGGTCAACAGCGTCGTGCTCGGCAAGAGTCCGCGCGTGCGTCTGGCCTTCGCCTGCTTCCTCGCCGGCGGCCATCTGTTGATCGAGGATCTGCCCGGCGTCGGCAAGACCACGCTGGCGCATGCGCTCGCGGCAACATTGGACTTGAGCTTCCAGCGCATCCAGTTCACATCCGACCTGTTGCCTTCCGACATTATCGGCGTCAGCGTCTACGAGCGCGAGCGCAGCGAATTCAAGTTCCACCCGGGGCCGCTGTTCGCGCAGCTGGTACTGGCCGACGAGATCAACCGCGCGACGCCGAAAACGCAAAGCGCGCTGCTCGAAGCGATGGCCGAGCAGCAGGTGACGGTCGACGGCGAGAGCCGCGCGCTGCCGGCGCCGTTCTTCGTGGTCGCCACGCAGAATCCGCTCGACCTCGCCGGCACCTATCCCCTGCCCGATTCGCAGCTCGACCGTTTCATGCTGCGCGTCAGCCTCGACTACCCGGATCGCGACGCCGAGCGCGCGCTGCTGACCGCCAGTGACCGGCGCGAAGTCATCGCGCATTTGCGGCCGAGTCTCGATGCTGCACAAATCGCTCGCGTGCGCGGCGCCGTCGGCAAGGTGCTGGCGAGTCCGGCCCTGATCGATTACGTCCAGGCATTGCTCGCGGCGAGCCGTGTCGACCCCGAGATTCGCGTCGGCTTGTCGCCGCGCGCGGGCTTGGCGCTGCTCAACGCTGCGCGCGCGATCGCGCTGTTGGACGGACGCGCGTTTTGCCTTCCCGAGGACGTGCAGGCGGTGTTCGTCGCCGCCGCCGCGCATCGCATTACGCCGGGTGGGGCGAGTCATCGCAGCCGCGACCAGCTCGCACAAAAACTGCTGGATGCGACGCCGGTGCGCTGAGCGCATGCACGCTGAGCAAGGGAAGTGAGCCCTTCCGATTCGCTGGCACCGTTGTGGTCGCGCTTGCTGGCGACCGCCGAACGCCGCCTGCCGGCGCTGACCCGGCTCAAGCAGTCCGAAGTGCTGCCTATAGCGCTGCACCGGCACCGTATCTATGTGCTGCCGACGCGCTTCGGCCTGTTGTTCACGGCCGTGCAGCTGGTCATGCTGCTCGGCGCACTCAACTACAGCAACAATCCGGCCCTGCTGCTGACCTGTCTGCTCGGCGCGGCCAGCTACCAGAGCGTGTTCCAGGGGTTCCGCGCGCTCAACGGCGTCGAGTTGCTCTCCATCCAGGCGGCGCCTTGTCACGCCGGCGAGGACCTGAACGTCACGCTTGCCTTTCGTGCTGAAGGGCGACCGCGCCACAGCCTGCGCGCACGCATCGCCGAAAACGAAACCCTGTTCGACCTGGACGATGCCAGCGACGGCCGTGTTCGTGTCAGCGTGCCGACACGGCAGCGCGGCTGGCAACGCCTGGGGCGCATTCGTCTGCACAGCACCTATCCATTCGGCCTGTTCCAAGTCTGGAGTTGGCTGAATCCGGATTTTTCCGCGCTGATCTATCCGCGCCGCGAAGTCTCCTCCGCACCGTTGCCGCATGCCCACGACGCCGCCGCCGAGGCGCCTGTGCGCCGCAGCGGCGATGAATTCGCCATGTTGCGCGACTACCATCCTACGGATCCGCGCCGGTCGATTGCCTGGAAAGCCAGTGCGCGCCACGACACCCTGCTGGTCAAGGAATTCGAGCAGCGCCGCGGCCACGAGATCGTGCTCGACTGGGATGCCACTTCCGCGCTCGACTACGAAGCACGCATTTCGCGCCTTACGCGCTGGGTTCACGAAGCCGAGGCAATGCAGCGACGTTACCTGCTGCGCCTACCGGAGCAGAGCATCGGACCCGGCCTGGGCAGCGACCACAGCCACGCCTGCCTGCGCGCGCTCGCGCTGATGCCGGGAGCATCGGCATGAGCAAGGCTGCCGCCAGGCTGACGCCGTTGCAGTTCTCCATGACGGCAGCGAGCGTCTTTGCCGCGGTTCTGCCGCATCTGCTGCGGTTGCCGACGCTGTTCGCGCTGCTCATTCTTGGCTTGCTGGCCGGCCGTTTCGTCCAGCGCAGCCTCGGCGGCGCACGCATTCCCACGCTGCTGAGATTGCCGTTGGTGTTGCTGGTCCCGGTCTTGGTCGTCGTCCACTACGGCAACGTATTCGGCCGCGAGCCGGGCAGTGCTCTGGCCTGCACGATGCTGGCGCTGAAGCTGCTCGAAACCGAAACCACGCGCGATGCGCACGCCGCCGTTGCGTTCTGCTGCTTTGTCCTGATGAGCGCTTTGCTGTTCAACAGCGGCATGGCCTTTACGCTGGTGTTGTGCGCCGCCTTAGCGCTTTTTCTCTCGACTCTACTGCAGCTCGAACTGCGTCCGCTTGCGTCAACGCGACCCGTGGACCTGCGCCGCCGCATCACCGGCAGCCTGCGCGTTTCGGCGCTGGGCTTGGTTGCGGCGATTCCCCTCACACTGTGCGCATTCATTTTTCTGCCACGGCTCGGATCACCGCTGTGGGGCGCACCGACCGATACTGCCGTGGCGCGCACCGGTCTCGGCGACAGCATGGACCCGAGCGGCTTGCAGGAATTGCTGATCGACGATAGTCCGGCATTTCGCGTCAGCTTCGACGGAACATTGCCCGCGCGTTCCAAGCTGTATTGGCGCGGTCCGGTACTGACGAATTTTGACGGCAAGGTCTGGAAACGGGCCGGTCACGTCGGTGAAGCCCAGCAACGCGATGCCGTTGCGCAAACGGCCGATATCGTCGATTACGAAGTCACGCTCGAGCCTTCCGATCGGCGCTGGCTTCTGGCCTTGGACGTGCCTCTCGCCGCGCCGGAAAACGCTACGCGCGCGACCGACATGAGCCTGGTTGCGGCGAAACCTGTCGACGAGTTGCTGCGCTATCGCGCCAGTTCAGCGTTGCGTTATCAACTGGGTGCGCAACTCAGCGATCGCGAGCGCGACCGCGATCTCGCAACTCCAGCCGGATTCAACCCGCGCGCACAGGCACTGGCCACGCAATGGCGCAATGACTTCGGCGGCGACGACAACGCCATCATTCGGACAGCACTGGATCTGTTCCACCGCGATTTCTTCTATTCACTCTCCGTGCCCGAGTCCGGACGCAATGCGATCGACGACTTTCTGTTCGAGACGCACAAGGGCTTCTGCCAGCACTATTCCTCGGCATTTACGTTCCTGATGCGCTCGGCCGGCATACCTGCGCGCGTCGTGACCGGCTACCAAGGTGGCTATTTCAACAAGCTCGGCAATTACCTCGTGGTGCGCCAGTCCGACGCGCACGCCTGGTCCGAGGTCTGGCTGCACGGGCGCGGCTGGGTGCGCGTGGATCCGACCGCGGCCGTGAGCCCCGAACGCATCGAATTGGGTGCTCGTGCCGGAGCCGGCTCCAGCGTCGCCTGGTATCGCCCCGATTGGCTGGCTGCCCTGCGCAACCAGTTCGACATCGTCAACCGCGGCTGGAACAGCCTGATCGTGCAGTTCAACATGCTGCGCCAGCAAAGCCTGCTTACGCCGTTCGGCATCGACAAGGCCGAATACTACGACCTGATCTGGGTCCTGATCGGATCAAGCACGCTGCTGCTGGGGCTGTATTCCTGGTGGGTCTTGCGCCGGCCACGCGCGCGCGGCGACGCGCTGGATGTCGCCTACTCGGCGCTGTGCGTAAAACTTGCGAAGATCGGCGTCCCACGTGCCGCGAACGAGGGGCCGGTCAGCTTTGCCGTGAGGCTGAACGGGGTTGCCACCGATCCGGGCCTGCAAGTCATCTTCGATCGCTATGTCAGCCTGCGCTACGCTCATGCGTTACCAGCATCGGAAGCGGTGCGCGAGTTCACCGCCTCGGTGCGCGCACTGCGGGTGCCGGAGGCGCTTGCAAAAATTTACCGCGAAGGCGTAAAACGAACAGGCTAGACTGCGACGAAGCGGCCCGAAATGGCGTCTGATCAACATCAGTTCCCGGAGAGCGTCATGCGACATTCCTTACCTGTCATTGCGCTTGCGGCGGCCCTGGGCGGCTGCGCCACCGTTCCACATGAGATCGCCGGCGACAACTTCGCAGCGGTCACGCCGGGACAGGCGGTCAGCCAGAATGCCACCGGCCAGCGCGTTCGCTGGGGTGGCGAAATCATCAACGTCGAGCCGCGCGCCGACGTCACCTGCTTCGAAGTGCTGTCGCGCGAGTTGTACTCCGACGCCCGTCCGAGCAATCACCGCGATCGCAGTGACGGCCGCTTCGTTGCCTGCAGCAAGGGCTTCTTCGACCCGGAAGTCTATGCCAAGGGGCGTGACCTGACCGTCACCGGCAGCATCAGCGGCACCGAGCAGCACAAGGTCGGTGAATACAATTATACGTTTCCACAAGTAACAGCCGACCAGGCCTACCTGTGGCCGGAGCGCAACTACAACTACAGCGGCTATTACGGCTGGGGTCCCTACTACGATCCGTTCTGGGGTCCGTACTGGGGCGGCTGGGGGTGGGGTGGGCCGCCGGTCGTCATCGTGCATGGGCCCCACCACTGAGGCAGTCGCCAATCAGCCTGCCGGCTCTGGCTTGGGCCGGTTCGGCTCGGGCTGATCCAGTTTTTGCGTGATCAGCCGGGCGGCCAGACCATCTGCCGCCCCGCGAGCAGATGCAGGTGCAGGTGGAACACGGTCTGTCCGCCATCGCGGTTGCAGTTGATCACGCAACGGTAACCATCGTCGGCGAAGCCCTGATCCTTGGCCCAGCGCACGGCGGTCGCGAAGAGCTTTCCGACCAGCGCGCCATCGTCCGCCTGCAGATCGTTGAGGGTCGCGATTCTTCGCTTGGGAATGAAGAGCACGTGCACGGGCGCCTGCGGATTGACGTCGCGGAAGGCCAGCAGTTCATCGTCTTCGTAAACGATATCGGCCGGAATTTCACGTCGGATGATCTTGTCGAAGATCGTATCGGCCATGGCGGAGCTCTCCCGTGGAAGTCTTGGTTCTCGTTGCGCCGACATCGGCGAATGACGCCGCGGACGCGGGCCCGCTTCAAAGATTCTGCCGGCCGCCGAACGCGTGCGCGAGTGTGCCGCGATCGACGAATTCCAGTTCGCCGCCGAGCGGCACGCCATGTGCGAGCCGCGTTGCGCGTACGCCGGCCTGGCGCGCAATCTGTCCGAGCAGATGCGCAGTCGCCTCGCCTTCGACGGTCGAATTCGTCGCCACGATAACCTCACGCACTTCGCCTTCAGCCAGACGTGCCGCAAGCAGGTCCATGCCGAGTTCCTTCGGTCCGAGTCCGTCGAGCGGCGATAGGCGACCGAGCAGCACGAAATAACGTCCACGAAATCCGGTCGCCTGCTCGATCGCTACCTGGTCGGCTGGCGTCTCGACGATGCACAGCGTTTGCGCGTCGCGGTTCGCGCTGGCACAGACGACGCATACCGGCGTTTCGCTGAACGTGCGGCAGCGCGTGCAATTGCCGATGCGCTCGGTTGCGGCGCTCAATTTTTCTGCAAGGCGCTGCGCGCCTGGCCGATCGCGCTCCAGCACGTGGAAGGCCATGCGCTGCGCCGTTTTTGCGCCGACGCCGGGAAGGCAGCGCAGCGCGTCGATCAGTTCGTTGAGAAGTGGTGAAGATGACATTTCAGGGCTGAGGGCTAAGGGCTGAAGGCCGGAAATCAAGAGCTGCAGGCGGTGGCTCTTCGGCCCTCAGCCCTGCTTTCAAAACGGCAGCTTGAACCCCGGCGGCAGATTCATGCCGCCGGCGACATCGCCCATGCGTTCCTGGCTCGCCGCGGCCACCTTGTTGACGGCGTCGTTGAACGCCGCGGCAACGAGGTCCTCGGCCATGTCCGGATCATCGGCGAGTATCTTGCGGTCGATCGCGACACGGCGCACTTCGTGGCGTCCGTTCATCGTCACGCTGACCATGCCGCCCCCCGACTGGCCGGTCACCTCGAGCTTGGCGATTTCCTCCTGCGCGCGCTTCAGGTTCTCCTGCATGCGCTGCGCCTGTTGCATCAGTTGGCCGATTCCTCCACGCATATCACTTCTCCACCGATTTGCCGTTCGGTTCCGCGCGAACCGAATCGCCGAGCAGACGTCCGCCGAATTCGCGCAGCAGGCTCTGCACGCCTGGATCGCTGGCGAGCGATTCCTCGGCGGCCAACTGACGCGCTGAGCGTTCACGCTGCGCGGCCTCGGCGGGCGCCTCCTGCGGCGTCGCCGCCTTCTCGAATTTCACCTTGACGCTGTGGCCGATCACGGCGCTCAACTTCTGCTCCATCATTGCGATGAGCGGAGGCGCGCTGAAGTGTTCATGCGCCGGCTTCAGCGCAAGGCGCACGACCCCGCCATCGATCGCGACAAGGATTGAATGCTGCGCGAGTTGCCCGACCGGACCCTTGAGGCCGGCCGCTTCGATCAGTGCGGGCCAATTATCGAGATCGACCGGCGCGGGGATCGTGCTGATGCCGGCGGTAGCGGTAACGCCTGCGGCATTAACGACCGGCTCGCTTGTGAGGGCTGAGGGCCGAGGGCTGAGGGCTGGCGTGGTGGCAGCCCGCGTCGCACTCGACGGGGCCGGCGGCAATGAGGATTCGCTTGCCACGCGCGTGGAACCACCAGGCGCAGGAGCTTGCCGCGACGTCGCGGCTGGATCGTGGGCTTTCGCCTCCCCGGCGGCAACCGGGCGGAACGCAAGCATGCGCAACATCGTCATTTCGAAGCCGGCCCGCGGTGTCGGTGCGAGCGGCAGGTCGCGCCGGCCGGCAATGGCGATCTGGTAGTAAAGCTGTGCCGCCTCCGGCGCCAGCGACGCTGCCAGTACGGCGATTCCAGCATCGTCGCCTTCTTCGGTCGAGATGTAGCCATGCACGAGTTGCTTGAGCTGCACGCGATGCAGCACCCCCGCGATTTCCTCCAGCACAGCGGCGAAGTCCGGCGAGAACTCGGCGAGGCGCTCGACCTCCGCGAGCAGCGCCGCGCCGTCGCCGGCATCGATCGCACCGAGCAGCGCAAACAGGCGGCCGCGTTCGATCGTGCCGAGCATTGCACGCACGTCAGCCGCACGCACACTGCCTGCGCCATAGGCAATGGCCTGATCGAGCAGCGATAGTCCGTCTCGCAACGAACCGTCCGCCGCGCGTGCCAGTTCGGCGAGGGCAGTGGCCTCGAAACGGATGTTCTCTGCCTCGAGAATATGCTTCATCTGGCCGCTGATCTGTTCTGGCAGCAGGCGCTTGAGGTTGAACTTGAGGCAGCGCGACAGAACGGTGACCGGCAGCTTCTGCGGATCCGTCGTCGCCAGCAGGAACTTCACGTGCGGGGGCGGCTCTTCCAGCGTCTTGAGCAACGCATTGAATGCCGGTTTAGACAGCATATGTACTTCGTCGATCAGATAGACCTTGAAGCGGCCGCGCGCCGGGGTGTACTGCGCGTTTTCGATGACTTCGCGCACGTCGTCGATACCGGTGTTGCTGGCCGCGTCGATTTCGAGCAGATCGATGAAGCGCCCGGCATCGATGTCGCGGCAGGCACCGCATTCGCCGCACGGCGTCGACGACTGGCCGCGCTCGCAGTTCAGCGACTTGGCAAAAATTCGCGCAATCGTGGTCTTGCCGACGCCGCGCGTGCCGGTGAACAGGAAGGCATGATGCATGCGGTCGGAATCGAGCGCATTGCTGAGCGCGCGCACGACATGCTCCTGACCGACGAGTTCGGCGAACCGCTTCGGTCGCCACTTGCGCGCGAGAACCTGATACGACATCTGAACATCCGCCGGAACAAGTGTCGATTGTGCCAAGTTGGCGCGTCCGGCGCCATTAACCTTGTTCGAGCCGTCCGGCTACTGTATCCTCGCGCGCCCTGCAGCATCGAAGATGGACGAAACGAGCGTATCCCGCCCGGCGTCTGGAATGCGATGATTGTGCGTGCGGAGAGGTGTCCGAGCGGTTGAAGGAGCACGCCTGGAAAGTGTGTAAGCGGCTTATACCCGCTTCGCGGGTTCGACAAATTCGTCTGGAACGAATTTGGACAGCCGCAGGGCTGGCCCGGAGCGCGCAGCGCGGAGGGCGAGTCTCATGAATGAGACGAGCATATCCCGCCCGGCGTCTGAAATGCGATGATTGTGCGTGCGGAGAGGTGTCCGAGCGGTTGAAGGAGCACGCCTGGAAAGTGTGTAAGCGGCTTATACCCGCTTCGCGGGTTCGAATCCCGCCCTCTCCGCCATTAGTTTCTTTGAGAATTTGTTTGAAGGCGGGGTTCGAACCCGCGAAATCAAAAATGACGGGTTCGACAAAATCGCCTGGAGCGATTTTGGACAGCGTAGCTGGCCCGAGCGAAGCGAGGGTGAATCTCATGGACGAGACGAGCATATCCCGCGCTTCGCCAACTTAGGTACGTTTCAATGGTGGTCCCGCTGGTTCTCCCGCGACGATAGTTTGCAAATCCCGCCAGGGCCGGAAGGCAGCAACGGTAGTGAATGATTCGGGTGCCGGGAAGCGGCTGGCGGGACCGCCACCTTCGATGCCAGGCCGCAGCGCGGGCAGCTGCCGCTTGAAAGCCGTGTCTCATCGCGCGAAGATTCTGGGCGAATGAAATCAACAACCCTCACTGCTCTCAAGGAATTCCCGCGGCACCTTGAAGCGTACTTCGCCGCGATCCCCGCCGGTTTTGAAAACTGGCGCCCCGACTCGTGGGTGGGCATACCCAGCGAGCCGTTCACGGCGATCGAGCAGATCTGCCACGTTCGTGATGTCGAGATCGAGGGCTACCACGTGCGCTTCCTGCGCACGCTGCAGGAGTCCAATCCGTCGCTGCCCGATCTCGCCGGTGAGGCTCTGGCCAGAGAGCGTTCGTACGCGGCCGCCGATCCCGAGCAGGTCCTGGCCTCCTTCCGCGAGGCACGCGCGCGCAGCGTAGCCCTGATTTCAGGTCTGACCGACGCCGAGCTTGCCCGCGTCGCAGAATTCGACGGACTTCCCACTACGCTTCGTGCGCTGGTGCACTATCTGTGCAGCCACGATCAGCAGCACCTTGCCGGACTGCAATGGCTGCTCGCGCGCATCGAATCGCGCGGCGCCCGAAGATAACTCAACGTTGCTTCAACGTTGCTTCTCGGTAGTGCGGCGTGCCTTGAGCTAGCTGGCGGTGTCGTGCGCGGCGGACATGGCGCGCTCAGGACAACCCTTCCCGGTCGGATACAGGCGTATTGTCTGGATGCAGCCATCCCGATTCGCCGTCGATGTAATGCTCGTTTTTCCAGATCGGCACGCGCTGCTTGACCTCATCGATGATGTAGCGGCAGGCGGCGAATGCGGCGTCGCGATGGCCGGCGCTGACGCCGACCCATACAGCCATATCGCCGATTGCAAGGGAGCCCAGGCGATGCGCACAACGCGCCTCGACGATCGAAAACCGCTGCTTGGCTTCTGCAAGAATCCTGGCGCCTTCCGACGACCGCCAGCGGGGCGTAAGCCTGGTAGTCGAGGCGGAGCACGGCGCGGCCCCCGTTGCGATCGCGTACCCAGCCTTCGAATGTCACGCAGGCGCCCGCTGTGGTACGCGACAGTTCGCGCATCAGCGCTGCCGTATCGATCGTGGTTTCCCCGAGGGTAAAAAGGTTCATGCTGTCCGCGCGCGCTCTGTCAGCCGCCGCTGACCGGAGGCAGGAAAGCGACCTCGTCGCCATCGACCAGGGCTCTATCCCATGCGGCGAATTCCCCGTTGATCGCCACGCGCAGACGCTCGGCCGGCAGGCCGAAGCCATGACGAACACGCAGCTCGCCATACAGCAAGCGCGCGTCGGCCTGCGCCGAGTCGACCTGTTCCTGATCCCGTCCGGCTGCGTCACGCAACGAGGCAAAGTAGAGAATCCGGTATCTCATTGCGCGACCTTGCCCTTGCGCACATTGCGCTTGCCGCCGGATTTCTCGAGCAGGCGCACGTCGGCAATAACGATCTCGTGCGACAGCGCCTTGCACATGTCGTAGACGGTCAGTGCCGCAACACTCGCACCGGTCAACGCTTCCATCTCGACACCGGTCTTGTGTGTGATGGCCACCGCGCAATCGATGACCAGGTCCGTTTCGTTTTCGAACTCGATGCGCAGATCGCAGCGTTCAATCGCCAGCGGATGACAAAACGGGATCAGTTCGTGCGTGCGCTTGGCTGCGAGCGTGCCGGCAATGATGGCGGTGTCGATGATCGGCCCCTTCTTCGCGCGCATCCCGCCTTCCCGCAGCGTGCGTGCGACATCCGCCGGAAAACGCACGATGGCGCGTGCGCAAGCCTCGCGTGCGGTCGCCGCCTTCGCGCCGACATCGACCATGCGCGGCCGGTTACTGCCAGCGTCAACGTGAGTAATCGCGGATGGTCCGCTCTTCCGCTCTCGACCCTCAGCCCTCAGCCCTCGCTTCGCCTTGACCACTTCAGCCCCCGATCGCAAACATCTCGACCTTTCGATCGTCACCGGTCGCGCGCAGCTCGGCACGCCGCTCGCTGTAGCGGTCCGCACGCCCGGTCCAGTACCCTGCGATCGCCGCGGCCAGTTCCTCGTCGCTGCTGCCGCCGCGCAGTGCCGTGCGCAGATCGTGACCGTCGCGCGCGAACAAACAGGTGTACATGCGTCCGTCGGCCGACAGGCGCGCCCGCGAGCAGTCGCCGCAGAAAGGCTGCGATACCGAGCTGATGAATCCGACCTCGCCACCGCCGTCGACGAACTCGTGGCGTTCGGCCACCTCGCCACGATAGTTCCGCTCGAGTGCGCGCAGCGGCCAGCGCGCATCGATGTAAGCGATCAGCTCAGTGCTCGGCACGACCAGATCGCCACGCCAGTGATTCAGCGTGCCGACGTCCATGTATTCGATGAAGCGCACGACATGCCGGGTGCCACGGAAGCGCTCAAGCAAGTCGAGGACCTGCATGTCGTTGACGCCACGCATGACGACGCAATTGAGCTTGATGCGATCAAAACCCGCGGCTTCGGCCGCGGCGATTCCGGCCAATACCTCGCCGACCTCGCCGCGCCCGCCGGACAGCGTGTGGAACGTCGGCGCATCCAGCGTGTCGAGCGACACGGTCAACCGCATCAGTCCGGCTTCGCGCAATGCTACCGCCAGACGCGGCAGCAGCACGCCGTTGGTCGTCAGCGCGAGATCTTCCACGCCGGGAATCCGGCGCAACATGCGTACGAGCTGCGGCAAGTCCCGACGCAGCAGCGGCTCACCGCCGGTGAGGCGCAGCTTGCGCACGCCCAGAGCTACGAAGGCGCGCGCGATGCGCTCGATCTCCTCGAAGCGCAGGCGCTCGCTCTTGCTCAGGAACACCGAGTCTTCCGCGAACTGGTCTTCCGGCATGCAATATGGACAACGGAAATTGCAGCGGTCGATGACCGAAATGCGCAGGTCTCGCAACGGCCGTGAAAACGCGTCGCGCGGCGTGTCGATCATGTGCACGGGAATGGGACCGCCCATCAGTTCACCACAGCCATGTCCGCCACCGCTGCGGAACGACCGAGCGGTTCAGGCAACGCGATGCGGTCGCCGCGTCGGGCGATGCGAAAGCCGCGCGCCGCGATCGCTTCACCATCCGCCACGCTGCCGTAGTGGTACGCGACGATGCGCTCGCACACCGCTCGAAGGTATTCGCGCTCCAGATCATCGACGCCGGTGTGCGACGGATTGCCCGTGAGCGCGCAGTCATGCGCGATGACCTCACCGCTCCCGGCATGCTGCGCGAGCTGCTCTGGTATGGGGCGGGTGTCGCCGGTCCAGGCGAAGGACCCGCGCAGGGCCAAGCCGAACGAGGTCATCGGCGCATGGTGGCGCGTCGGGAAAACGTCGAACCACAGTCCTTCGTGCCAGAAGCCGCGCGAACAAGGCAGCAGATGGAAAGCGTCCCAGAAGTTCGCGCCGCCCTCGGCGATGACGTTCGGATAGTCGGCAATTCGCGCCTGCAGGTAGGGCAAGAGCGCAGCGTGCGTGTACAGCTTCACGCTACCCCGCAGCGCCGCATCGAAGTAGACGCGATAGAACAGCCGCTCGAGGCCGGCGACATGATCCATGTGTGTGTGCGTGAGGTACACCGCACGCGGTGTGGAATTGTATACATCGAGGTAGCGCGTCAGTGTCTCCGGGCCGCAGTCGATCAGCAGCAGCGGCGCGCCGTCGCGCTCGAGCACGGCACCCGACGAGCCCAGTTCGACGGCCTGCGCCGAACCGACGCCGAGAAAATGCAATGCAAGGGTCATCCGTGGGCGCCGCCTGCCGTCGCCTGTGCCGCGAATCCCCCCAGCGCGCGCTCGTAGGCGGCCATCAACGGCCCCCAGAATGTCGTGTCGAAGCGTTGCTCGCCGTCGCGCGCGGCGCCAAGCTTGAGCAGCGAGCGGCGCAACCGTGCCAGGGTAGCCAGCTGCCATGAACGCGCCGGCGTGCGCAGCGAGCCGCGATCGAAATCGAGCAACCACACGTGCTGCGCATCGAGCAGTATGTTGTGGGCATTCAAGTCGGCATGATGTGCGCCAGCCGCGTGGAATTCGGCGATGCCGGCGCCGACCCGTGCGGCATCCGCGTCATTGGCGCTTTCCGCGCGCACGCGCTCGGCCAGTGTCTGCGCGCCATCGATCCAGCGCGTCACCAGATCGGCGCGATAGTGCACGCCGGTTCGGCGATAGCGGGCCGCCACGGGCAGCGGCACGTTGAGTCCGCGCCGCGCGAGTTCGGCAAGCAGGCGAAATTCGGCAAAGCCACGCGTACGCTCCACGCCGTTCCACAGATAGCGATCGCCGAGCACGCGCGCCACCATGCCGCCGCGGTGATAGTGCCGGAGCACCCAATCCCCTCCGGGGGCGGGAACGCGTGCGGCCGAGCCACGACCGGCGCCGAGCCGGACGACCTCGCCGCGCGCACGCCAATGCTCCGAATCGAACCAGAGCGGATCGAACCGAGTAGTGCCGGCTTGTGCTACGGCTCCGGCATCGAACAGAATCGCGCCATCGTCCGTCGCTTGCAGCCGGGTTTCGATTGTCGTGGCCATCGCCATGTGCGAACGTCAAATCCAGCGTATTTTCGACCCCACCCCACGCGGGAAGTTTAGCAACGAAAATGCCGGAAAACGCGCTTTCCCAATTCCCGGCACCGGCCTCGGTCTGCCTGCTGCGCACATCCGCGCTGGGGGACGTTACCCATGTGGTGCCGCTGGTGCGCACTTTACAGGCCCGCCTGCCGCAGGCGCACCTGACCTGGATCGTCGGCAAGCTCGAACACCGGCTCGTCGGCGACATCGCAGGCGTCGAGTTCATTGTCTTCGACAAAAGCAAGGGAATCGCCGCGTTCAGGGACGTGCGCAGGCATCTCGCCGGACGCCGCTTCGACGTGCTGCTGCATCTTCAGGTTGCGCTGCGTGCCAACCTCGTCAGCGCCCTGCTCGAGTCGCCATTGCGCATCGGCTACGATGCGGCACGGTCGAAGGATCTGCACGGCCTGTTCGTCAATCGGCGCATCGAGGCACGTTACGGCGAGCATGTGCTCGACGCGATTGGCAGCTTCATCGAGCCGCTCGGCCTGAAGCAGACCGACGTCCGCTGGGATATTCCGATTCCCGCGGAGGCCCACGAATTCGCCGCGCATCATCTGCCCGGGCAGACACCGACGCTTCTGGTCAGCCCATGCTCGAGTCACAGTTCGCGCAACTGGCGGCCGGAACGCTACGCCGCGGTCATGGACCATGCGGCTGCGCGCGGGTGGCGCGTGGTACTGTGCGGCGGGCCGGCCGGATTCGAGCGTGCGTTCGGTGATGAAATAGTCGCAAAGTGCACAAATCCACCGATCGACCTGATCGGCCGGGATACGCTCAAGCAGTTCCTCGCCCTGGCTCAGCGTGCCAACCTCGTGCTGACGCCGGACTCCGGGCCGATGCACATGGCCAACGCCGTCGGCACCAAAGTGCTGGGCCTGCACGCGGCAAGCAACCCGAACCGCTCGGGTCCGTATTCCGACCGACGCTGGTGCGTCGACCGTTACGACGCCGCGGCGCGCAAGTTCCGCGGCAAGCCGGCAGCCGAGTTGCCCTGGGGCACGAAATTGGAATATCCCGGCGTAATGGACCTGGTCGAGACGGATGCGGTCATCGAAAGTTTCGACCGATTCGCGCACGAACAGACGTCGGCGTAGCGACACGCAGTCGCCACGGTCAAGACACGACTAGTGCGGCTTCGCCGGCGGCAGCGTGTCCAGCGCCTGCTGCAATACGCCGCGGATATGCTCGGCGTCGTCCGCCTCGATCATTGTCGGGTCGAGATAGAAATCCAGCCCGCTGCGATGCTCGCTGAAGATGGCCATGGTCTTGCCGGCCGCATCGAGCCGGCCTTCGACCACGTACGGAATGATTTCGCGGCTGATGCCCTTCATCGTGATCGGCGGCAACGGATGCGCCACTAGGATGCTGCGCACGAGCACATAGGTCTCGTAGCGCAGCATGATCTGCCCGGGTTCGGCGATCTGCTGCAGGCGTGCAGCCAGATTGGCTTCCGCGCCGATGATCGTGTAGTCCATGCGGTCGGCGCTGCCGAAGTTGCCGACGTTGCAGTAACCCGTGTTGATGCCCATGCGCACGCGGAACGGATGTTCGATGCCCTCGTTGCGCCATTTCATGTTCAGTTCGGCAACGCGGCGTTGCATGTCGAGCGCCATGCGCACGCAGGCCAGGGCGTCCTCCGCTTCCCCCTTCGTCTCCGGATCGCCGAAAAAGATCAGCATGGCGTCGCCGACGAACTTGTCGATCGTGCCACCGTACTTCAGCGCGATGGCGGACATCGCGGTGAAGTATTCGTTGAGCAGATGCGTGATCTGCTCGGGCTGGAGGCGCTCGGTCGTGCCAGTGAAATCCTTGATGTCGGAAAAGAAGATCGTCAGCTTCTTGCGCTCGGTGTGCACGACGACATCGCGTTCGCCGCTGAAGATGCTCTTGTATATCTGCGGAGACAGATAGCGCGAGATCTTGATCGACAACGATGCGAGAAAGTCGTTGGTCGACTCCAGTTCGCGGTTCATGACGCCGATCTGGGCCGTCTGCCGCCGCTGCAGCAGCAGGAATGTCGCGCCGGTGCCAGCGACGAGGAAGAAGTACAGCAGGAGGTACTTGAACGAAAGCACATTCGCCGCGAACGGCTGGGCGATGCTGATTTCCTGGATGCCGCGCACGTCTCCCGCCTTCCAGTCGTGCTTCGGGCTCTCCGGATGCGAGTTGTGGCAGGCGACGCATGCGTCGCCCATGATGATCGGCTCGACCGCGCGAACCCGCACGCCGAACGGCGAGGTCTGCACGTCGCGGACCTGGGCATGCGGGTCCGCACGCAAGATCGCCAGCGCCTGGCGCTCGAAGGCATCCAGGTCATGCGCAGGACGATTGGCGAAGGGATAATCCGAGACGAATCGGTAGGTGATGCTGTGCTGCTGTTCGCTTATCACCTTGCCCAGTTCGAGCGACAACGTCGCCGGAATCGGAATCGCACCCGGAATCGATGCGTACTTGTCGCTGACCTGGGTGGTCGATTCGTGCGCCGCGAGCACGCGTGCGACGACATTCTTCGCGTAGTAGCTGCGCACACTCGTGATGACCGAATTCAGGTCGTCGGCCTGCCGGCGCAACGCGATTTCGCTGATGCTGCGGATATCCAGCCAAACCGCTGCGGGCAAGCCGAGCAGGAGGGCGATGACAATCGCAATCAATGCGAGTCCGTGCGTCCTCCCCTTGACGGAGCTCCTGTCCTGCACGACGTTCATTCAGCCTGCCCTGATTCGCACGACACGAATCGCGGCCTGTGCAACCTGCGCCGGCTGTCGATGGTCAGGTTGGCCCTGGCGCACGGTAATCCTGGTAGGACTTCTCTTCGACGAGTGTCGAGCCGAGCTTGAGGTTGATTTCGCGCTTCACCGCGGCGCGCTCGTCGTTGCGGAAATAGACCGCGCGGGCGAGTTCGACGAATTCGGCGTCGAACGCCTGGGCCTGCTCCTTCAGGCGGATGCGATCCTCGATATCCCAGAGTGCCTCGTTCACGCCTTTCAGGCGCGCACGTGCGTCGGCAATGTCCAGCTGTGCAGCGGGATGCCGGTTCCACGTCGCCTTGAGCAGGTCGAGTTCGGCACGGACGTTGGCAAGCTTGGCATCATCGCGTATGCGCTCGGACTTGATCTCGAGAATCGTGATCTTGTCGATCAGTTCGCCGAAGGAAACCGGTACGGAAATCTCATTCATGCCGCAATGATAACCGAGCGACGGGAGCCGGCCGCAAAAAAGGGCGCCTGCGTTTCAGGCAGGCGCCCTCGTAAGTGTTGCTGGAAACCGGCTCGTCAGCCCGCAGCCGGTGCCGGCGGCAGCGTCATGACGGCCGGCTGGATCCAGTAGAACGCGATCGCGATCAGGATCAGGTAGGCCAGCAGAACGAAAGTCCAGCCCATGTTGTGCCGGATCACTTCGCCTTCGTTGCGCACGAATTTGCTGGTCGACACGCCCACGCTCGCGGTCTGTGGCGCGATCGGCTTGCCGATCTCTGCGCCGACCGAATTCAACGTCGGCAGGAGCAATGGCGGGAAGCCGAGTTGAACGCCGACCAGCGCCTGGAACTTGCCGAACATCGCGTTGGTTGACGTATTCGATCCGGAAAGCGCAACGCCGATGAAGCCCAGGATCGGCGCGACGATGACGAACGCCGTGCCCATGCTCGAGAAGCCCTTGGCCAGCGACGACGCCATGCCGGAATAGTTGAACGTATAGGCCAGGCCGAAGATGAACACGCCGACCAGCAGCGCGCCCCACATCTGCTTGAACGTCTTGCTGAAGATCTCGCCGAGCTGGCCGCTCTTGAGCCGGCCCATTGCGATCAGCAACACGGCGACGATGATCCAGGACGCGAGGATCGCTGTGCCGCCGACGTACGGAGCGAAATTGAACACTGCCGTCACGTCGGGTTTCGCCGGATCGCAGGTCTTCGCCAGCGACGAGCAAGCCACGGTGGTTGCTTTGAACCAGCTGATCTTCGGCAACGGCGACCAGGGCCCGGTCCATGCCGCGACAACGACCAGCAACACGCCGAACGGCATCCAGGCCTGCACGACTTCAGACGGCTTCAGGCCATGTCCCTGATTCCGCTTCGCCGCTGCGGCATCCAGCGGCACGCCGCCGTAGCCGAGCGTCTGCGCGGGTTGCCACACCTTGAGCAGCGCAAGCAGCGCGATGAAGCAGACGATCGAACCGGTCACATCCGGCAGATACGGTCCCAGGTAAACGGCAGTCGGATATTGTCCGGCGATATAGCCGAGCGACCCGACCACGGCCAGCGGCCACGCGCTGAGCATGCCCTGCTTGCCGGAGACCAGATACAACAGCACCCATGGCGGCAGCAGTGCCAGCACGGCAACGACCGTACCGACCGAGCCGGACAACGCCAGCAGCGGATAGCCCGTGATCGCGGCCAGCGCGATGATCGGTGCGCCGAGCGCGCCGTAAGACACCGGCGCGTTGTTCGCAATCGCGGCGACGCGAATCGCGTTGAGGTCGGAGATGCCGAGCGAAATCAGGATCGGCGCAACGACAGCCCATGGATAACCGAAACCGACAAGGCCCTCGAGCAATGCGCCGAATGCCCACGCGAACAGCATGGTCTGCACGCGTACGTCCATGCTGCCCTGCGCAATCAGCCAGCGGCGGAAGTTTTCGAATACGCCGCTGACATTCAGCGTGTTGAACAGAATCAGACCCCAGAACGTAATCCAGTCGACGTTCCACACACCGGTCGCCGAGCCGTTCAGGTAGGCATGCGTGCCGACGTCGAACGGCATTTGCCACACGGTGACGGCGAGAACGAAAGTCAGAATCGACCCCAGCAACACGGCGAGCCACGCCGAGACGCGGAACACGGCAAGCAACACGAGCAGGAACACGACAGGTATCAGCGCAACCAGACACGTCAGCGTCAGGTTGTTCAACGGATCGATCAATTGGGTGAACATGGGCTCTCCCTCAATAATTTATTGTTGCGATCGGGCCACGGCTGCCTAACGGCTCGCTCGCGTGACACTACATTGCGTAGTGCGTTATCCGCCGGGCGCATGTTCCTGGCACAACTCGCTCCCCATTGCCCAAACGGCTGCTGCATGCGCTGCGAATGGGCGAAGCTATCACGGCGCCACATGCCTCACAACGCGATTGCATTAGCCTTTAGTCGTATACACACAAACGTTAACATGTCCGGATTGGCGCGTCGGCATATCATTGACGACCCCAGTCGCCGATCCAGCCGGCGCGCGCCCACGATCGAACCATGATGTCCGCAGTTCCTACAACATCTTCGGCGCCCGGGAAGAATGACGCCCTGCTGGCCGCCCTCGGCCGGGTGCTGTCGCCCGAGAGCCTGTTGTCGCGCCCCGAACAGACCGTACCGTTCGACTGTGACGGACTCGCGGCATTCCGGCAGACGCCGTTAGCCGTCACGTTGCCGCAGACCGAGGAGCAGGTGCGCGACATCCTGCGCATCTGCAACAGGTTGCGAGTGCCGGTTGTCGCACGCGGCGCCGGCACCGGACTATCGGGCGGGGCGATGCCGTGCGCCGACGGCATCGTGCTGTCGCTGGCAAAATTGAACCGCATCCTCGACATCGATCCCGTCGCCTGCATCGCCCGTGTGCAGCCCGGCGTACGCAACCTCGCCGTATCCGAAGCGGCCGTCCAGTACGGTCTGTATTACGCACCCGACCCGTCGTCGCAGATCGCCTGCACGATCGGCGGCAACGTCGCGGAAAATTCCGGCGGCGTGCACTGTCTGAAATACGGCCTGACGATCCACAATGTACTTGGCATACGGGGTTACACGGTCGATGGCGAACCGGTCACGATCGGCGGTGCCACGCTCGACAGCCCCGGCATGGACCTGCTCGCGCTGACGATCGGCTCGGAAGGATTGCTCGTCGTCGTCACCGAAGTCACGCTCAAGCTCGTGCCGCGGCCGAAGCTCGCGCGCGTGGTCATGGCCTCGTTCGACGATGTCGTCAAGGCCGGCAACGCCGTAGCGGCGATCATCGCGGCCGGCATCATCCCCGCGGGCCTCGAGATGATGGACCGCAAGGCGACGAACGCGGTCGAACCGTTCGTCAAGGCCGGCTATGACCTGAGCGCCGAGGCAATCCTGCTCGCCGAATCCGACGGCACGCCGGACGAAGTCGCCGACGAGATCGCGCAGCTCGAACAGGTCGTCAAGGCGGCTGGTTCGACGCAGTGCGTCGTCTCGCAAACCGAAGCCGAGCGCCTGCGCTTCTGGTCAGGACGCAAGAACGCGTTTCCCGCTGCCGGCCGCGTCTCGCCCGACTACTACTGCATGGACGGCACGATCCCGCGCAAGCATCTCGGCCGAGTGCTCGGCGCGATCGAGGACATGGAGAAAAAGTACAGTTTGCGCTGCATGAATGTGTTCCACGCCGGTGACGGCAACCTGCATCCGCTGATCCTGTTCGATGCGAACCAGCCCGGCGAGTGGGAACGCGCCGATCGCTTCGGCGCCGATATCCTCGAGCTGTGCGTCGGACTCGGCGGCACGATCACCGGCGAGCACGGCGTTGGCATCGAAAAGATTAACTCGATGTGCGTGCAATTCGCGCCCGAGGAACGCGAGGCCTTCTTCGGCGTGAAACGCGCGTTCGACGGCGGCGGCCTGCTCAATCCCGGCAAGGCGATCCCGACCCTGGCGCGTTGCGCCGAGTACGGAAAGATGCACGTGCATCGCGGCCAGATGCCGTTTGCCGACCTGCCGCGGTTTTGAACGCGATGGAGCCCGTGCTGGCCGAACTGCGCGATCGCATCCTCGCCGCGCACGCGGCGAAGACACCGCTGCGCCTGCGCGGTAGCGGGACCAAGGACTTCTACGGCGAGGAATTCGTTGGCGAGATCGTCGATGCGCGGGCGCATGCCGGCGTCGTCGACTACGAGCCGTCGGAACTCGTGATCACGGCACGCTGCGGCACAACCCTCGCGGAGATCGAGCGCACACTCGAACAGCATGGCCAGTTTCTGGCATTCGAGCCGCCGGCGTTCGGCGCTGATCCGACCATCGGCGGCGCGATCGCGGCCGGGCTTTCCGGTCCTCGCCGCACGAGTGCCGGCGCGGCGCGTGACTTCGTGCTCGGCGCATCGCTGTTGGATGGACGCGGCCAGTTGCTGCACTTCGGCGGCCAGGTCATGAAGAACGTCGCCGGCTTCGATGTGTCGCGCCTGCTCTGCGGTTCGCTCGGCATTCTCGGCCTGATCACCCAGGTATCGATAAAGGTCCTCCCCAGGCCACGCGCAGAGATCACGTTGCGCTTCGAGTGCGACGGCGCAGCCGCGCTCAACCGTTTCAATGCATGGCGCGCGCAGCCGCTGCCGATCTCGGCAGCGTCCTGGCACTCAGGAACCGCCAGCGTGCGCCTGTCCGGCTCACCGAGTGCCGTGCGTGCGGCGCGCGAGGCGCTCGGCGGCGAGACGCTGGACGAATCCCGCGCCGACGCGTGGTGGAGCAGTCTGCGCCACCAGACACTGCTCTGCTTCCGCGACGGTGCGCCTCGACTCTGGCGACTATCGCTGCCCGCGACCACACCACTCGATACGTCCGGTGCCGATCTGATCGAGTGGTCCGGTGCGTTGCGTTGGCTGCACAGCGACTTGCCGGCCAACGAAATCCGCGCGATGGCCGAAAAGGCCGGCGGCACGGCGATGCTTTGGCGCGGAGAACGCAACGGCCCGATGTTTCATCCGCTCGCGCCCGTGAACCTCGAATTGCATCGCCGTCTGAAGAACGAATTCGACCCGCACGCGATATTCAATCGCGGCCGCCTGCTCGCGGAAATCTGATGGAAACCCACCTTGCCGACTGGATCAAAGGCACGCCGGACGGCAATGAAGCCGAATCCATTTTGCGCACCTGCGTGCACTGCGGCTTCTGCAACGCAACGTGCCCAACCTACCAGTTGCTCGGTGACGAACTCGACGGTCCGCGCGGTCGCATCTACCAGATCAAGCAGATGCTAGAGGGCCACGTGCCGACCGGGTCGACGCAGCTTCATCTTGACCGCTGCCTGACCTGCATGAACTGCGAGACAACCTGCCCTTCCGGCGTGCGCTACGGACGCCTCGTCGATATAGGCCGCACCGCAGTCGAGCAACGCGTGCCGCGAACCTTCGTGCAGCGCTGCCAGCGCACCCTGTTGCGCGCAGCGATCACGACGCGCTGGGTGTTCGGTCCTGCGGTACATCTCGGCCGGCTCGTCCGCCCGCTGCTGCCATCCGCGTTGCGCAACAAGCTTCCGCCCGCGCGTGCGGCGGGCACCACGCCAAAACGCACGCACGCTCGCAAGGTGCTGCTGCTGAACGGCTGCGCGCAACCGGCGCTGATGCCGGCGATCGACGCCGCGACGGCGCGCGTGCTCGACGCGCTCGGTATCGAAGCGATCGTCGAAGCGCGCTCGGGTTGTTGCGGCGCGATCGACTATCACCTGACAGCGACGGAAGCTGCACAGGCTGCAGCGCGGCGCAATATCGACGCCTGGTGGCCGCACGTAGAACGCGGTACCGAGGCGATCGTCATCAACGCCTCCGGTTGCGGCGCGATGCTCAAGGAATATTCCCATGTGCTGCGCGACGATCCGGCCTATGCGGAAAAGGCTGCGCGCGTCGTTGCGCTGACGCGCGATCTCGCCGAGTTTCTAACGCCCATGCAGTCAGAGCTCGCTGCCAAACATTTGAACGCCGACGCAAACGCGGTACCTCAGCGCATCGCTTTCCACCCGCCCTGCACGCTGCAACACACCCAGAAGATCCGTGGCGCCGTCGAAACAATCCTCGCCTCGCTCGGCGCCGAACTCGTGCCGGTCGTCGATGCGCACCTATGCTGCGGCTCCGCCGGCAGCTACTCGCTGCTGCAACCCGAACTGTCGCAACAACTGCGCGCGCGCAAGCTCGAAAGCCTGCAGCGCGAAAAACCCACGCTGATCCTGTCCGCGAACATCGGCTGCCTCACTCATCTGGAATCAGGCGCCGATGTTCCGGTGCGGCACTGGATCGAATGGGTGGATCGACGGATCGCCCGACCGAGCAGTCCCTGACTGCCGCAATCCGGCGAGACAACACACGCGATGTGGCGACGGCTACGTTCGCTGCAAGACGAGCAATGCTCAACCCAATTCTACAAATGCCTTGAGCTTGCACAGGGCCACATCCCATTGCCTGCCGATCACTTCCAGTGTGTGCCTGGCTTCTTCGATCTGTCCTGGTTCGAGTTGCCACAGGCGTTCTCTTCCCGACCTCACGTCGCGCACGACGCCGGCGTCGGCGAGCACTTGCAGATGCTTGGTCACGCCCTGGCGGCTGATGTCGGTATTCGCTGTCAATTGCGCGATCGAGAACGCGCCGCCGACGCAGATCGCGGCGACGAGCTTCAGGCGCGTGGGATCACCCAGCGCCGCGAAGATCGCTGCGAGCGGTTCGCTGGACCGGGTGATCCCGGACAAGCCGGCATCACTCCGGCTTGTCCTCTCGGCCTTGGCGCTACGCTGTGACATGACGCACGATGCAGGTCAGCTGCTGCTCCCAACCGCGACTGTTCATGCGGAACGCTTCCAGGCGCCGATGCGGCGGTACATTGTCGAAGCCGGTTTCTACTACCGTCAGCAGCGTGCCGTTGCCGGGTGCGTCCTTCAGCATGAAGGTGACCAGCGTCGGCTGCTCCTTGTCGTAGTCGACTGCCGGATCCATGGCGTAAGGATGCCAGCGGTACGAGAGCAGGTCCTGAGGTTGAATACGCTCGACTACGATGTCGAACCAGACATGCTCGTAGCCCTTGAACGTGATCTGTCCGCGCGTGCGCTGCCCGGCAGCGAAGCTCTGGCCCTTCAGGTTCGCACCGAACCAGGTGCCGAACTCCTCTGCGTTCGAGAGCGCGCGCCAGACGCGTTCGCGTGGCGCGTTGATCGTGACACTGCGTTCGATGCGGTCGGTGCTGGCGACGGCGTTCATGCTGCCTGGCTCCTCATGGTGTTGTATTCAGCGCATACGGGCGTCGCCGCGATTTCGTACGGCGTGCCGTGGCCCGTCTCGACGAACTGCTGAAGGCTGTCGAGGAAGTATTGCCAGCTGTTGCTGCACACGTCGTAGCACTCGAATGCGCTGACCAGACCGACGTGCTCGAAGTCCAGTTGCGTGCGCCCTTCACCAGCCGGCGTGATGTGGAAGACGAGACTCGTGCCGACCCATTCGTCCTTGCGGTTGAGCTGCGCGATGTGCGCGCCGGTGCACAGCCAGCGCACTTCGCGCTCCGGCGTAAGCTGCTCGATGCGCATAGCCTTTTGATTGGGTCCGAAGCGGAAGTGCAACGCGCCGCCGATTTCGGTCGCGACTTCGCAATCCTGCGTCCACCAGGCGCGCAGGCCGGTGGCCGTCGTGAGCGCGGCGTAGACCGCAGCGGGGGTTGCTTCGAGCAGAAGGCTCTGCTGGAAATTGTTCATGACTAGGGCTCCTTTATAGGCAACCAAATGGTTGCTATTTGGCATTATGGAGCCAGCCGCATCAAAATGCAACCCATTGGTTGCACAATTGTCGAGAGCTTGGTGACTGCCGGCTAGGCCATCGCCTCATACAGCGCCAACGTCAGGAATTCCGGAAAGGCTTTCGCCAGCGACATCTCTTCGAAGATCTTCGCCGCCCGCTCATAGGTGCCCAGCGGTTCGCCGGCAGCGGCGGCATCGACGTTCACCTTCGCGAGTTCTTCGGGAATGAGCGCCCGCACGAGCGCTGCGTCGACTTTGCGCCCGTCGTCGAGCACCCCCTTCGGACTAACGACCCACTGCCAGACCTGCGAGCGCGAGATTTCCGCGGTCGCGGCATCTTCCATCAGGTTGTGGATAGGCACGCAGCCGTTGCCGGCGAGCCAACTGCCGAGGTAGTGGATACCGACATTGATGTTGTTACGCAGCCCCGTTTCGGTGATCGGCTGCTCGGGTACGAAGTTGAGAAAGTCGCTCGCCTTGAAGGTTTCGTCGCGCTGCCTGCCCCACTGATTCGGCTTGTCGCCGAGCACGGCCTTGAACTCGTCCATTGCGATCTGCACCAGGCCCGGGTGCGCGATCCAGCCGCCGTCGAAACCATCATTAGCGTCGCGCTTCTTGTCGTGGCGCACGCCGGCCAGTGCTTTCTCGTTCGCCGCGGGGTCGTTCTTGATCGGAATCAGGGCAGCCATGCCGCCGATCGCCGGTGCGCCGCGCTTATGACATGCCTTGACCAATGCCAGTGCGTACGAACGCATGAACGGCACTTCCATGTTGATGGCCACGCGATTGGCGAGGCAGAACCCCGCCTTGTTCTTGAATTTCTTGATCGCGCTGAAGATGTAATCCCAACGGCCGGCGTTGAGTCCTGCCGAATGTTCGCGCAGTTCGTAGAGAATCTCCTCCATCTCGAACGTGGCGAGGATGGTCTCGAGCAGCACGGTCGCCTTGATCGTGCCTTGTGGGATGCCGAGTTCGTTCTGCGCCATGACGAAAATGTCGTTCCAAAGCCGCGCCTCGCGATGGTTTTCGAGCTTGGGCAGGTAGTAGAACGGGCCTGCGCCGCGCGCGATCTGTTCCCTGGCGTTGTGGAAGAAAACCAGCGCGAAATCGAAGATGCCGCCGGAGACGCGCTGGCCATCGACGGTCACGTGTTTTTCGTCGAGATGCCAGCCGCGCGGGCGAATCTGCAGTGTCGCGATCGTGTCGTTGAGCTGGTAGGCCTTCCCCGCCTCGTTCGTGAAGCTGATCGTGCGGCGGATCGCATCGAAGAGATTGACCTGGCCTTGGATCTGGTTGAGCCAGTTCGGGCTGTTCGAATCCTCGAAGTCGGTCATGTACGAATCGGCGCCCGAGTTGAACGCGTTGATGATCATCTTGCGTTCGACCGGCCCGGTGATCTCGACGCGGCGGCATTCGAGGGCCTTCGGCAACGCTGCAATCTTCCAGTCGCCATCGCGGACCGCCTTCGTCTCGGCGAGGAAATCGGGCATCTCGCCGGCGTCGATGCGCGCCTGACGCGCGACACGCGCCTTGAGCAGTTCCTGCCGCCGCGCGTCGAACGCGCGATGCAGTTTGGCGACGAAAGCCAGCGCCTCGGGAGTGAGGATCTCGTCAAAGCGCGGGTGGAGTTGGGCCTTGATCTCAACGCCAGCAGGAAGTCGCAGGGTCATGAGGACATCTCGAAAAATCGATAGGGGTGCCTTACGGAGTCAGACGCGAAGATATGCACACGCGTCGGACAGGCTTTGCGCATTCTATTACGCCTTTAAGGAGTTTCGGCATCTGCACGACACTGCCTGGAGCGCCTTTGCTGATCGATCGCTGAATGAAAGCGAAGCGACAGCCTGCGTTCACGGGATCGTGACTAAAAATGCGTCACGGACGAAGCAGGCGAAGCGAATTATGGCCAGGAGCAATAATCCCTTCATCGCACAGGCGGCCCGGTTGCGTTCCGCATCGATGATCGGCATTGCAACGATGATGCTCGGCGCGTGCGGCGAGGTGGCGACGCTGCCGGTATCGTCCGGCACCGGACCTGTGCCCACGCTACCGGCGGAGCACCACACGCTTGTCCCCACCGTAAAGATCGCACCCGCCAAGGGCTGGCCGACTGACGCTACGCCGCAGACGGCACCAGGAACACGCGTGACAGCGTTCGCCAGGGAGCTAGATCATCCACGCTGGCTATGCGTCCTGCCCAACGGCGATGTACTCGTGGCGGAGACCAACGCACCACCCAAGCCCGATGACGGAAAAGGCGTCAGGGGCTGGATCATGGGCAAGATCATGGCAAAGGCCGGCGCCACCGTTCCGAGCGCCGATCGCATCACCTTGTTGCGCGACACGGCAGGCTCAGGTGTTGCGGATCTGCGTTCCGTACTGCTCGACGGTCTGCATTCGCCTTTCGGCATGGTGCTCGTCGGCGACGAATTGTATGTCGCAGACTCCGATGCCGTTTTGCGTTTTCCGTATGCGGCCGGCGCCACTCACATCAGCGCGCCCGGCACGAAACTGGTCGATCTGCCGGCTGGCCGCATCAACCATCACTGGACGAAGAACATCATCGCCAACGCAGCGGGCACGAAGCTTTACGTAACGGTCGGCTCGAACAGCAACGTCGCCGAAAACGGCATCGCGGCGGAAGACGAGCGCGCGGCAATCTGGGAAGTCGACTTGAAGACCGGGGGGCATCGCATATTCGCTTCCGGGTTGCGCAATCCCAACGGAATGGCATGGGAGAACGATTCGCTCTGGACGGTCGTGAACGAGCGCGACGAGCTCGGCAGCGACCTGGTTCCGGACTATCTGACTTCCGTTCGCGATGGTGGCTTCTACGGCTGGCCGTACAGCTACTACGGCTCGCACGTCGACGCGAGAGTCCAGCCGCAGCGGCCCGATCTCGTGTCGAGCACAATCGTGCCCGACTATGCGCTCGGCGCGCATACCGCTTCGCTGGGACTGGTTTCATCCGCGGGCACGACGCTCCCGGAGCCTTTCGTCAACGGCATGTTTGTCGGGCAGCACGGCTCGTGGAATCGCAATCCGCTTAGCGGCTATCGTGTCGTCTTCGTGCCGTTCACGGACGGCCGACCGGCAAACAGTGAACCGGTCGAGGTGCTGGGCGGCTTCGTAGACAAGGACGGCGATGCCTATGGACGCCCGGTTGGAGTCGCTCTCGATAAATCGGGGGCCCTGCTCGTTGCCGACGATGTCGGAAACACGATCTGGCGCGTATCGCGCCGCTAGCGGCGACTCTCGAGCGAGCTTGTCGAACCCTTGTGTGTTCGTCCACCAACCACTCTCCAGAAATGCAAACGACCCCAAATGGGGCCGTTTGCATTTCCTGGCGGAGAGGGTGGGATTCGAACCCACGGTACGGTAAAACCGTACACCGGATTTCGAATCCGGCGCATTCGACCACTCTGCCACCTCTCCAGAAATCAAGCACCGCGGGTCTGGCGGCCCATCCGGCGCATATGCTCGTCTCATCCGTGAGACTCGCCCTTCGCGCTACGGGCCAGCTTCGCTGTCCAAAATCGCTCCAGGCGATTTTGTCGACCACTCTGCCACCTCTCCAGAAATCAAGCGTCGCAGGCGTGGCGACTAATCTGCGCGGGGGCGCGCATGATACGTGCCCCGCACTTGGGAAACAACCTCTTGCAACGCTTCTAGCTGCGATCGAACCCAGGCCTGCACCAATTACGCGCGGCCACAGATGGCAGGTCGCGAACCGCAGTTCCGCGATCCGAACTTCGTCTCGGCCACCGAACGTTGCGTTGCAGCTTCCTTCAGGATCGCGGCAGGAAGAAGAACTCGCCGGCTTCGTGACCGGCGAACTGGATCGGCGAATACTCCGGCACCTGCTGCAATCCGGCGGTCGCCCCCTTCAGCGCCATGCTCGCAGCAATCTCGCGGTAAAGGCGTTGCCCTGTCAGCAACTGGTTGTTGTCGGTGAGTGCGCTGATCAGCGCACCGGCAAACATCGAATGCTCGCCGCGTGCTGTGTCGGCGACCGGCTGGACACCGCCCGACGTCAGCGCGGTACGCGAATGCCCGGCCACCATCGTCTTGACCCACTCACCCCATGAATCCGTCGCCATGCCGCCGCTGAACGTGGCCAGCGAGGTCCGCGTCATCGTTCCCGAGTAGCACGAGTCGGCGATGACGAGCACGTGCTTGGCGTTCATCGTGGTGAGGATGTCGCTGATGGCGCGGTTGGATATCCAACTGCCCGGCTGTTCGGCCTGGGCGTCGACCGGCAGCCAGTAACCCTGCTTCGCCGAATCGACCTCGCCGTGCCCGGCATAGTAGATCAGCAGGTTATCTTCTTCTTTCAATTGTTCCCGCATCTCATTGAGTGCAGACAACATTTCAAACCGGTTTGCATTGGTCAGCAGGCGTGTCTCGTAGCCATATCGAGACTTGAGCAGGGCAGCCACCGAGTTGGCGTCGGTGACGGCACCCTTAAGAGCCGGGTAAGCGCCATAGACATCGTTGCCGACGACAAGCGCGTAATACTTGCCGAGCTGGACACCGCGCGGCAGCGTGTTGACCACCTGCGAACGCGGCTGGCTTGAACCTGCCGAGCCGCTGGGCGCCGGCAGCAGGACGAAATCGAGTACTGCCTTTTCGCCGCGACGATCGAGTGCAGCCACATGCACGGCGGTGCTGTCTCCACTGGCGGCGACCTTGCCGATAAAGCTGCCGGCGGCGTCGGCGGAAACCGGCTGGTCGTTGATGCTGAGCGTGGCCAGCCCCGCCGGGGCCACGACGCGACCGACGATGTCCATGCTGCTCTGCGCCGGCGGCAGCGAAGCCGCGGGTTTGTTCGAGCCGCGCGTCACCGTCAGCGTCGGCTGCAGGATCTCGACGCGCAGTCCGCCGCCGAGGCTGGCGGTAGCGAAAGCGGTCGATGCCTCGCGGCCAGGGCTCGTGTCGAGCTGGGAGCGCAGCACGGCCATCTGCGAACGCTCGCTCGACAGCTCCTGGCGCTTCTCGCGCAGCTCGCCCTCCATCAGTTTGAGCAGACGGGTGCTGTCTTCGTTTTGCGCGCGCTGCTGCGCAAGCTGCATGCGCGCGCCATCGAAGCTCGCCTGCGCTTCTTCGCGCTGCTGTTCGTTCTTGTCGAGTTGCGTCTGCAATTCGTTCAAGCGCGTCCGCGACTGCGCCAGAGCCGCTTCGTTTTTCGCGGCAGAATCGCGAAGTGCAGCGAGCTCTTTCGCGTTGGCGCCGGATTGCGCACCCGCCATCTGCTTTTCGCGCGCATGCAGTCGTGCACCTTCGGCCTCCGCATCCGCCTGCTGTTTCGCGCTGGCCTGGCGCGCCTTCTCCAGTTCGCGCTGCTGATCGGCCAGAGCGCGTTCGCGCACGTCGAGGTCGGCCTTGAGCTTGCCGAATCCGGGGTCCTTGTCGACGCCGAGCTTGCGCTGCTCCGCGTCCAGCTTGCTGCGCGTGTCGTTGAGTTCGCGCTGCGATTTGTCGTAGTTCTGTTGCCGTTGCCTGAGCTCGCCCTGCAGTTTTTCGACCTGTGCACGCAGCTGTTCGGACTTGCGCTGTTCGCTCGACAGTTGCTCACGCGCCGCCTGCGTTTCCGCGTGTGCCTGCTGCACCTCGGCGGTGACCGATGAAGCAAACACGAGCTTGTCGCCGCTGATGCCCGAGGCGTCGCGATAAAGATTCAACGCCTTTGCCGTGTCCTGCGCGACGCCGAGGCCCTGCTCATACATGTAGCCCAGATTGATACGCGCGCGGCGCGAACCTTGGGCCGCGGCCTTGTCGAACCACTGCGCTGCACGTGCGTAGTCCGGCTCGGTGCCGAGACCCTTCAAGTAAATCTCGCCGACATAATTCTGCGCTTCGGCGTCGCCGCCCTCGGCCTGTCCCTGCCAGACCTTCAATGCGGTCTGGTAGTTCGCCCGGTCGTAGGAAACATATTCGCCGCCGCGAATCTCGCATTCGGACTGGATCGTGCGCACAGGCCGGCGTGCGCTCATGAACACCGAACTCTGGCCGAGCTTGCGCACCTGTCCGGGCAACAGGCAGTCGACGATCAACAGGTCTTCCGGATTTCTCTGCGCGACTGCGGTCGCGCGCTGTACCGGCGCCAGCGTGCCGGCAACGACGGCAATCGCGGCAAAAACCAGGCAACACGATACGCGCAGCCGCGCGGGACTCTTGCGAAACAGGTACGGGAACATTCGATCAACTCCCAGGACTGCTGCGACGCCGACGATGACGCAAATCGCCGCCGAACGACGTTTCCTGAGGTGCGGCTGCGGGCGTCGCATTCGGACGGGCCGCCATACCTACCATAACGCTGAATCCGGGAGACTTGCGCCATGCGTGCGAAGCAAAGACTAATGCCATTTGCCGGGGTTTGCTATAGATTAGCGCGGCTACCTGCGCAACTGGGGGAGAACATCATGGGGCTTCGTGCCGATGTATTGCGCCGCGGACATGGATTCGGCCTTCGTCTGGTCCTGATTGCTGCCGCCTGTCTCGCGCCGCTCGCTGCCGGTGCGCAATCGCTCACCATCGTTTCCGGCAACAACCAATCGCTGATCCCCAACCAGGCCTCGCAGCCGCTGACGGTGCAGGCGCGCGACGCACAAGGTGCGCCGTTGTCCGGCGCCTTGATAGCGTGGTCGAGTCCCAACGCGACGGCAGGGTTCGCGCCGTCGACCACGACCGACAGCGCCGGCCAGACGAGCAATCGCCTCACTGCGATCCTGCCCGGGAACTACACGCTGACGGCACAACTGGTCGATTCCGAGTCTGGCGCGAGCGTGTCATTCACGTTCAACAACGGCGTCGCCAATCTCGGCGGGGCGCTGACGCCGGGCCAGAACGCTGTCGCTCACGCGATCGACGTTGCCTGCCCTGCCCTGGCGACTTCGTCGACGCCAATCAGCAATCCACAGACGGACTTCCTCAAGCGCTGCTCGGAAATCGTCGTCGGCGCGGGCAACAAGGACATTCCCGATGCGCTCGAGGCAATGCTCAACAACAAGACGCAGCCGCAGAGCCAGATGTCGAACAACGTGCAGAGTTCACAGTCGACCAACCTGACCGCGCGCATGACGGCGCTGCGTGCGGGCGTGCAAGGAATCAGTCTCGGCGGCGTCGGCATCGTCAATGACGGCAAGGCCTTGTCGCTGGCATCGCTGGGCGACGTATTCCGCAAGGATCCGGGCCAGGACGCGGAAGCCGGCGCCGAATTCGCGCGCTGGGGTTTCTTCGCCAACGGCATGATCACACGCGGCTCCTTTGCCGCGAACGAATCGCGCCCGGGTTTCGATTTCTCCGGCGCATCGCTCACGGCCGGCGTCGACTATCGTTTCAACGACAGTTTCGTCGCCGGCGTCGCGCTCGGCTACAACAACGATTCGTCCGACCTCGACCTCGATTCCGGCAAGCTCGACGTCAACGGCTACAGCGTCAACGGCTACTTCGTCTGGTACCACGGCAACGATTTCTACCTGCAGGGTTCGCTGGAGTTCAACCAGCTGGAGTTCGACCTGCGCCGGAACATCATCTACCAGATCGCCGCGGTCGATGGCAGCGGCGGCACAACGACGGTCAATCAGGTCGCCAAGGCTTCGCCCGGCGGCGACCAGCAGGCGTTCAACCTTACCCTTGGGCGCGACTTCAACAGCGGCGCGACGCAGTTCAGTCCTTACCTGCGCGGCACCTGGTCGCATCTGGATCTCGACGGATTCACCGAATCGATCGATTCGGGCGGTCCCGGCTTCGGCCTGGCGACGCAGGTCGACTCGCGTTCGCGCACGAACGAAATCGGCGTGATCGGCGCGCTTTTCAGCTACACCGCAAGCGAGAACTGGGGGGTGCTGGTGCCCAACGCACGCCTTGAATTCAATCACGATTTCAAGACAAACCCGCAGATCGTGGTATCACGATTCGTGTCCGACCCGACGGCGACCGAGATCGTCGTCAGCGATCCGCGGCTGGACCACAATTTCTACAATCTGGGGCTCGGATTGAATGCGCTCTGGGGGCAGGGCCGCTCGGGGTACTTCCAGTACGAATACGTCGGCGGCCTGACCGGAGGCCACTTGAACCGGTTCGAGGTGGGATTCCGCATTGAGTTCTGATCAGGTCGCCGCAGCGTGCATCCCGCGCTGCCGCTTGCGTCCTTGCCCAGCGGCACGGCATGCTATGCCGCTGGTGCTCGCCTTTGCGAGGGCCCATGGGGATTCCGCTGGATATCGGTCGACGCATGATTGAGTTCGGACATAACACCCATGTCGGCCTGCGCCGCGAGCATAACGAAGATACGTATTATGCCGACTCGGAGCTTGGCCTATGGCTCGTCGCCGACGGCATGGGCGGACATGAGCATGGCGAGGTAGCCAGTGCGCTGGCGCGCGATACCCTGGTCCACGAGATCAAGGAGAACGTGCCCCTGGCCCAGGCCGTACAGCGCGCCGACGAAGAAATCATCCACCACTCGAGCAAGAAAGCCGAAGCGCTGCCGATGGGCACCACGATTGCCGCGCTGCGCCTGCGCGGCAACGACTATGAAGTATGCTGGGTCGGCGACAGTCGCGTGTACATGTGGAACGGGGCGCTCAAGCAGCTCTCGCAGGATCACTCCTACGTGCAGGAACTGATCCAGCAAGGCGCCATCACCCACGAACAGGCGCGTACGCATCCGCATCGCAACGTCGTGACCCAGGCGCTCGGCGTCACCGATCCGCAGAGCCTGCGCGTGGAGACGATCCGCGGCACCCTGGCAAGCGGAATGCAGATTCTGCTGTGCTCGGACGGGCTGACCGAGGAAGTCGACGACCGCAAGATCGCCGAAGTCCTCGCACGCCAGGATCTGTCCGCGCAGGAATGCGTAGACCACCTGATTCTTGCCGCGCTCGACGGCGGCGGCTCGGACAACGTCACGGTGATCCTGGTCCGCAACCGCTGATAAGGCGGACTGTCAGTTGTTGCCTTGCGCGGCGGCCCGGGCTGCCAGATCCGCCTTGAGCTTCAGCAACTCAGCGTTATTCGGATCCGCGTGCAACCCTTTTTCGACTAGATCGGCGCTGGTGGAATCGAGGCCTCGAGCCAGCATGCTCTGCGCGTTGGTCTGATAGAACGCGACGATCCGACCCAAGCCCTGAGCCGCTACCGGATTGGCAGGGTCGCGCCGCAGCACCTCACGGAACAGGTCGATGGCATTGTCGCCGTCCGGAAACGCAAAGCGCCGGCCGTCGCCGCTGGCGAATCCCAGATTGAGATAGCCGCTCGCTCGCGCGAGCAGCGTCGGCGTGTCGAGCCGTTCCATTCCCGTCGGCGTTGCCGGCTCGGTCGCCGGCTCGGGCGACAGCTGGGGTCCTGGTGGCTGACCGAGCGGCGCTGCAACAGAGCGGCCCTGCGCTTCGGACGAGACGGGAACAGCGGGGGGAGTGGCTGGCTCGCGCGATCGCCAGGCGAGAGCGGCAACGATCACGACCGCTATCGCCAACGCGGGAACCAGCCAGGTTGGGCGCGCGCGGCTTGCTGCGGCGACAGCCGCGCCGCCAACCCTCGTGCTGCCAAGTGCGGGCTCGGCGCGTGTGTCCGGCCGCGGAGTGACGCTCTTCTGCCGCAACGTGTATTCCGGACGGCCGCCGATCAACCCGTCGCACGCAGCGATGAATGCATCGCCGGTCGGGCAACGCAATTCGCGATCCTTCGCCATGGTCATCTCGATCAACGGCTGCAGCCACGCCAACGCATCCGGCAACACCGGCACCGGATCGGTGACGTGGCGCAACGCCACGGCGTAGGGATCCTTGGCGATATATGGCTTGCTTCCGGTCAGCATTTCGAACAACACGGCGCCAAGGCTGTACAAGTCGGTGCGACCGTCGACCGGACTCGCCTGGGCCTGCTCGGGGCTCATGTAATCGGGCGTGCCGATTGCATTGCCGGCCATCGTCATCGAACTGATTGTCTTGATCGCCTTGGCGATGCCGAAATCGGCGAGCACCGCCGAGCCACTGGCGCGGAACAGGATATTGCCGGGCTTCACGTCGCGATGGACGAAGCCCATTTCATGTGCGTAGTTGAGCCCCGACGCGATGTCGCGCGCGATTTCCAGCGCATCGGTGATATCCATTCCCGGCTGCAGACGCTCGCGCAGCGAACCGGCCGGGAGGTATTCGCTGGCCATGTAGTAGACGCCGCCGTGCGAACCGATGTCGTGAACGGTGACCAGGTTCGGATGGGTCAACTTGGCCGTGATGCGGCCTTCCTTGAGGAACTGCTCACAGAAATCGGTGCTGGCGGCCAGTGTCGGCGACATGACCTTGAGCGCGACCTCGCGCTCGAGCGATTGCTGTTCGGCAAGATAGACGGTCGCCATCCCGCCGACGCCGAGCGTCCGCAGCACGCGATAACCAGGAATCCGGACGTCGTCCATTCAACAAGTTTTGAGCTGTGGGTTCAGATTTGCGGGAAAGAGCGGCGACTGCGGCCCGTTCACAACGCTATACCCACAACCCGGAACTCACAACCGCGGGCCGGCTCAGGGAGCGGCAGTACGCAGGTCCTTGAGGGCACCGTTGAAGCGCGCCATCGCGTAGTTATTTTCATCCTTGACCGTATCGTAGAGGGCGTCGAGCTTCGCGTGCAGGCTCGCGGCGCGGTCTTTGTCGAGTTTGCCGTCGTTCTCGAAGGCGACGACAACCGACTGCGCGGCCATCGCCACTTGTTCGGCCGAGGCGAAGTCGCGGAATTCGCCGCGCTCGGCATCGGCAGACGCGGCGGCGAGGATCTGATCGAGCGACGCGGCATCGTAGTTGTACTTGGCCACGCGTGGCAGCAGATCGGCGAGCGTTGCGCGCAGCTTGCGTGCCGCGGCCAGCGTCGCGTCGCGGCTTTCCGTCGTGGCCCGGTGCAGGGAGCGCGTCTCGTCGAGCACGCGCTGCGCGGCGGCCTTGTCGACCGGCGCCAGCACGTAACGGAACATGACGAGATTCGCGTCGTTCAGGCGCACGACGCCGGGCCCGAGGCCAGTACCCTGGCGCGGCCCCCACTTCTTGCCCTGCATCAGCTTATGGCAGGCGTGGCAGTCGAACAGCACCAGTTCGGGAAACAGGCCGCTCGTACCGGTCTTCGGATCGAGCAGCAGGTCGAGCAGGTTCTCGGCGGCGACGCCTTGACCAACAGCCCAGTCGCGCACGCCGTTCCAGTCGCCCTTGCGCTTGATCCACTTGTCGCCGATCTTGTAATGCGGATGCAGCCACGTGAACGTGTCGAGTTCGAAGGATAGGCGCGGATGACCCGCACCCATGATCCGGTGCGTGATCATGCGTTCCTTCTCGCCCATGTGGCAGGACAGGCACAACTCCGCACGCTTGATCGGATCGTCGGTCGGATACATGCCTTTGGCCAGGTTGTCGGCGTGCGTGACGCTGCGATCGGCATGCGCATTGAGCCACTGCTCCGAGCCGCCATGGCAGGCTTCGCAACCGACACCGTCGGACACCTGGAAACGCTCGCCACGCCGATCGGCGGGCTGGTTGTCGTTGTGGCAGTCGAGGCAGACCTTGGCCTGCGCCGGATCGCCGAGACCGAGCTTGGCCGCTATTGCCTTCGCCTCTGGCTTGGACAATGTGGCGTAGGTCTTGGCATGCGGGTCGAATTCCTGCCAGATGGCGAATTCGTTCTGCATTACGTTGGAGTCGCGGAACGGCTGCGATGCACCGTGGCAGACACTGTTGCTGCACGTCGCGACACCCATGTGCTTGTGCGCCGCAATCGCCTCGACCGCAGTTTCGGCGCTTGCGCTGGCGGCTGCCAACAACAGTAAGGAACCGAGTAAAGCTCTCATTGCCATACTCCCCAGTCTGGCTGGTCCACGACGCACGATCCCTGCGGTGTCCGCATTTTCATGCCATGGCGCGCAAAAATGCAATGGCTGGATTCTACTCCAGACGCCAGCGACATAGTCCCTTGCTGGCCTTGTCGATTGTGGTCAACCGCGCTGCATGTGCAGCAAGTTCCTGCGCGCTGGCAGCGAGTACCTTCAGTGCAACGCGCGCTGTGGCGGCCAACGTTGCCCGAATCGGCACGTATGCACCGGTCGCGGCGAGGCCCAGATCGCCCTGCCCCGCGGTCATCGCCAGATAGACATCGGCAAGCAATTCCGCATCCAGCAACGCGCCATGAAGTTCACGATGCGTGTTGTCGACCTCGAGGCGCCGGCACAACGCGTCGAGACTGTTTTTCTGGCCGGGATATTTTTCGCGCGCCAGTGCCAACGTATCGAGTACCGGAACGCGCCCGCCGAGGCTGTGCCGGGCGAGACCGGCGATTTCGAACTCGGCATCGAGGAAGGCCAGATCGAAGGCCGCGTTGTGAATGATCAGTTCGGCATCGCCGATGAAGTCGAGCAACTCGTCGGCAACCTGGGCAAACAGCGGCTTGTCGAGCAGGAACTCGTCGCTGATGCCGGTGACCGCGCGGGCGCCTTCGTCGATGGCCCGCTGCGGATTCAGATAGCGATGAAAGCGGCGCTGCGTCGGACGCCGTTCGAGCAACTCGATGCAACCGATTTCGATGACACGGTGACCCTTGCCGACTTCCAGACCCGTCGTCTCGGTGTCGAGTACAACCTGACGCATGCCTACTCCTTCGCTGCGCGCTCGGCTGCGAGCCGCGCGTGTTGATCAACCAGTTCGTTTTCCGCGTGGCCAGAATGGCCCCGGGTCCAATGCCACGCAACGCGGTGCGGCGCCACCGCCGCCACGAGACGCTCCCACAAATCCTGATTCTTCACCGGTTTGCGATCCGCCGTGCGCCAGCCATTGGCTCGCCAGCGCGGCACCCACAACTCGATGCCTTGCTTGACGTATTGCGAGTCCGTCGTCAGCTTCACGCTGGACGCCTTCTTCAGAGCTTCGAGGCCCGCAATCGCAGCCATCAGTTCCATGCGATTGTTCGTCGTTTCGCGTTCGCCGCCGGACAGGACGCGCTCGACGGTGCGGTAGCGCAACAGCGCGGCCCAGCCGCCCGGTCCGGGATTACCAAGGCAGGCACCGTCGGTAAAGATCTCGACCGACGCCGCGGACCCTGCGGTCATGCGCACTCCCGCCGGGCGCCGGGAACCAGGGTCGGATTGACCTTGAGGTCGGAACGCAAGGCATTCAGGCGCAGAGGCGTCAGTGCGCTGCGCCGCTTGCGTGCGAGCAGCAGCCAGCTGGCGCAGAACCGGCCGAAGGAACGCGATCCACCCTGCGGCATCTCGGCCTGCCGGGAGTCATCCGCCGCCCATGGGCTCCACAAACCCGAGTAGCGTACCTGCAGAACATCGAGGCTGGAGCGCGTCAGCACGTCACGCCACGCGGTTGCGGCATGGAAACGCCAATCACCGGGCAGACGTCGCCTGAGCCATGGGCGCCACAGGCTGGCAGGATTGAACCCGAATACCAGGGCGATGCCCTCCGGCGCGAGTATGCGCGCAATCTCTTCGGCGATTGTCTCGGCGCTTGCGCCCTGCTGTTCCAGCGCATGCTGTGCGATTACGAGCTTGAAGCTTTCGCTGGCAAACGGCATGCGTTGCGGCGCACAGCGCACGGCCCCCTGCAGCT
>CAVTVN010000016.1:0-121157 GCA_963738115.1 uncultured Gammaproteobacteria bacterium | reverse complement strand
CGGACGGGGCAGAGTGGTGCTGTGCCGGCCACTCCGCCCTGTTCCTCAGCGCAAGCTCTTGCCACAGCACGGTTCCGTGCGAACGACGCGAAGTGGCGCACGCCGGTGCCAATCATCGTTCTACGTAAGGAAGGATGCCGTCGATGGCACGCCTTGCGGTCATCCATTTGCCGGTCGCCAACCATGAAGTTCCTGCCGATGTCATGTTCGAGTTCCCTGCTCCTGGCCGCGGCACTGGTTGGCAGCACGATGGGCAATGTTCGCGCGGCGGAAGACACATCGCTGCGTGCATTCGCCACATCCACTATCGGGTCAGGCGACATGCACAGCTGGGACGAGGTCGTCGGTACCAATCTCGCGGGCCTCGATGCCGCGGACGGAATCTGTCAGGTGCGCGCGGCTGTCGCCGGCCTGCCGCACTCCGAGGACTTCGTCGCTTGGCTGTCGGATCGCGACGACGACGCGTACTGCCGCGTGTTCGGCTTGTCCGGCAAGCTTGCCAACCATTGCGGCCTGCTCGTGCGACCGGTCGGCGCCGGTCCGTGGCTGCGCACGGACGGTGTGCCGTTTGCCGGCGCAATCGAAGACGCGCTGGCCGACAACGTCGTCTACTCGACGTTGAGTGTCGACGAATCCGGCGATCCGCTGCTCATGCCGTTCGAATCGGTCACCGGCACGGACATCGATGGAACGTTCATCACGAAATTCGACAACAACGCCGATTGCGAGGGCTGGACGACCACGCAGCCGCCAATTACGTTCGGCTCGGCGCCCGCGTTGGGTTCCAATTTTTCCTCGGGTGGCGACTGGACGTTCGACGGGCATGGCGCGTCGTGCGAGACCAAACACCATCTGATCTGCATGCAGAAAGGATCCGGTCCGGCCTTGAAGGGCCATGGACAGCCCGGCCATCGCGAAGCATTTCTGACCGATGCGAATGTGAGCGGCAACATCGGCGGAATCGCCGGTGCCGATGCCGTATGCAGATCTTCAGCGGCCGCGGCCGGACTTTATCGACCGGATTCGTTCAAGGCGCTGCTCACGTCGGCAGGACTCGGCGCGAGCGTGACCGATCGCTTCGAGTTCGACGGTCCCTGGTATCGGCGCGACGGCCTGCTGTTCGCGCACAGCAAGGCCGAGTTGACGGGCGGTGCGGTGACGCTGCCGCTCAACGTGACCGAAAACGGAACATACACGGGCATTGCCACCGGCTTGACCGGCGCACGCGATGACGGCACGCCCTCGGGGCATGACTGCGGCGATTGGGGAAATGACTTGCTGGCTTCCCTGGCTGACGGTGCGCTGGCCAATTCGATCGCCTTCTACGCGAACATGCACAACTGGCTCAGTCCCGTGGAGACGACCTGCACCAATGTGCTCCCGCCCGGCGACTGGCCGCGCAAGCTGTTCTGCCTCTCGGATTCCGACGGGGTTTTCCACGCCGAGTTCGAAGCCTTGCCGGCCTCGCCATGAAAAAAATCGTCCGCGGCAATGCGGGCTCGGCGGCCGGCGCGTCCGTCCTTTCATCACAGCGCCATCTGTTCGACATTCCCGACGAGGTCGCGTACTTCAACAGCGCCTATGTCTCGCCGCAGTTGAATGAATCGCGGGCCCGGCTGTTGTCCGCGGTACAGGAGAAGAGTCGGCCGTGGCATCGCGTCGCGCCGGACTTCTTCGACGACGCCGAAACCATCCGTGACCTGTGCGCGCGAATCTTCGGTGGCGACGCGAATGGCTACGCGGTCGTGCCTGCCGCAAGCTACGGTTTGAGCGCCGCCGCGCGCGCACTGGAGCCGCAATTGAAATCCGGCGACCGCATTCTGGTCGTGGCGGAGGAATTTCCAAGCAACGTACTGCCGTGGAAGCGCGTCGCGCAGGAAACCGGTGCGACCTTGCTGACCGTGCCGGCGCCGGACGATGGCGACTGGACGCAGGCGATCCTGGCGCGGATCGACAGCAGCGTGAAGGTCGTCGCGGCATCGGCGTGCCACTGGACCAACGGTGCCCGCATCGACCTGCTGCCTATCGGGCAGGCGTGCCGCGACGCAGGAAGCGCTCTCGTCGTGGATGCAAGCCAGTCGCTCGGTGCGATGCCGCTTTCGATCGCGCAGATCGAGCCGGACTTCCTCGTCGCCGCCGCGTACAAGTGGCTGCTGTGTCCGTATGGAATGGCCTTGATGTATGTGTCCGAGCGCTGGCGCGACGCGCGACCGCTCGAAGAATCCTGGCTTGCGCGCGAAAACGCCGAGGACTTCGCCAACCTGGTCAAGTACTCGGACAGCTACATGCCCGGCGCGCGCAGGTTTGATGGTGGCGAGAAATGCACGGCCTCCCTGCCGGGCGCCATCGCCGCGCTCGAGCAGATAGCCGCGTGGGGCGTCGACCATATTGCGGCGACGCTAGCGACAACGAATGCCACGATCGCCGCGCATCTGGAGCGGCTCGGCTTTGCCCTCCCCGAGGAGAAGCAGCGATGCCCGCACATGTTCGGTGCGCGGGTGCCGCGTGGCTTTGAAGAAAACATCGTGGCCGGCCTGAAGCACAAGGATATTCACATCAGTCAGCGTGGCGATGCCGTGCGCTTCGCCCCGCATATGCACACCAGCGGTCGCGACGTGGTGCGCCTGCTCGAGGCCCTGGATGATCTTGCGCGGCGATCGGTATCGCGATCGATCCAGTCGTATCGCGCACCGACGGGTCTCGTCGTATCGCATGTCTGACGCGACACCGATCTTGCACTCCCTGCTCTCACGCATGCGTTCATTGCATCTGCGTCCGCTGGTCGCGTGTCTGACGGTGGCGCTGACTGCCGGCGCCGTTCCCGTAGCGGGCGGCGCATCGATGCGTCATGCGCTTGCCGCCGACCACGGCGCCCGGCAAGGTCAAGTCGCCGCGCATCCTGCCGGTTTCACGCCGGCAGCATTGGCGCCGGCAACGACGCTGGGGGTTACGCATCTCGTCAACACCTGCGACGACCAACTGGTGCCCGCATGCGACGGCGTCGACGACGGGACGCTGCGCAAGGCTTTTTTCTGCGCCGGAAACGGCGACACGATCGACCTGACCCAGCTCAAATGCAGTGTGATCAGCCTGAGCTCGGCGCTCACCGACAGTGGCGCGCCGTATGTCACGCTGAAAGGTCCCGGCAAGGACCTGCTTGCCATCGACGCCGGGGGCAAAGGCCGCGCGCTCGTCCACAATGGCAATGGCGCGCTGTCGGTCGTTGGCCTGACGATCAAGAATGGCGTCCTGAGCAACCCCTACAGCTATGCCGGCGGCGGTTGCATTTATTCCTACGGCAACGTGACGCTTCAATACAGTACCGTTTCGTCATGCGCCACTTCGACGCATGGATACGATGTTGCGCGCGGCGGCGCGGTTTTCGCAAACCACAACGTCTCTCTATTCTCGAGCACGGTGTCCGGCAGTTCCGTGTACTCTCCCTACGGCAACAGTGCCGGTGCCGGCATCTACGCCAACACTGTCACGCTCGAGACCAGTACGGTCAGTGGCAACACCGCGGCGGCGGGCCAACTCTACGGTTTCGGCGCGGGCATCTACGCAACGGGAAACGTTTCGATCGCCTACTCGACGATCTCTGGCAACGCCGCATCCGGCGCCGGCGGAGGCCTATTCGCCGACAAGCTTTCGATGTTCCAGAGCACGGTTTCCGGCAACGACGCGGTCGCGCTCGGCGGCGTGTATGCGCGCAAGTCGGCGCACCTGTACAGCAGCACGATCGCAAGAAACACATCAGGCCGCAATGCGGCCGGGCTGTTGGTGTCTGCGCCCGACCTGCGACTGGAAAGTACGATCGTCGCCCTGAACAAGTCCGCGGGCGCCGAGTACGACGTCGGCGCACCGGTCGCAGTCACCGTTGCGGGAACCAACAATCTGGTAATGGCCAGCGCAGGCCGCGTGACCGTCCCGCAGGATACGATTTCCGCGGATCCCAAGCTCGGCACGCTGGCGGATAACGGTGGACCGACGCAGACGCACGCCTTGTTGCCCGGCAGCCCGGCGATCGACCACGGCAACGACATCACCGGCGACCTCGCCGACCAGCGCCTGTTCAAACGAGTCGTCGGATCCAGCGCCGATATCGGCGCGGTCGAGTTCGTCGACAAGATCTTCGCGCAGGGGTTCGATCCGGGACCGATCGCGCTGTAAATCCGGCGAAACTCACGCGGGCAGTTCCTGGTACAGCGTGACATGGTCGTAGCGTTCGCCGCGCGGTCCCACGGTCCAGCCGGGAAGCACGCCGCCTTGCCGGTACCCGAGGCCCCGGTAAAGCGTCTCCGCTGGTCCGCCCTGGCGCGTGTTCAGCACCAGCAGCGAACGGCCGCGGCGCCGGGCCGCCGAATGCAGGGCCGCGAGCAATATCTTGCCGATACCTTGCCCCCGGCATGACGTGGCGACGAAGATCTTCTGCAATTCGGCACGGTGCCTTGAGTTCTGCCAGGGCGAGAGCAGCAGTTGCCCGGAACCAACGATGCGGCCATCGGCGCTGGCGACGAGAAGCATGCGCCGGCCGGAACGCAGGTCGGCGCGCAACGACAGCCAGTAGTCGAGCGCGGTCTCGCGCGTGAGCGGCGGCAGGAATCCGAGCGGCTCGCCGCCGTGCACCGTGTCGATGAGAAGTTCCACCAGCGTCTCGATGACGTTGCCGAGGTCGTTTGCAGCAACTGCCCGTACGCTGATCGTCAACCTGCCGGACAACTTGCACCTCCGCATTTTGTGCGCGCGATTTCTGCGCAACGTAGAACGAACAAGCGGGCTGCCGCGCGACACACGGCTGGCGCACGCGGTGTGTGTTTGAAGCGGTGCAAACGAAGGCTATTCGGCCGATCCGCTCGAGGCGAGGGCGGCACGTGTTCTGGCCGCGAGAACGGCTTCGCGGCGAGCAATGTAGATGTTGGCGCCGATGATGATGGCGGCGCCGAGAGCCGTGGCGGCGTCGAATTTCTGGTCGAACAGGAAATACGCGCAGATAACGACGACGGGCAGCTGGATGAAGTTGAGCGGGACGAGCGCGGAAACTTCGCCGGCCTGATACGCCCGGGTCATGCACACCTGGGCCGCCGTGCCGAGCAAACCCGTGAGCGCCAGCCAGATCCACCCGGCCGCATCGGGCCAGCTCCAGTGCCACAACGCCGGGATCAGCGACAGTGGCGTGACGATCACATTCATGTAGATCACGACTGCGTCCGCCGGCTCGGTGCGCGACAGGAACTTGATGCTGATGTAGGAACCGGCAGCCAGCGCCGCCGACGCCAGCGCCACCGCCATGTCGAACGAGAACTCGCTCGAGCCCGGACGCATGATGACGAGCACGCCGATAAAACCCGCGAGCACGGCCGTCCAGCGGCGCAGGTGCACGACCTCGCCGAGCATGACCACGGCAGCCATGGTGACGAACAGCGGCGTCGAGTAGGCGATCGAGACGGCCTGGGCGAGCGGAAGATGGGCCAATGCCCAGAAACCCGTGAGCATGGCCAGCGTGCCGAACAGGCCGCGCACGATATACAGGTGAAAATTGCGCGTGCGCAGCAACGCGAACCCGGGCTTGTACAACAGCGGCAGGGAGAACAGCAGACCGAACAGGCTGCGGAAGAAGGCCGCTTCGAAAGAACTCACCTGGGTCACGGCGAGCCGCAAGGTCACTGCCATCAGGCCGAACAGGATCGCACTCGCAGCCATCAATCCGGGCGCACGCCAGCGGGTGCCCGCCTGCTGCGGCGCTACGGGTGCCAAGGTGTGCGCATCGGCGGAACGAGGCAGTGTGTCGTTGCCGTCATGGACCAAGGATGCACGCTGGAACTTTTCCATGGAGGGAAACAGCGAAACGGGTTTGATCGTTTGTCCTGCGCGCGCTTGCGTCCTGCAGCAACGGCTTTCCGGCCTTGAAAAGCCAGGACGCCGTTCCGGAGGAACGTTAGCCACGATACCGGATCGCGCAGCCAGCGGAAACGCCGGGTCGCACAGTTCGCAAAACGCAGAACGAACAAGGGACTCGACATGCGCCATTCGCTTTTGTGTACTTTGTCCGGATCGGCCGCGCCCTGCTGACCAAAGTCATGCGGCGCCGGCAACCGGCAACACTCGGGTTGTGCAGCCTCGAGCGCCTGCTCTCGCCCATGCGCAGGACGACGATTACTAACTTTCGTCAGTGGCGGCAAAGCATGCCCGCCGCTATTGTGCTGGCACCTGCTGGTATCGATACCACGCGGCACATGGAATCGTCCTGCGTGTCCCGATCAGTCGAGTGTCCCGGATCTCGACCTGGACGGATGCGGAAGTCGGGATTCCGACAAGCGTCTTCGGATAGGGCGAAAGGATCGCATCGCGTTGCGCTCGCCTGGATTGGCGAATTTGCTGACATGCGCCACGGAAGGAATGGCGCTTGCCAGGCCGGAAGCAGGAAGCGGACGGCCCAAGGAAATGGAAACCGGCAAGAAATGGACGATCAGCAAGGAATTGCGGAGTACCGAACAAGTGCGCAGTCGGTCGTTGTCGCAGGATGCACTGCGGCCTTGCGTGTGCTGCATGGTGCAAGAACTACGGAAGCGGCGGCAACGCAGGCTTACGGATGAACCGGGTTCCGCTGGAGCAGAACCTAGGAACTCGCAGGATTGGAGACATGCACCGCGTGAAGGCGCGACGGTGCTGTAGCTTTCCTCCAACAGGAAGTCGCGCCATCAAAGTCGAATGGAGCGCAATACATGGTTCAGATGCAGATGGCGGTAGCGGCAGAAACGAGAGCAGACGCGATCTACGGCGACGTCTACGAGCGCCTGAAGGCGATGGCCAGCAGGCAGCGTCTGCGCGGCGGCGCGCCAAGGACCTTGTGCACGACCGAGCTCGTGCATGAAGCCTATCTGCGTATGGGCGATTCCAACTTCCGTTACCAGCAGTCGGCCCAGTTTTTTGCCTACGCTGCGCGTGCCATGCGGCACATTCTCGCGGACGCGGCACGGCGGCGCCTGCAGCCCAAACGCGGCGGCGACCAGGCCCGCATCACATTGAGCGATCCCGTCGTCGATTCGGTGCAAGTCGATCCGCAGCTGGCGCTGCAGCTCGACGAGGCGCTGGCCGCGCTCGACAACGAAGACGCACGCGCCGCACAGGTCGTCGAACTGCATTACTTCGCCGGCCTCGATCTGCAGCAGGTCGCGGACACGCTGGGTATCGCCCGGCGTACGGTAGACCGCGACTGGCGTTACGCACGCGCGTTTCTGGCCGCACGCGCCAATGCTTGAGCCGGGCGTGTCGCATTTGCCTTGCGATTTACGTTTTGCGTGAAATGTCCGTGCATCCGCTGAGACCTCGCCACGCGCTGCGCGAATTGTTCGATGAGGTGGTCGAACTTTCGCCCGAAGTTCGCGAAGCGAGAATTGCCGCGCTGGACTTGCCGACCGCCATGAGCGTTCGCCTGCAGGCGATGGTCGTGTTCGACGAGATCGTGGAGCTGGCTCCCCCGTTGCGCAAGGCTAGGGTTGCCGAACTCGACCTGCCGGACGCGGTGCGTGCGCGACTGCATGCGATGCTCGCCGCGGATACCACGGCACGAACGCTGGTCAAGGCCTCTCGGCCTGCGGCCATCGAGCGCTTCGCGGGTGATGCGGACGAGATGCTCGGACAGTCGCTGGTCGGTACCTCCATCGGCAGCTTCCGCCTGCGCGATGTGATCGGCCAGGGCGGCTCGTCGGTCGTTTTTCGCGCCGAACGCGAGGCAGGCGACGGCTCGCAGGTAGTGGCGCTGAAATTGCTGCGTACGGGTCTGTACTCGGCGGACGCGCAGCGGCGATTTCGCCGCGAGCAGGCGATTCTCGCGCAGCTGACCCATCCCAACATCGCCGGCCTGATCGAAGGCGGCGTCAGTTCCGCCGGCATTCCGTACATCGCGATGGAGCTGGTCGACGGCGTGCCGATCACGCAGGCGGCGGACGCACGTGGCCTGAACCTCGTGCAGCGCCTGGCCTGGTTTTCGAAACTGTGCCGGACGATAGAGGCGGCACACACTGCGTTGATCGTGCACCGCGACCTGAAGCCGTCGAATCTGTTCGTCACCGCGGAAGGCGACCTGAAGGTACTGGATTTCGGCATTGCCAAACTCGTCGACAACGACGAGCACACCACGCGAACGCAGTCGATCGCCTTGACGCCGGAGTATGCCGCCCCCGAACAGTACGGACCGGCGCCGGTTACGACCGCGGTCGACGTCTACGCGCTCGGTGTCGTGCTCGGTGAACTCCTCACCGGCATGCGCCTGACCGGAGGCATTCGTGCCAGCCGCGCGGTTGCTGCTACCGAAGACACCGACTCGCTGCCGCGCGGCCTGCCGCCAGCCGGAACGCTGGCCCGGCAGCTGTCCGGCGATCTCGATGCGATCCTTGCTGGCGCGCTCGCCGACGAGCCGGCCATGCGCTACTCGAGCGCCGGTGCGTTTGCCGACGATGTCGAGCGCTTTCTCGCCGGCCGGCCGGTGCGCGTGCATCCGCCGTCACGCCTGTACCGCACGCACAAGTTCGTACGCCGCCATCGTGGCGCCGTGGCGGCCACCGTGATGTTGATCGTGGCGATACTCGCCAGCCTGGGCATCGTCTCCTGGCAGGCGCACAGCATCGCGCGCGAAGCGCAGCGTGCCGAGAGCATGCGCGATTTTCTGCTGCGCGTATTCAGCGCAGCCGAGCCGGCCGGACCGCGCCTCGGTCCGCCGACCGTCGCCGATGTCGTGCGCGCCTCGATCAGCGAGGCGCAACACTCTGCTTCGTTGCAGCCGGCGGTGCGCGTCGAGCTGATCGACGCGCTCGGCGGCGTGCTGCGCAAGCAGGGCGACACGCAGAACAGCCTGCAACTGCTCGAAGACAACTACAGCAATGCCGTCGCGACTCTCGGCGCATCCGATCCGGCCACGCTGCTGGCGGGCCTCGGCCTCGCGGAGAGCCGCATCGAAGCCGGACTGCGCGCTTCGGCGCGGCTGTTGCTGGACGACCTGATCGGCAAGGCGCGGCTTACCGGCGGCAGCGAGCTGCAGGCGCGGCTGCTCAGCATCTCGGCATTTCTCGGCACCGAGCGCTTCGAGCGCGAGCGCGCCTTTGCCGAATCCGCCGCGGCCGTGGCCTTGTGCGCGCAGGGCTGCGACGATCGGACGCGTATTTCCACGCTGGTCACGCGCGGCGTCGTCCTCTCCGATTTCAACGACGAGCCCGCGGCGATTCCGGCACTCGAACAAGCGCTGCAGTTGCAGCGCCAGATGTTCGGCGGCCCGCACATCGAAATCGCCGACACGCTCGAAACGCTTTCGCGCGCGTACCGCCGCACCGGCCAGCTCGACCACGCCGAGGTGCTCGGACGCGAGTCGCTGGCGATCGTCGAATCGAGCCTGCCCGATCCGCATCAGCGCCGTTCGAATGCACTCGACACCCTGCGCCAGGTACTCATCGATTCGCGCAAGTTCGACGAAGCCATCGCGCTCGGCCTGCGCGTCATCGCGATGGACGAGGCGACGCGCGGTCCCGGACATCCGGCGTTGGCGACTGACCAGAACACGCTGGGTTTCACCTACATGTTGCGCGGCGACTATGCGGCTGCGGCAGCGCATTTCCGCGCGGCGCTGGCGCTCGCCGAGGCGATTCCGGACGACGAGCGTCGCAGCGCGATCTACCAGGCCGACCTCGGCTACAGCATCGGCCTCGGCGGCGATTCCGCCGAGGGCAAGCGACTGATCCAGGTCGCGCTGTCGCGCTTCCGTGCGCAAGCCGAAGTCGACTACAGCGAAGTGTCCTCGGCTCTGGAAAAGCTCGGTGATCTTGCGCGCCGGTCCGGCGAGTTCGAGGTGGCGCTGGCCACTTACGACGAGTCCGACAGCATCTATCGCACGCGCCTGCAAACCGGACCGACCGAGTGGCACGCCAGGACCCTGATCGGACTCGGCCGCACGCTGACCGCCGGCCGTGACGACGCACGGGCCGAGACCGTACTGCGCGAAGCGATCGCGAAGATCAGCGCACCGACAACACGTGTTTCACCGATGCGCATCGAGGCAAAGGCAGCGCTGGCCGAGATTCTCGTCCGCAAAGGCAACGCCCTGGAAGCGCGACGATTGTTGCGGGAGGCGGCGGGCGAGGCGAACCTGGCACCTGGCACGCTGCCGGCCGATGCTCAGGCATTGCTGCAGCACGTTGTGGGTCTGATCAACCTGACTTGACCGGCAAGACCTGATCGACCGATCTGGTCGGAAGAGCGGGAACGGGGATGGACTCGGAGAACAGCGAAGAACGCGGATTACGCGGATAAGGCCAGACTGAAGTTGGCTCTATCCACATTGCTTTTCATCCGCGTTCTCGTCGAATCGATGCGCTGCCGTTCACTGCGTGTCGCAGTGCTCCGGAAGGCGGCTGGAGCCGTCGAAGTGCAACGGTACTCAGCCTGACGCCGAGTTGACGATCAGTTCGGCGCCGAGCGTGGCGATCGTCCTCGTCATGCGTCCGGCCGCGAGCGCCTGTTCGCTTGAGGCGTTGCCCTGCAGCGCGCGCTTGAGCACGCCTTGGGCGATCGCGGCGAGGCGGAAAAACTGGAAGGCGAGCAGGAAATTCCAGTGCGGCAGCGGATCGAGGCCCGTGGCCGCAGCGAAGCGCTCGACCAGCGCGCTTTCTTCCGGAATGCCGAGTACGGCACGGTCGATACCGGCGAGGCCCGGCAGCACCGGGTTGCGCGGCAGGCGCAGCGCCATGCTGAAGTAGGCGATGTCGGCGAACGGATGTCCCAATGTGGACAATTCCCAATCGACGATGGCGGCGATGCTCGCCGTTGCGTCGACTTCCGGGCGCTCCGGCCACCAGGCCTCCGCGGGCCTCTCCCGATCGTGGGATGCGTGCAGGGCTCCTGCCCGGGTGTGCCAGATCAGGTTGTCGATGCGGAAATCGCCGTGCACCAGTGCGACGCGGCCGTCTTCCGCGGGTACCGCACCGGGCAGGGCGTCGATGAGCGCCTCCATCGCGTCGAGGCGTTCGGTCTCGGACGAACGGTACTGTTCCGTCCAGCGCGACACCTGACGCGAAAAATAATTGCCGGGCTTGCCGTAATCGCCAAGCCCGGCGCCAGCGACATCGAGCTTCGCGATGGCGGCGAGCGCATCGACGGCGGCGTTGAAGTGCGCGGCGCGCAATTCGGAATCGACATCGGGCAGCGCCGGATCCCAGAAGATGCGACCCGGGACGTAGCTCATCAGATAGAACATGCTGCCGATGACCGCATCGTCCGCGCACAGATGCAGCGGTTGCGCGACCGGTACCGCGCTGCCGCGCAGGGCGTTCAACACGCGGAACTCACGGTCGACGGCATGTGCCGAAGCGAGCAGCTTGCCCGGCGGTTTGCGCCGCAACACGTAGCGGCCCGACGCCGCCTCGATCTGGTAGGTCGGATTGGATTGCCCGCCCTTGAACTTCGTCGCCGTCAGTGGACCGCGAAATCCGGTCGACGTTGGCTTCGAGATACGGCGCGAGCGTTGCTCGGGCAGGGCGATTGGGATCGGACATCAGTGAGGAGTGAGGAGTTGGGAGTGAGGAGTAAGGGGAGTGAAGTTGAGTTGCAAGGGCCGGCGAGAAAGAGTTCTTACTACCCTCACTCCTCACTTCCTCACCGCTCTTCAACATCGACTTGGCCAATGCCGCAATGTGTACTTCATCGGGTCCATCGGCCAGACGCAGTGCGCGCGCGCCCGCGTAGGCATGCGCGAGAAAATGATCGTCGCCGACGCCGGCGCCGCCGTGAATCTGGATCGCACGATCGATCACGTCACAGGCCATGCGCGGGGCGACGATCTTGATCATGCCGATCGCATCCTTCGCGCCCTTGATGCCGTCGCGGTCGAGCGCTGCGGCAGCGGCGAGTGTCAGCAGGCGCGCCTGCTCGATCTCGCAGCGCGACTGCGCGATATCGCGCTGCACGGTGCCCTGCGCCGCAAGCGGCTTGCCGAACGCGACGCGCGAATTCGCCCGCGCGATCATCGCTTCGAGCGCCCGCTGCGCGAGTCCGATCAGGCGCATGCAATGATGGATGCGGCCGGGGCCGAGCCGGCCCTGCGCGATCTCGAAGCCGCGGCCTTCGCCGAGAATCAGATTGCCCGCCGGTACGCGTACGTTGTCGAACACGACTTCGGCATGACCGTGCGGTGCATCGTCGTAGCCGAATACGCTCAGCGGGCGCACGACGCCGACGCCGGGCGCGTCGCGCGGAACGAGGATCATGGCGTGGCGCCGGTGCGGCTCGGCATCCGGGTTGGACACGCCCATGACGATGAAGATGGCACAGCGCGGATCCATCGCACCGGTCGTCCACCACTTGCGCCCCGTCACGACGTAGTCATCATCGCTGCGCGCGATGCGCGTGGCGATATTCGTCGCGTCCGAGCTGGCCACGTCCGGCTCGGTCATCGCGAACGCGGAGCGAATCGCGCCGTCGAGCAGCGGCGTCAGCCAGCGCGCCTTCTGCTCCGGCGAACCGTAATGCAGCAGTACCTCCATGTTGCCGCTATCGGGCGCGTTGCAGTTGAACACTTCCGGCGCCAGCAGTGAACGGCCCATGATCTCGGCCAATGGCGCGTATTCGAGATTGTTCAAACCTAAGCCGGCCTTGGCATCGGCCAGGAACAGGTTCCACAAGCCCTCGCCGCGCGCCTGCGCCTTCAGGCGCTCCATGACCGGCGGAATGCTCCAGCGCTGGCCAGGCTGCGCGACGTACCGGTGGTATTCGAGCTCGGCTGGTTCGATGCGCTCGCGCAGGAATGCGGCGATGCGCGTGCCGAGTTCCGCAGCCTTTTCACTTTGTGGAAAAAGGGAAATCGTCATCAGTAGTGGGTGTGCAGGTCGCGGTTTTCGGACTCGGCGAGATGTGGAAGCGAATTCCACGACAACAGGTGCCAGCGCTGCACGTCACGCCGGAATTCGCTGATGCCGGTGTTGCTGATGGCAAGGTCCGCCTTGGCAAGCGCGGCATCGTCGAGTTCGAGCGCCGCCTGTGCGCACCGCCACATCGCGCCGCCCGACGTGACGATCAGCACGGTGCCTTCGGCGATGCCGATTCGCGCACGCGCGGCAGCGATGCGCTGACCGAAGGCGGACCAGGTTTCCGGCACGTCGTCGTCGAGGCAGCCCTCGCGCCACGCCTCCACTGCGGCGATCAGAACGGCGCGCTGTGCGCGCACCTCGCCGCTGCGCGCGGCCGCCAGCTGCGCATTGTCGGCGTGTCGCGCGGCGTAGGCGCTGAGCACGGGTTCGTGCTCGAATTCGTTCCAGCCGGCATCGACCTGCGTCGCCGGCAGGATACGTCCGGCTGCGGCAAACTCAGCCTCGATCGCATCCAGCGTTTGCGCGTGTCGACGCATGCTGCCGCGAACGACTCTCGTGTAGGTGCCGGCGCGATCGGTCGCCAGCCATCTGCCGAGGTGCCGCGCCTGCGCCTCGCCGAGCGCCGAGAGGCAGTCGTAGTCGGCGCTGCCCCAGCTCGCCTGGGCGTGGCGGATCAGGCGTGCGCGCGGAGCGAGTTCCGCCTCAGCGCCCGTGGCAGCTGCTGCGCGAGCGCTCAAGAGCATAGCGGCCGCATGCGTAGCTGCAGCGACCGGTTTCTAATCGAGGACATAGTCGCGATTGAATTTGACCGTATACGGCTGCGCGCGGCCGGGTGGCGGCCCCTCTCGGCCGTCCATGGCCTGCGGCGGCCCCTCTCGGCCATCCGTGGCCTGCGGGGCACTCGGACTCCTGTCCGTCGCACTTGGGCTCCTGCCCGGCGTGACATAGATCGTGAACACGTACGTGCCGGAAGCGTCGATCGGAAACTCGCCGAGATAGTCTATCGCGCCCTCGTCGCGTGTCTCGTGAAAGCGGATCGGCTTGCTGTGGCCGGTGAGATCGGCCACGTTGCCGCTGACGGTGGCGGCAATGAGCGCCGGCTCACTCGCACCGCTTTTCTGCTCGACGGCGATATTGACGAGGCCGTTGTGCGTCGAACGCTCGATGCCGTAACGCCGGGCGATGTCGGCGAAGAGCTGGTCGGTCGAGATCGCGCTGTAGCGCACGACGATGTCACCGAACGCAGCGCTCTGGTCGGCATGCCCCGTGCGCGGCAACAGCAGCGCGAGCAGCAGCAGCACGATCACGGCAACGAGCAGACCGACCTTGTGGGCAGCGCGCATGGCGAATCTCCTGCAAACGCGTGCGAATCAGTCGTTCAAGTTTACACCGCTGCGCCTTGGCAAGACGTTATGCGTGCGCGGCCAGGTCGTTCAACGGCGCGATCACGAGCATCTGCGCGAGAATCAAGGCGATCATCGCCAGCGTGAGCGAGAAATCGAATCCGGCAAACGGCGGCAGGATGCGGCGGAACGGCCGCACCACCGGTTCGGTGCATTGCACGAGCAGTTGCATGTTCGAGTTGGAGTACTCGCTGACGACGAAGCTCAGGATGCCGCGCGCGAACAGAGCGATCAGCTCGATCCAGATCAGCCAGTCGAGCAAGGCGACCAGCGCGCGCAAGAAGAGGCCGGCGAAGCCGACCGCGGCTCCCGATATCGCGATGAAAAGACCGTACTCGATCAGGATCAGCGCGAACGCGACCAGCAGCGAGGAGATCTCGACGCGGCGCCAGCGCGGGATGTAGCGGCGCAGCGGCGTGATGACCGGGTTGGTCAGCTGATAGACGAAGCGGCAGATCGGATCGTAGAACGAGGCGCCGGCTGCGATCAGCAGCATGCGCACGAGAAACAGACCGATGAAGAATCCGAACGCGGTCTGGATCAGGAACGTGGCGGCATTGGCGAGGTAGTTCATCGTTGCGTCCCGAATTCTTCCGACATCTCGCGGCCGCGACGCGTGGCGGCCGCGACGGCTCGTGCGACGATCGCCGCGAAACCGTCCGCGCTGAAGCTGTCTAGCGCGGCCTGCGTCGTTCCGTTCGGCGAAGTCACGCGCTGGCGCAGTTCGGCCGGAGCGGCACCGTCCTCGGCGAGCATTCGCCCGGCGCCAAGGCAGGTCTGTATTGCCAGCGCGCGCGCCGTTTCGCGCAGCATCCCCTGCGCGACGGCGGCGTTTTCGAGCGCCTCGACGAACAGGAAGAAATATGCCGGGCCCGAACCCGACAGCGCGGTCACCGTATCCATCAGGGCCTGATCGTCGATCCAGGCCGTCGTGCCGGCCGCTTGCAGAATGCGCTCGGCCTGAGCGCGCTGCTCGGCGCTCGCTCGCGCGTTCGCATACAAACCGTTGGCCCCGGCGCCGATCAACGACGGCGTGTTCGGCATGCAGCGCACCACAGCGACGTTGCCGCCGAACCAGTCTTCGATCTGTTCGACACGGATGCCGGCGGCGATCGAGATGATCAACGGCCGGCGCGCCAGCGCCGCATCGCGCAGGGATTCACAGACGGACTTCATGACCTGCGGTTTCACCGCCAGAACCCATATCGCCGCGTCTCGTACCGCGTCGGTGTTGGCGGCGGACGCTGCCACGCCGAACCTCTGCGTCAGTGCGTGCGCCAGATTGCTGTCCGGTTCACCGACGGACAACGACGCTGGTTCGGCACCTGCGCGAATCAGCCCGCCGATCAGGCTGCGCGCCATGTTTCCGCCGCCGATGAAGGCGATGCGGGGGCGGAAGAGCCGGGAGTCAGGGAGGCGGGAATCGGGAATCGGTGACATACCACTTCTGCGAATGAGCAAGCAGCGTTGTCGAGAGATAACAGACGACTCGCGGCGCGGACCCGCAGTTGGACGATGCAAGCGGCTCTACGTTTCCCGTTTCCCGTTTCCCGTTTCCCGGTTTCTCGGCCCGAACAACGCCGTGCCGATACGCACCAGGGTCGCGCCTTCCTCTATGGCCAGTTCGAAATCGTCCGACATGCCGAGCGAGAGCGTGTCGATCGACGGAACGTTCGCGCGCAGCTCGTCGTAAAGTGCACGCATGCTGCGAAATGCGGCACGCCGCAGCTCGAGATCCGCATGCGGTTGCGGAATGGCCATCAGGCCGCGCAGGCGCAGGCGCGGTGCGGCGGCGATTTTTTCCGCGAGCGCGCCAACCACACCCGGCGCGCAGCCCGACTTGCTGGCTTCGTCGTCGATGTTGACCTGGATCAGCACGTTCAGCGGCGGCTTTTCGGCCGGCCGATGCCGGTCCAGCGGGGCGATCAGCTTTTCGCGGTCCAGGCTTTGCAGCCAGTCGAAGTGGCCCGCCACCTCGCGGCACTTGTTCGACTGCAGCGGCCCGATCAGATGCCATTGCAGGGCCGGATCGGCGAGTTCGCGCTGCTTGGTCAACGCCTCCCGCACATAATTTTCACCGAAGTCGCGCTGTCCCAGGGCCGCCAGGCCGCGGATTGCCGCCGCCGGCTGAACCTTGCTCACGGCCAGCAGGCGCACGGGCTGGCCCGCGCGCGCGGCTGCGGCATCGATGCGGCTGCGTATGGCAACGTAGGTGGTGTCGGAGAAAGTCATGGCAAAGGATTGCGCGAGCTTGAATTTATCGAGCTATACTGCTACGAAAGCTGCCTGGCGGCAGCGCAAATTAGGTTCACGGGGGCCTTTGCATGGATATCGCCGAACTTCTCGCATTTTCGGTCAAGAACAAGGCCTCCGACCTGCATTTGTCCGCGGGTCTGCCGCCGATGATCCGCGTCGACGGTGACGTCCGCCGCATCAACATTCCGGCCCTGGATCACAAAGCGGTCCATTCGCTGGTGTACGACATCATGTCGGACAAACAGCGGCGTGACTACGAAGAATTCCTCGAGGTCGACTTCTCGTTCGAAATTCCCGGCCTCGCGCGTTTCCGCGTCAATGCATTCAACCAGAACCGTGGCGCCGGCGTCGTGTTCCGTACGATTCCTTCGGAAGTGCTGAGTCTGGAGGATCTGGGCTGTCCGAAGATCTTCAAGGACCTGATCAACCAGCCGCAGGGACTGATCCTGTGCACCGGCCCCACTGGCTCGGGCAAGTCGACGACGCTCGCGGCGATGTGCGACCACGTCAATAAGAACGAATACGGCCATATCCTCACTATCGAGGATCCGATCGAGTTCGTGCACACCGCGCAGAAGTGCCTGATCAACCAGCGCGAAGTGCATCGCGACACGCACGGGTTCAACGAGGCGCTGCGCTCGGCGTTGCGCGAGGATCCGGATTACATCCTGGTCGGCGAAATGCGCGACATCGAGACGATCCGCTTGGCGCTGACCGCGGCCGAGACGGGACATCTGGTGTTCGCGACACTCCATACTTCATCGGCATCGAAGACGATCGACCGCATCATCGACGTTTTCCCGGCAGCCGAGAAGGCGATGGTGCGCTCGATGCTGTCGGAATCGCTGCGCGCGGTGATCTCGCAGTCGCTGCTGAAGAAGGTCGGCGGCGGGCGCATCGCCGCGCACGAGATCATGGTTGGCATCCCGGCGATCCGCAACCTGATCCGCGAGGACAAGGTCGCGCAGATGTATTCGTCGATCCAGACCGGCTCGCAATATGGCATGCAGACTCTGGATCAATGCATGCAGGATCTGGTCAAGCGCGGGCTGATCACGCGACAGAGCGCACTAGGATATGCCAAGAACAAGGAGATTTTCCGCTAAGCGGGTTGCAAAACTACGAATCGTTTCGTTGCATAATTGGGTTCGGGGACACGGAAGTGTCGGCAGGGCAGGCGTAGATGCAGGATAAGCCGATAACGCCTCGGCTTTCGGGAGTAAGGTCATGAGCAGTCTGGATTTCACATCGTTCCTGAAGTTGATGGTGCACAAGAAGGCATCCGACCTGTTCATCACGGCCGGCATTCCGCCTTCGATCAAGGTGCACGGGCGCATCGCGCCGATCACGCAGTCGCCGCTGACGCCGCAGCAGTCGCGCGACATGGTGCTGAACGTCATGACGCCGTCGCAGCGCGAGGAGTTCGAAAAGACGCACGAGTGCCAGTTCGCGATCGGCGTGTCCGCGGTCGGCCGCTTCCGCGTCAGCTGCTTCTATCAGCGCAACAACGTCGGCATGGTCCTGCGCCGCATCGAAACGCGCATTCCGACGATCGAGGAGCTGAACCTGCCGCCGATCATCAAGACGCTGGCGATGACCAAGCGCGGCATCATCATCTTCGTTGGCGCGACCGGCACCGGCAAGTCGACCTCGCTGGCGGCGATGGTCGGCTACCGCAACCAGAATTCGACCGGCCACATCATCACGATCGAGGATCCGATCGAGTTCGTGCACAAGCACGAAGGCTGCGTCATCACGCAACGTGAACTCGGCATCGACACCGATTCGTGGGAGAACGCGCTGAAGAACACGCTGCGCCAGGCGCCCGACGTCATCATGATCGGCGAGGTGCGCACGCGCGAGACGATGGAGCACGCGGTCAACTTCTCTGAAACCGGCCACTTGTGCCTGTGCACGCTGCACGCGAACAACGCCAACCAGGCGATGGACCGCATCATCCACTTCTTCCCGGAAGACCGGCATCCGCAGCTGTTCATGGACTTGTCGCTGAACCTGAAGGGCGTCGTCGCGCAGCAGCTGATTCCGACGCCGGACGGCAAGGCACGCCGCGTCGCCGTCGAGGTCATGCTCGGCACGCCGCTGGTGCAGGACTACATCCGCAAGGGCGAGGTGCACAAGCTCAAGGACGTGATGAAGGAGTCGACCAACCTCGGCATGAAGACCTTCGACCAGGCGCTGTTCGAGCTGTACCAGGCCGGCGAGATCTCGTACGAGGATGCGTTGCGCTTCGCCGACTCGTCGAACGAGGTGCGCCTGAAGATCAAGCTCGCCCAGGGCGGCGATGCGCACACGCTGTCGCAGGGCATGGATGGCGTCGAACTCGTAGAGACCTGACCTTCTTGCTTGGCGCCGCGACGAAGGCGCACCAATCGAAAGTGAATTTACGCGTCATCCCCGCGAACGCGGGGATCCACTTTGATCTTATTCTCCCTGAAAAGCAGAATGGATTCGCGCGTTCGCGGGAATGACGTCAAAATAACCTCCGTGGAAAATCTCGCGAAAGACAGCTCGGCATTCGGGATGCCGCCGGCCGATGCAGCGCGCCTCAACGCCGCGCTGGCGGCATTCTCACAGCTGCGCCCGCCCGGCGAAGACACGTTTCTCGACGCCAAGGAATCGCCGCTCGTGCGCGCCGAACGCGTGCGCAGTTATCTGCTGGTACGCCCGGGACTTGCCGGCGCGCAGCGTGTGCTCGACTGGGGTTGCCGGCACGGCGCGTCGGCGCGGCTGGTGCGTGCGGACCTCGGCGATTCGATCGAGCTGCACGGCACCGACTTTTCCGGCGTCGAGCAATATCGCGAATTCCATCAGGCCTCGGCGATGCGCTATCAGCAACTCGTGCATCCGTGGCGCATCGACTATCCGGACGGACATTTCGACACGGTCGTCGGCTCAGGCGTACTCGAGCATGTCGCCAACATCGGCGAGTCGCTGACCGAGTTGTGGCGTATCGTGCGCGTCGACGGGACCCTGCTGCTGACGCACCTGCCGAATGCGCTGTCGTGGAGCGAGTGGCTGTCGCGCCGCGCCGCGCCGGAGCTGGCGCATGCGCGGCGCTTCCGGCCGAAGGCGTTGCGGCAACGGCTGCTCGATCACGGCTTCGCGATCGAGCAGTGGGGCTACCACCACTTCCCGCCGACGACCTTGCCGGCGCGCAGCGACGCCGCTGTCCTGCGCGGCGCCGTGCATGCCGCCCAGCCGTTGCGCGTGGTCGAACGCATCTGGCCTCTGCGCGCATTCAGCGCGGCGATCTGGGTAGTCGCGCGCAAGCGCCTGGGCTTCTGAGGCGACGGCAAACGTGTGCCTGCCTACTGCGCGTTCAATTCGATGGTCTGGCGCAAGAGGATGCCGTTGGGCATCGCGCTCAGCGTGAACTCGCTCGAACGCAACCATTTTTCGTAGAGAACGAACAACTGACCCTGCTGCTCGAGCCGCTTCTGGCCGTCGGCCGGCAGCGCGGCTTTCATCGTCTCGAACGAGTGCGCCAGCCAGCCATAGAGCGCGCCGCTGAAATGCACGCGCGCGAACACCGGCGTCGATGCGCCCGGCGCCGCCAGGAAAGTGCCGAGCGCGGCGACGTCGTCGGCACCGGTAGCGAGCGCGATGGCCTTGTCCGACATCGCCACGGAGATCGGCGGCAACGCAAACGGCAATGCGTCCGCGGGCAACGCAACGGGCTTGCCGTCGGTCGTGATCTTCAGTGTCTGCAGCGCCGGCACGGCCAATTGCGCCATGGCCAACGCCGCCAGCGGATTGGTCGTCGCCAGCAGCAGCTTGCCCGAAACGTCGGGAACGGAACCGGCTGATCCCTTCAGCGCGAAGCGCGTCAAGGCGAGGCGGAGTCCGGTGAGGTCGCTGAGGGGCGGCGGCACCGTGACGTCGACTTTTGCCTGCGACTCGGCGAACGCGTCGTTGAGGTGCGTCAGGCTCGCGCATGCATACGGTTTGGCCGCGACGGCCGTGGCCCGTGCGATCCAGAAGTCCTTCAGTTTCAGCACCGGAAGCGCAATGCTGAGGTCGACGGCGCCGACATTGGCATCGCCGCTGCCCGGCGCGACGCCGAGTGCGGCGGCGATCTGCTGGGCCAGGCCGCTCTCGATCTCCAGTTGTGTCGCGATGCGCATGCGTTGCGACGCCATTTCTTCGGCACCGATCGTCAGGCGCGGGAATTTGTGCGCGATGTCGAGGTACTCGCGGCGGCAGGTTTCATCGTTCGCCATCGCCGGCAGGTCGAGCGCGTGCGCAAACTCGGCATCGCTGCCTTCGAGCGGCTTGCTCAGCCGTTCGGCCAGGCGGACGAAATCGAAGAACCCTTCGCCGTACGGCGAAAAACCCTTGTCCTTCGCCAGTGCTTCGAGCGTGCCCGCGGCGGCCAGACTCTGCGCCGGGCGTTTCAGGCCGAGCAGCGTCTGCTTGAGCGAATCGCTCGCCTTGGGCGGCAGCAGCGTGACGACGAGATGCGTGCCTTCGATGGCGATCGCCGCCGCCAGCGTGTCGTTGCCGACCTGCCAGTATTCCTGGTCGCCGGTCTTCGCCACCGGCATCGCGGCCCCGGCTTTCTGCTCGACACGTGCCACCTCGGCCTTGAATGCCGCGGGGTCGCCGAGCTCCATGCGCAACACGGGCACGATGCCGACGCCGTACAGAGCGACGCGCGTGTCCGGCTTCAGGCCGATTGCGCGCAGTTTGTCCCAGCTGCCGTGCGTCTTGAGCTCGTCGAGCAGGGCGACCGCAATCTGCCGCGAGTGGTCGTCGAGGGAGAGTTTCGTGTCCTGCAGGATCGACTCGTATGTTCCGAACAGCGTCGGCCAGTAATCCTGCATCGGCTTGGACCACTGCTCGGTGATCGCGGACGGCACCGGCTCGAGGTTTGCGTAGGCATACGGCGTGTCGGCCGGAACAAAGGCCAGCGGTGCATCGTTCGATGCGGGCGGTTTGCCGCACGCGGCGAGCAGACAGGCGATCGTGGCGAGCGCTGCACGACGATGGATACGACGCATGGACCTTCCTTGTGGGCGCGCCGGCGCGGCGCAGGTTCGCAAATTATGCCCGCGTCGGCGCAAGCCTGTCCGGCGCGATGAGTTCGGCGAGCACGGCCATGCGCACGAACACGCCATTCGCCACCTGTTCGAGAATCAGGGATTTTGCGCTGTCGGCGACTTCAGACGCGATCTCGACGCCGCGATTGATCGGGCCCGGATGCATGGCCAGGCAGTCCGCTGCGGCGCGTTTCAGGCGCCCTGCGGAAAGGCCGTAGCGCTCGAAGTATTCGGTTTCCGATGGAATGGCCGCCAGCTCCATGCGCTCTTTCTGCAGGCGCAGCATGATGGCGACATCGGCGCCGGCGATCGCCTCGTCGAAATTGTGGAAAATGCCGCATCCCGGAAATTCGTCCGGGCTCGGCAGCAGCTGCGGCGGCGCGCACAGGCGCAGGTCGGCGACGCCGAGCGCGCGCAACGCGTGAATGTCCGAACGCGCCACGCGCGAATGGCGGATGTCGCCGCAGATGACGATGCGCAACGCGGACAAGTCCGGCCGGTGGCGGCGCAGCGTCAACACATCGAGCAGGCCTTGGGTGGGATGCGCGTGGCTGCCGTCGCCGGCGTTCAGTACTGCGGCCTGCGAGCGCAGATGTTGCGCAATGAACGCCGGCGTGCCCGACTCCTTGTGGCGCACGACGAACGCATCGCAGTGCATGGCTTCGAGCGTGTGCACCGTATCGAGCAGCGTCTCGCCCTTGACGGTCGATGAACTGGCGATGTCGAAATTGATGACCTGCGCGCCGAGGCGTTGTGCGGCCAGGTCGAACGACGTGCGTGTGCGCGTCGACGGTTCGAAGAACAGGTTGATGACCGTGCGGCCGGCGAGCAGGTCGAGCGGCCGCGTGCCGCCGTGACTCGCGCTGCGCATCTTCTCGGCACGGTCGAGCAGCGCTTCGATACGCACGCGCGGCATGCCCTCCAGAGTCAGCAAATGACGCGGCCGCCCGTCGCTGGCGTATTGCAGCGCCGACTCGATGGCGGGTTCGTGTTCAGGCATGTTCAAGCCAGCGCTCCACAATGATTTCGGCGGCAACGGCGTCGAGTGCCGCGGCATGTTTGCGTCTGGCCGCGCCACCGGCGCGGCGCGCAGCGAAACGTTGCGCAGCTTCCTGCGAGGAATGGCGTTCGTCGACGAGCCTTACCGGCAGGCGGTAGCGCTGCTCGAGTTCGGCCGCGAACGCCCGCGCGGCGCGGCTGTTGTGCTGTTCGCTGTCATCGAGCATCAGCGGCAGCCCGACCAGCAGAGCATCGGGATGCCACTCGCGCAGCAGCGTGCCGAGACGCTGCCAGTCGGGACCGTGCTCGCCATTGACGAGAACGTCGACTCGCGCGCGCGCTGTTCGTGATGGCGTTGCCGACGGCAATGCCTATACGGCGTGCGCCGTAGTCGAAGCCCATGACGGTTGTGATGGGAGGGCTGAGGGCTGAGGGCTGAGGGCTGGATGTGCGGACGCCCCGCCTTGCTCTTCAGCCCTCAGCCTTCAGCGCCCTCGGCCCTTGTCTTGTCACGCACGGCCCGAATAACTCGTCAGATTGGCGATGTTGACGCCGACCAGTGCCGCGGCTGCGTCCCAGCGCTGTTCGATCGGCGTTTCGAACAGGATGGTTTCGCTCGCCGGTGCGGTCAGCCAGGCGTTTTCCTTCAGCTCGGTTTCGATCTGGCCGGCACCCCAGCCGGAATAGCCGAGCGTCACGATCGCGCGCTCAGGTCCGCGCCCTTCGGCGATTGCGACGAGGATGTCGCGCGAGGTGGTCACGCAGATCGAATCGGAGATCTTGAACGAGGATTCCCACTGGCCGTGCGGGCAGTGCAGCACGAAACCGCGCTCGGGCTGTACCGGTCCGCCGATGAGCACCGGCGAGTCGCTGACTTCGGCGCTGCCGGAGCTGAGGTTCATCTGCGCAAGCACGTCGCCGAGGCGGTATTCGGAGAGGCGGTTCACGAGCAGCCCCATCGCCCCCTCTTCGCCGTGCTGGCACAGAAACGCGACGCCACGCTTGAAACTCGGATCGCGCATCGACGGCATCGCGATCAGGAAATTGTTGGTCAGCGTCGTCGTCGCGAGCATGTCGTCATTGTACGCGCTCCGCCGCGCGTTGACCTCCGCCTCCTAGCGGTTGCGCAGCACGTCGCCGGGCAGGAACTGCCAGGTGCGCGTGACATACAGTTCGTCGATCTTGTCGCCGGCCGGGATCGCGGGAAACGGCGCGGCCAGGCGGACAATGCGGATCGCGGCATCGTCGAGCAGTTTGTGACCGCTCGACTGGATCACGTCCGTGCTCTTGATGCTGCCGTCCCGATTGATCGCCACGGTGAGCACGAGCTGGCCGTGCAACTGCTGGCGCCGCGCTTCATCGGGATAGTTGAGGTTGCCGATGCGTTCGACGCGCGCGACCCACGCCGCCATGTACGCGGCGTATTCGTATTCCTTGGTGTTGGCGGAGATGAACTTCTTCTTCGGGCGCTTCGCGTAGGCAGTCGACTCGCGCTGCACTTCCTCGGCCAGTCGCGCCATTTCGACGCGCTTTTCCATCAGTTCGCGCGCTGTCGGTTGCGGCAGATCCGGTTGCTCCGGCACTTCTTTTTCGGTGTGAACCGCGAATTGCGACTGCTGCCGGGTCAGCACTTCATGCGGGGTCGGCGCATGCGCCTTGGGCGCGCCGGCCTCGATCGTCCGCGGCGCCAGCCCCGGATCGGCCTTGTGGATCGGGCTCGATAGCGGATCGGTAGGCCGCACCGGCTTGTCGCTGTCGCCGCCGCCGGAGTTGTGGGCCTGGGCGAGGAAATCGGCCTTGTCCGGCTTGGTCCCCGAAGCCGACTGCACGAGGATGATATCGAGCGAGGGCAGGCTCGGCGCGGGTTTCTCGTATTCGAAGGTCAAACCGAGCGCAAGTACGCCGTGTGCGACCAATGAGAACAGCAACGTGACGCCGAGGCGGTCGCCGCTGCCGACGGCGGCGCTGGCAGCGGTCACGCTGCCTCGATGGCGTCGAACAGCATGCCCGCGATATTCAACCCGAACTGCGCGTCGAGTTCGCGGATGCAGGTCGGCGATGTGACGTTGACCTCGGTCAGATAGTCGCCGATGACGTCGAGACCGACGAAGCGCATGCCGCGTTTGCGCAGTTCCGGACCTACTTGGGCGGCGATCCAGCGATCCCGTTCAGACAATGGCCGGCCCACGCCCTTGCCGCCGCGCGCCAGGTTGCCGCGAAAGTCGTCGCCCTGCGGCATGCGCGCCAGCACGTACGGTACCGGCTCGCCGTCGATCACCAGGATGCGCTTGTCGCCGTCGCGGATCTCGGGGATGTAGCGCTGTGCGACGGTGAAATTGCGGCCCTCTGCGGTGAGCGTTTCTATGATCACGTTCAGGTTTGGGTCGCCGCGCCCGCTGCGGAAGATCGACCGTCCGCCCATGCCGTCGAGCGGCTTGAGCACTACGTCGCCGTGCTCGGCGACGAAGCGGCGGATTTCGGCTGCGTCGCGGGCGATGACGGTCGGCGGAATGCATTGTGGAAAATGCAGCGAAAATACCTTTTCGTTGGCATCGCGCAGGCCGCGCGGATCGTTGATCACGCGCACGCCGTGGCTCTGCGCCAGCTCGAGCACCATCGTGTCATAGAGGAACTGCGCGTCGAACGGCGGATCCTTGCGCGCCAGCACGATATCGACTTCGCGCAGATCGCGCCATTGCGCGGGCCCGAGCGCAAACCAGTTGTCGGCGTCGTCGCGTACGCGCAGCGGCGCAAGCCGGGCGTAAGGTTCCGCGTCGCGCAGAGCGAGGTCACCCTGGGTCATATAGAACAGTTGGTGACCGCGGCGTTGCGCCTCGAGCAGCAGGGCGAAGGTGGAATCCTTCTCGACGTGGATCGCGGCGATCGGGTCCATCAAGACGGCAACGATGGTCATTCGGCTACTGTTCTATCAGGCGGAGTGAATTGCGTTAAGAAACGATGAAATTGGCACGCCATGTGCTTTAAGGAACAGCGGCCGCAGTTAACAGACGGCCTGAGGAAACACGGTCTATACTAGCATCGCAGTGCAAATATCAGCTCGTAAGGCGCTCGCGTAAGGCCCTTTTGCCGACGCAGCGACGAACAACTTTCCTCAGAAATGCCGATGGTTTAGCGGAAAGCCTTGACAGGATTGCTAAGTATTGGTTAATAGGCGCGAACAATGGCAGTGCGGGGCCTCGATGCGATCCGTCACAAGACCGAGCGCCGGCCTTCGTGCGAGCGGCTCGGAGTTCCCGCCAGGCGTCGTTGCCGCGCTGCGGCAGCGGGGCAGAACTCCGCAGGTTAGGGGGTAGTACGTGGAAGATACGGCAAGAAACGGCAGCCTTTCAGGCCTCAAAGTCATGGTCATCGATGATTCGAAGACCATTCGACGCACTGCGGAAACACTCCTCAAGAAGGAAGGCTGCGACGTCGTCACCGCGATCGACGGGTTCGAGGCGCTGGCGAAGATCTCCGACCAGCAGCCGAACATCATTTTCGTCGACATCATGATGCCGCGTCTGGATGGCTACCAGACCTGCGCACTGATCAAGAACAACCAGATGTTCAAGTCCACGCCGGTGATCATGCTGTCGTCGAAGGACGGTCTGTTCGACAAGGCACGCGGGCGCATCGTCGGTTCGGAACAATATCTGACCAAGCCATTCACCCGCGAGGAACTCCTCGGGGCGATCCGGCGGCATGTCGGCAATCGCTGAGCGGACCGGTGCAAAAGTGAAAAAGTACCCGACAGCGTCTTTGGGCCCAATCGAAGCAAGGGGGCGGACATCCATGCGCCGCATGGGTTCTGCGCTCGCGGAAGTACGGCGCCTGCCATCGAAGCGGGCTGACTGAACAAATTCGTATCGGCTATTCCAAGGGGAAAACGTGGCGCACATCCTGATCATCGACGATTCGCCCACGGACGTGCGCGTGTTCACAACGTTGCTCGAAAAGAGCGGGCATCGTGTCAGCAGCGCCGGCAGTGCCGAGGAAGGCATCGCCAGGGCCAAACGCGAGCGCCCGGACCTCGTCATCATGGACGTGATCATGCCCGGCATGAACGGCTTCCAGGCGACGCGAACGTTGAGCCGCGACAACGACACGTCCAGCATTCCGATCCTGATCGTGACGACAAAATCGATGGAAACCGACCGCGTGTGGGGACTGCGCCAGGGTGCGAAGGACTTCGTCACCAAGCCCGTCAGCGCGAATGACCTGCTGGCGCGCATCCAGAACCTGCTGCCGAACTAGAGGCCGACCGCAAAGACATGGCCACTGCCCTCGACATGTTCGCGCTGAGTCCTTTCGACGCGCTGGCCGAATACGAGCGGCGCAGCCTTGCGCACGTCGCCGGCGTGCCGGAACAGATCGAGGCGCCGGGTCTGTGGCGCGGCATCGGTTTCCGCATCGGCACGCGCTATCTGGTCAGCAGCATCAATGAAGTCAACGAAATCCTGACCTATCCGTCGCTGACTCTGGTGCCCGGCACGCGTACGTGGCTGCTCGGTGTCGCCAACGTGCGCGGCAATCTCGTGCCGCTGATCGACCTGAAGCAATACCTCGAAGGCGAGCGCACGCTGTTGTCAGAAGCCAGCCGTGTACTGCTGGTGCGCCAGTCCGGCGGCAGCGTCGGCCTGCTCATCGACGAGGTGCTGGGTCAACGAAATTTTTCGCAAGAACAACGGGCCGATGCGATCGGCGAGGAAGACGATCGCTACAACCGGTTCGTGTCCGAAAAGTATCTGCTGGGCGAGGTCTATTGGGGTCTGTTCAGCATGGCGGCGCTGGTGCGCACGCCGGATTTCGCCCAGGCTTCGGCCTGAGCAGTGCGCGGATCGATGAGTCAGCGCGCCAACAACGGTTTACAAGGGGTGAGGTGAAGCATGAGTGCGACAACTGGCGCAGTGGGCGGTAAAGAACGAGCAGGCGGCGCAAACCCGTTCCTGATCGTCCTGCTTATCGTCGCGATTCTCGTGGCGTTGGCCGATTTCATTTTTCTGACATACAAGGCCAACCAGGACGCCAAGGCCGGCGCTCTCGTAACCAAGATGCAGGTGCTCTCGCAGCAGTTGTCGAAAGTCGCGAACGACGCGGCCGGCGGCAACATCGATGCGTTCAAGAGCCTCGAGCAGACGCGCAACGCGATCGACGACCTGCTGAAGAAATTCAAGAGCGGCGATCCTTCGAACAGCATGGATGCGTACGGTTCCGTCGATGCGTTGAGTCGCGAGATCGCCGACATCGACCGCGCCTGGGCTCAGCTCAATACCGACGCGACGAAGATCCTCTCCAGCAAGGAACAGGTGCTCAACACCGCGCAGGTCGCCGCCGACTTCAACAGCAAGATGCCGGTGCTCAACTCGCGCATGGAGGAAGTCGTCAAGGCGCTGACCGAAAGGAACGGCTCGCCCGGACAGGTGATGATCTCCTCGCGCGAAATGTTGCTGGCCGACCGCATGCAGCGCCGTGTGCAGTCGATCCTGACCGGTGGTGAAGACGCCCAGTCCGCGGCCGATGGACTCGCGCGCGACGCGCAGTTCTACGGCGTCGTGCTGTCGGGCCTGATCAACGGCAATTCAGATCTCAACATCCGCGCGATGGACAACGCCAGCGCGAAGGAAATTCTGTCCGAGATCAACAAGCAGTGGGTCGATCTCGCCGATCCGGTGAAGAAGCTGCTCGACGCAGCGTCGGGACTGCAGGACGTCAAGCAGGCCGCCGACCAGGCATCGATCGACTCGCAGACCATGCTGCTGAAGGCCGAGCCGCTCGGTCAGCGCATCACCGAACTGCAGTCCAAGCGCCTGTGGCCGAGCGTGCTGGTCGGCGGTGTTGCCGCGGCCATCGCGATCTTCCTCGTCGGCTGGCTCAGCGTCAGCCAATACCGCAGCCAACGCCAGCGCTACCAGGTCACCGCCGAACTGAACCAGCGCAACCAGGAAGCCATTCTGCGCCTGCTCGACGAAATGGGATCGCTCGCCGAAGGCGACCTGACGGTCAAGGCCACGGTTACCGAGGACATCACCGGCGCCATCGCCGACTCGGTGAACTTCGCGGTCGAGGCGCTGCGCTCACTGGTCACGACGATCAATGAAACCGCGGTGCAGGTCTCCGCCGCAGCGCAGGAAACGCAGGCGACGGCAATGCACCTCGCCGAAGCCGCCGAACACCAGGCGCAGCAGATCACATCGGCATCCGCGGCAATCAACGAAATTGCCGTCTCGATCGACGAAGTGTCGAAGAACTCGGCCGAGTCGGCCGAAGTGGCGCAACGCTCGGTGCAGATCGCCTCGAAGGGCGCCGCGATCGTGCGCCAGACGATTCAGGGCATGGACTCGATTCGCGACCAGATCCAGGAAACCTCGAAGCGCATCAAGCGCCTCGGCGAATCCTCGCAGGAAATCGGCTCGATCGTGGAACTGATCAACGACATCGCCGAGCAGACCAACATTCTGGCCTTGAACGCCGCGATTCAGGCGGCTTCCGCCGGTGAAGCGGGCCGCGGTTTCGCCGTCGTCGCCGACGAAGTGCAGCGACTGGCCGAACGCGCTTCGGGCGCCACACGCCGAATCGAAACGCTGGTGCAGACGATTCAGGCCGATACCAACGAAGCGGTGACGTCGATGGAACAGACGACGTCCGAAGTCGTCTCCGGCGCGCGTCTGGCCGAAGATGCGGGCCTTGCTCTGGGTGAGATCGAAAAGGTGTCGAACGACCTGGCCGACCTCATTCAGAACATTTCTTCCGCCGCGCGCCAGCAGTCAGCTGCTGCGACGAATATTTCGGCGACGATGAACGTCATTCAGGAAATCACGACGCAGACGTCGGTCGGCGCGAGCCAGACCGCCGAATCGATCGGAAACCTCGCCCAGCTGGCGGCGGATCTGCGCCGCTCGGTGGCCGACTTCAAGCTGCCTGCCTAAATCGGATCAATACTGACGAATCGCGACACGAACGATGCCGAAGCTCCATCACATGCGTAATCCGGTCCTCGTCTCAATGCGGGGATCGGCGCGCACCTGCGGATCTTGTCAGCGGCAGCCGGGTCCAACCCGGAACAGCGGGAACATTTCATGAAACTGCAAGACGATATCGACTTCACCACCCTGAACTGGGTCAAGCAGGAACTCGACGAGACCCTGCGCAAATCCCATCAGGCGCTCGAGGCCTACGTCGAGGATCCTTCCGACGCCAGCCAGATGCGCTTCTGCGCGAACTATCTGCACCAGGTGCAGGGCACGCTGCGCATGGTCGAACTGTACGGCGCGGCGATGGTGGTCGACGAGATGGAACATGTCGCGCAGGGACTGCTCGATGGTTCGGTCAAGGCCCAGGACGATACCTATTCGGTGCTGATGCGCGGCATCGTGCAGCTGCCGGATTACCTGGAGCGTCTGCAGAGCGGGCACAAGGACATTCCGATCGTCCTGCTGCCGCTGCTCAACGACCTGCGCGCGACGCGCGGGGAAAAACTGCTGACCGAGTCGGCTCTGTTTTCGCCGGACTTGTCGGCGGCACTGCCGGCTGCGGCGGCCGGTGCTCCCTACGGCTTGCCGGCGCTCGACCTGCGCGCGCAGGGCGCGCGCCTGCGCACGGCGTTCCAGCTGTCGCTGTTGCGCTGGATTCGCGACGACTCCGCCGCCGACCAGCTCGACCGCCTGATCGATGTGCTGGATCGCGTGCGCCGCCTGTGCAGCAACGAAGATGCGCGCCGCCTGTGGTGGGTCGCGTCGGGACTGCTGGAATCGGTGCGCAGCGGCTCGGTGCAGGCCAACGCGGCGGTCAAGCTGCTGTTCGGCAAGATCGATCGCCAGATCAAGCGGCTGGTCGACAACGGCGAGGGCGACTTCAGCCATGACCCGCCCAACGAGCTGACCAAGAATCTCCTTTATTACATCGCGCATTCAGCCGCTACCGGTCCGCGCGCCATCGAGATCAGCGGTACTTACCGGCTCGATACGCTGTTGCCGAGCGACCGTGAAGTCGAACACGCAAAAGGCTCGATATCGGGGCACAACCGCGCGCTGCTCGACACGGTGTCGATCGCGATCAAGGACGACCTGATGCGGGTGAAGGAAGCGCTGGACATCTTCCTGCGCTCCTCGAGCAACGATGTCGCCGATCTGGCCGCGCAGGTCGAGGTACTCGACCGTGTCGGCGACACGCTCGGCATGCTGGGGCTCGGTGTGCCGCGCCGCGTCGTCACCGAACAGCGCGAAATCGTCGATCAGATCGCGAACAAGTCGCGGACCGCCGACGAGGCCACTCTGCTCGACGTCGCCGGCGCGCTGCTCTATGTGGAAGCCTCGCTCGACGACCACATCGACCGCCTCGGCGCCCAGGAGCCGCAGTCCGACGGCACATCGGAAGCCGAACTGCCGAAGGCCGAAGTGCGCAAGATTCTCGATGCGCTGATGAAGGAAGCCTCGGTCAACATCGTCCAGGCCAAGCAGGACATCGTCGCCTTCATCGAATCGCCCTGGGATCATGCCAAGGCCGAACCGATTCCACGTTTGCTCGAGGAAATCTCCGGTGCGCTGCGTATGCTCGGGCTCGTCGAGCCGGCGGCGCTGATGAGCGGCATCGTGCGTTTCGTCGAAGTCGAGCTGCTGCGCCATCGGCGCGTGCCGACCGTCGAGCAGATGGACAAGCTGGCCGATGCACTGGCCTCGATCGAGTACTACATGGAGGCCACACGCGAGCAGCGCGGAGGCCGTGACCAGATTCTGCAAGTCACCCGCAGCAGCCTCGAATCGCTCGGCTACTGGCCAGTGCCGCAGGAAGATGGCGGCTCTGCCGGCAACGCTGCGCCCGAGCCGCCGCCCGCAGGTTCGGTGCCGGAGCCGGCCGCGTTTGCCGCCCATCCGATTGCTGGCGAAAGTTCGGCGACACTGGTGGACCGCACGCCGGCCGAAACACCGCGCGCGACCGATTTTCCACAGTGGAACGAGCATCTGCCGACCGATGTCGAGGCCGGTCTGAGCCTGTCCGCCGAAACGCAGCAGACATACGAACACCACACGCACGAACAGCAGGCTGACGAAGCGCAGTTTCCCAGCATCGAATTGCCGGCCGACGAAGGCATCGACGCCTTCATCGCGCGCTTCGAACGCAGCGAGGAACCGCGCGCCGGCGATCACCCGGCACCTTCGGCGGCGCTGCCGGAGGTCGATTTGCGCTACGCAGTGGACATCGCGCCGGGGCACGGCGTCGAGGACCTCGTCGTCGGCGAGGCGCAGCAGCAGCAGCCGGCCGCGCACGATCTGCATGGTCTGGCGCTGACCGAGACCGAAGTCACCGCACCGTCGGCGGCCCCTGCGGAAATGGTGATGCAGACGGCTGCGCCGGGCCTGCGTTATGTCGAAATCGAAGAGGAGATCGAGGAAGAGGTCCCCGACGCCGACGGCCCGGCATCAATGGCGGACACCAGTTTCCATACCAGTGCTTCGGACGAGATCGACGCGGAGATCCGCGAGGTGTTCGTCGACGAGGTGCAGGAAGAATTCGAGAACCTGTCACGCAACCTGCCACTTTGGCAGGCTGAGCCGAACGACTTCGAGCGGCTCAAGCCGATCCGTCGTTCGTTCCATACGCTGAAAGGTTCGGGCCGGCTGGTCGGCGCCCTGGCGCTCGGCGACTTCAGCTGGAAAATCGAGAACATGCTCAATCGCGTTCTCGACAAGACGATTCCGCCGAGCACGGCCGTGCAGACACTCGCTGCGCAGGCGATTGCCGTGCTGCCGGAACTGCTGGCGGGCTTGCGCGGCGAAGGCGCGCCGAAGTCCGACATCGGCGCCATCATGAATGTCGCCGACCGCCTGGTTGGTGGCGAGGAGGCCTGGGTCAAGACCGCGGCTCCGACGCGCATGAAGAAAGTGCGGCGTATCGTGCGTCGCCTCGTGCCGGTGGTCGACGAAGTCGTGCCGACGCCGGCGCCGCTGGCCGCGGCACCTGCCGTGCCCGCGGACGAACCGACACCTGCCGACAGAGATCCGCACCGGCCATGGAAATGCCGGCGCAGATGTTCGAGATTGAAGCGCCGGCTCCGGCGCGCGCAGCGACCAGCAGTCCGTTGCCGCATATCGATCCGCTGTTGTACGACATCTTCACCAGCGAAGTCGCCGCGCATCTGGGCGTGATCGACGGCTTCGTCGCCGAGGCACAAGCCGCACACCTGCCGCTGCCGGCCAGCGAACCGTTGCTGCGCGCCGTGCATACGCTCAATGGTGCGGTCGCGATGGTCGACGTTCCAGTCATCACGCAGGTTCTCGCACCGCTGGAAAACTACATCAAGCGCCTGTGCGCCGGGCGTCTGGCGCCGACGCCCGACGGGCTGATGGTGCTGAGCGAAGCCAGTGAATTGATCCGCCGCGTGCTTGCCGCGCTGGACCGCGAAACGCACCTGCCAAACGCAGACGACCTCGCGCAGCGCATCGGCATGCTGCGCGACACGATGCCGGAACCGCAGCTCATGCACACGCTGTTCGCGCGTGGCGAAGCAGCGCACGAGACAGCCGAAACGGTGCCGGTGGTAGATGCGCCCGTCGAGAGCGCGGCAGTCGAACTCGCGGTGGAGGAACCGACCGGCGAGTTCGAGTCCGATTTCACCGCCGTGCAATCCGTCGAAGAGGCGCCGCCGCCCGCCGCCGACGAGTCGACATCGCGTACGGATTGGCTTGACGCGTTGCTGCCGGAGGAAACACCGGCCACCGAACCCGAACTGCACGAGCCCGCAGATCTCGAGGCGTCGGCGCATGCTGCCGCGGACGACGAAGAAGCCATCCTGCTCAGCGACGAATTCGCGATGGCACCGACAGCCGACGATGTGTCGCGCTGCGGAAGTCGTCGCGATCGACATTCCGGTCGAAAGCGAAACCGTCGAACTGGCTACAGCCGAGCCTCCGGTCGAAGTCATGGCAGACGAACTGCTGACATCTCTCGAGATGGAAGAGATCTCGCCAGCCGATGTCGTCCAGTTCATGGACGCGCCGATCGCCGCACAGATACCCGAAGCGTTTGCCGCGCAATTGCCGGCACAGCAGGAAATGCACGAACCCGCCTCCGTGCCCGCTGCTGGCGGGCTGGGCGAAACATTTACCGAACTGCCGGCGCTCGCCGACGATCCGCAGCCGGAAGGTCGTCTCGAACTGGCCGAGATGGACGAGGACCTGCTCGAAATCTTCGTGCAGGAAGGCGCCGACATTCTCGATCACTCCGATACGCTGATGGCGAACCTGCGCGCATCGCCGCATGACCGCGAAATCGTCGGCGGCCTGCAGCGCGATCTGCACACGCTCAAGGGCGGCGCACGCATGGCCGGGCTCGCGCCGATCGGCGATCTGAGCCACGCCATGGAATCGCTGCTCGACACGATCAGCGACAACCGCCGCGTCATGGACCGCATCACGGTCGAATCGCTCGAACGCGGATTCGACCGCCTGCATGGACTGGTGCAGCGCGTGGCGCGGCGCCAGGCGATCGCGATGCCGGCAAACGCGATCGCACGCTTCGAAGGCCTCGTTTCCGGTGACGTTTACGCGTCGACCGCCGAAACGGTTGCGCCGGTCGAGGCTGCGGATGCCGCCACGGCGCCGGCTGTCGCCGCCGTCGAGGCCGCGCCGCCCCCGGCGCCACGCCCGCCGCCGCCGCCGCGGCCGTTGCCGAAATTCGACGACGAAGACATTACCGCACGCGCGCCGCAGGAGATGATCCGCGTGCGTTCGGATTTGCTCGACTCGCTGGTGAACTATGCCGGTGAAGTGTCGATCTACCGTTCGCGCCTGGAACAGCAGATCTCGACGTTCCGCTTCAACCTGGTCGAATTCGAAACGACGGTCAGCCGCCTGCGCGACCAGCTGCGCAAGCTCGAGCTCGAAACCGAAGCGCAGATCCTGTCGCGCTTCCAGCGCGAAGCCGAGGCGACCGAATCCACGTTCGATCCGCTCGAACTCGATCGTTTCAGCCAGCTGCAGCAGTTGTCGCGCGCACTGGCCGAGTCGGTTTCGGACTTGACCTCGATTCAGGGGTTGCTCGACGACCTCACGCGCCAGTCGGAAACGCTGCTGCTGCAGCAGTCGCGCGTTTCGTCGGACCTGCAGGAAGGGCTCATGCGTACGCGCATGGTGCCGTTCGAATCGCTCGTGCCGAGTTTGCGCCGAACTTTGCGCCAGGCCGCGCAGGAACTGAGCAAGCGCGCGCAGCTGAAGGTCGAAGGCGCACAGGGCGAAATGGATCGCAACCTGCTCGAGCGCATGAAAGCGCCGTTCGAGCACATGATGCGCAACGCGCTCGCCCATGGTATCGAGACGCCGGAAGAGCGCCTCGTCGCCGGCAAGCCGCTCGACGGCACGGTCGGCATCCACGTGAGCCGCGAGGCGACGGAAGTCGTGTTGCGCGTGTCCGACGACGGCCGCGGCCTGGATCGCGACGCGATCCGGCGCAAGGCGATCGAGCGCGGATTGCTCAAGCCCGACGCGCAGCTGTCCGACCGCGACCTCTACGGCTTCATTCTCGAAACCGGATTCTCGACTGCAGAGACGGTAACGCAGCTGGCCGGCCGAGGCGTCGGCATGGACGTCGTGCACAGCGAGATCAAGCAGCTCGGCGGCTCGCTGGCGATCGATTCGCAGCACGGCGCCGGCACGACGTTCGTTATCCGCCTGCCGTTCACGCTGGCGGTCACTCAGGCGATTCTCGTGCGGCTCGGCGAGGGCACCTACGCGGTGCCGATGTCGTCGGTGCAGGGCGTCGTGCGTATCGCGCGCGGCGATCTCGACCGGCGCATGAGCGAGGCCAATCCGAGGTACGTGTACGCCGGTGAGGAATTCCTCATCTACGAGTTGTCGAACCTGCTCAACGTGCCGCAGGGCCGCGTCGCCGACGAAACGCAGATGCCGCTGCTGATGACGCGCACCGGCGACCAGCGTGCCGCCGTGCGTGTCGACGCGGTCATCGGTTCGCGCGAAATCGTGGTCAAGTCGGTCGGCCCGCAGATCAGCTCGGTGCCTGGTATTTTCGGCGCCACGATCATGGGCGACGGCTCGGTCGTCATGATTCTCGACCTCGCGCCGCTGGTGCGCCGTCACGCCGCGCTGCGCGCCCGCGCCGACGTCGGCGACGTCGCGGAAATGCCGGCCGCGCCGGTTCTCCCGCCCGCGCCCGCAGTCGAACCGCGCCGGCATCCGCTGGTCATGGTGGTCGACGATTCGATCACGATGCGCAAGGTCACCACGCGCGTGCTCGAGCGCAACGATATGGATGTCGTCACGGCAAAGGACGGTCTGGACGCCGTCGAAAAGCTGCAGGACAAGGTGCCGGATGTCGTCCTGCTCGACGTCGAGATGCCGCGCATGGATGGCTACGAGCTGGCCACCTACATGAAGAACGACGTGCGCCTGAAGTCCGTGCCGATCATCATGATCACCTCGCGTACCGGTGAAAAGCATCGCCAGCGCGCGCTGGAAATCGGCGTCGAGCGTTATCTCGGCAAGCCGTATCAGGAAGCCGACCTGCTGCGCAACCTGCAGGAAACATTGAGGCTCAGTCGTGCCTGAAAGCCAGGTCATTCCGTCCGCATCGGTTCCGGTCGCGCTGCTCTACGAAGCAGGCGGTACCGGCAGTCATCTGAAGGACGCGCTGAACGAACTCGGCGCGGCTATCGTCTACGAATCGCAGGCGAGCAATCTCGATCGCGCGGCGCTGGCGGGATCGGGCGCCCGCATCGTCGTGTTCAACCTCGATCCGGAATCCGACGCGCAGTTCGATAACGTCTACGATGTGCTCGATCAGGGCGGCTACGAAGTCGTCTTCAACGACGGTGACGCCTCGGCGCAGTTGTCCGGATGGGATCAGGCGCGCTGGGCGCGGCACCTGGCGGCAAAGATCCTGCACAAGCCCGAGATGACCGAACCGCCGCGTCCCGCGTGGGCCGAGAGCGTACCGCTGCCGGGCCGCAGGCCCGAGGCAGTCGCTGTGGCGGCTGATGTGCCCGTTGCACCTGCACCCGTGCCGGCGCCACCGCCGGACCCGCTGCCTGCCATGGCCGCCGCGGAACTGCAACTCGAGCCGATGACCGAGGAATCCGTGCCAGCGACGCCCGCCGCCGAAGTGCCGACGCTGGAATTGCCTGTGCTCGATGGGCCGATGCTCGAAGGACAGATGCTCGAAGGCTTCGACCTCGCCGACATGGAGGTCGCCGTCGGCGGCCCCGCGCAGGAGTCCGCCGAGGCAGTAGCTGAAAGCAATTTCGCCAGCGCGCTGGAAGATTTCGCGGCGCATGTGCCGGCGCATCAGCATTCGCCGCCGTCGGCAGCGGAATTCGTCAGCGAACTCGACGCCCTGTTCGGCGATGCGCGAACCGGCCGCGGTGAAAAATCACCGGCGGCCGAGGTTGCGAGCGCAATGGAAGATTCGTCATCACTGACGCTGGAGCCGCAGGAAGACCCCAGTGCATTCCCGGCGATCTTCGACCAATTCGATGCGGCGAAGGCCTCGATTCCCGATGCGGTCGACGGCAGTTTCCGGCCGGCGCCATTGCCGTCACGGGACGCAGAATCGGCGACGCCGGCGTTGGCTGAACCGTTGCTGCCGCCCGCCTGGTCGCTCGAACCGCTCGATGAAAATACCGTGGTCACGCCGCCGGAGGGCAAAGCTTCGGCGTTCGGCATCGAAACGATGAGCGCCACCGAATTCATGACGCCCGAAGACGACACGCCTGTGACGGCACCGCCGATCACGGAAGGTCTGTCGCTTGAACTGATGCCGATGGAAGACGCCGTCGCACCCGAGGAGTTCGCCGCCACGGTGCCGACTTCCGCCGGAATGCGCCTGGAAAGCGATCGCGGCGCGGGGAAGCTCAAGGTCGGCAGCGGTGCGCAGCTCAGCCGGGTCGTCGTGCTCGGCGCTTCGATCGGCGGCCCGGAAGCGGTGCGCGACTTTCTCGGTCGCCTGCCGCGCAACTTCCCCGCGCTGTTCGTGCTGGCGCAGCACATGGGCGATGAATTCCTCGAACTGATGTCGGGGCAGTTGGCCAAGGCAGTGCAGTTGACCGTGCGCACGCCGACGCACGGCGAACGCGTCGGTCACGGTGAAGTCGTCATCGTGCCCACCCGGCAGCGCATGCAGATCGACAACGAGGGCGTGATCACGCTGTCGCCGCTGATCGAGCGCACCGCATACAGCCCGTCGATCGACCAGGTGCTGCGCGATGTTGCCGACGAGTTCGGTGAACGCGCCGGCGCGATCGTGTTTTCCGGCATGGCGCAGGACGCCATTGAAGGCAGCAAGTACATGCAGGCGCACGGCGGTGCCGTGTGGGTGCAGGATCCGGACACGTGCACGATCAGTACGATGGTCGAGTCGGTCAGGCAGACCGGTGCCGTCGGCTTTGTCGGTTCGCCCGAGAAACTGGCGGCCAAAATGATCGCCGATTTCGGCAAAGACTAGAGAAGGGGACTACGAATGGCGTTGGCCGACATTACCAGTCGCGAAATCCGCGGCCTGATGATCCCGGTAACCGGGACGCGGGTGCTGCTGCCGAACGCGACGGTGGCCGAGGTCATCACGTATTCGGTGCCGGAAAAAATCGCCGATGCACCGGCCTGGTTGCTTGGCCGCCTGTCATGGCGCGGCTGGCGCCTGCCGCTGTTCTCGTTCTCGATGTTGACCGGGCGCGCGGCGCAGGAAACGGTCGGCAACGCCAAGGTCGCCGTGCTCAAGGCGCTCAGCGGCAACGCCAAGATGCCGTTCATCGCGATGCTGGCACAGGGCTTCCCGCGCCTGACGACGATCACGCCCGACCTGCTGATTCCGACCGGCGATGAGAGTGAGCACCCGATCGGCGTGCACGCACAGGTTTTCGTGCGCGACGATCAGGCCATCATTCCGAACCTCGATCAGATCGAAACCCTTGTCGCGCAGGCGCTGGCTTCTTAAGACAAAAAACTTTGAACGCGGATTTCGCGGATAAAAAGAGAATTTACGCGGATATTGCTTTTCAAGAACGTCATTTTTCTCTTGCTTGATCCGCGTTGATTGCCCTTCATCCGCGTCGATCCGCGTTCAAAGATTTTTCCTTCGAATCCTGCTTCACATATCGCCCTGCAACGCCTGCAGCGCTGCGAGCGCAGCGATGCCGGCGGTTTCCGTGCGCAGAATCCGCGGCCCCAGGCGCAGGCCGAGAAAACCGGTCTGACGCAACAGCGTGACGTCGTTCTCCGAAAGCCCACCTTCCGGGCCGACGCACAGCGTCGCCCCATGCGTCATGGTCGGCAACGCGCGAGCGACGACGTCGCCATCGGGCAGCAATGCCAGACGCAGCGAAGTGTCCGCATCCAGGCTGCCGAGCCAGCGGTCGAGCCGCTGCGGTGGATCGAGCACCGGCAGGCGCGTGCGCCCGCTCTGCTCGCAGGCGCCGTCGATGACGCTAGCCCAATGCAGCATGCGGCGCTCGGCGCGCTCCTCGTCGAGCTTGACCTCGGTGCGCTCGGTGACGATCGGCACGATGCGCGCAACGCCGAGTTCGGTCGCCTTCTTCAGGATCCAGTCCATCTTCTCGCCGCGCGCTATGCCCTGAGCCAGCGTCAGCGGCAACGGCGATTCGCGATCGACGGCGCGCACGGCGATCACTTCCGCACTGACCGCACGCCTGGCCAGCGACGACAGCGTCGCGTCGTATTCGCGGCCATCGCCATTGAACAGGATCAGCGGATGGCCGCGCTCCAGGCGCAACACGCGCACGATATGCTCGCCGGCCTGTTCCGGCAGCAATGCGTCCTGGCCGGTCTGCAGCGGTTGGGCAATGTAGACGCGCGGGATACGCATGATCGGTCGTTATACATGAATCGGAATGAGCGAACGGCAACGAGCAAATCGTAACGGACGATCTAGGCTACGGCACGCTGCAACGCGCTGCCGGCGACGTCGACCAGCAAATCGATCTCGTGCGGCTCGATCACGTACGGCGGCATGAAATAGATCACGTTGCCCAGCGGCCGCAGCAGCACGCCGTTTTCGAGCGCGTGCAGGTACGCGCGCAGACCGCGTCGCTCCGCGGCCGGAAAGGCGCGTCGCGTCGCCTTGTCGCGCACCAGTTCGACGGCCGCGATCATGCCGGTCTGGCGCACTTCGGCGACATTGGGATGATCGGCAAATGCGGCCAGGCGTTCGCCAAGGCGCCGCGCCAGAGCGCGATTGCGCTCCAGCACCGGCTCGCTGCCGAAGATCTCGAGCGTCGCCAGTGCCGCGCGGCAGGCGAGCGGATTGCCGGTGTAGCTGTGCGAGTGCAGAAACGCTTTTCCACTTGTGTACTCGGCATAGAACGCGGCGTACACCGCGGCGGTCGTCAACACCGCCGACAACGGCAGGAACCCGCCGGTGAGACCCTTCGACAGGCACAGGAAATCCGGCGTCACGCCAGCCTGTTCGCACGCGAACAGCGTGCCGGTGCGGCCGAAGCCGACCGCAATCTCGTCGGCGATCAGATGCACGCCGAATTCGTCGCACAGCGCACGCAGCCCGGTGAGATACGCAGGATCGTACATGCGCATGCCGGCGGCACACTGCACCAGCGGTTCGACGATCACGGCGCAGACCTCGTCGGCGTGGTTCTGCAATGCGGCCCGCATGTCGTCGAGGCGGCGCAGCGAATATGCGCGCCACGACTCGCCGCTGTCGCGCTCGTAGCAATCGGGCGAGGCGACGAAGATCGGATCGCCGAGCAGCGGCGCATAAGTCGAGCGGTACAGCGGTACGTCCGTGACCGACAGCGCGCCGAGCGTTTCGCCGTGATAGCCGCCGGTCAAGGCGATGAATCGCGTCTTGCCGCTGCGGCCGAGGTTGCGCCAGTAGTGGAAGCTCATTTTCAGCGCGACCTCGATCGCGCTCGAGCCGTTGTCGGCGTAAAAAACCCGCGCGAGGCCCGGCGGCGCGACGCGCAACAATTCCTCGGCCAGGCGGATTCCGGGCTCGTGCGTGAAGCCGGCGAAGATCACATGCTCCAGGCGGTCGAGCTTGATCCTTGAGCGCCGCGCCGATACGCGGATTGGCATGACCGAACAGGTTGGTCCACCACGAGCTGATCGCGTCGAGATAGCGGCGGCCGTCATGACCGACCAGCCACGCGCCCTCACCGCGCGCCACCGGGATCATCGGCACGCCGGCGGCGTGATCGTGCATCTGCGTGCACGGATGCCAGAGCACAGCAAGATCGCGCCGGGTCCACGACTCGTCGATGCGGGCGTTGAGTTGCGGATCGTTTGCGGGAACGGCGTTCATGCTTTGCTATGATCGGCGCCATTGGCGTTCAGTACAAGGTGGCGATCATGCACCATGGCGGTCAAAGTTCCGGGTCTGGGTTGCCAAGGAGTGGTTTCGCCCATGCGTCTGCGTCGGGGTGGCGCCATCCGGACTCAAGGCCGCAGCGGCTGGCGATATCCGACAGGTTGCAGGCCGCAACCGCGTCCGCGGGTTCACGCTGATCGAAATCCTCGTCGTCGTCGTGATCCTCGGCATCCTCGCGGCGATCGTGGTGCCGAAGGTCATGGAGCATCCGGGCGAAGCGCGCAAGGTGCGCGCCAAGCAGGACATCCAGGCGATCATCACGGCGTTGAACATGTATAAATTGGACAATTTTGTCTATCCGAGCACGGAGCAGGGGCTCGATGCGCTGGTCAGCAAGCCCAGCGGCAGCCCGGAGGCGCCCAACTGGCGCAAGGGCGGCTACCTCGACAAGGCGCCGAAGGATCCGTGGAACCGGCCTTACCTTTACCTGCACCCGGGCAGCCACGGCGACATCGACGTCTTCAGCTACGGCGCCGACGGCAAGCCGGGTGGCGATGGCGAGGACGCGGACGTCGGTAATTGGGACTGAGTTCGTGGCCGTTGCGCAACCGCAGACTCGCGCCGGCGAAATCGGCGTGCGACGGGGCGTCCGGCCCTCAGCCCTCAGCCATCAGCCCTTCCTTGTTTCGGGCTTCAGCCTGATCGAAATCCTCGTTGTCACGGTCATTCTTGCGGTCACTGCCGTGGCCGTGACGCTGGCAGTCGGCGGCGCCGGCGGCGAACGCCAACTCGCCCGCGACGCCGAGCGCTTGCGTGCCTTGATCGGCTACGCCTGCGAGCAGGCCGAACTGAGCGGTCGCCAGATCGGGCTGAGCATCGACCATGACGGTTACCGCTTCAGCCGCAGCGAGCGCGCCGACTGGCTGCCGGAGCGCGACGGCGAATTGCGCCCGCGCAAGTGGAGCGTCAGCGCCGATGCACTGCTGACGCGCGACGGACAACGCGTCGATGTCGGCGCCGCATTTCCGGAGAAGCCGCAACTGGTCTGCTTTTCGTCCGGCGAATTGACGGCGTTCCGGCTCGACCTGGCGCTGCCGGATTCGACTACGCGCTATCGGCTCGATGGGCGCGCCAACGGTGACGTCGCCGGGAGCATCGTCGATGCGCGCGTGCGCTGACGGCATTGCACCGCGCGCCGTGCGCGGCTTCACGCTGCTGGAAGTGCTCATCGGGCTGCTCGTGCTGGCCCTCGCGCTGCTCGCGCTCACGCGCACGGCGGCGGTGCAGATCGATCAGTTTGCCGCGCTGCGCGAACGCACGATCGCCGGCTGGCTGGCCGAAGACCTGCTCGTTGAAACGCGCCTCGGCAATCCGTTTCCGCCGCCCGGCAGCAGCAACGGCACGCGCCGCTTCGGCGCGCGCGACTGGCGCTGGCAGGTGCGCGTGCAGCCGACCGACGTGACCACGATCCGGCGCATCGATGTGCGTGTGTCGACCGCCGCGGATCGCGACACGCCGCTGGCGCAGCTGACCGGATTCGCCGGCGAGGACCTGCAGCCGTGAAGCAATGCTCCCAGCCCTCAGCCCTCAGCCCTCAGCCCTCGCTTCGAAGCGGCTTCAGCCTGATCGAATTGCTCGTTGCGCTGGCGGTGTTCGCGTCGATGGCTGCGCTGGCCTATGGCGGGCTGAATGCCGTCGTGCGAACGCGCGCTGCGCTCAGCCAGCAGCAAGAAGGGTTCAATGCGCTGATGCGCAGTGTCGCCTCGCTCGAGCGTGATCTGCACCAGGCTGCCGCGCGTCCAGTACGTGGAAATTATGGCGAACCGCAGCCGGCGTTTACCGGGACGCCGAACAGCGTCGAGCTCACGCGCGCCGGCTTCGCCAATCCGCAGGCCGAGGTGCGATCCAACCTCGAGCGTGTCACCTACGCGCTCGACGATGGCGCGCTCCGGCGCGGCAACTATCCGGTGCTCGATCGTGCGCCCGGCACGGCGGCGCAGGTGACGGTGCTGCGCGATCAGGTCGATGCATTCCGGCTGCGCTATCTGGATGAGGCCAATCACTGGAGCGACAGTTGGCCGCCGCTCGAGTCGGCCGATGCGGCGGCGTCCTTGTCCGCGCTGCCGCATGCGGTCGAATTCCGCATCGAGACGAAAGACTACGGCGAGATCACGCGCATCATCGAACTGGTGTCGTCGTGGCCCACGCGCGCGGTCGGGGCCGGGCCGTGAGTCCGCATGGTGCAATATCGCAGGCAACGCGGCGTCGCCCTGCTCGTGGCGTTGCTCGTCGTAGCCCTGGCTACCGTGCTGATTGCCGGCCTGATCGATCGCGGTGAACTCGGGTTCGTGCGCACTCGCAACCAGTTGCTCGAAGCGCAGGCGCAGGCCTATGCGCAGGGGCTGGAAGCCTATGCCGCGCGTGTACTGCAACAGGATTGGGCGGCCAACGGTGGCTCGTCCGACTCGAACTCGAGCGTCTGGGCGGTGCCATTGCCGCCGACACCGGTACCCAGTGGATTGATTTCGGCGACGATGCGCGATCGCAATGGCTGCTTCAATCTCAACAATCTCGTCGACGCAAACGGCCAGCCGAACGCGCCGTGGCCGGACAAGTTCCGCATCCTGCTCAACGCACTGCGCCTCGATCCGAGCCTGGCCGATGCCGTCGTTGCCTGGATGAACATGCAGCCGGGCGTCGAGGATCCTTATTATCTCGCGCAGCCCGTGGCGTACCGCGAAGCCAAGCGCGGTTTTATCCATGTCTCGGAATTGCGTCTGGTGAAGGGCGTCAGCGGCAATGCTTATGCGGCGCTGGCGCCGCACGTTTGCGCCCTGCCGCCCGGCACGCGCATCAACGTCAACACGGCAACCCCACCGGTGCTGATGACGCTCAACGGCGTCGGCACGCTGCAAGTCGCACAGGGCATCTGGCAGGAAGGTCACGCCAACTACAGCAGCCTCGCCGATCTCGACTCGATCGTGCACGGCGTTCAGGCCGAGAGTGCTTACTACGATGTGCGTAGCGCCTATTTCGAGGCGCGCGGCGACATCACGCTGGACGGATTTCCGTTCACGTTCTACAGCCTGATCGAACGCAGCCTCGGTACCGGCGCCGGCGGCGGCATCCGCGTGCTGGCGCGCAGCCGCGGCGGGGACGAATGAGTCGACCGACTGCGCACGCGATACGCGACCTGGCGCCGGCAAAGCGGCTGCGGTGCGCTGCTACAATGCGGCGACGGCGCCCGAAGGCCACATCGCATAACGCTACATGTCCGAACGACTGCTGATCCGACTGCACGCCGACGGCCAGATGAGCTGGCTCGCCCAGGATGCCGGCGGGCGGGTTCTGTCCGGCGCGAATGCCGGCGCGCCGCCGGCAGCCACGCTTGCGCGTTCGCAGCGCATCATCGTGCTCGTGCCTTCCGAGCATGTCGTCCTGCTCGAGGCCGACGCCGTGTCGACGCGGCGCGCGCAGCTGGCCAAGGCCGTGCCGTTCGCGCTGGAAGACCAGTTGGCCAGCCCGGTCGAGGAATTGCATTTCGCGCTGCCGGACGCGATCGCCGGCGGGCGAATTGCCGTCGCCATCGTCGCTCGCGCAACGCTGCGCGGCTGGATCGACACGCTGGCTCAAGCCGGAATCAGCGCCGACGTCATGATCCCGGAAGCGCTCGCACTTGCCGCCAACGCCGAGAAGGCCACGTTGATGATCGAGCCCGAGCGTGCGTTGCTGCGCTGGAGCGCGACGCATGCCGTGGCCTGCGATCCACCTGCACTGGCGCAATGGCTCAGCCTCGTCGCTGCGCCGGCTGCGGAAGTCTTCGATTTCCGTCAGGCGCCGCGCCAGACGTTGCCGATTACCGTTTCCAGCTACCACGAACGCCAGCTCGATCCGCTGACATTCCTCGCTGCGCAACTCGTGCGCGAACCCGAATTGAATCTGCTGCAAGGCGAATTCGCCGCGAGCCATCGTCACCTTCCTCTGCCGCAGTTGTGGCGGCGCGCCGCGCTGCTCGCCGCTGCCGCCGTGGTGCTGGCGGTTGTCTACGCGGCCGGCGACTGGCTGCGCCTGAATCGCGAGTCCGACCGGCTCGAAGCCGAGCAACGCGCGGCGCTGAGCGCGAATCTGCCGGAGCTCGCGACTGTGGCCGGCGATCCGCGCCAGCTGATGGAAAGCGCACTGGCGCGCATGCGCGGCGGCGAGAACGGCAGCGGGCTGCTGGCGCTGCTCGACCGCATCGGCCCGATCCTCGGCGGTACCACGCGCGTGTCGCTCAAGAGCGTCGAGTATCGCAACGCGACGCTGGAGATCGGTCTGCGCGCGCCCGATGTGCCGGCGCTCGATCTGGTACGCGAGCAGCTCGCCAACATCGGGCTCAATGCGGAAGTGACCTCGGCGAACACCAGCGACAAGGGTGTCGACGGACGCCTGCACATCAGCAGGACGAAGCCGTGATCGCGGCCTGGTGGCAAGGGCTGTCCGCGCGCGACCGGCGCATGCTCGCGATCGGCGCGGTCGCCGTCGCGCTGCTGCTCGGCTGGTCGTTCGTCTGGTATCCGTTGACGCGTGCGCGCGAGCAGTTGCAGGCGCGCGTCGAACGCGAACGCAACGACCTGGCATGGATGCGGCAATCGGCCGGCGAGCTGACCACCTTGCGCGCGAAGGGCGTGCACGGTCAGGCCGACCGGCAGGGCAAGTCGCTGTTCGCGCTCGCCGACGTCACAGCGCGTGGCGCCGGGCTGGCGACGGCGCTCAAGCGCGTCGAGCCGATCGGCGCGAAAAGCGCGCGGGTGAGTTTCGAAACCGCGAATTTCGATGCGCTGATCGGTTGGGTCGACAACCTCGGCCGCGACTACGGTGTCCAGGCGACGGACTTTTCTGCCGATCGCGTCGAAGGCATGGGCCTGGTCAACGCGCGCGTCCTGCTGGAGGAACCGTGACTCGTGGCGGGCGCGGTTCGGGCGCGCCGCGCAGGTGCACGCTTGTCGTTCTGCGATGATTAGATTCCTGCGTGGATTGCTGATCAGCATTCTCGTGCTCGTTGTGATTGCGGGCGTGGCAGCGTGGACTTGCCCGGCCGAGTTGGCCTATCGTTTCGCCGCCGATGCGTTGGTTCCGGTCCGGCTGCACGACTTGACCGGTTCAATCTGGCAGGGGCACGCCGGCGCTGCGGAAGTGCTTGGCGTGAGTCTCGGCACGATCGACTGGAAGCTGCAGGCGCAGCCGCTGCTGCGCGGCGAGATCGTCGCGCACGTGACCGTGGCCGGCGATGGCTTGGGCGGTAGCGGCATCGTCAACTACAGCGGCGGTCAAACCGCATTCGACGATGCGACACTGCGCATGCCGGCGCGGCTCGCCGCGCCGGTGCTGGCGATCCCGATGCTCGAACTGCTCGGCACGATCGAAATCGACATTGCGCACGCGCGTGTGCACGACCAGTGGCTCGATGACGCCGCAGGGACGGTGCGATGGCACGACGCGGCAGTTGCCGGTGCCGCGCAGGCGAAGCTCGGCGATCTGCAGGCGACGTTTGCCTCGACCGCGGACGGTAGCATCGCCGGCGTCGTGGACGACCTCGGCGGACCGCTGGAGCTCGCAGGCACATTCAAGGCCAACCGGAACGCCTACGAGGCGCAGGCGCGCCTGGCCTCGCGTGGTGACAATGCGCAGGTAAGCGAGGCACTGCAGTTCATCGGCCAGGCGCAGGCCGACGGCTCGCGCAATCTCGAAATCCGCGGGCGCCCGCTTGTCCCGCCGGCGCCATGAACATGCGGCATTATATACAATGCTGACAAATACATTCCTCGACGCGGCGCTCGACGCCGCGCGCGCGGCAGCCGATGCGGCCGCGCAGGTCATCGCGCGCCACTACCGCGGCGCGTTTGCAGTCGAGACCAAGGATGATCAGACGCCGGTGACGATCGCCGATCGCGAGGCCGAGGCAGCGATCAAACGTGTGCTCAAGGCAAAATTCCCGGATCACGCCTTCTACGGCGAAGAGGAAGGCCGCGAAGGCGAGGGCGACCTGCTCTGGCTGATCGATCCGATCGACGGCACGCGCAGCTTCGTACGCGGCTACCCGATGTTCTCGACGCAGATCGCACTGATGCACCGCGGTGAGCTCGTGCTCGGCGTGTCGAGCGCGGCACAGTTCGGCGAAACCGCCTGGGCGCGGCGCGGCGGCGGCGCGTTTCTGAACGGCGAACGCATCAATGTCGCGCAGACCGGCGCATTCGATGCGCAGACGGCGATCTCGTTCGGCAACGTCAAGACGTTGTCGCGCGGACCCGGCTGGAATGCGCTGGGACGCCTGATCCAGCGTTGCGGCCGCACGCGTGGCTACGGCGATTTCTATCACTACCATCTGCTCGCAAGCGGCAGACTGGACCTCGTGATCGAGTCCGACGTCAATATCCTCGACATCGCCGCTCTCGCGGTAATCGTGCGCGAAGCCGGCGGCGTGTTCACCGATCTTGCCGGCAGGGAGCTCACGCTGGCTACGAACAGTGTGCTGGCGGGGACGCCGGCGCTGCATCGCGAGGCGATGACGTTGGGACTGACGTAGGTCCTCCGTCGGGAGGTTGTTTCTCTTGCTCGTCATTCCGGCGAAAGCCGGAATCCAGCTCTTCTCTTGTTTTCTTTTTGAAGTGCAAAGCTTCCGCTCGCCTGCGGCGAGCGGGTTACTTTCTTGCATTGCCAAAAAGTAACCAAAAGACTAGGCGCCTGACGCGGTGCCCTGCCGCGCGTCATGCGCGGCGGGGTGTCCTGCGCTTCTCGCCTCGCGGGGTCGCTCAGACGGCACATCCCTGTGCCGCTTCGCGATCGCGGCAACACCCCGTCGGCGCGCTCTCCGGGCATCCTGCCCTGCGAGTACGCGAGGGTGCTCCGGGGTTCGCCGGATGTACGTCCGTGTACATTCAGCGAACGGGCGCACATCGTGTGCGCCCTGCTGCGCACTTTTCCTCCGCACCCTCGCCGCGCCTCAGGGGCCCCAGTTGAGCGGCATCCTGCCGCAGAAGCAGGAGCAATGGCCAGAGCCAGAAAAAGGCGGGGCGCGCTAGAATGTGCGAATGCGCAAACCTCCTATTGTTCATTCCACGCGGCTTGCCGAGGGCAGCCATTTCCTCAAAGTCGAATTGCTCGATCTTGAATTCTCCAACGGCGAGCGGCGGACCTACGAGCGGTTGAAGGGCTCCGGTCTCGGTGCGGCGATCATCGTGCCGATGCTCGACGACGACACGGTGTTGCTGGTGCGCGAATACGGTGCCGGCATCGATCGCTACGAACTCGGCCTGCCGAAGGGGCGGCTCGATCGCGACGAAACGGTCGAGCAGGGCGCGAACCGCGAGTTGAAGGAGGAAGTCGGCTACGGCGCGCGCGAGATGCATATCCTCGCGACGCTGTCGCTGTCGCCGGCGTACATGACCAGCATGACGCACGTCGTGCTGGCACGCGACCTCTACCCGGAACGCCTCGCCGGCGATGAACCGGAAGAACTCGAAGTCGTCGAGTGGAAGTTGTCGAAACTGCATGAGCTGATCGGCCGCCCCGATGTCAGCGAAGGGCGTTCGATCGCGGCGCTGTTCATCGCCCGCGAATATCTCGCCGGCCGCTTCCTGCCGAAGCCATGAACGTCGACCTGGAAGAGCTTGCGCGTGGTTGCTGCGCGATCGCACGCACGGCCGGCCGCGCGATCCTCGATATCTACGACAGCGATTTCGCGGTCGAGCGCAAAGAGGACAATTCGCCGCTGACCGCCGCCGATCTCGCCGCGCATCGGGCCATTCTCGACGGACTGCATGTCCTGACGCCGCCGATTCCGGTGCTCTCGGAGGAGTCGGCCGTGCAGGTTGCGTGGAGCGAACGCCGCGACTGGGCGCGCTACTGGCTCGTCGACCCGCTCGACGGAACGCGCGAATTCGTCAAGCGCAATGGTGAGTTCACCGTCAACATCGCCCTGATCGAGGAGCATCGCCCGGTGCTCGGCATCGTCTTTGCGCCGGTGCTCGACGAGATGTTCTGGGCCTGGCGCGGCGGGCACGCCTTCGGCCAGAGTGGGCAAAGTGGAAAAGTGGAATTGCACACACGCCGGCGGGCGACACCGACAGTGGTCGCCGGCAGCCGCTCGCATGCGGATCCGCGCACCCTCGCTGCGCTGGACAAGCTCGGTCCGCACGATCTGAAGCCGCTCGGCTCGTCGCTGAAGTTCTGCCGCGCCGCGCAGGCGCAGGTCGACCTGTACATCCGCTACGGTCTCACCTCGGAGTGGGACACTGCCGCGGGCCAGTGCGTGCTGGAACAGGCCGGCGGCGGCGTGTCGCTGACGAGCGGCGAGGCGCTGCGCTACAACACGAAGGAATCGCTGCTCAATCCGGATTTCGTCGCGTTCGGTGACACTTCGGTCGATTGGGCCGCGTTGCTGCGTTCCTGAAAGGCTTGCCGTCGCAGGAAGATCGTCGCTTGGGCTTCGCCCGCGCTCCCCTGGCCGGAGAAGAAGTTTCCGGAGCCGGTTGCCCGACCGTGTCGCCGGCGCCGGCTTCATCACTTGAGGAAAACGCTGGAGATTTGCTGGGAACTTGATGATTTCCCGGAGACGCAGCAGTTTTCGCGCGGTGCGATTCACGGCAGAATCGCTGCTTTGCGGATTTTGGCGGCGCGCATGACTTCCCACACCATCGACGACCTGCTGCGCATCATGGCGGCGCTGCGCGATCCCCAGACCGGCTGTCCGTGGGATGTGCAGCAGGATTTCGCCACGATCGCGCCGTACACGATCGAGGAAGCCTACGAAGTGGCCGATGCGATCGATCGGCGCGACTATCCCGACCTGCGCGACGAACTCGGCGACCTGCTGCTGCAGGTCGTGTTCCATGCGCGCATGGCCGAGGAGTCCGGCCACTTCCGCTTTGCCGATGTCGTCGACGCCATCTGCAACAAGATGATCCGTCGCCATCCGCACGTGTTCCCGGACGCCGATGGAAACTTGCAGGCCGTGGACGGTGCCGAACAGCAGACCGCCGTCTGGGAAGCGCTGAAGACCGCCGAGCGCGCGGCCAGCGGCAAGACCGTCGACGCGAGCGCGCTGGCCGGCATCCCGCGCGGCTTGCCCGAATGGCAGCGCGCCCTGAAGCTGCAGAAGCGCGCCGCGAGCGATCGGCTTCGACTGGCGCACGCCCGGGCCGGTGCTGGACAAGCTGCACGAAGAACTCGACGAGGTCAGGCACGAGCTCGCCCACGGCGCCGATGCGGCGCGCGTGGCCGACGAGGTCGGCGATGTGCTCTTCGTTGCCGTCAATCTGGCGCGCCTGGCCGGCGTCGACTATTCCGGCGCGCTGCGCGGCGCCAATGCCAAGTTCGAGCGGCGCTTCCGGCGCATGGAGGCGATGGCGGCCGCCGACGGCACGGCGCTCGACGGGCTCGATCTTGCCGAGCAGGAAGGCTACTGGCTCCGGGCCAAGGCAGAAGACAAGGCCGACCCTGAACGCAATGGCGCTGTAAACCCTTTTTGCCCCGCCCGCATCCCTAACGCCGGTTCCCATGGAGAATGCACCGATGCGCATGTTGATTGGTCTGGTCCTGTTCGCCGCCAGCGGCGCCGCGATGGCGTCGCACGAATGCAAGTTCTCGGCTGAACGCAACTTCGATATCGATCCGGCCGGGCTCAAGAGCCTGCAACTGGTGCTCGGCTCGAGCGACGCACACGTCAACGGCGTTGCCGGCCTGAAGCGCATCGAGGTTCGCGGCAAGGCCTGCGCCTCGGAGGAGGAGTGGCTGAAAGACCTGGTCGTGAACCAGGAACGCGTCGGCGACCACGTCAGCGTCGAAACGAAGAAGAATCACGATAGCCACGTGAACTGGTTCGGCTCGAGCTATGCCTATATCGATCTCGAAGTGCGGCTGCCGACCGATCTGCCGGTGGACGTCGACGCTGGTTCCGGCGACGCGATCGTCGCGAACATCGCCGCGTTGAACTTCGGTTCCGGCTCCGGCGACCTGCAGGCCGATCACGTTGCCGGCGCAGTCATGATCAAGGTCGGCTCCGGCGATGCCACGATCGAGGATATCGGCAGTGTCAACGTCGAGCGTGTGGGTTCCGGCGATATTCGTGCAACCAAGGTGCGCGGCGAGGCCAAGGTCGGTCATGTCGGTTCGGGCGACCTGAAATTCGTCGATGTCCACGGCGGCGTGCAGATCGAGTCGGTCGGTTCCGGCGATGTCATCGTCAATCGCGCCGGCGGGGACGTGACGGTCGGTTCGATCGGTTCGGGCGACGTGACCGTCGACGGCATCGGCGGCAACTTCGTCGTGCATTCTGCGGGCAGCGGCGACCTGCATCATCACAACGTCACCGGCAAGGTCGACGTGCCCAAGCGCCACCAGGACGATTGATCGCGGGCAGGCGTGCTGTCGGCTCACGAGCCGACGGCGGGCGCAGTCGCTTGCCGCCGTTGCCGCCGACGGGCAGAATCGCCTGCGTCGGCACGCCGAAGGCGAGCAAAGTCCCATGAGCGCGCAGTACGCGAGCTTCCGCGAGTTCTATCCGTTCTACCTGTCGGAGCACTCCGACCGCAACTGCCGGCGCCTCCACTTCGCCGGCAGCACGCTGGTGCTGATCGTGTTCGCGGTCGCGTGCGTCACGCAACGCTGGATGCTGCTGTGGCTGTTGCCGTTGCTCGGTTACGGCTTTGCCTGGGTCGGCCATTTCTTCTTCGAGCACAACCGGCCGGCGACCTTCAAGCATCCGCTCTACAGTTTCGCCGGCGACTGGGTCATGTACTGGCAGACGATTACCGGACGCATGACGCTCTAGCCGTCGCGCCACAATCCAACAACAAGGGGAAATCATGGCCTGGGTACAACTGGTCGCGCTGCTTGCGCTGTTCGAGTATCTCGTTTTCGGCAATGCGGTAGGCAACGCGCGCGGCCGTTACGGCATCAAGGCGCCCGCAACCGGCGGCGACGAAAACTTCGAACGTTATTTTCGCGTGCAGCAGAATACGCTCGAGCTGCTGATCGTATTCCTCCCGGTTCTGGCGATCGCGGCGGCCTATTGGAATCCGGTCTGGGTCGCCGCGATCGGCGCGGTTTACCTGATCGGGCGCCTGGTATATTTCCGCGCCTACGTGCGCGAGCCGCGGCAACGCAGTCTGGGCTATGGACTGAGCATCGTGCCGGTTTTGCTGCTCGCGTTAGGCAGTGTCATCGGCGTCGTGCGCTCATTGCTCGGCGTCTGACGATAAGTCAATCAAGGAAGATGAAGAACGCCGCGGCAACGATCAGGGCGAAACCGACCAGGTGATTCCACTTGATCGCGGCACCGAGGTACGTCGTTGAAAAGACGACGAAGACCAGCAGCGTGATGATCTCCTGCAGAGACTTGAGTTGCGCCGGATTGAAGACGCGGTAGCCGATGCGGTTGCCCGGCACCTGCAGGCAGTATTCGAAGAAGGCGATGCCCCAGCTGGCGATGATGACGAGCCACAACGGCCGGTCGGTGAACTTCAGATGTCCGTACCAGGCGAACGTCATGAAGATGTTGGAGCCCAACAACAGCAGGACCGGAGCGAGATAATCGAGCATGGTTTTTTCCTTCGCTGCGAGCATAGCGCGTCGGCTGCACGCCACACATTTGCGCATTGGATGCCTGACGGTCGGATGTTAGAGTCTCCGCGGACCTTTGTCGTGGGGACACGGATGGCAGTTTTGCGGCGTTTTATCGGAATGCACAACAGGAGATTGGCCGCGGCCATCGTCGTCGGACTGGGAATGTCGCCGGCGCCGGGATTGGCGGCGCCGAGCGGCGCCGCAATGACGCACCCCGGCGCGATTGCATTGCGCGAGCAACTGCAGGCGCAGATGCCTGCCCACGCCGTGGCGAAAATTCCTGCTGCCGTCTGGCCGGTGACGAGTTGTGCAGACGGCGATGGCATTGCGACGTTGCGCGGAGCCGTTGCCGCCGCGGGCGAAGGCGACAGGGTCGATCTGCGTCAGCTGAAATGCAGCACGATCACGCTCAGTCACGGCGCGATTCCCGTGCTTCTGAACAGCCTCGCCATCATCGGTCCCGGCGCCGGCGCACTGCGCGTCGACGGTGCGGGTGCCGATCGTGTCTTCTACCATCCGGGCGGCGGCGAACTCCTCCTGCAAGGTCTGACCATCCGTAACGGTGCCGCCCGGGCGACGGGATTCCACATCACCGGCGGCGGCTGCGTCGTGTCCGGCGGATACGTCGTGCTCGACCACAGCGTCGTACGCGATTGCTACGCATCCGCCGAGGGCGTCTATGGCGGCGCCATTTTCGCCTACAGCCTGTCGATGTATACGAGTACACTTTCGCGCAACGTCGGCTTCAGCACCAACCCGGTGACCGGTACGGCCACGTTCGGCGGCGGCGCGTACGTCAACTCGATGTATCTGGTCGACAGCACGATCAGCGGCAACCAGGCCACGCACGACCGTAATGATGGCCAGACCAGCTACGACAGCGGCGGCGGAGTTTTCAGCAACACCGGCGGCTACGTCTTTTCGTCGACGATCAGCGGCAACTATTCCTATGGCCTGGGAGGCGGCATGGCCGCCTTCGGCGGCTATACCGCCATCATCGACAGCACGATCTCGGGAAATACCGCCAAGACCCGCAGCGGCGGCGGCCTTGATCTGCGTGTGTTCTATGGCGGAGCTATTGCCAACAGCACGATCGCGGCGAACCAGGCTGCGGCGGGCGGTGGACTCTACCTGCGCGGTTCGCTGCCGGGTTTCACGCTGCAGAGCAGCCTGCTCAGCGGCAACGCGGCAGCAGGCGGCGGAGCGGATCTGGGCGCCGCAGTCAGCGTGACGATCAGCGGCTCGAACAACCTGATCGCTGCCGCCGGAGCGGGCGTTGTGTTGCCGGCCGATACGCTGCAGGGCAATCCGCGCTTGCAGCCGCTCGGCGACAACGGCGGCCCGACGCGTACGCACGCACTGGCGGCAGGCAGCCCGGCAATCGACGCCGGCAACAATCTTTTTGGTCTGGCCGACGATCAGCGCGGCGCTGGATTCCCGCGCATCTCCGGTGCCGCGGCCGACATTGGTGCCTTCGAGGGATTCGTCGTGCCCGGCCAGGCGCCGGTGAACGTGCCGCTCGCATCTCGCGGAATCCTCGCGCTTTTTGGCGTTGCGCTCACCCTGCTGGGCTGTGCCGCCCTCGGGCGGACGAGTCGGTCTTCACACTCCTTCACGCGATTCTTACCCTCCCGCCGGTATTTTTCACATAGGTGAAAACGACCGCCGGCCCCGGTGGCGGGGGACCCGAAGAATGAAGCAGCGCGAAGAACAGACCGGTTTGATCCTCCTGGTCGAGGACAATCGCGGAATCTCCGAAATGGTCGGTGAATACCTCGAGCGCCGCGGCTATAGCGTCGACTATGCCGCCGACGGCGTTACCGGTCTGCATCTTGCGGTGACGAACAGCTACGACGTGATCGTGCTCGACCTGATGCTGCCCGGCCTCGACGGCATCGACCTGTGCCGCAAGCTGCGCGCGGACGGCAAGAAATCGACACCGGTGCTCATGCTTACCGCGCGCGACACGCTCGAGGACAAGCTGGTCGGCCTCGACGCCGGCGCCGACGACTATCTGATCAAGCCGTTCGAGATCCGCGAACTCGAAGCGCGCGTCAAGGCGCTGATCCGCCGCGACCGTCGCCAGGTCAGTGCCGAACTGCTCAGCGTCGGCGATCTGGTGCTCGACACGGCGAGCCTGCGCCTGACCCGCGGCGGCCAGGAACTGATGGTGTCGCCGATCGGCTTGCGCTTGCTCATGATCCTGATGCGCGAATCGCCGCGCGTCGTCAGCCGCCGCGACATCGAGCGTGAAGTATGGGGCGACCTTTTGCCCGATTCCGACACGTTGCGCAGCCATTTGTATAATTTGCGCAAAATTATAGACAAGCCGTTCCAGAAGCCGTTGCTGCACACGATCCACAGCGCCGGCTACCGGCTGGCCGATCTCGACGCCGAAATCGCCGCCAGCCGGGCGAGCTGACGCAGTCGGCTTCGGCTTGCGCGCCGCGCCGCCGGTCTTGCCTTGGCGGCTGATCTTGGCGATGCTCGCTTTCCGTTCGGGCACGATGAGGAACTAGATGCGCCTGCGCACCGGCATCCGGCGCAAGCTGTGGGTCGTTTTCGTCCTGCAGGTCGCGGCGATCAGCTTTGCCACGATCCTCGGCGTCTATGGCGCGGCGACAGTGCTCGAAAACGTGCTGATCCGCCGCGCGCTGACCGGCGAGGCGGAGTTCTACTGGCAACGCCAGGCGCGCGAGCCGCAGGCACCGGTGCCGCAGACGAACAACATGACCGGCTACCTGACCCACGATGGAGTCGGTCGCGACCAGCTGCCGGCTCCACTGCGGCCGCTCGCGGCAGGCTATCACCGCGTTACCGGCGCTGACGGCGAGATCGTCGTGTTCGTTTCCGACGGGCCGGGCGGGCGCCTGTATCTGGTCTTCAATCAGGAGCAGGTCGGCCGGCTCGCGTTCCTGTTCGGTTTCGTGCCGCTGATCGTGGTGCTGATCATCATCTACGTCACTACCTGGCTCACCTATCGCGCTTCGCGCCGCGCGCTGTCGCCGGTGATCGCACTGGCCAAGGTCGTGCGCGACTGGGATCCCAAGCAGCCGAACCTGGCCGCACTCGATCCGGTGCAGCGCAGCCAGGACCCGGACGGCGACGTCGAGACGCTCGCGCGTGCGCTGCACGGCTTCGCCAGCCGCATCGAGGATTTCGTCGAACGCGAACGCAATTTCACGCGCGACGCCAGCCACGAATTGCGCAGCCCGCTGACCGTGATCAAGGTCGCCGCCGAAGTCCTGCAGGAAGAAGACCTGTCGGCGTTCGCACATCGCACGCTGGCGCGGATCGAGCGCTCGGCGCGCGACATGGAAGCGTTGATGGAAGCGCTGCTGCTGCTCGCGCGCGAGTCCGACACGGGCCTGCCCGAGGAGGAGTTTCTCGCCAACGATGCCGTGCGCGAGGAAGTCGAGCGCGCGCAGCCGCTCGTTGCCGGGCGACCGATCGACCTGCGTGTCGACGAGCCGGGCAGTTTCCTGCTGAACGCCTCGCCACGTGTATTCACCGTCATGGTCGGCAACCTCGTGCGCAATGCGTGCCTGTATACCGAGTACGGCGAAGTCTGCGTCAGCGTCGGCAACGATTTCGTCACGGTCCAGGACAGCGGCATCGGCATGAGCGACGAGGAAGTCGCGCAGGCGTTCCAGGCCTACTTTCGCGGCGGACGCAGCCAGCGCGGCGGGCATGGTGTCGGCCTGACGATCGTCAAGCGCCTGTCCGACCGCTTCGGCTGGCCGGTCGAGATCACCAGCGAGCTCGGCATCGGCACCAGCGTCACGATCCGCTTCCCGATGGCCCAGCCGCAACCGACGGCGTGACGCGCGGCGCCGTCTTGCGCTCATCCTGTGCGGGCGCGGCTTATACTCATCGGATGTTTCGCATCGGAGAGTTCGAGCCATGTTGCACGCCGCACGACTGCTTCCCCTCCTACTCGCCGCCGCCATGAACACGCATGCGGCGGCGCCTGTGTTCGTGATCCATGGCGGCGCCGGTGTCGTCGCCAAGGAAGTCACGCCGGAAAAGGAAAAGGCGATCCGCGCGGACCTGCAGAAGGCACTGGAAACCGGTTATGCGGTGCTCAAGTCCGGCGGCAGCAGTCTCGATGCGGTGAGCAAGGCGATCGTGCTGCTCGAAGACTCGCCTCTGTTCAACGCCGGCAAGGGCGCCGTCTTCAATCACGACGGCAGGAACGAGCTCGACGCCTCGATCATGGACGGTGCAACCTTGCGTGCCGGCAGCGTCGCCAACGTGCACAAGGTGAAGAATCCGATCCTGCTCGCGCGGGCGGTCATGGAAAAGTCGCAGCACGTCATGCTGGTCGGCGATGGCGCCGAGGCGTTTGCCGAGTCGATCGGCATGACACTGGTCGATCCGAAATACTTCTACACGCAGGAGCGCTGGCAGCAGTTGCAGGACGCGTTGAAGGCCGAGCAGGCGGAAAAGGTCGATCCGGCCAAGGCGCCGCATCACGGCACGGTCGGCGCGGTCGCACTGGACAATGCCGGACACCTCGCCGCCGGCACCTCGACCGGCGGCATGACCAACAAGCGCTACGGCCGTGTCGGCGATTCACCGATCATCGGCGCCGGCACCTATGCGAACGCGAAGTGTGCCGTGTCCGCAACCGGCTGGGGCGAGTTCTACATCCGCGCCAACGCCGCGCACGACATCTGCGCGCGCGTGGAGTACCGCAACGCGCCGGTCGCACAGGCGGCCGACGAAGTCGTCATGGGCGTCGTACCGAAGCTCGGCGGCGACGGCGGCGTGATCGCGCTCGACGCCGACGGCAACTTCGCCACGCCGTTCAACACCGAAGGCATGTACCGCGGCTGGATCGATCGCGACGGCAAGATGCACATCGCCATCTTCCTGGAAAAGAAGGGGTGACGCGCCGATGTCGCGTCGGGCCTGGCCAGGCGGGTCGCGTTCGGATGCAGGGCGCATTCCGTCCGCGAGGCACTTCCGCGCCATGCGGCCAATTGGCGTACAGTAGTCGTTCCGAACCAGCAGGAGAATGCCATGGTGCTGTGTCCTGTTGCATTGGCCGTCGGCTGCAAAGGCTGCCCGGTCTTCAACGTATGCCCGCTCAAGAGCGTCATCGGCGACTACAAGCCGGATGATGCGACCGCCGAGAAAGACAAAGCCGCCGGCAAGAAAAAGAAGTAGGCGGGCACGGCGTTGGCGCTCCGGCCCTCAGCCCTCAGCCCTCAGCCCTCAGAAAATGTAATGCAAACCGACCGAAGCGAGCCACGTCGCTTCGATCTGCAGGCCGTTGACGCGCTGGTAGATGGGCGCCTGCACGAACGCGTAGGCGGAAAACCGTCGTGAGATATTCCAGTCGAAGCCCGGGCTGATGTAGATCAGCGAGGCACCGCTGTTCTCGACGTCGGCGTTGGCGCCGCTCTCGCGCTTCTCGAAGCGGGCGTTGATCTGCAGTTGCGGCTGAAACGTCGAGTTGGCTGTGTAGCGTGTGCCGAGGTTGAGGTTGATGCCCGTGCCGGGCCTGAAGTCTTCGCGCGAGTTCAGCGGCTGCGTCAGCAGCGCCTGGCCGAAGTATCCCCAGTCCGGCGCGATGCTGCCGAACGTATAGACGCCGAGCAGCAGGTCGGTCGTGCCGGTGCCGAGCTGCAGCCCGCGATCGAGCGGCTGGCCGCTTTGCGGACCCGTGCGGAAATCGCTGCCGAACATGCCGGTCGGCAGCTTCAGGCCAAATTCGAATCCGGTGCTGCGCTGCGCGTCGAAGCCGGTGTAGCGGCCGATGATGCGCAGGTCGCCGATGCCGGTGTCGTGGGAGGTCGACACTGCCGTGTCGCCCTCGGCGATCGTCGCGTGCGAGCGGTCGTACCACGGCAGCATGAGGTTGATGCCCCAATCCTTGTTCGGGCTGTAGTCGAGATCGAAGCTGTAGTTGCGGTTGATCGTGTATTGCTGGATTTCGCTTTCGTTCGGCAGGTCGAGGCTCGACCGCGAAACGCTGTCGGTGCCGGAACGCAACTGATCCTGGTTGAAGTAGTCGAAGCGCACGTCGCCGCGCCAGCCGCCACTCGACGCCAACCCCTGGCTTGCCCAGTCGGAACTCAGCGTGCAGCCGCAGGCCGAGCACGCCAGCGCGCGCAGCGGGGCGGCGGCGAGCAGGACAAGAGCGACGGTGACAGCAACTTTTTGCATGAAAACTTCGTGCCTGACAGGTGAGAACGTTCATTCGCGTGAGGCAGCGCAAGGTTCACATCGGGCAGCGATGTGGCGAAGGCATTCAAGCGACCCTTGCGGCCTGGTGGCGATCGTTCGAGTGCCAGATGGCCTACAATGCGCAATTATTCCCGTTTTTACATCGTTTTACCGGCATTTACCGACCAACAACCGCGGTTAAATGCCCGGCAGGCTAAGTTTGCGGTCGTCCCGCCAAATTCCGATATCCTTGACGCCGAGCGCCGGAAACTGACCGTTCCGACCGCGCTTCGCCGCGCATGTGCCTCCCGGGCGCCGCGCTATCACCCGATCCCAGAACAACAATGCCATGAGCATGGACTCCCAAGACCCGAAGTTTGGCCGCACGCGGCCTTCGAAGACGAAACGATTTCCGTTCGTGATCGTCGGCATCGTTGCCGTGATCGTCGCGGCGATTGCCTGGTGGCTCGCGCACAGCACGCCGCAACAACCAACTGGTGGCGGACGCTTCGGCGGTGCGCGCGGGGGCGGGCAGGGCGGACCCGGCGGAGGCCTGCCGATGCCGGTCGGCGTCGCCAAGGCTGAAACCGGCGACATCAATATCGTGCTCAATGCACTCGGCACGGTAACGCCGCTGCACGTCGTCACCGTCACCGCGCAGATCAGCGGACAGTTGCAGAACGTGAACTTCAAGGAGGGCCAGCGCGTCAAGGAGGGAGATTTGCTCGCCGAGATCGACCCACGGCCGTTCCAGGCCGCGCTGACCCAGGCCGAAGGCACCGCTGCGCGCGACGAAGCCTTGCTCGCCAACGCGAAGATCGATCTCGAACGCTATCAGACCTTGTTCAAGCAGGATTCGATCGCCAAGCAGCAGCTCGACTCGCAGGCTTCGCTCGTGCGCCAGTACGAAGGCACGTTGAAATCCGACCAGGGTCAGATCGCCACGGCCAAGGTCAATCTGGCCTACACGAAAATCGCCGCGCCGGTCAGCGGTCGGGTCGGCCTGCGTCAGGTCGACGCCGGCAACAATGTGCAAAGCGGCGGCAGCATCGTCGTCATCACGCAACTGCTGCCGATCGACGTGCTGTTCACGATACCCGAGGACAATCTGCCGGCCGTGCTCGCCAAGCAGCATGCCGGTGCGGCGCTCGCCGTCGACGTCTACGATCGTGCCGGACAGACGAAACTCGCCAGCGGATCGCTGGCAAGCCTCGACAACCAGATCGACACGACGACCGGCACGGTCAAGGCCAAGGCCGAGTTCGCCAACAGCGACGAGAGCCTGTTTCCGAACCAGTTCGTCAACGTGCGCGTATTGCTCGACGTGATGCACGGCGCGACCGTCATTCCGACGTCGTCGCTGGAACGCGGCTCCGGCGGTTTATTTGTATACACCGTACAGCCCGACCACACGGTTGCGGTGCGCAACATCAAGACCGGACCGACCGAAGGCGAGCGCGTCGCCGTGACCGACGGGCTGAAGGTCGGCGAGGAAGTCGTGACCAGCGGCGCCGATCGCCTGCGCGAAGGCAGCAAGGTGGAACTGCCCGGCGAGAGTCCACAGCCGGCGGCCGCAAGCGCAACGAATGCGTCGAAGGCCGGCGATGGCGACGCATCGAAGCGGCAGGGAACTCGTGGCGAGGGTCAGCAAGGACAAGGTCGCGGGCAGGGCGAGCATCGCCGCCGCGATGGCTCCGGCACCGGTGCGCCAGGCAGCAATCCGACCGATGGCACGGCTCCAGCGAAGCCCGCGGATGCAAAACCGGCGGGAACCGATGCGAAGCCGGCAGACAGCGGCAAGCAGTGATGATGCGTACGTGCCGTGTTGTGAACAAGCCCTCTCCCCCGAACTTGTTCGGGGGAGAGGGTTGGGTGAGGGGGCAGCGCCGGGCACTACGGCGGCGTTGCCGAGGCACGACGCATTTCCCCCTCACCCCAGCCCTCTCCCCCAACGATGAGGCTGTTGGGGGAGAGGGAGTTCCACAGATCGGTACGGCGCAATGAACCCGTCGCGCATTTTCATCCTGCGGCCGGTGGCTACTTCGCTGCTGATGGCCGCGATCCTGCTCGTCGGCATCCTGGCGTATCGCTACCTGCCGCTGTCGGCGTTGCCCGAGGTCGACTACCCGACGATCCAGATCACGACGCTGTATCCCGGGGCCAGCCCCGAAGTCATGACCTCGTCGGTGACGGCGCCGCTCGAACGCCAGCTCGGTCAGATGCCGGGACTGAACCAGATGTCGTCGACGAGCTCGGCCGGTGCGTCGGTCGTGACGTTGCAGTTCAGCCTCGATCTCACGCTCGACATCGCCGAGCAGGAAGTGCAGGCGGCGATCAACGCGGCCGGCACGTTCCTGCCGAGCGACCTGCCGTCGCAGCCGATCTACAGCAAGGTCAATCCGGCCGACGCGCCGATTCTTTCGCTTGCGCTCACTTCGAAAACCCTGCCGCTGACGCAGATCGAGGATCTGGCCGACACGCGCCTCGCGCAGAAGATTTCGCAGATCGATGGTGTCGGCCTCGTCACGCTGTCCGGCGGCCAGCGCCCGGCCGTGCGCGTGCAGGCCAACCCGACCGCGCTGGCCGCGTACGGCATGAGCCTGGAGGATCTGCGCAACGCGATCAGCAGCGCCAACGTCAACTCATCGAAAGGCAGCTTCGACGGGCCGACCCGTTCGTACACGATCGACGCGAACGATCAGTTGAAGACGGCCGACGCCTATCGCGACATCGTCATCGCCTACAAGGACGGCGCCCCGGTGCATCTGCGCGACGTCGCCGACATCGTCGACGGTGCCGAGAACAACAAGCTCGCGGCGTGGAAGGACACCGTGCCGGGCATCATCATGAACATCCAGCGCCAGCCCGGCGCGAACGTGATCCAGGTCGTCGACCTGATCAAGCAGAAGCTGCCGGCGCTGACGCAGTCGATGCCGGCGTCGGTGGACATCGCGGTGCTCACCGACCGCACGATCACCGTGCGCGCGTCGGTCGCCGACGTGCAGTTCGAGCTGTTCCTCGCCGTCGTGCTCGTCGTCGCAGTGATCTTCGTCTTCCTGCGCAACCTGCCGGCGACGGTGATCCCGAGTTTCTCGGTGCCGCTGTCGCTGGTCGGCACGTTCGGCGTCATGTACCTGTGCGGCTTCAGCCTCAACAACCTGACGATGATGGCGCTGACCATCTCGACCGGTTTCGTCGTCGACGATGCGATCGTCATGATCGAGAACATCTCGCGCTATCTCGAGGAAGGCGACAAGCCCTTCGATGCCGCGCTCAAAGGCTCCAAACAGATCGGCTTCACCATCATCTCGCTGACGATCTCGCTGCTCGCCGTGCTGATCCCGCTGCTGTTCATGGGCGACGTCGTCGGCCGCCTGTTCCGCCAGTTCGCGATTACGCTCGCCGTGACGATCGTGATCTCGGCGATCGTCTCTCTGACGCTGGTGCCGATGCTGTGCGCCAAGATCCTGCGCCACCATACGCCGGACCAGGAAAGCCGCTTCGCGCGCAAGAGCCACCAGATCATCGACCGGGTGATTGCCGCATACGGCCGCTGGCTCAACTGGGTGCTCGACCGCCAGTTCGTCACGCTGCTGGTGGCGATCGCCACACTCGTGCTGACCGTGATCCTGTACATCGTCATTCCGAAGGGCTTCTTTCCGATCCAGGACACCGGCCTGATCCAGGGCATTTCCGAAGCTGCGCAGTCGATCTCGTTCGCGGCGATGGCCGAACGCCAGCAGGCGCTCGGCAAGGAGATCCTCAAGGACCCGGCAGTCGAGTCGCTGTCGTCGTTCATCGGCGTCGACGGCACCAACACGACGCTGAACAGTGGCCGCTTCCTGATCAATTTGAAAAAGCACGGCACGCGCGACGACGTCGAGACCGTGATCGCGCGCCTGCAACAGAATTCCTCGCGCAACGTCACCGGCATCGCGTTGTACCTGCAGCCGGTGCAGGACCTGACGATCGAAGATCGCGTCAGCCGTACGCAGTTTCAGTTCACGCTTGGCTCGCCGAATATCGATGATCTGAATGCCTGGGTGCCGAAGCTCATCGACAAGCTCAACCAGCGTCCGGAATTGTCCGACGTCGCCAGCGACCTGCAATCGCGCGGCCTGCAGGCCTATCTGACGATCGACCGCGACACCGCTGGCCGGCTCGGCATCACGCCGGCGGCTATCGATCAGATCCTCTACGACGCATTCGGCCAGCGCCTGATCTCGACGATATATACCGAATCGAACCAGTACCGTGTGGTGCTCGAAGTGCAACCGGACCTGCAGGAGGGGCCGAACGCGTTGAGCAAGATCTACATTCCCGGCCTGACCAACGCGAACAGCGTGACGCAGACACCGCAGGGTTCCATCGCGTCGGCCGGCAGCACCGGCGGGCTGACCGCCGGCGGCACGCCGCAGGGTGCGACGCCCGGCGTGACGGCCGGCACGACCCAGGCCGCGGTCGCCAACGGCCAGTTGCCGCTGCAGACGCTGACGACGCTGAGCGAACGTGCGTCGCCGTTGCTGATCAGCCACATCGGCCAGTTTCCGGCGACGACGATCTCGTTCAACATCGCGCCGGGCTCCTCGCTCGGTGCGGCAGTCGAGGCGATCAAGCAGACCGAAGAGGAAATGAATCTGCCGAAAAGTATCGACACGAACTTTCAGGGCGCGGCGCTCGCATTCCAGGCCTCGCTGACCAACACCGTGCTGCTGATCCTCGCCGCGATCGTGACGATGTATATCGTGCTCGGCGTGCTGTACGAAAGCTTCATCCATCCGATCACGATCCTGTCGACGCTGCCGTCGGCCGGCATCGGTGCGCTGCTCGCCCTGATGGTTGCGCGCGATGACCTCGGCATCGTTGCGATCATCGGCATCATCCTGCTGATCGGCATCGTCAAGAAGAACGCGATCATGATGGTCGACTTCGCGCTCGACGCGGAGCGTATCGAAGGCAAGCCGCCGCGCGAGGCGATCTACCAGGCCTGTCTGCTGCGTTTCCGGCCGATCCTGATGACGACTCTGGCGGCCCTGTTCGGGGCGTTGCCGCTGATGCTCGGCACCGGCGTCGGCTCCGAACTGCGCCATCCGCTCGGCATCACCATCGTCGGCGGCATGATTGTCAGCCAGGTCCTGACACTGTTCACGACGCCGGTGATCTACCTCGCCTTCGACCGCCTCGCGCTGCGCCTGAAGAAACGCTTCGGCGGCGATGCTCCTGCCGAGGAGGTGCACGCATGAGAGGCTCTGGATTGTGAAACCATGAAGTTCACGAGCCTGTCCGAGCCGTTCATCCGCCGGCCGGTGGCGACGACGCTGCTCACGGTCGGCATCGCGCTGGCCGGCCTGGTGTCGTTCGCCCTGCTGCCGGTGTCGCCGTTGCCGCAGGTCGACTTTCCGACGATCGTCGTTTCGGCTTCGTTGCCAGGCGCAAGTCCGGAGACAATGTCGACGTCGGTGGCCACGCCGCTCGAACGCCAGCTCGGACGCATTGCCGGTGTGAGCGAGATGACCTCGACCAGCTCGCAGGGCTCGTCGCGCGTCGTGCTGCAGTTCGATCTGTCGCGCGATATCGACGGCGCCGCGCGCGACGTGCAGGCTGCGCTCAATGCGTCGCTCGCGCAGCTGCCGAGCGTGCCGACCAATCCGAATTACCGCAAGGCCAATCCGGCCGATGCGCCGATCATCATCCTGGCGATGACGTCGAAGACGCTCAGCACCGGCCAGATCTACGACGCGGCCTCGACCGTCGTCGCGCAGAAAATCTCGCAGATCAACGGCGTCGGCCAGGCCACGGTCGGCGGTGCGACTGCGCCGGCGGTGCGCGTCGACGTCAACCCGACCGCGCTGAACAAGTACGGCATCCCGCTCGATACCGTGCGCATCGCGCTGCAGAACGCGAACGCGAATCGGCCGAAGGGCTTCGTCGAAGAGGGCGAGCAGCACTGGCAGATCTACACGAACGACCAGACCGGCCTTGATTCGAGCCAGTACAGGAGCCTGATCGTGGCCTGGAAAGACGGCGCGCCGGTGCGCCTGTCCGACGTCGCCGACGTCACCGATTCGGTGCAGGACATCCGCAATCTCGGCCTGTTCAACGGCGAGCCGGCCGTGCTCATCATCGTCAGCAAGCAGCCGGGCGCGAACGTCATCCAGACGATCGACCGCATCATGGACCTGCTGCCGCAGTTGCGCGCGTCGATCCCGGCCGACATCAACATCGACATCGCCATGAATCGCACGACGACGATCCGCGCGTCCCTGCGCGACATCGAGCGAACGCTGATCATTTCCGTGCTGCTCGTCATCCTCGTCGTCTTCGTCTTCCTGCGCAGCTGGCGAGCGACATTGATTCCGGCCGTGGCGGTGCCGGTGTCGCTGATCGGCACGTTCTCGATCATGTACCTTGCCAACTTCAGTCTGGACATCCTGTCGTTGATGGCGCTGACCGTGGCGACCGGCTTCGTCGTCGACGATGCCGTCGTAGTGCTCGAGAACATTTCACGGCACATGGAAGCCGGCATGACGCGCCTGCAAGCCGTGCTCACTGGCGCGCGCGAAGTCGGCTTCACGGTGCTGTCGATGAGCCTGTCGCTGATCGCCGTATTCATCCCGATCCTGCTCATGGGCGGCATCGTCGGCCGTTACTTCCGCGAGTTCGCGATCACGCTGTCGGTGGCGATCTTCGTCTCGCTGCTGGTGTCGCTGACGACGACGCCGATGATGTGCGCGCGCTTTCTGCGTCATGATCCGGAGCGGAAACCGGGCCGGTTCTTCGCCTGGAGCGAGCGCACGTTCAACGCGATGCTGCGCCTGTACGAGCGCACGCTCGGCTGGGCGTTGAGCCAGCCGCTGCTGATGATGTTCATCCTGCTCGTGACGGTGTGCCTGAACGTCTGGCTGTACATCCAGGTGCCGAAGGGCTTCTTCCCGAGCGAGGACACCGGCGTGCTGGTCGGCGGCGTGCAAGCCGACCAGAGTATTTCGTTCCAGTTGATGTCGCAGAAGATGAAAGACTTCATGAAGATCGTGAAGAGCGATCCAGCCGTGCAGAATGTCGCCGGTTTCACTGGCGGCGGGCAGCGCAATGGCGGCTTCATGTTCGTCGCGCTCAAGCCATTGGCCGAACGCGGCATCTCCGCCGATGGCGTGATCAGCCGCATGCGCATGAAGCTGGGGCAGGTCGCCGGCGCGCAGTTGTTCCTGCAGCCGGCACAGGACATCCGCGTCGGCGGTCGGCAAAGCAGTTCCACCTATCAGTACACGCTGCAGAGCGACAGCCTTGACGACTTGCGCGCGTGGGGCGACAAGATTCGCGAAGCGTTCACGAACCTGCCCGAGCTTGCCGACGTCAACTCCGATCAGGCGGTGAAGGGGCTCGAAACGCAGCTCAACTTCGATCGCGCGTCCGCCGCGCGCCTCGGTATCACGACGCAGACGATCGACAGCACGCTCAACGACGCCTTCAGCCAGCGCAACGCCTCGACGATCTACGCGCCGCTGAACCAGTACTACGTGATCATGGAAGTCGCGCCGCAATTCCTGCAGAACCCCGAGGCGCTGAAGGACATCTATGTGCAGAGCAAGTCCGGCAAGATGGTGCCGCTGATGTCGTTCGCGACCTTCGGTCTCGGCACGACGCCGCTTGCGGTCAATCATCAGGGCCAGTTCGTGTCGACGACGATCTCGTTCAACCTGGCCGATGGCGTCAGCCTGGGCGAGGCGTCGGATGCGATCACGCGGACCATGTCGCGAATCGGCGTGCCGAACAGCATCCATGGCGGCTTTGCCGGCAACGCAAACGCATTCCAGCAGGGGCAATCGAGCCAGCCATGGCTGATCCTGGCAGCCCTGCTCGCGATCTACATCGTGCTCGGCGTGCTGTACGAAAGCTACGTGCACCCGCTGACGATCCTCTCGACGCTGCCGTCGGCCGGCGTCGGCGCGATTCTCGCGCTGCTCGTCTGCGGCACGCAGTTCACCGTGATCGCCTTCATTGGCGTGATCCTGCTGATCGGCATCGTCAAGAAGAACGCGATCATGATGATCGACTTCGCCCTCGAGGCCGAGCGCCAGCAGAAGCTCAGCGCGCACGATGCCGTATTCCAGGCGTGCACGCTGCGCTTCCGCCCGATCATGATGACGACGATGGCGGCGATGCTCGGCGCGCTGCCGCTGGCGATCGGTTTCGGCGAGGGCAGCGAGATGCGCCGTCCGCTGGGTATATCGATCGTCGGCGGCCTGCTGGTCAGCCAGCTGCTGACGCTGTACACGACGCCGGTCGTCTACCTGTACATGGAGCGCTTTCGTCTTTGGTGCAAACGTCTTTGGGCGCGCATCTATCGCGATCCGCAGGCCACCGCACCAGGCGCGGCGGTTTGAGCGCGCTACGAGATCATACAATGACAATAAATCCACAAATGGAAATCTCGACGCGGCGAGCACTCAAGCCCTCCCCGGCGCGCCTTTCTCCCTCCCCTTCAAGGGGAGGGTCGGGGTGGGGATGGTGTCTGCCGCGACGTGCGCAAACATCAAACCCATCCCCACCCAACCCTCCCCTTGAAGGGGAGGGCTTGACTGCGCGCCACGAAACCAAGGGGTTCGTAGCTCTTGGCCTCTCAATAGCGTGCGTGCTGATGAGCGCCTGCACCGTCGGTCCGGACTACCAAAAACCCGATCTCGCCGTGCCGGCCGCGTACAAGGAAAACGCGAACTGGAAACCAGCGACGCCCGGCGATGCGCTGCAGCGCGGCGCCTGGTGGGAGATCTTTGGCGATCCGGTGCTTAACGACCTGGAGGCGCAGATCGACGTCTCCAACCAGAGCCTGAAGCAGGCCGAGGCGCAATATCGTCAGGCTGCGGCATTGGTCAGCGGCGCTCGCGCGAATTTCTTTCCGACCGTGGGCGTCAGCCTGAGCGGGCAGCGGGCCGGACGCTACGGCACCGGCAGCGTCGTGTCCGGCGGCACGGTCATCGGTGGCGGTACATTGGGCAACTCCGGATCGTCGCACCCGACCAATACGTATTCGATGCCGTTCACGGCGAGCTGGGAGCCGGACCTCTGGGGTCGCGTGCGGCGCACGGTCGAAGGCGACGTCGCCAGCGCGCAGGCCAGCGAAGCCACGCTCGAGTCGACGCGCCTGAGCCTGCATGCGGAGCTGGCGCAGACCTATTTCCAGCTGCGCATCGTCGACGAACAAAAACGGCTGCTCGACGATACGGTCGTCGCCTACGAGAAAGCGTTGGAGCTGACGCAGAACCAGTACAACGTCGGCGTCGTGGCCCGCGCCGATGTCGTGCAGGCCGATACGCAATTGAAAACAGCGCAGGTGCAGGCGATCGATCTGGGCATCTCGCGCGCGCAGTTCGAGCATGCGATCGCGTTGCTGATCGGCAAGACACCGGCGGAGTTCTCGCTCGCTGCCGAGCCGCTCAAGGTCACGCCGCCGGGAATTCCGGTCGAACTGTCAGCGACACTGCTCGAGCGCCGGCCGGATGTCGCGGTCGCCGAACGCCAGGCCGCTGCGGCCAACGCGCAGATCGGCGTCGCCGAGTCGGCATTCTTTCCGAACCTGACGCTTTCGGCCGAGGCGGGTTTCCAGAGCTCGACGTTTTCCGACATCCTCGCTGCGCCAAGCCGGTTCTGGTCGCTCGGGCCGCAGCTGGCCGAAACGATCTTCAGCGGCGGCGCGCGCCAGGCGCAGGTCGCGCAGGCACGCGCCGGCTTCGATGCTGCGGCGGCGAACTATCGCCAGGTTTCGCTGGCTGCATTCCAGAACGTCGAGGACAACCTCGCCGCGCTGCGCATCCTCGAAGCCGAAGCAGCGGCACAGGCCGAAGCGGTCAAGGCTGCCGAGACCTCGCTGACGATCGCCCTCAACCAGTACCGCGCCGGCACCGTGAGCTACCTCAACGTCGTCACCGCGCAGACCACCGCGTACGGCAACGAGCGCAACGCGATCAGCATCCTCGGCAACCGGCTGACCGACAGCGTTGCGCTGGTCAAGGCGCTCGGCGGCGGCTGGCAGGCGAGCGAACTTCCGGCAGCAGACGATATCGATCGCCACAGCGAAGCGCCGAAAGACGCGGGCCAATAACGGGCTGCAAAACGCGCCAAGCTGAAAGAGCAACGGAGCGCTGGCTTGGGACGTGCCTACGCCCGGCCGAATCGTTTCGCCGACAACTCCCTGAGGCGCAAGCGCTCGACCTCGCGATCCTTCGGCGGCGCCAAGGTCACCAGGGAATGGATCAGCGTGCGGGCGACGTCGGTTACCTGTTCCACCGCACGATTGAACGCCACTTCGTTCGCCTTCGACGGCGCATTGAATCCACTGAGCTTGCGCACGAATTGCAGCGCCGATGCTTCGATTTCCTCATCGGTCGCGGGCGGCTCGAAGTTGAACAACGTCTTGATGTTTCTGCACATGACCAGCTCCGTAGTTCTGTTTCCAACTCAGGCAGGCAGGATTCTAGCGGTAGCCGATCTCCGGCGTGAGCGGTATCTGGCTGCGCATGAACGAGCCGCTGCCGCGGGCAACCTGCCGGCCTTGCGAATCGTGCACGACTGAGTCCGCCAGGATCAGGTTGCGCGAGCGATGTACCACCGTGCCGGCGGCACGCAGCTCGCCGCTCGAGACCGGCCGCGTGATGGACACGTTGAATGATACCGTGAGCACGAATACGTCATCGACCAGCGAATTGGCCGCGAAGAACGCCGAGTCGTCGAGTGCCTTGAAGTAGACCGAGCCGTGGATGGCATTGGCCGCATGGAAGAATTCCGGTTTGACCGGTATCGTCAGCTTTGCCGCGCCCTCGGCCACGTGCAGCACGGGCTCGAAGAAGCGGTTGATCGGCGCCGTCGCGTACATCCGCTCGAGTTTGCGGAAGTGTTCGTCGGTTGGATTCGGTGTCATGCAACCTCCCAGGAAATGCCTCCGGTTGTAACTCACACACCGGTTGGTGTGGAGATACGGACGGCGGTCTGCGGCATAGCGAAACGTCAGGCGCTGTCGTGCACATATCCGACGTCGGCGATCCAGTTGCGCTTCCTGCGATCGAGCCGCGACGATTCGGCTTCGCCGTCAAAGCTTGCCGCCGCCCGCCGCAGGAGCGTCGGATCAACGCCTGCGAAGGTGTTGACGTTCACGACCGCGTAAACGTTGCCGTCGATCCGGCTCGTGGCTACAGGCACGATGCCACAGCGTGAACAGACAAGAAACTCGGCGGTGCGTGTTTCAAACGTGTACCGGCCAACCAGTTCACGTTGAGCGATCGTTATCCTGAGCGTGCCATTCGGATTGGAGGTCCAGACGTTGCCATGCTTCGTGCAGAAGGAACACGTACAGGCACGCACCGGAATCTCGGTGGGCTCCGGGTCCCACGTCAGCGTGAAGGAAATGTTGCGGCAATGGCAATTTCCGTGGATCAACATGCTCACGCTCCGGAACTTCTCGTGGCGCCGTCAAGCCGCTTGCCCGCCTCGTTTGGCGGCCAGCGTCGGGTCACCCAGCGTCTTGTTGAGCATGACCGCCTCCTTTGCCAGGCGACGCACCTGCGCGGAACTGATGCTCGTCCCCTCGCGCAATTCCAGCGTGGCCATCTCGTATTTTCCGCCCGGTTTCAGGTGCCGCTCAATAGCCAGCAGACGCTGCCCTCGCCAGAAGCCCAGGAGCACCCGTCGCTCCTCCGCGCGAATGAGCAACACCGGGCCGGTGTGCAGATAGACGAGATGGCCCCATTTGACGACTTCTTCCAGTGTTGCCGCGGCTCGAACTGCCGCACGCAGCTTGACGACACAGTCGTGCCGCCAGCCGTCGAGGCCGGCGACGTACGCATCGGGGTCAGCGGCCGGCGCTGTTTTCTTCATGGTCGACTCGTGTCGCGCAATTTGATGTTAAGAAACACCCCGATCAATCGAGACCGGCGGCGAAGACCGTGTCGGCGCCGAGCTGCACGTGATCGAAGTGGCAGTCGCTGTCGCCGGCGTCGGCAGCGGCGGAACGCACGTGCTCGAGGGTCAGCGCCGCCTTGAGAATGCCATCGGGCAGGGCGCCGCTGCTGCCGAGCAATTCGAAGGCGCCGTTGTTCTGCGTGTTGCTCAACTGCACTTCGAGCGCGATCGGCGCGCCATCGACGCAGTCCTGGTTGGCGATGAAATCGACGGTAATGCGGCAGATGTTGCCGGTCTTTAGGGCCGAGGCGACGGCGGCGGAAATCGCGAAATCTGGTCCGCTGATCGGCACGCACTGCTTCCAGCCGTCGATATGATTGCCCGGGAAGACGTTGCCTGCGTGCGCGCTGCCGGGCGTTGGGTCTCCGACCAGTGCGTCCCAATCGACGCTGCCGCCGCTGCCGCTGTCGAGGCGGAAACTCCACCCCAGCGTGCCGGTGTCGAAATCAGGATTGGCGACCTGGCTGTCGGCGCTGCCGGCGAAGGCCATCGCGATGAACAGTGCCGCTACCTTCAACATTCTCACTTGGTGTCTCCTCGTCCTCCTTGCAGCCGAATGTTGGCATGCAGCGCGACGCGGCGCGAGTGTCCACCGGGCGATTCGTTCAGCTTTTGCGGCAGCCGCGCGGGCGATTCTTTCCCTAGCCCACGAGCCAGCTCGCGAATTGATTCCACGCGGCAGTGTGTGCGAGCAGCACGCGCAACGGCTGTGAGGCGAGAAAGAACAGCGTGCCCCAGGCGAAGGCCGGATGCAGGGACGTTCTTGACCGTGTCGTAGACGACGAATACGAGCACACAGGCGTCGGTAAGGCCGAGAAAACAACGGTGGCCCCATGGCGTCGCGCGCCCCCTTGGCGGCTACGAACTCAAGCCAGCGGCAGCAGAATCTCGACTTCGAGTCCGCCACCTTCGGCATTGACGGCATGAATGCGCCCGCCCTGGCGTTCGACGGCGCGCTTGGCGATGGCCAGGCCGAGACCGCTGCCGCCGCTCTTGCGCTGGCGCGCGGTGTCGGTGCGGTAGTAGGGCTCGAAGATGCGCACGCAGTCGCCTTCGGCGACGCCCGGGCCGCAATCGCGCACGCGCAGGCGCGCCTGTGCGGCGACCTGGTCGAGGCGGATGCTGACGGTCGTGTCCGGCGAGGTGTACTTCACCGCGTTGCGCACGACGTTTTCGATCGCACTGGTGAGCAGGTCGGTCTCGGCGCGCACGGCCAGCGGCGTGCTCTGCGCGATGTGCAGCGCGCACGGCCGCGCCTGCGCCTCGAACGCGGCGTCGCCGGCGACGTCGGCGATGAGCAGGTCGAGTGCGACGTTGTCCACTTTCGATGGCGTCGTCGTTTCCATGCGGCTGAGCTGGATCGCCTGCGCGATCATTTCCTCGAGGCGCTCGGCTTCGCGTTCGATGCGGTCGAGCTGTGTGCCGGCATCTCCGCTGACCTGGGCGCGCGCCAGCTCCAGCGCTACGCGCAAGCGCGATAACGGCGAGCGCATTTCGTGTGATACGTCGCGGATCAGGCGACGCTGGCCTTCGACGAGATCGCGCAGTCGTGCGGTCATCTGGTCGAACTCCTGTGCCAGCGCCAGCATCTCCGCACTGCGGCCGAACTTCAGGTCGCCGACATGCGCGGACAAGTCGCCGCGCGCAACGCGGCGCGCACTGGCGCGGATGCGCGACAGGGGCATGGTGATGTACGCCGCGAGCAGCAGCGAGATGCAGGCGCTGATCGCCATGGCGATGCCGACGTGCGCCCAGAACGTGCCCGCGTGCCGATAGATGCCGCGCAACAGCGGCGATCCTTCGAAGCGCGCTACGGCGGTGTAGCGCGCGCCGTCGGGTGCGTTGAGCACGCGCAGGCGCATGCGGTTGCCGGACAATCCCTGGCTGTCCTCGACCGGATGGTCGACGGCCGCCGAAACGGCGTCTGGCACGTCGCGGCCGATCAGATCGTGTTTCTCGGCGTCGAGTACGTAGATCGATACCCGGCCGAAGTCGAGCGATTGCGCGAGCTTGCTGCGCAGGCTGCCGATGCCTTCGTCGCGCAGCACATGCGCCGCGTTGCGCAAGTGCTCGTTGAGCACCGATTCGAGCCGCGTGATGCCGAGCCCCGGTATTTTTTCGTTCTCGAAGTTATATGTCGTGACGCCGGCGATGGTGAGGATCAGCACCACGCTGGCGGCCCAGAACAACGCGAAGATGCGCCAGAACAACTGCCTCATCGCACTTCTTCCTTGACCACGCGGAAGAGATAGCCGCCGCGGTGGATCGTGTTGATCAGCGAATCGCCGTCGACAGCCGGGCCGAGCTTGCGGCGCAATTTGGAAATGTGCACATCGATACTGCGATCGAACGGGCCAAGCGGGCGGCCGAGCACGGCCTGCGACAACGTATCCTTGCTGACAACGCGGCCGGCGTCGCGCATCAGCGCCGCGAGGATGTTGAACTCGGTTCCGGTCAGCGTCACCGGTTCGCCGCGCAGGGTCACGCTGCGCGAGGCGGCGCGCAGCGATACCGGTCCGATCGACAGATCGTCGAGGCGCGTGCTCTCGCTTTCGCCGCGCGTGCGGCGCAGGATCGCGCGCAGGCGCGCGGCGATCTCGCGCGGATTGCACGGTTTGGGCACGTAGTCGTCGGCGCCGAGTTCTAGGCCGAGAATGCGGTCGATGTCCTCGCCGAGCGCGGTCAGCATCAGCACCGGCACGTGCGAGCCGCGGCGCAGGTCGCGCAGCACGTCGAGGCCGGAACGGTGCGGCAGCATGACGTCGAGGATCAGCGCGTCGTAGCCACCTTCGGCGGCGAGGCGCAGCGTGTTCTCGCCGTCATGGGCGATATCGACGGTGAAGCCTTCGCGTACGAGGAAGTCCGACAGCAGCTGGCAGAGTTCCTCGTCATCGTCAGCGAGCAGAATTTTTGCGTCGCTCATCTCGTTGAAATAGTTGAATTCCTTCAGGAACACCAGTTTACGCAGGCGCAGCGTCCTTGTCGCGCCGGCGATCGGGCGTTTGCAATCGCTTTACGTTTTCTTACCGTGCTTTGCCCGGCGGCTGTAGGCCCCGGTTGTCCGCGCGCGTTAGGCTCTGCGGGATTCCTGCGCGAGGTGTTCGATGATGACGGTATGGCGATCGGGGTTGCTGGTATGGGCATTTGCGTTTCCCTTGGCAAGCCTTGCCGATACTGCGCAGGATCTCAGCGGCGAGTGGATTGCCGCGACGAAGGACCAGCAGGCGCAAGGCACGCAGGGGGGCGACAGCGCCTCTCCGTCGGGCTCGCATCACGGCGGCCACGGGATGGGCGGCGGTGGCGGAATGGGTGGTGGCGGGATGGGCGGCGGTGGCGGAATGGGCGGCAGCCACGGCGGCGGTGGCGGCGGGCGACATCATTCCGGTTCATCGGGCGACTCGTCGGGTGCCGCGGCTTCCGCAACGGCTGTGCAAGGTGTGCCGCGCATCGCGGCGCAAGCGCTGACGATCCGGCAATCCGACGTCGTCTTCGACGTTGCCGCCGACGGCGGCAAGCGCATGGTCTATCGCTTCGACAATCGCAACAATTACGGTGCGGAGTACGGTGGCACCGTCACGTTGACCTGGGCCGCGCCGGAGATGGTCATCGAAACGCATCCCGACGCTGGCGGCAGCGTCGAGGAACATTACTCGTTGTCGGACGACGGCAAGAAGCTCAGCCTGCGCGTGCACGAGCAACGCGCCGGAGCGGACACCGCGCGCGACGTCACGCGCGTGTTCGTGCGCAACGGTACCCAGGACTCTGCAACGTCTACGTCGGTCCCGTAGCGCGTGCGGGTCGAACCTGTGCCGATGTGAGTTAACGGGCGAGTGCCGCAGCCAGGTGTCATCCTTGGAGGCAGAATGTCTACCGAATATCGAGTGGCTGAGCTGTCCAACCCAAGCTTCACTTCCGGAAGGATCGATCCAAAGGACGTGGAAAAACTGATCAATCAGATCGCGGCGGACGGATGGGAATTGGTCGCACTGACGTCGCAGAGCGGTGTCGGCGTGTCACTTGCCGTCATGGCGGTCTTCAAACGCGAAAAGGCCTGACAGCGCCCACTTCGGGGCTGAATCGACGCCGCCCGGAACCGTGCGACGTTCGTCACGCCGAGGCCGGCTATTCCTCGGCGGTGACCGTACGCAGGGTTCCCGCGGCGCCGATATCGTCCATATGCCCGCTATGGCTGGCCGACAGCTTCTTCATCAAGGGCAGCAGCAGGATTGCCAGCGTCGTGCCGCCGACGGCGACGAAGCCGAGCTTGTTGAACAGGCTCGTGTAGATCGCCAGGCTCTGCAGCGGATCGGTCAGGTTCTCCGGGATGCTGGCGAGGTTCGCGACGATGCTGCCGAGATACTGCGAGACGCCGACCGCGACGAAGTACGCACCCATCATGAAGCCACCCATGCGCGCCGGCACGTAGCGCGCGATCATCGCCAGGCCCAGGCCGCTGACCAGCAACTCGCCGAGCGAGTAGAAACCATAACCCCAGATCATGTACCACGACGACACCTTGCCTTCGACCGCCGTGCCGCCGCTTATGCCAAAGATGAAGAAGCCGACCGCGACGACGACGAAGCCGAGCGCGAACTTCGCTGCAATCGGCAGGTCGCGGCCGCTCTTGCCGAAATGCGTGTAGATCCACGCGAGCACCGGCGACAGCAGCATGATCCAGATCGGATTTAGCGCCTGGTACTGGCCCGGCGACCAGGGCCACATGTCGATGCCGAGCAGCTTCCATTCGACATTGACGTTGCGCAGCGCGAACAACGTCAGCGACGTTGACATCTGCGAGTAGAAGATGAAGAACAGGATTGTCTGCGCGGTCAGGATCAGCGCGGCGATCAGCCCGGCGCGCTCGCTGCGTTCCCCGGCGACAATCATATAAACGAAGATTGCGAGGATGGCCAAGCCGGCGATGATCACCGCGGCGTCGCGCGCGGCGCCGACCTGGACGATGAAGGTGACGACGAACACGCTGATGGCGCCGATGCCGAGAATCAGTGCGAGCCGGTCCCAACGCACCGGTTTTTCATCCGGTGGCGAGCCGATGCCTTCGAGCGTGCGCAGCATGAGCACGTAGTTGATCAGGCCCAGGACCAGGCCTGCGCAGCAGACGGCGAACGCTGCGTGCCAGCCGAAACGATCCTTGATCACGGGCGTCGCGAGCTGCGACACGGTCGCGCCGACGTTGACCGCCATGTAGTAGATCGTGAACGCGCTGTCGATCTTGGCGTCGTTGCCCTCGAAGATTCGCCGAACCATGTTCGCCGCATTCGCCTTGAACAGCCCGTTGCCGACGACGATCACTCCCATCGCGACATACATCAGGTACAGGCTGCTGCTTGGCAGCGACAACAACAGGTAGCCGAGAGCGAGAATGATCGCGCCAATCGGCATCGTCCGCCGCGTGCCGAGCACGTTGTCGCCGATCCAGCCGCCGATCGCCGGCGCCGCGTAGACCAGGGCCGTGAACGCGCCCCAGACGAGGTTCGCCTGCGTGTCGCCGAAGCCGACCTTCTCGACCATGAACAGCACGAGGATCGCGGCCATGCCGTAATAGCCGAAGCGCTCCCACAACTCGATCAGGAAGATCGTGGAGAACGAACGGGTTTGCGAAACGGAGCGGACGGGATTGGACATGACGGAATTCAAGTGCGCAATTGTGAAGCCGCAAGCCTAGCGCATCGTGTCGCGCGGTGCTTGCCGCATTGCGGCGCGCTCCAGTCGTTCAGCGTTCGGCATCTGGTCGAATCCAGCGGCCCAGGAGGACGGCAGCGAGAAGGGTTATCAGAGCGGCCAGCGCGATCGATCCGAGCACGTCGGACAGGAAATGCACGTTTTCAACGATGCGCGCAAAGGCAATGAAAACCGGAATGACCAGGAGCGGGACGCGGTATCTTGGATACAAGTACGCGAGAGGCAGAAACAAGCCCCAGAAAAACGCGACATGGCCGGACGGAAACGAAGTGCCGCCAGCGAACCAGATCTGGTTCCAGTCGCCACGCTCGATAAGCTGGTACGGTCGCAGCCGGCCGAACAGGCCTTTAAGATGCGAGGTGGTTGCGATCGTGGCGAGTTGCACGAGACCGGTGAAGATCAGGGCGCGTGCGGTCGCGTTCGAGCGCCGTGAGAAAGTCCAGAGCAAGCCGACACCGGCAAGGCATCCGCCGAGCAGCAGGTCGCCGATGCCGCTGAACCGATATCCGGTAAGGGTATCGAGAAGTTCCCGTGATCGAACAATGATTGCGGCGCTCTCGATGCCGGAATCGTGTACGACAAGAGCGATGCCGCGGTCGACGGCGAAGACGCTGACGCAGGCGAGAACGATGGCGACGGCAGCCGTCCAGGCGAGAGCGCTTCTGCTCATGGCCGTGAACGGTCACGCATTGGGCATGAAGATAAGCAGCAGCACGCCGAGCAGGATCCGGTAAACCGCGAACGCGGTGAAGCGATGCGTGCGGATATAGCCGAGCAGCCATTTCACGGCAACGAAGGCGGTCACGGTCGAAACGGCGAAAGCGATCGACAGCGCGCTCCAGTCTTCGTGGCCTGCGCCGGCTTTCGTCGTCTTGAGCAATTCGTAACCGGATGCGGCGAACATCGTCGGGATGCCGACCAGGAAGGCGAACTCGGTCGCGGCCGGCCGATTGCTGGTCCCGGCCAACATGGCGACGAAGATCGTCGCAGCCGAACGCGACGTGCCGGGAAAGATCGCGGCGACGACCTGAGCCAGTCCGACAAGGATCGCTACGGGCCAGCTGATTCGGGCGTTGTCGGCGCGCCGGGCGGCGAAATACTCCGCGCCGATCATCCAGATGCCGCCGAGCAGCAGCGCCCAGGCGACCGGTGTAATCGTTTCCGGCAGCTTGAGCCCGGCTTTCGTCGCGGCAAAGCCGAGGATTGCAGTGATCGCGAATGCGACGGCGAGCTTCAGCGCATAGTCGCGCGCTTCAGGGCGGCCCAGCCCCGTGGCGAGTTGCCACAGGCGCTGGCGATAGAGCAGGGTCACCGCGAGGATCGCGCCGGCCTGGATCACGACATTGAACGTGTCGGAGCGCGCGCCGAGCCAGTGCTCGGCGATCAGCAGATGGCCGGTGCTGGAAATGGGCAGGAATTCGGTAATGCCTTCGATCAGGCCAAGCAGGATCACGCAAACGATATTGCTCATTCGGTACTCACTGGAAGGGCCCGGCGCAAGCGGCAGCGCAACACGCGGATACGCCGGGTTGTGGCATCATACGCGCCCTTTACCGTATGCCGATAGACCACGCCAGATGCTGATTTTCGAGCTCTCCCAGCCCGGCCGCACCGCCGCGGCGCAGATACCTGCGGCGATCGATACCCCGGCCGACTTGCCTGAGCAGTTCCGGCGCACGACGCCCATCGGCTTGCCGGAGGTTTCCGAGCTGCAGGCGTTGCGCCATTACACAAACCTGTCGCGCAAGAATTTCTCGATCGACACGCAGTTCTATCCACTCGGCTCGTGCACGATGAAGTACAACCCGCGCGCGTGCAATTCGCTGGCGATGCTCGATGGTTTTCTCGCGCGTCATCCGTACGCGCCGGAATCGCTGTCGCAGGGATTCCTCGCCTGCATGCACGACCTTCAGGAAATCCTCGCCGACGTCACCGGCATGAAGGGCGGCGTGTCGCTGGCGCCGATGGCCGGTGCGCAGGGCGAGTTCGCCGGCGTGGCGATGATCATGGCCTATCACAAGAGCCGCGGCGACACGGCGCGCACCGAGATCATCGTGCCGGATGCCGCGCACGGCACCAATCCGGCCACAGCGACGATGTGCGGCTGCACGGTGCGCGAGATACCGACGCAGGCCGACGGCGACATCGACGTCGAAGCGTTGAAGAAAGTGCTCGGCCCGAACACTGCCGGCATCATGCTGACCAATCCGTCGACGATCGGCGTGTTCGAACGCCGCATCGTGGAAATCTCGCGGCTCGTGCACGAAGCCGGCGGTTTGCTCTATTACGACGGCGCCAACCTCAATGCGATCCTCGGCAAGGTGCGGCCGGGCGACATGGGCTTCGATGCGATCCACATGAACCTGCACAAGACGTTCTCGACGCCGCACGGCGGCGGCGGGCCGGGTGCCGGTGCGGTAGGCGTTTCCGAACGCCTCAAGCCATTCCTGCCCATTCCGATGATCGAGAAGCGCGCCGATGGCCACTACGGCTGGGTACGCAAGAAAGACCGCCCGCAATCGATCGGCCGGCTGACGACCTTCGCCGGCAACGCCGGGGTGCTGTTGCGCGCCTACATCTATGCGCGCCTGCTCGGCCGCGAAGGCATGTCGCGCGTCGCCGAATTCGCCACGCTCAACGCGAACTACCTGGCGAAGCGCCTTGCCGAAAAAGGCTTCGATCTGGCCTATCCGAAGCGTCGTGCGAGTCATGAGTTCATCGTTACCGTGGCCCGGCAGAAAAAGGAAAATGGCGTGACTGCACTGGACTTCTCCAAGAGCCTGATCGACCGCGGCATTCACGCTCCGACCAATTACTTTCCACTGCTCGTGCCGGAATGCCTGCTGATCGAGCCGACCGAGACGGAAGCCAAGGAAACGCTCGACGAATTCGTCGAGGTGATGGGCGAGTTGCTCGTGCTGTCGCGCGAAGATCCGCAGGCGATGAAGGATGCGCCGGTGACGCTGCCGGTGCGCCGGCTCGACGACGTCAAGGCGGCGCGCGAACTCGACATCGCCTGGAACCCGCCTGGCGCCAAGAAAACTGAAACGGCTGCGGCCGCCTGATCGTCCTGGGCTTGAGGGGAGCCTGAAGTGCCCAGTACCGAAGCGCGCGGACCCAAGCAAATCTACAAGGCGTTGATCTGGTCAATGAAGGGCCTGCGCGCCTGCTGGCAGTTCGAGGCTTCGTTCCGGCTCGAAGTATATTTGTGCATTGTCTTGTTTCCGCTCGGATTGTGGCTGGGTCACGGCGGTATCGAAAGGGCGCTGCTGTGTGGCAGCCTGCTGCTCGTGCTGTCGGCCGAAGTCCTGAACTCCGCGGTCGAAGCGGTGGTCGACAAGGCGAGCCCCGAATTCCACGAACTCGCCGGCCGCGCCAAGGACATGGGCTCGGCCGCGGTCTTTCTGCTGATGATGAACGTGCTGCTATGCTGGAGCCTGGTGCTTTGGCCGCGATTCTGATGCTGACTCGGTGTTCTCCAGGCCCGGCGCGCCATGGTGATTAACGGCGAGCTGGTGATCGCGCTGCTGACCCTGAGCACGCTGGAAATCGTGCTCGGCGCCGACAACCTCGTGTTCATCTCGATTGCGGTCGGGCGCCTGCCGGTGCACATGCGTCCGCGCGCACGCCGTTTCGGCCTTGCCTTGGCCTGCGTCACCCGCTGTGCGCTGCTGTTCGTGCTGGCGCAGATGGCACGGCTGGACGATTCGCACATGCGCTTGTTCACGGCCTACGGCAAGGTCATCTCGCTGCGCGACCTGATCATGATCGGCGGCGGCGTATTCCTGCTGATCAAGGGCACGATGGAGATCCGCGACGCGATCTTCTCCGAGCCGAGCGAACCCGAGAAGGAAGCAACCGCCTCCAAGTTCCTGCTCGTGATCCTGCAGATCGCAATCATCGACATCGTCTTCTCGCTCGACTCGGTGATAACCGCGGTCGGCATGGTGCGCAACATTCCGGTCATGATCGCGGCGATCATCCTGGCCGTACTGGTCATGATCTTCGCGTCGAATCCGGTCGGCGACTTCATCGACAACAATCCGACCATCCGCATGCTGGCGCTGGCCTTCATCATGCTGATCGGCGTCGTGCTGATCGGCGAAGGCATCGACGTGCACATTCCGCGCGGCTACATTTATTTCGCCATGGCGTTCTCCGCCGTCGTCGAACTTCTGAACCTCAAGGCCAAGCGCGAAAAGTCCAGGCGCCACCGACGACGCGCCGAGGACAGCGCGCGCGTGCCGAAAGACGGCGATTGAACGGCAGCCGTTCCGCCCCACGTTGTATGATGCGACCGTTGGCCGTCCAACCCGGGAGAGCGCTCATGACCATGCGACATGTCGTATTGCTGCTGGCCGTATTCCTGCTCGGCGGCTGCGGCTACAACTCGATCCAGTCCAAGGACGAGGCGGTTACGGCCGGCTGGTCCGAAGTCGTCAACCAGTATCAGCGCCGCGCCGACCTCGTGCCGAACCTGGTCAACACGGTCAAGGGCTACGCCGAGCACGAAGAAGAAGTGCTGACGAAGGTCACCGAGGCGCGCGCGTCGGTCGGCAAGATCCAGATTTCTGCCGCCGATCTCACCGATGAAGCCAAGCTCAAGCAGTTCCAGGCCGCGCAGGGTGAACTGTCCAGCGCGCTCTCGCGCCTGATGGCCGTGTCGGAGAACTATCCGAATCTCAAGGCCGACGGCCTGTTCCAGAACCTGCAGGCGCAGCTGGAGGGTACGGAAAACCGCATCGCCGTTGCGCGCAATCGCTACATCGCTTCGGTGCAGGAATACAACACGTTCGTGCGCAGCTTCCCGCAGAACCTGACCGCGATGATGTTCGGCTACAAGACCAAGGCGAACTTTTCGGTCGAGAACGAAAAAGCGATCTCCACCGCGCCGACCGTCGACTTCAACAAGCCCGCGCCGGCTCCGGCGCAGCCGCCACCGCCCCAGCCTCCGGCCCATTGAAGGCCGCGCTGAAAGCAAGAGCTATTGAAAGCGGATTGCGCGGATGCAAAGCAGAAAACGCGGATTGCGCGGATCAAGAAGGATCAGCGCGAACGCTTCCATTAAGCGTGTATCCACGTCCCTTCCGATGAAGCACGCAAGCTCAACAGCAACGGACGCGGATAAACGCGGATGAACGCGGATTTTTTCAGTAGATTTGCTCTCATCCGCGTTGATCCGCGTAAATCCGCGTCAAAAATGCTCTTGGCACTTCTGGCGGCCGTTGTTTCTTTCTCCGTGCCCGACGTGCTCGGCGCCGACCTCCAGACGATTCCGGCGCTGACCGCGCGCGTGACCGACACGACCGGCACGCTCGATGCGCAGCAGAAGCAGTCACTGGAAGCCACGCTCGCCGCGCTCGAGCAACGCAAGGGCGCGCAACTGGCCGTACTGCTCGTGCCGACGACGCAGCCCGAGGACATCGCACAGTATTCGATCCGTGTTGTCGAAGCGTGGAAGCTCGGCCGGCAGAAAGTCGACGACGGTGCGTTGCTGATAGTCGCCAAGAACGATCATCGCGTGCGCATCGAAGTCGGACGCGGCCTGGAGGGAGCGATTCCCGACGCCGCCGGTGCGCGCATCATCCGCGAATACATCACGCCGAAATTCCGCGCCGGCGACTTCTACGGCGGCATCGGCGACGCGCTCGGCGCACTGACGAAACTGATCGATGGCGAGCAATTGCCGCCACCGTTGACCGACGACCGTTCGCCGCGCAGGGGCAGGAGCGATACGATCTTCAATACGCTGATCGCGGTACTGTTCGCCTCGATCTGGTTGCGTTCGATGTTCGGCCGCCTGCCCGGTGCGCCGCGCGCCGGTCTGGTCGGCGTGATCTGCGGCGGCATCGCGTTCTTTCTTACCGGATTCGTTCTGGCTGCGCTCGGTGCAGGCTTGCTGGGCGCCTTGATCGGCGTCATGAGTGGAGGGGGTGGCGGAGGATTCGCCGGCCGCGGTGGCTGGGGCGGCCTCGGCGGGGCTTGGGTGGCGGGTTCGGCGGCGGTGGCAGTTTCGGTGGCGGCGGCGGCTTCAGCGGCGGCGGCGGCGGGTTCGCCGGCGGTGGCGCGTCGGGGAGTTGGTAGCATGCGCTGGATTCGACATGTGGCGGCCAAAGCGCAACCGCGCAGGTTCACGCGCGCGACGCTGGCTGCGATCCACAAGGCAATCGCCGCGGGCGAGCAGCGCCATCGCGGCCAGGTCTGCTTTGCCATCGAGCAGGCATTGCCGCTGCGCGACCTTTTCGGCGCACTATCGGTACGCGAACGTGCGCACGAGGCGTTTGCGCAACTGCGCGTCTGGGACACCGTGCACAACAGTGGCGTGCTGATCTATGTGCTCGTCGCCGACCACGCGATCGAGATCGTCGCCGACCGCGGCATCGCCGCGCGCGTCGATCAGGCCGAATGGCAGGAGGTCTGCAACCGCATGCTCGTGCGCTTCGCCGCGAACGACTTCGAACGCGGTGCCGTCGAAGGCGTGCAGGCCGTCAGCGACATCCTCGCTCGTGAGTTCCCGTCCGACGGCACGCCGCGCGACAACGAACTTTCCGACGAACCGATCATTCTCTGATTCAACTTCTTGCGAGCGAATCGGCGAGCAACGACGGGCCATTGATCGGCGGCAGGCAATTCGTGCCGCGGCAGACGTAGGCGACGCCGCCAGGCACGCTTTTCTGCGCCGCGATCGTCGCCGGAAGGTCCGCGGCGCTCTCTGCGATGAAATACGAATCGATTCGGCCGGCATCGCTGTCGGCAAGCGCGGCGCGCCATGCCGATGCATCGGACTCGGTGCCGTATCGGATCACGACGTGCGTGCGCGGGTGCAGGTAATCGTTGAGCGCGCGCAGCAGGCTCGCGCAGGCGTGCGGCATCTGCTGCATGGTCGAGTGCGCCGCCCGCAGCGTGCGATCGGCGGCGTCGAGGTAGCGCGTTTCGCCGAGGAGATGGCCCAGGCGCAACAAAGCGCGTGCGGCGACGCCGTTGCCGGACGGCACGGCGTCGTCAGTCCACGGCTTCGGCCGCTGCGGCAGAGTTTCGTGATCGTGGGCCGTGAAGAAAAATCCGCCGGATTCGCGATCCTCGAAACGTTCGAGCAGCGCATCGGCGAGTGCAATCGCCCAGTTCAGGTCGCGTGAGCTCCAGCGGCCTTGCAGGCATTCGAGCAGGGCGTCGAGCAGGAACGCGTGGTCGTCCAGATAGGCCGGAAAGCGCGCTGCGTCGCCGCCGGACTTGGCATACAGGCGACCGTCGCGCCAGGCGGCGCCGCGATGCAGGAAGTCGAGCGCGTTGTCGGCCAGTCCGAGCAATGGCGGCGCATCGAGCGCGCGCGCCGCGCGCGCGATCGCCGGCGATCATCAAGGCGTTGTTCGCCGTCAGGATCTTGTCGTCGAGCCCGGGGCGCACCCGCGTGCTGCGCGCGCTGAAGAGCTTCTGCCTGATGCCGGCAAGGCGCGCGCCGGCTGCGCTCCATTCCGATCGCCAGAGCTTCGCCAGCCAGCGGCAAGGAGGTCGCTACGACCGGATTCCAGGCTTTGTGTTCGAAGTTCGGCGGCCGGCCGAAACCATAATAGGCGTCGGCGAGCGCAAGCTCATCGGCATCGAGCAGGACGCGCAGTTCTTCGCGCTGCCACACGTAGAACTTGCCTTCTTCGTGCTCGGAATCGGCGTCGAGTGCCGTGTAGAACCCGCCCGTCGGCGCCATCATCTCGCGCACCAGCCAGGCAAGCAGTTCGCGCGCAACGCGCGCAAAACCCGCCTCGTCGAATTGCCGCGCAGCCAGCGCGTACAGAGGCAGCAACTGCGCGTTGTCGTACAGCATTTTCTCGAAGTGCGGGATCTCCCAGCGCTCATCGACGCTGTAACGGCAAAAACCGCCGCCGATCTGGTCGTGGATGCCGCCGTCGGCCATGCGCCGCAACGTCAACTCGACCATCTGCGAGTTGGCGTCGCTGCCGGCACTTGCGGGCTGGAGGTCGAGCAGCAATTCCATTTCCGGACAATGCGGAAACTTCGGCGCGCCGTGGTGCCCGCCGTGTTCGGGATCGAAGGCACGGGCGATCTGCGCAAGCGCCGAGCGGAGCGGCGTGTCGTCGAGCGCCGTGGCTGCCGCATCGCTGCGGTCGTAGTTGCGCAGGAAATCCGCCAGCGCCGCCGTCTGTGCGCGCACATCGTCGCGCCGGCTGTCCCAGAAGCCGCGCACCTGCTCGAGCACGTAGGCAAACGGCGGCATGCCGTAGCGCGCGTCCTTCGGAAAATACGTGCCGGCGTAGAACGGCACCAGGTCCTCGGGACTGAGAAAGACCGTCAGCGGCCAGCCGCCGCCGCGCTGAGTCAGGGCCTGGTGCGAAAGCTGGTAGATCTTGTCGAGATCGGGCCGTTCCTCGCGATCGACCTTGACGTTGACGAACAGGTCGTTCATCACGCGCGCGGTGGCTTCGTCCTCGAAACTCTCATGCGCCATCACGTGGCACCAATGGCACGCGCTGTAACCGATCGACAGCAGCAACGGCTTGTCCTGTTTACGCGCCGCCGCCAGCGCCGCATCGCTCCACGGCCACCAGTCGACTGGGTTGTCGGCGTGCTGGCGCAGATAGGGACTGGTTTCGGCTGCGAGGCGATTGCTCATGGAGTGAGATTAGCGCAAATGCAGTCGTAGAAAAGACAACGCCCGGCAAGCCGGGCGTTGTCGACTCGCGTCAAGGCGAAGTCAGAGCGCCGCGGGAGCGCCCGGCCCGAGATATTTTTCGAGGAATGCTTCGGTGATCTTGTAGCGGTCGGTGTTGTTGTCTTCCTTGAAGAATCCGTGGCCTTCTTTCGGCCGCGTCATGTATTCGACCGGCTTGCCGACTTTCTCGAGTGCATCGCGCATTTCGCTGGCGTTGGCGACAGGCACACGCGGGTCATCCTCGCCGTGGATTATCAGCACCGGCACGTTGAATTTGTCGACATGGTCTATCGCTGAATTTGCAGCGACGTACTTGGGATCGTCGAGACCCCACGCTTCGCGCACGAAGTTGCGACCGCCGCGCGATCGGCTCGTATCGGCGTTTGCCCAAAGACGTATGTCCGAGAGTCCGGCGATTGCGACTGAGCATTTGAATGTACCCTGCGGAGCAAATACCGGCTGGAAGTATGCCGAGTAACCGCCGTAGCTCGCGCCGTACACGCCGAGGCGGTTTTTGTCGGCGTAGCCCTGCGCCACGGCCCAGTTCAAGCCGTCGAGTTGGTCCTGCAGCATCCCGGTGCCCATCTGCAGCTTGCCGGAATCCTCGAAGTTCTTGCCGCGATCGCCGGAGCCGCGGTAGTTGACCTGCACGACGGCATAGCCGCGCGAGGCGAGGAACTGCGCTTCGGCATCGTCCCACGAGGTGATCGTCCAGCGGTGCGACGGGCCGATCGGGCCGCCGTGAGGCAGCAGGATCGTCGGCAGGTTCTTCGACGAACGACCTGGGGGCAGCGTCAGGAAGCCGCCGAGCTCGGTGCCGCTCGACGCCTTGAACCAGAAAGGCCGGCGTTCGCCGAGCTGTTCGGGCTTGAGCCACGGCTTGCTCTGGTAGAGCGGGCGCAGGTTGTTCGTTTTCAGGTCGAACAGCGCGTAGGTGCCCGGGTCGCGGTCGCTCACGGCACGCACCAGCGCCACCGAGCCATCGTCGCTCAAATCGCCGAACGAAACGTAGTGATCGGCAAACTGCGTGTTCAAAGCCTTCAATGCCTTGGCGTAGCGGCTGTCGTCGAGGTATGTGATGACCGGCTTGCCTTCCAGCGCCACGGCGGCGTACGGCTCGTGCGGAGCCGGAGACCATGCCACGCCGGTGATGCTCATGCGCGGATTCGATGCGAGCACCTTGCGCTCGCTACCGTCGAGGTTGCTGATCGCAAACTCGTTCGGCCCACCGCTCAGGCTGCCGTACGAATAAACCTTCTTGCCGTCGGCGCTGAGCGCAGCCGGCGTGAATTCCTTGCCGATGACGTCGCGCTTCAGTTCGGTCCACGGCTGATCGGCAGCGGCACGGTAGAACACATGGTCCTTGAGATTGTTGTCAGTGCCGTAGGTATAGCGCACTACGCCGTCGTGCACGACGAAGTCGTAGCCGTCTGCGTCGATCGACGCCATCTCGTTGACGCCGCCGGTGATCGCATTGACGTCGAACATCAGCGTGCGATGCGCCTGGGCGTCGCTGCCGCCGCGTTCCGGCGCCGGGTTGACGGTCAGGTAGAAGTGACCGTTGGCCTTGTCCGGCGTCCCGCTGATTGAGCCGAAGCCCATCGGCAGCTTGAGGATATTCGCCGAACCGGTCGATCCGCGTGAATTGTCACTGTAGAGCATGCGCTTGTTCTTGCCGTCGATGTCGACGGCGATGATGTCGCCGGTGCCGGCCGGCGTTTCGGAAAATGCGGTCTCGCGGCCGGTACCCATGACCAGGCGCTTGTTGTCGACCCAGGTGATGTCAATCGGCAGGTAGTGCGCAACCATGTCGAGGCGGCTGACGTACTTCAGGTCCGGCAGGTGCAGCACCGCGAGCTGGTAGCGGCTTTCGCCGTTATCCTCGCTGTGTACCGATACGGCGATGTGCTGACCGTCGGGCGAGAGGGCCGGACTTCCCAGTGGCGGATGCCTGGCGAAATCGGCTTCAGGAACGGCCTCGACCGTCGGAAACATCTGTGGCTTGGCTTCCTCCGCGCCCGCGACCAGCGGGCAGCCGAGCACGACGGCGATGAATACGGCAATGCTTGTCTTCACGTGCGGAACTCCCCTTGTACGAGCCGCCAATTATGCCGGAAATCATACCGGCGGTGACCCGGTCGATTAAGATGCGTGCTCCCCCTTGGTCATGGCGGCCGCATGTCGGAAGAAATCGCTTACCCGGCGCTGTACCTCAAACGAGGCGAAGACACGCGCCTGCGCGGCGGCCACCTGTGGGTATTCTCGAACGAGGTCGACGTGAAGCGCTCGCCGCTGACCGGGTTCGAGCCCGGCGAAGCCTGCGTCATCGTCGATGCGCACGACAAGCCGCTCGGCATCGGCTATGTCAATCCCAACTCGCTGATCTGCGCGCGCCTGGTCAACCGTAACCTCGACCATGCGCTGGATCGCTCGCTGATCGTGCACAGGCTCAAGGTTGCGTTGTCGCTGCGCGAGCGGCTTTACGCCGAACCTTACTACCGGCTCGTCTTCGGTGAATCCGACGCGCTGCCTGGGCTCACGGTCGACCGCTTCGGCGAAGTGATCGTCGCACAGGCGACGACGGCTGGAATGGAACGGCTCAAGGACGATGTCACCGCGGCCATCGCCAAGGTGATCAAGCCGGCCGCACTGGTGTGGAAGAACGACGCGGCAATCCGCGCGCTGGAGCACCTGCCGGAATATTCCGACGCCGGCATGCAGGTGCTGCCGGTGTCGCTCGTGGTACGCGAAGGCGGTCTCGAATTCGAAATCGACCCGGTGGGCGGCCAGAAGACCGGCTGGTTCTACGACCAGCGCGCCAACCGCGACCTGCTCGCGCCCTACGTACGCGGCGCGCGCGTGCTCGACATGTTCAGCTACCTCGGCGGCTGGGGGCTGCGCGCTGCCGCAGCCGGCGCGAAGCAGGTGATCTGCGTCGATGCTTCGGCGCCTGCTGTCGCTGCCACCACGCGCAACGCGCAGCGCAACGGACTTGCCGACCGCGTCACCGCCGTGCGCGCCGATGCATTCGAATACCTGAAGGCGCAACGCGCTGCACGCGAGCACTTCGATGTCGTCATCCTGGATCCGCCCGCGTTCGTCAAGCGCAAGAAGGATTTTACCGAAGGTCGCATCGCCTATCGCCGCATCAACGAGATGGCCATGCAGATCCTGGCGCGCGACGGAATCCTGATCACCTGTTCGTGCTCGTATCACATGCCGCGCAGCGCGCTGCTCGAAGCGGTGCAGCAGGCCGCGCGCCACCTCGACCGCAACATGCAGGTGCTCGCGCAACTGCAGCAGGCGCCGGATCATCCGGTGCATCCGGCGATTCCGGAAACCGACTATCTCAAGGGGTTCATTTGCCGAGTGCTGCCGAGTTAGGGCTGAGGGCCGAGGGCTGGTGACGCCGACGGCCCTTGCGAATCGGCATTCAAATCGGCGGTTGCTTTAAACTTCGCACCCACTCGTGCGACGCTTCGCTTGTCAGCCCTCAGCCCTCAGCCCTAGATGCCCTATTTCCACAACATCGACCCGATAGCCTTCTCGATCGGGCCCGTCGCCGTGCACTGGTACGGCATCATGTATCTGCTCGGTTTCCTCGGCGCCTGGATGCTCGGCAACCGGCGCCGCGAGCAGGGGCGCCTGGCGGCGAGCTACGAGGCGTTTTCCGACCTGTCGTTCTACGTGATGCTCGGCGTCATCGTCGGCGGCCGCATCGGCTACATGCTTTTCTACACTTCGACGACCTGGATGCTGCACGATCCGCTCGCGCTGTTCCGTGTCTGGGAAGGCGGCATGTCGTTCCATGGCGGTCTGCTCGGCGTGCTCTTCGCCGGCTGGATCTGGTCGCGCCGCCACGGTATCCGTTTTTTCGACACGGTCGATTTCGTCGCGCCACTCGTGCCGATCGGCCTGGGCCTCGGCCGGTTCGGCAATTTCATCGGCGGCGAATTGTGGGGCCGGCACACCGATTTGCCGTGGGGCATGATCTTTCCGCGCGCACTCGAAGGCCTGAACAGGACGCGCGATGAGTTGTATCAGATGTATCTCGCCGGCGAATTGAACCACGAGGCGCGGCATCCGTCGCAGCTGTATGAATTCGCGCTCGAGGGCATCGTCATGTTCAGCGTACTGTGGTTCTACTCGCGCAAGCCGCGCCCGCGCTACGCCGTGTCCGGTCTGTTTGCGCTGCTCTACGGCTTGTTCCGTTTCAGCGTCGAGTTCGTGCGCGAACCCGACGTGCAACTCGGTTACATCGCGTTCGACTGGCTGACGATGGGACAGATCCTCTCGCTGCCGCTGATCGTGATCGGGCTGGTGCTGCTGTGGATGTCCTGGAAACAAGGGCTGAGGGCCGAGGGCTGAGGGCTGGGGGATGGCGAGGAGTTATCGAGAGTTGGTGGTTTGGCAGAAGGCGATGATGCTTGCTGAGAGCGCATATGCAATCGCTAGCCTGCTGCCGGACATCGAACGTTTTGGTTTGGCCAATCAGCTGCGCCGGGCCGCGGTATCCGTTCCGTCCAATATTGCCGAAGGCCACGAGCGGCGATCGCGCGCCGAGTACCGCAGGTTCATTGCGATTGCGTGCGGGTCGTTGGCAGAGCTGGAAACACAGCTAGAGTTGATTCTTCGTCTGTACCGCGTCGATGAAGAGAGCATGAAACATGTCGCAGGCCTCGCCGACGAAACAGGTCGGCTCCTGCGTTCAATCGAACGCGCGTTGAGAGCGCCCAGCGTTGCGGAGGAATCCACGCCGTATGATGCGATCCAGCCCTCAGCCCTCAGCCCTCAGCCCTCAAAATGAAGCAGTATCTCGACCTGTTGCGCCACATCCTTGACCACGGTGCCGACAAGGCCGACCGCACTGGCACCGGTACGCTGTCCGTGTTCGGCCATCAGCTGCGCTTCGATCTGGCCGATGGCTTTCCGCTGGTCACGACAAAAAAGCTGCACCTGAAATCGATCGTCCATGAGTTGCTCTGGTTCCTGCGCGGCGAAACGAATATTGCCTACCTCAAGGAACATGGCGTTTCGATCTGGGACGAGTGGGCCGATGCGCAGGGCGAACTAGGCCCGGTCTACGGTCGGCAGTGGCGCGCGTGGAATGCCGGCGACGGACGCACGATCGACCAGATCAGCTGGGTCATCGACGAGATCCGGCGCAATCCCGACTCGCGCCGGCTGATCGTCAGTGCCTGGAATGTGGGCGACCTGCCGAAGATGGCGCTGCAGCCGTGCCACGCGCTGTTTCAGTTCCACATCGCGAAGGGACGCTTGTCGTGCCAGATGTATCAGCGCTCGGCGGACATCTTCCTCGGCGTGCCGTTCAACGTCGCCAGCTACGCGCTGCTGACGCACATGGTCGCGCAGGTTTGCGAGCTGAGGGTGGGCGATTTCATCCTCACGCTCGGCGATGCGCACTTGTACGTCAATCACCTCGAGCAGGCGCGCGAGCAGTTGACGCGCGCGCCGATGCCGCTGCCGCGCCTGACGCTGAATTCTGATGTTCGCTCGATTTTCGATTTCCGCTTCGACGACATCGCGATCGAAGGCTACAAGGCGCATCCGTCGATCAAGGCACCGATCGCCGTCTGATTTTCCGCAGCCGATGGATCTTCCGCTGCCGGCACCTGGCGCGGCAGCGGGAAGCGGTCGCGCGATCGATTACGGCTTGAGCTGGCCGCGAATTTCGCCGGGCTTGTGCTCGGCGCTGTGCACGTTGACGTAAAGACTGCCGGCCTTGAAGCTCGCGAACTGATCGTCGGTAAGCTTCGCGTCGGCCGGAACGCTCCAAGTACCGCCGGCGCCCTTGGTCAGCGTGATGATCGGCGGCCCGGCCGTGCCGGCCGCGCCGAGATGGATATGCGCAGCCGTACCCTCGATCCCCATGGTCTTGACGCTGCCGCTCACCGACTTGTCATCGCCGATGCTGAACTTGCCGCTGCCTGACGCCGTGGTCGTCACGGGCGGTGTTTCCTCGGCGCCGCTCAGGGTGACATTGACGTCCTTCGCCCATGCCGAGCCCGTGCCGAGCGCGACTGCCAATGCCAGGCAGGCACCGGCTGCGCGCATTTTTGAAATCTTGATGCTCATTTGCCATCTCCTTGGAATGTGGGTGAAGCGCGCCATTGTGCTGCGCGAAACGCTGAACCGTGAATGACGCCGCGATGGCAATAGGGCCGGCAGCTGCAGCGCAACAGTATACGTTCATGCGCCAGCCGCTAGGCTGGGGCATCACGCCGCGTTGGATGCTGCGGCGCCGTGGTTTTCGAGCAAGGAGGTCATCATGAAATGGGCGGGCATGTATCTTGTGGGATTCATCGTTTTGATTGGCGGCGTGCTGGCCGCACTGTGGAAGCTGGGTATCCTCGCCAACATCGGCACGACGTGGACCGTGATCGGTGTCGTCATTGTCATCGGCTTCGGTATCATGATTTCCGTGTCGAACAGCGGGAGCAAGGAAAACATCGAGATCGATCGGAACTGATCGGCTCTTGCGCGTTTTGCGGCTGAACCGCGTAACTTGGGTTGGGGGTTCGCCTTGCGATCGATCCCGCGACGATCGGCACAAATGTTTGGCGCAAGCGCCATTCAAGAACACGCCTTGGATTTTGGGGAGAACATGCGACACCGACTTGCGAGCATCGCCCTCGCGCCGATCCTCGTCGCACAAGGATTGCACGTCAGACGCGTGACACCACGCTTGCCCGAACCCTCCGGCGCTCGCTCGGGCATCGTCGGATCGGGATCGCGACTACGGCTGCTGATCGCCGGCGATTCTTCCGCGGCGGGAGTAGGCGTGTCGTCTCAACAGGAGGCTCTTTCAGGACACCTCGCCGCCGGACTTTCCAGTGAGTTCGAGTTGTCCTGGAAGCTGGTCGCGCGAACGGGACACACGGTAAAGGACGTCCTCGGTGAATTGAAGGCCGTTGCGGCCGAGCCGTTCGACGTCGCATTCATCTGCGTCGGCGTCAACGACGTCACCGGCCGTACACGTCCGGACCGCTGGATCGCCAGGCAGAGCGCGCTGATCGAATTGCTTGCGTCGAGATTCGGTGTTGCGCACGTCATTTTCTCGAGTCTGCCGCCGATGCATGTGTTTCCGGCTCTCCCGCAACCGCTGCGCTGGTATCTGGGGACGAAGGCAGCGCTGCTCGACGACTCGTTGGCCCGACTCGTCGAACGCGACGTGCGCTGCGAGCTTTTGCGGGTGGATTTCCCGGTAGATGCGGGTTACATGGCAAGCGACGGATTTCATCCCGGCGCCGCCGCCTATCGGCTGTGGGGAGGCGTTGCAGCTGCGGCGATCCGGCGCCGCTGCGGCGGCGGCCAGATATCAAGTTCTTGAAGCAGGCGTTCGCGCAGGGACCTCAACCCAGTGGGTAGCTGTCCGTGAGGTTTGTGAAGTATACGCGCCGCGAAGAATGCAGCACGTGCTGACACGCGCCCGGCGAACCACGACAATGCGCCAATGATCCTGAGCCTCATTGCCGCGCTCGACCGCAACCATGCCATCGGCCGCGGCGGCGAGATGCCTTGGCATCTGCCCGACGATCTGCGGCGCTTCAAGCAACTTACGCTCGGCAAGCCGGTGCTGATGGGGCGCAAGACTGCGCTGGCGATCGGCAAGCCGTTGCCGGGCCGGCGCAACCTCGTGTTGACGCGCAGTGCCGCTGCGCCGTTTCCCGGCCAGGAAGTCGTTTCGTCGATTCCCGCGGCGATCGCTGCGACGCAGGGTAAGGACCTGATGGTCATCGGCGGTGGCGAAGTCTATGCGCTCGCGCTGCCGTTCGCGACCGACCTCAACCTGACCTGGATCGATACCGTGGCCGACCATGCCGACGCGTTTTTCCCGCGCTTCGCTGCCGAAGAGTGGGTCGAGACTGCAAGGGTGCCGCACGCTGCCGACGCGAAGCACGAGTATTCTTTTACATTTGTGGATTACGTGAGGAAGAGCGGGACAGTCAGTCCTTTCCCGCCAGCCGCGGCCGCGTCGACTTGATTGCGATGAACTGCGGCTCCTCGGTATCGACACGCAGGGCAATCAGCTCGCCGCCCCATACGCAACCACCGTCGATGGCAAAGACGCCCAAGCCCTGGAAGCGGCCCAGTGTCGACCAGTGGCCGCAGACGATCCGCGCGTCGCGCGCCTTCTGGCCGGGAACCTCGTACCACGGGTACAGGCCGGGTTTCTGCGTGCCCGGCGCGCCCTTCTCGCTGTAGGCGATGCGGCCGCGCACATCGCAAAAGCGCAGGCGCGTGAACACGTTGATCGCGGCGCGCAGGCGGTCGATGCCCTGCAGCCGCGGCAACCACAGATCCGGCTTGTTGCCGAACATGGCCTTGAGCAGCCGCCGCGCGCCGTCGCTGCGCAGGCGTTGCTCGACTTCGCGCGCCGCACGCTCGGCGGTATCGATGTCCCAGCGCGGCGCCAGGCCGGCATGAACGAGCGCGAAGTTCAGCTTGCGATCGACATGCAGCAGCGGCCGCGCGCGCAACCAGTCGAGCAGCAGCGTGCGGTCCGGCGCGAACAGCACTTCGCGCAACTCGGCGTTGACCTTGGCCTGGTCGGCCTCGTCGCGTTCGGCGACCGAGAGCAGCGACAGATCGTGGTTGCCGAGTACGGTGATGGCGCGATCGCCGAGCGAGTGCACGAGGCGCAGCACGGCGAGCGACTGTCCGCCGCGATTGACCAGGTCGCCGCACAGCCAGAGCGTGTCCTTGGCCTGGTCGAAGGCGATCTTTTCCAGCAGGCGGCTGAATTCCTCATAACAGCCCTGCACATCGCCGATGGCATAGGTCGCCATCAGAGAGTCTCCGCGCGCATCATGCGCAGCATCCTCGTCATCGCGATCGAGCGAAGGCGGAGACGACAGCCCGACGCGGCAAACGAGTGACGACGGCTGTGGAAGTGTGCGAGAGGCGGTCGAAATTCACGGTGGCTGGTCCCCTATCCCTCAATGAACGGTCCGTGGTACCGATAGCGTGAACTGGGCGATGTTCGCGTCGAAGTGCCGGCCGTCGTCGGCGAGCATGTGATAGCTGCCGCGCATGGTGCCGACCGGGGTCTCGAGCACCGCCCCGGAGGTGTAGTGGAAGTCCTCGCCCGGCCGCAGCCACGGCTGTTCGCCGACCACGCCATCGCCGCGTACCTCCTCCACCTTGCCGTTGGCGTCGGTGATGATCCAATGACGCGAAATCAGGCGCGCCGCGATGCTGCCGGCATTGGCGATGCGAATCGTGTAGGCGAATACGTAGCGGTCGTCCTCGGGCTTGGACTGCTCCGGCACGAAGCGCGTCTGCACGGCGACCGTGATGAGATACGGGTTCTTGTCACTCATGGGGCGATTCTCGCGGGATCAAACTTTTCCCGCAACCTGCCGGGGCTGGTCCATACCTTGCTTGTACGGTCGCCAAGCGGACGCGGACACGCGATGTGGCGCCCGCGCTGCTTGCGCGTTCGCTGACGGTGTCGTGCGATTGGTGCGGTGCGCAGGAGGCCGGTCAATCGGCGCGGCCGGCGAGCGTTTGCGCGAGCGCGACAAACGCGGATGGCGCCAGCTGTTCGGCGCGCGCGCGGGGATCGATGCCGGCCGCATCGATCTGCTTCGCCGTGGCAAGGTCGCGCAGGGCGTTGCTCAGAGTCTTGCGGCGCTGACCGAACGCGGCGCGGACGAGGCGATCGATCATGCCGCTGTCGGCATCGGGCAGCGCGTGCGTCGGGAGCGGCGTCAGGCGCACGATCGCCGAATCGACTTTCGGCGGCGGCCGGAAAGCGCCGGGCGGCACCTTGAACAACGGCTCGACCGCGCAGCGCAGTTGCAGCATCACCGACAATCGGCCGTACGTCTTGCTGCCCGGCGGCGCGGCCATGCGATCGACAACTTCCTTCTGCAGCATGAAGTGCATGTCGCGGATCGCGGAAGCGTGATCGAGACAGTGGAAAAGTATAGGAGTGGAAATATTGTAGGGCAGATTGCCAACGATGCGCAGGAGCGCGAGCGCGCCGGGCAGGAGCCCAAGTGCCCCGGAGGCCACGGATGGCCGGGAGGGGCCCTCGGAGGCCATGGATGGCCGTGAGAGGCCGACGCGAAGCGCGGTGTCGCCTGCAAGCGTTCCGAAGTCGACGGTCAGCACATCGGCGCTGATGATGTTGAGGTCGCCGACATCCCGCGCGCGCGCGGCCAATGAGGCGATCAGGTCGCGATCGAGTTCGATCGCGGTCAGGTGTCCGCACGCGCGCAGCAGCGGCAGTGTCAGTGCGCCTTCGCCGGGGCCGATTTCGACGAGACGATCCTCGGGCCGTGGCGCGATCGCCTCGACGATGCGCCGAAGGATGCCGGCGTCGTGCAGGAAGTGCTGGCCGAAGCGTTTGCGCGCGACATGCACGTGCTGCGGATTGGACGCGGCGCTCACTTCGCCTTTTCCACGGGCACGGGCGAGGTCGCGCTGAGTTCCTCGAGCAGCCAGTCGCGGAACAGCTGCACCGACGGTTTGCGCGCATGCTGTGGCGGATAGACCAGGTAGCAAGTCTGCGGCGAGGCGATGCGCTGCTTGAATGGCGCGACAAGCACGCCTGCGCGCAGCTTCGCCGCCGCCAGCGAGCCGCGTGCGAGCACCGCGCCCTGGCCCTGGATCGCGGCCTGCAGCGCGAGTTCGGAATCGTTGAACACCGGACCGCGGCGCGGCTCGGCCTGGTTCATGCCGGCTGCCGTGAACCACGGCGCCCACGGCTGGTTGCGGATGCGCAACAGCGGCACGCGCGCCAAATCCGCCGGCACGCGGATTCGTGCGCTGCGGCGCAATTTCGGGCTCATGGTCGGAAACACTTCGTCATCGAAGAGCTTGACGCTTTCCAGATCCTCGTAGTTGCCGTTGCCGTAGCGGATAGCGACATCGACGCCGTCGTTGCGGAAGTCGGCCAGCGCCGTGGTGCTCTCGAGGCGCAATTCGACCTGCGGATGCCGTTCGAGAAAACCGCCGAGTCGCGCCACGAGCCACGCCGCGGCGAACGACGGCAACACGCTGACGGTAATCGAATTGGCGCTGTCGGCGCCGCGCACGCGCTCGACCGCGCCGGCGAGCGCGTCCAGCGTCGCGCGCACATCCTGGGCAAGCTGACGGCCGCTTTCGGTCGCTCGCATCTGGCGGCCCGAGCGCTCGAACAGGCGCACGCCGAGCGTTTCTTCGAGCGCGTGGATCTGATGGCTCACCGCACTGTGGGTCAGGTGCAGTTCGTCGGCGGCGCGCGTGTAGTTCTGGTGCCGCGCGGCGGCTTCGAGTACGCGGAACGAACGCAATGGGGGCAAGCGGTGCCAGGGATTCATGAGATGTGAATTGAATTCACAATTGAAGCGAGAAAATAGCGATTTTTTGTGGCGTGCGCCAGCCCTATTATGCGTTCTTGAAAGTAGACAGCGTTACCCGCATGCATTGAAAGCGCGGGACAGCGGCGCTTCGGTGCCTCGTAACGCACTTTCGCCTGCAGACAGCCATCCGCCCGCTGGCGTCGCCAAGGAATAGCCATGAATCCCAGAACCGTCACTTATCTCATCCTGCTCGGCATGATCTGGGGCTCGTCGTTCCTGTTCCAGCGCATCATCGTGCCGGTCGTCGGCTCGGGCGTGACTGCTGCGGGCCGGCTCGTACTCGCCGCGCTGGTGCTGGTCGCAATCCTGGCCGCCACGCGCCGCTCGCTCGAGTGGCGTCGCCGCTGGCGCGACTACCTGCTGGTCGGCCTGATCGGCGCGGGCTTGCCGTTCGCGTTCTTCGCCTTCGCCGCACATTATCTGCCGGCCGGCTACTCGGCCGTACTCAATGCCACCGTGCCGCTGTTCACCGTGGTGATCGGCTGGGCCGGCGGCACACGGCCGTCGGCGTCGAAGCTCGCCGGCGTGTTCGTCGGCGTGCTCGGCGTCGTCACGCTGGCGCGCTTCGGTGACGTGCAACTGAACTGGATGACGGTTGCCGCGTTCGTCTGCACGCTCGCCGCGTCGGTGCTGTACGCGTTCAATGCGCGCATGGTCAAGGCGCGCTTCGCCGGCGCCGAACCGCTCGTCGTTGCCGCCGGCAGCATGATCGGTGCGGCGCTGCCATTGTTGCCGTGGGGTATCTATTCGCTGCCGGAGCAGATGCCGTCGATCGGCGTCCTGCTCGCACTGCTCGCGCTAGGCGTCGTGTGTACGGGCGTGGCCTACGCGATCTACTATCGACTGATCCAGGAAGCGGGCAGCGAGCGCGCCGTGACGGTAACGTTTCTCGTGCCGATCTTCGCGCAGGCGTGGGGCGCCATGTTCATCGGCGAACCGATTACCTGGGCGAGTGCGGCGGGTTGCCTCCTGGTCCTGTTCGCAGTCGCGCTGATCTTCGAGCGCGTGCCGGGATTTGCGCGCACTGTCACACCCGTGCCGCTCCTCGCCAAGCCCTGTCGTGATCTGTCTTGATCAAAAGACAATATTGAACGCGGATTACGCGGATAAAAGCGCGGATCAGAGAGTCAGGGAATCACATCGCAGTAAGCGCATCGCCTGACGGTCAGCAATCCATAAACGCCTGATCCGCGCAAATCCGCGTTCGTAGCCCTGCTATCCGCACAATCCGCGTTCAACTGTTGCTGGCGACAGCGCGCGAGGCGAGTTCGAGAGCGAGCTTCGCCGCCGCAATCATGCTCGAGGCATCGGCCTTGCCGGTGCCGGCGAGGTCGAGTGCCGTGCCGTGGTCGACCGAGGTGCGGATGAAGGGCAGGCCGAGCGTCACGTTGATGCCATGGCCGAACCCGGCGTGTTTGAGCACCGGCAAGCCCTGATCGTGATACATGGCCAGCACGGCGTCGAAGCGCACGAGCTGCGACGGCAGGAAGGCCGTATCGGCCGGCAGTGGACCGGCGACGTCGAATCCCGCGGCACGCAGTTGTTCGATCGCCGGAATGATCGTGTCGATTTCCTCGCGGCCCAGATGCCCGTTTTCGCCCGCGTGCGGATTAAGACCGAGCACGGCCACGCGCGGAGCGGCGATGCCGAAGCGGCCGATGAGATCGTCGCAGAGGATGCGCAACGTTCGTACCAGTCCATCGCGCGTGATCGCCGCCGGAACCGCTGAGAGCGGCAGGTGCGTCGTCGCCAGTGCAACGCGAAGGTCGCCGTCGAGACGCCCGCCGCCCGGCGCCGTCAGCAGCATGACGACATCGCTGCCTGCACGCTGCGCAAAGAATTCGGTGTGGCCGGTGAAGGCGATGCCGGCGTCGGCGATGATGCTCTTCTGCACCGGCGCGGTGACCACTGCCTCGAAATCTCCGTGCAGGCAGCCGTCGGCGGCGCGCGTCAGCATCGCGATCACGTGATGCGCATTGCGCACATCCAGCTGCCCCGCGACAACGGGCGCGGCGAGCGCGATGTCGATGCAGCGCAAATGACCCGGCACACGCGCGCTTCGGCGCGCGCCATCGAACGCTTCGATCTTCAACGTGATGCCACGCGTCTGCGCGCTGCGCAGGATCAGATCGAAATTGCCGACCGCGATCAGATCTGCGGCAAGATCGGTTGCGGCAAGCGCCGCAACGAGTTCCGGCCCGATGCCCGCGGGCTCACCGGCGGTAATCGCAATCCGCGGCAGCGCTTTGGTCGTCGCCATGGTCACTCGCTACGCACTGGAGCGTCATCGACGCACTTCATAGAGACTCCCATCGAGTCGTCATTCCCGCGAAAGCGGGGAATGACGGCATATTAACGGTTGCTCAGAACTCAGCGCTCTGGTAGCCCCCTTAAGTTAAGGGGGCGCCCCACCTCCTGCGTCCAGCGGCGACCCTGCCGTCGATTGGAGTGCGCGGGATGACGCAGGAGGTGAGGCAGGGTTGTGGAGGCAACACACCGTTTTCGAAACCGGACCGATCGGGCTCCTACTTGCCGAATGACGCTCAGGGAGCAGTGGGTTTCTTGTCGCCGACCATGCCGGCTGCACCGCACTGCGACAGGCTGGCCGACGCCATGCTCGAGTTGATCACGCAGGCGTACGCTTCGGAACGAATCTGGCGCAGGAAGTTTTCGAACTCGTCCTCGGCCTTGCGGTTGCGCAGCACTTCACGCGCCTGGTCGCGCTTGGCTTCGTCGGTGCGGTCGTTCTGGCGGGAGCCCAGAAGCTGCATGATGTGCCAGCCGACGTCGGTCTGGAACGGCTGCGACACTTCCTCCTCCTTCAGCGCGGCAATCGTCTCGGCAACCTTGGTGCCGTACTGATCGATCGGGAACCAGCCCATGTCGCCGCCGGCGCCGGCCGTGGTCGAATCCTTGGAATACTGCTTCGCGAGCTTGGTGAAATCCTCGTGGCCATCGACGATCCGCTGGCGGATCTCGCGCACGGCCTTCAACGCCTCCTCGCTCTGCACGAGTTCGTTCGTGGCGATTTCGATATGGCGCGCGTGATACTCGGTCACGACCTGGCGGCCGGTGGCACGCTTCTCGACGAGCTTGACGATATGGAATCCGCTCGGACCGCGCATGACCGGCGAGACCTGTCCGGCTTGCATGCCTTCGGCCAGATTGGCGAACGCTTCCGGCACTTCGTCGAAGCGCCGCCAGCCCAGATCACCGCCCTCGAGCGCATCGGGCGCGTTGGAAAAGCGGATCGCGGCCGTCGTGAAGTCCAGGCCGCCGTCGACCTGTTTCTTCACGTCTTCGGCCTTGTCCTTGGCCTTCTGGATCTGGTCGGCATTCGCGCCTTCCGGAACGCTGAGGAGGATGTGCGCCAGGTGCACTTCGCCGGCTTTGAGGCTGTTGCTGGCGAGCAGGATGTCGATTTCGCCGTCGGTGACGTTGACCTGGTTCTGCACGACGCGCTGGCGCAGCCGCGCGACCAGGATCTGATCGCGGATCGACTTGCGGTATTCGTCATAGCCGATGCCTTCGCGTTCGAGCGACGCGCGCAGCGTGCGCACGTCGATCTTGTTGCCTTCAGCGACGCGCTGCATGGCCTGATCGATATCGGAGTCGGTTACGCGAATGCCGGTGCTCTCGGCACGCTGCACCTGCAGGCGCAGCAGGATCAGGCGCTCGAGCACCTGGCGCTCGAGCTCGGCGCGCGGCGGCAACTGCTGCGGGTTGGAACGATACTGAGCAAGGATGTTGTTCACGGCCTTGTCGAGTTCGCTCTGCAGGATCACGTCCTCCTCGGCCACGGCGACGATGCGATCGAGCTGATCGGTCGGCAGCAGTGCCTGCGCGCGCACGACCGGCGCGGCAGCAAATGTGAGGAGAGCTACAACAGTTACAGCGACGAGCTTGTTCATCGATCGAGGATTCCAGAAATTCGGGTACCGGCCGAGCCGGGCGCCGATGGCGCGGGGGCCAAACGGCGAATGATAGGGTTTTTGTGTAAGAAAACCGTTATTTACAACAATTGTCGCGGGTCAAGAGCGCCGGCGGGGCAGCTACGAACCCACAGTTTACACGAAGGGAGAATCGCGCAACGTGACGACGTCCGCGGGCCTGCCGGCCTGCCGGGCCACACGGACATCAGGGGTATCCGAGCATCGTCCGGCGCAGATAGTTCTCGGTGCGCGTGCCGCTGCTGCCGACGCCCTTGAATTCGAGCTCGAAATACACCGCGGTATCGGCCGTGCTCGCGCCGACGACGTTGACGTAGTGGCGCACGAGAAAGCGCGCCGCCACGCAGCAGCTGTCGTATTCGAAACCGCCGAAGGCTTCGAGCAGGCGGCTGTCCATCAGCGAATAGTAGTAGCGGCCGATCAGGCTCCAGCGATCGTTGAGCGGAAACAGCGCGGACGTATCGACCTGTTCGAGGAAGTTGCGGCGGAAACGGTAGGACACGTTGACCACGCCCTCGGCGCCGAACCGGTACTCGACGCCGACGCCGGACAGATCGGTCTGGTGTGTGTTCGGATTCCATTGCTGGTCCCAGCGCAGATCCCAGCGATCGTTCAGGCGCAGCTCGAGTTCACCGACATAGTCCGAACCGGAGTAGTCGAGCTCCGCAGCTCCCGGCAACTGTACCCTCTGGGTATCGAAGTAATGGATCTCGCCGATGCTGGCGCTCAGCAGCTGATCGCCGCTATCGTTGTTGATCAGGCGCGTCGTCAGCGCGGCAGTCAGGTTGTTGGCATTGGTCTGCCGGTCCGCGCCGACGAACGTGTTGGTGCGGAACAGGCTGGGGAAGTCGAACGTCGGCAACTGGGTGTCGAAGATCGGCAGGTCGCTCTGGTTGCGGTAGGGCACACGCAGATAGAACAGGCGCGGCTCCAGCGTCTGCGTGAAGTTGTCGCCGAACAATTCGGTCGATCGCTCGAATACCAGGCCGCTGTCGACGCTGAAGATCGGTGTGCTGCGCGAAGGCGAGTCTTCGGTCAGCGGCAGCGCACCGGGTTGCGTCGTCGCGTACTTGTCGAGATGACTCAGGTCATAGCCCGTGTAGCGCAAGCCGAGTTCCGGGCGGATGAAATACGCCGCGGTCTCGAGCGGCAGTGCGACGTACGGATAGATGTCCACGCGTCCGCCGGTAACGGCGTTGTCCTTGCTGAAATCGGCGTATTCGGCATTGACGCCGGCCACGAGCGAGCCGATGACGGAATGCTCGCCGACGAAGGTCGCACGCGGCAGGCGCCGGTAAGGTTCGAACACATTCGACAGCGTCGGATCGGTAATCTCCCAGGAATCGCCGCCGAAGCTGGCGGACCACCAGTCGCCGTGGCCGGTGAGGTAGGCGCTCGACGGCAGCAGCGCCGTCGCGGTTGTGACGAAGCTGTTGCCGAAATCGCGCAGGTAGTTCGCATCGGAGACGTGATTGATGCTAATCACCGCGCCCCAGTTCGACGAGAACGACGTGATGTCGTTCAGGCGCAGGAAATTGCGGCTGTCCGGGATCGTCGGCACGAAGGTGCCCGGCGGCTGCGTGGCCAGATAGTCGCGGTACTCGTCGTCGGCCTGCCGGTCGTGCGGCATGTAGTTGAAGTCGAGTTCGAGCTTGCTCGACGACGACAGATAGCGGAACTGGCCTTCGAGCATGGCGCCGCGTTCGGTCATCACGCGCGGCGCGAGCGTGGCGTCGTAGTTCGGCGCGAGATTGAAGTAGTACGGAAAGCCGAGCACGAGCCCGCGGCGCTCGCTGTAGCCGACGTGCGGCAGCAGGAAACCGCTCGAGCGTTCGTTGTCCAGCGGAAAGCTCAGATACGGAAACCAGAAAAACGGTATGCCGTCGTAGACCAGCGTGGCATCGTGCGCGCGGCCTTTTTCCTCGACGTGATCCATGTCCAGCTCGCTCGCGCGGATTTCCCACTTGCGATCGCTCGGATCGCATGTCGAATAGGTTGCGTCGAACGACTGCGAATGGTCCGGGTCGGTCTGGTTGGCCTTCGCCGCGATGCCGTTGCCGCGCTGGTCGAGCAGCTGGTAGCGCACGTCGTCGAGGTAGGTCGAATTCGGCGAGCCGGTGCCGTGCGCGCTGTCGGCCGAGAGCAGCGTCGCGTGGTCCTGGAAGCGCACGTTGCCGGTCGCGGTGTAGTCGGTCGTCTCGCGATCGTAGGTGACGACGTCGGCCTTGAGCAGCGCATCGAGCTTGCTCAGTTCGACATCGCCCTCGAGCCGGTCATGCGTCGCATCGGTCTGGGTGACCTTGCGCGCGACCATGTCGGTCGGCGCCTGCGAGCGGTCGCCGGCGCCGGGCAGTCCCGGCGTGTAAAAATCGAGCAGGTCGTTGCGCTTGCAGCCGACATATTTGTTCTTCGGCTTCGGGCAAACGAGGACGCCGACCGGGCAGATCGGAGGCACGTCGGAGGCGTTGTCGGTCGCGGCAACGACGGCCGGCGCGGGAACATCGTCCGCGAACGTCGACGCCAATGGTGCCAGGGCCAGAACCAGCGGCAGCAGTCTGAGATGCGTCGGCATGCTGCGGCGGATTGGGAGCACGTCTTTACGCACCTGGAAGTTCGCAAACGGGGCCACAGCTTGCCCGAAAGCGGCGAAACCGGCAATGCGCGCCGCCCGCCCGCGCCATGCCGTCGCTGGGGCGTGTTGCCGGCGAACGTTATTGCCGTTAGTGCGGTTGGCTGGTCGAGAACAGCTTCATCGTGCTCAGGCTGCCAGGGACCGGGTCTTGCGTTGCAAGCCTGCCCTCATCACGAGAGGGGCAGGCCGAACTTTCATCCAGCGCCTGCATGATCGACATGTCGACGCACCGGGATTCCAGCCGCCCGGCAAACTCTGCAACGCGGACGCGCCTTCCGGCGACTTGAATGTTGGCCGCAGGCGTTCGACGATCGCGTGGCAATGCGGCGCCTTGGGAACGCGCGCGGACCGATGCCCGATCAATTGCTGCGTGCGGCCCATATTCCCGGTGATCCGGGCTAATTCTTGTCAGGAGTGGAGATGACCCACAGAAAATCGTCAAGTTCGAGATTCATCATGTCGACCCTGATGATCGTGGCGCTGTCGGCGGGTGGACATCAGTCGCTTGCGGCGACGCAGAACACGGAAAGCGCGTCAGCCGCCTATGCCGCGCAGCAGCGCGACGGGTCGCACGATTTCGATTTCCTGATCGGTGACTGGAAGGCGCATGTTCGCCGCCTTCCTGATCGCTTGAACGGCTCGGATACCTGGGACGTCTACGACGGCATCTCCAATCACCACAAGCTGCTCGACACGAATGCGAATTTCGAGGAATTCGAGGTCAGCAGCGCCGACAAGAAGCTGCATATCAAGGGGCAAACATTGCGCGTCTACAATCCGGAGACGCATCAATGGAGCATCTACCTGCTCGATCTCGACAAGGGCGAGGTCGACGTGCCGCCCGTCGTCGGCCAATTCCACGGCAACCGCGGCGAGTTCTTCCACCAGGAGACGCTGCGCAACCGCGTCATCCTCGTGCGCTACATGTGGTTGAACATCTCGCCGAAGGCGGCACGCATGGAGCAGTCGTTCTCGCCCGACGGCGGCAAGACCTGGGAAGTGAACTGGATCTGCGAACTATCGCGGTAGGCTTGGCGGCGACAAGTACGGATGTAGCACCGCCGCCAGAATCCTGCGTCAGGAACGGGCCTGCCGGCAGGCGTGCGCGGGCAGGGCCGCCGCCTTGCGCAAGGGCGACATTTCAGTGGCCTGAATCAAGGACGGTAGCGCGGCCCGAACGAATTGGCTACGCTGCCGCTGCGGCATCGACATGCCTACGCAACGAGGTGGCATCAGCCATCGGAACATGGGGAACCCGCGCGCGAACGATGTCACCGGACTGCTCGCCGCCTGGCGCGGCGGCGACGCCGATGCCGCGCAGGCGCTCGCGGCGCTGGTCTACGATGACATGCGTGCCATGGCCGCACGGCGCCTTGCCGGTGGCAAGGCGCTGCCGTTGCAGACCACCGAGCTCGTTCACGAAGCGTTTGCACGCCTGCTGGAAAAACCGCTGCAGGTGAAGGACCGCCTGCACTTCTTCCGTACCGTGGCCATGGTGCTGCGCCAGGTGCTGACCGACGCGATCCGCCGCGAACGGGCCGAGAAACGCGGCGGCGGCGCACTGGCGGTAAGCCTGAGCGCTGCCGGCGACCTCGCCGTCGTCGGCCCCGAGGCCTGGCTCTCGATCGACACCGCGCTGGCCGAACTCGAGATCCTCGACGCGCGCAAATGCCGCGTTGTGGAAATGTCCATTCTGCTCGGCCTGGAACAGGCCGACATCGCCGAAGCGCTCGACGTGTCCGTGCCGACCGTCGAGCGTGACCTGCGCTTCGCCCGTGCCTGGCTGCGCGAGCGGCTCGTGCACTGAGCTTCGGGTGGGCGCTCGGGAGGCCGTTGCGGCGCGAAGGGTTGATCGAGCGCTTGTGCGCGCGTTGTGGGTTCGCCGCGTCCTCATGGACTGCTCCCTCGTGGATGGGCCGGAACGCACGGGTAGTTGACCGCGGCGCCCGGCGATTTCAAGCTACGCGGCGGGGCAGCGAGCATCGCGTACGGCATTCGGCCGGCGCATGAGCGCGCATGGGGTCGACCGACGTGGACGCAAGAAACTTCCAGCGGATCGAAGCATTGTTCAATGCCGCGCTCGAGCGGTCCGCCGACGAGCGTGAGGCGTTCGTGCAGGCAAGCGAGGAAGAACCGGCGGTACGCGAAGCCGCGCTGCGCCTTCTGGCACGCGCATTCGAAGACGATGCGACGTTGCAGGCCGCGGCGCTTGCCGCCGCGGCGGTGGCGCTGCCTCGGGCGAAGCGGATCGGTCCGTACGAAGTGCTCGGCGAGCTCGGCACCGGCGGCATGGGCACGGTGCTGCTGGCCGAACGCACTTTCGGCGACTCGAAGCAGAAGGTCGCGTTGAAGCTGATCCGCGGCTTCCCGACCGCGCAGGCGCGCGAACAGCTGGCGCGCGAACGCAGCCTGCTGGCCGGCCTGAACCATCCGAACATCGCCGGCCTGCTCGACGCGGGCGAAACGGATGACCGCGTGCCTTACCTGGCGATGGAGTACGTCGAAGGCGTTCCGCTTCACCGCTATTGCGCCGAGCACGGATTGACGCAACGCGCTCGCCTGCGCCTGTTCGTGCAGCTTTGCCGCGCCGTGCAGCACGCACACCAGCGCCTCATCGTGCATCGCGACATCAAGCCGGCGAACGTGCTCGTGCGCGAGGACGGCACACCGGTGCTGCTCGATTTCGGCATCGGCAAATTGCTCGACGCGAGTGCGCTGGAAGCGACATCGACGCGCGCCTTCACGCCGGCGTACGCGGCCCCGGAACAGCTGGCCGGACGCACCGTGACCACCGCGACCGACGTCTACGGCCTGGGCTGCGTCCTGCACGAACTGCTGAGTGGACGCCTGCTGCATGAATTTTCCGGCGGGCGCATCCCGCCGCCGAGCGCGGCGGCGACCGACAGCACGTTGTCGCGCGCACTGCGCGGCGAGCTCGATACGCTGGTCGGCAAGGCGATGCACGACGAGCCGGAGCGACGCTATGCGTCGGCGCAAGCCCTCGCCGACGACGTCGAGAACTATCTTGCCGGTCGGCCGCTGCTCGGCGCGCCGGACAGCCTTGCCTACCGCGCGCGCAAGTTCGCCGCGCGCCACCGTTTCGGCGTCGCTGCGTCGATCATCATCGCCGCGCTGGCGGTCGCTTTCGTCTGGAGCTTGAACAACGAGCGCCGCCGCGCCGTCGCCGCGGAAGCGCGCGCCGAGCGCGAAGCGAATGGCACGCGCCGGTCGCGCGATTTCCTCGTCTCGCTGTTCGAGGCGGCGTCGCCGGAGAATTCGCTCGGCCGTCCGACCAGCGCGCGCGAAGTGATCGACAAGGGCAACGAGCATCTCGAGCAGGAACTCAAGGACGAGCCGGAAACCGCAGCGCGCCTGAGCCTGACGATCGCCCAGGTGTACAGCGCCTTCGGCGACCCGAAGGCTTCGATCGCCACCGGCGAACGCGCGCTGGCGCTGATCACCGGCGACGCGCCGGAGACGGCCTTGCTGCGCGCCGAAATCCTGCTGACGCTGGCAACCGGATACGACAACACCGAGCGCTTCGACGATGCGCGCCGCTCGGCCGAAGAGGCGCTCGCATTGCGCCAGCGCCATGCGCCGGACGACCATGCCGCGATCGCCGAGGCCATGACCGAGGTGGCGGCGACCGGGGTGCGCCGCGGCGATCATGCGGTGGCGCGTGCCTTCTTCGATCGCGCGATCGCCGAGCAGGCCAAGGCCGCCAGGATCGAACCGCTGCAGCGCGCGCAACTGCTGCGCGGTGTATCCGAACTCGATAACGCCGAGGGCAAGCTGGCCGACAGCCTCGCGCACGCGCAGGAATCGGTCGCCGCGCTGGTTGACCTGCCGCCGACCTCGCCGGTGCGCATCGATTTCTGGCGCGTGCTGGCCACGGCCCAGGTCGCCAATGCCGATCCGGGCGGCGCGGTGGCGACATTGCAGCACGCGCTCGAGGTCGGCCATGCCGCGCTCGGCGAGAACAGCTACACGGTCGCCGACATCGAGAACGACATCGCCGTCGCGCAGAACGGGCAGGGTCGTTACCGCGAAGCGATCCCGCACCTGGAAAAATCGATCGCGATCACCGAGGCGATGCGGCCCGGCGCGCATGTGGCGACGGCATTCAGCGTGGTCAATCTCGGCAGCCTGTACGAGAACCTCGGCGACTATGCGAAGTCCGAGCAGCTCATGCGCGAAGGCATAGCCTCGATTGAAGCCGAGGCACCGGACACGCCGGAGCTGGATTCCTTCCGCTGCAATCTCGCGCGGACGCTGATGAAACGCGGCAAATTCGTTGAAGCGCGCGCGTTGTTCGAGCACGCATTGCACAACATCGCCGCGCGCGAGGGTGAAGATAGTTTCGGCTACGCGTTCCAGACGTTCCGGCTGTCACGCCTGGAGTACGCGGCCGGCAACCTCGAATCGGCGGAGGCCGACCTGCGTGACAGCGAGCGCATACTCGATCCGCTGCTTCCGGCCCGGCACGCGCTGCGCGTTCAGTTCAATGTCGTGCATGCGCAACTGGCCAAGGCGCATGGCGATCTTGCTGCTGCACAGGCTGCGATGGAGAAGGCCGAAGCCGCGCAGGCCGCGCTGCACGGCAACGATCCGCTCGACCTGGCCATCATCCGCATGCGCTTCGCCGGCGTGCTGCTTGCACGCGGGGATCTCGTCTCGGCACGGCGCAAGCTCGACAGCGCGCTGCCCCTGATCGATTCGACATTGCTGCCGCAGGCAGTCGAGGTCGTCGAGGGGCACGCGTATCGCGACGAACTGGCGCGGCGCGAATCGCCGGCCGGACGTTGAACCAAGATTTCGGCAGAAGAAGCGTTACTGCTCCGTATCCAGGCGCAAGTTTTCACGAAGCAGTCCTGCCGACTGACTGTCTTGAGACAGCATGGAACCCATCTCAAAAACGTAGCGAGCGCAGTCGTTTTTGAGTTGGGTTCTAGCCGAGCAACGCGGTCACGTGCGCCACCGTGCTCTGGCGCAATGCGGTCAGGCTGTAGCCGCCTTCGAGGCTGGATACGACGCGTCCGGCCGCGTGCTCCCGTGCAATCTCCACGAGCTCGTGCGTGATCCAGGCATAGTCGGCGGCGTCGAGATTCATGTCGGCGAGCGGATCGAGCGCGTGGGCGTCGAAGCCGGCCGAGATCATCAGCAGTTGCGGGCGGAAGGCGCGCAACGCCGGCAGCACGATCTGCTCGCACGCCGCGCGAAATTCGCGCGAGCCCGAGCCCGGTGGCAGCGGTGCATTGACGATGTTGCCGGCGCCGGTCTCGGTGCGCGCTCCCGTGCCGGGGTAGAGCGGCTGCTGGTGCGTCGAGGCGTACAGCACGCGTACATCGTTCCAGAAGATGTCCTGCGTGCCATTGCCGTGATGCACGTCGAAATCGACGATCGCCACGCGCTCGAGGCCGCGCGCCAGCGCATGCGCCGCGCCGACTGCGACGCTGTTGAACAGGCAGAAGCCCATCGCCTGATCGTGCGTGGCGTGATGTCCGGGCGGACGCACCGCGCAGAACGCGTGCACGTCCTCGCCGTCGATCGCGGCATCAACTGCCGCGCAAACTGCACCCGCCGCGCGCAGCGCCGCTTCGAGCGAAGCGGGTGACATCACCGTATCGGCGTCGATCCTGACGTAGTCCGATTGCGGCGCGGCGGAAATGATCAGCTCGATCAACGCGGCGTCATGCACGCGCAGCAACTGCTCGCCCGTTGCGCGCGGTGCCTCGATGCGATCGAGCGCGGCGAACTTGTCGTCGTCGAGTGCCTCGAGCACGGCTTGCAGTCGCGAAGGCGATTCCGGGTGACCGGGCCCGGCGCTGTGCTGCAGGCAGGAGGCGTGGGTGTAGAGAAGCATGTGTTTGCCAGCGTAAGTCTTGAGTGAAAGAGCAGGAAGGAGCATCGCTTCTTTGCGTTTCGCAGGCAAGCGCCGCCCGGCTATTGCGTCGCGCGCCAGTCACTTGCGGCTCAGCGACGCATCAGCGAATCCATTGTCCGCCGTGCATCCGATTCGCTCAGCCGCTTTGCCTGCGCCAGGACCTTGGCCGGCACCCAGGCCGGAAAAGGCGTTTCTTCGACAATGTGCTTGCCGGTCGCGCTGTGGACTTCGCGCGTGCGCGACAGGCGCCTGGTCGGAAACTCGTCGGCCATGCGCATCAGTGCCGGCCACAGGCGCTCGTGGATGAACGTGATTTTCCCATCGATGAGGCGGCAGACCAATACCGCAGGCGCATCGCGCACGGCGCGGGTCAAGGCGAAGATCACGCGCGCTTTCGGGTGCGACCACCAGTTGCCGCGCACGGTTTCGCCGGCGATTGCGTCGACCAGCGAAGGAATCCCGTCGCGGCGCGCCGCCTCGCAAGCGATGCCGTGGCATTCGATGAAGGCCAGCGCCTGTTGCGGCGTCAGGACTTCGGCTTCTTGCGCCGTTCGTGCTGCCACAATACTTCGCCGTGACCCGAGGCGCGCGCCAACACGCGCGCGAGCACGAACAGCAGATCCGACAGGCGATTGAGGTAGCGGATTGCTTCCGGCCGCACGCTTTCGCTGCGCGACAGCGTGACGACTTCACGTTCGGCGCGTCGGCAGACGGTGCGCGCGACATGCGTGCATGCCGCGGCCATGCCGCCGCCGGGCAGGATGAAGTCTTTCAATGCGGGCAAATCGGCGTTGAAGCCATCGAGCGTCGTTTCAAGACGTTCGACGTCGGCTTCGTGGATCATCGCCATGCCGGGAATGCACAACTCGCCGCCGAGATCGAACAGATCGTGCTGGACTTGTGTCAGCGTTTCGCGCACTGCGTCCGGAACATTCGTTCGCCAGCACCATGCCGATGGCACTGTTCAATTCGTCGACGGTGCCGTACGCCGCGACACGCGCGGAATCCTTCGCCACGCGCGTGCCGTCGCCGAGTCCGGTCGTGCCGTCGTCGCCGGTTTTCGTGTAGATCTTGCTGAGGCGGTTGCCCACGTGCGGCCTCGACGTTCAGTGCAGTGCCGACAGGAATGGATCGCTGAGCCCAGCTTGCACAAGCACACCTGCAAGCGCGCCGATCATCAAGTTGCGACGTCGGTCAGATCGAAAGGGGACTCGAGGGCCGCAGCGCGGACCAGCGTTGCTTCAGCAGCTCGAATCCACCGAACAGCACGGCACTCCACACCAGCGTGCCGGCCATCCAGTTCTTCAGGAACGGCAGCGCGGCGACGTAGCAGGAGACGAAGCCCGCACGGCAGTAGTCGGTGTCGCCGAGCAGCCATTCGACGAAGCTGACGACGATGAAGAACAGCAGCGAGCCGGCGACGCCGAAGCCGGCGACACGCAGCACGGACACCCTGTCGCGCAGGCCGAAGCCGAGCACGACGCTGGCTGCGATGCAGGCGTAAATCACCGGCAGCAGCGGATGCAGACCGATGATCAGGTCGGCCAGGAACATCGCAGCGAGCGGCACGAGGAAGGCAAGGCGGCGATCGCCGAAATAGGCGCCGCCGAACAGCGCGATCGCCTCGACCGGTGTGAAGTTGTATGGCAGTGCGCCGGGCACGAAAAAAATCAGCAGGCGCACGCCGACGGCGAACGCGATCATCGCGATCAGCACGCCGCTGCGCGGCGACAGCAAGTTGCTTTGTGGAAAATGCGACATTCTTGAGATCTCCAGATCCTTGCCGTCGCGTTCAGGATGCTTCGAACTGCGAGGAATTGGCATAGCATACTTCAAACTGCCCGGTTCTGTAGCGAATGCGGGCGGCGTGGGCGTGGTCGATATGCAGTGCGAACGCGCGCGCCGGCGGCAGGCCGAGCGCGTGGCACAGGAGCGCGCGGATGGAGCCGGCGTGCGCCACGGCCAGCACGACATCATCGTCGCGCGTGGAACTCAGTACGGATGACAGCCACGTGCCGGTACGGTGAATCACGTCGGCAAAGCTTTCCCCGCCCGGCGCCGCCTGGATGACCCAGTTGGTTGCCCAGCTTTCGTAGCGCGCCGCATCGCTGCGCATGACGTCGTCCCAGCGCTGGCCATCCCACGCGCCGAGATTGACCTCGCGCAGGCGCGCATCGGTCAGCGGTTCGATCGCAAAGCGCGCGGCGAAGATCGAAGCGGCCTGCTGCGCACGCTTCAGGTCGCTGGAAAACAGGAATCGCGGCGCGGCTTCGGTCCAGGTCGCGGCAAGCTGCTGCACGGCGCCGAACCCGGACGCCGACAGCGGCACTTCGGTCTGTCCGAGGCAAAGGCCGGGTGGCGAGTCGACATCGCCATGACGGACGACAATGAGATCCATGAATGTCCCTGATTGCTGGCGCAGAGCCTAGCATTTTCCGGGCCGACGGCCGGTGTTGGCGGAGAGTCGAGAATCGGGAATCGGGATTTGGGAATTGGGAATTGGGAATCGGGAATTGGGAATCGGGGATGGCAGGTCGGCATGGGTGTCGCTCGTCGAATCGGCCTTGAACCGCAACAGTGCGGCGGTTGACAGTTCGCGGCTGACGCGTTGGCGATTCCCCATTCCCCATTCCCCATTCCCCATTCCCATCCCGGCAGACACGCTATCATCTTGCAATGACCGATTCCTGCGATGTCCTGATCGTCGGCGGCGGCCTCGTTGGTTCCAGCCTGGCCATTGCGCTCGACGGTGCCGGCCTGCGGGTAGCGCTGGCCGAGGCCGTGCCGCCACGCGTCGACCTGCAGCCGAGCTACGACGAACGCAATCTCGCCCTGGCGCGGGCTACGGTCAATGCGCTCGAGGCACTCGGCGTGTGGCAGCACGTCGCCGCACGCGCGACGCCGATCCGGCGCATTCACGTCAGCCGCCAGGGCGAATTCGGAGCCGCGCGCTTCGCGGCGGAAACGCACGGTGTCGACGCGTTCGGCGCGGTGCTGCCGGCGCGCGAGCTCGGCAACGGACTGTTGTCGCGGCTCGACGCATGCCGCGACTTGGTCCGTCTGGCGCCAGCCCAGCTGTCGGCGATTGCCGACGCAGGCTCCACGATCGACGCGACGCTGTCGACGCCGGCAGGAACGCGCATTCTTCGCGCGCGGCTGCTCGTCGGCGCTGACGGCACGGCGTCGTTCGTGCGTACCGCAATCGGTATAGAAACAGAAAATGTGGATTATGCGCAAACCGCGTTCGTGACGGCGGTGGTGCCGCAGCGTGACCTGGAGGGCTGCGCGTACGAACGCTTCACCGCGACAGGTCCGGTCGCGCTGCTGCCATTAGCCGATCGTCGCGCCGGCGTCGTGTTGACAGTGCCGGCGGCCGATGCTGCGCGCGTCGCGCAGCTCGACGACGCCGGATTCATCGAACTGCTGCATGCGCGCTTTGGCTATCGCCTCGGCCGCTTTTCGCGGCCGGGCAAACGCGTTTCATACCCACTCAAGCGCGTGCAGGCAATGCGCCTGACTGCGCCTCGCGTCGCGCTGGTGGGCAACGCCGCGCAGACGCTGCATCCGATCGGTGCACAAGGCTTCAATCTCGGCCTGCGTGATGCGTTGACGCTGGCGGAACTGCTGACCGAGCGCACGCGAGCCGGCGGCGATCCCGGCGCGGCCGCCGCGCTGGCGGACTACGCCGTGCAGCGGCGCGAGGATCGCGAAGGCACGGCGGCGATGAGCGACGGACTGGCGCGCTGGACGGCCAACGAATTCCCGCCGCTGAAATTGTTGCGCACGTTCGGCCTGGTTGCGCTGGACCGCATAACGCCGTTGCAGGCCGCGCTGGTCAGGCGTGGCATGGGTTTCCGCGGCCGTGTTCCGCGCCTGGCCTTGGGTCTTGAGCCATGAGCAGCTCTTCGCCCTTCGGCCCTCAGCCCTCAGCCCTCGGCCCTCGAACAGCAAGCCGGCGCAACGTCCACGACGTCGCCGTAGTCGGCGCCGGCATGGTCGGCGCCGCACTGGCGCTGAAGCTCGCCCAGGACGGCTTCGACGTCGCCGTGATCGAACCGCGCGCACCAGCGCCATGGCGCGTCGACGACGACGTCGATCTGCGTGTCGTCGCCCTTGCGCCCTCGTCGGTTGCGTTGTTCGATGCCATCGGCATGTGGAAGACCATCGCCGCGGCGCGCGCCTGCCAATATCGGCGCATGCACGTATGGGATGCGCTGGCGCCGGGAACACTGGATTTCGACAGTGCCGACGACGGCACGGCAACGCTCGGCTACATCGTCGAGAACCGCCTGATCCAGCACACGATGTGGCAGGCGCTGCAACGTGACGCGAGTGTCAGCGTGCAGTGTCCGGCGCGCGTCACCGCCACGACCGTCGATGGCGAGCGGCGCACGCTCGAGCTCGACGACGGCAGCCGGATCAGTGCGCGGCTGGTGGTTGCCGCCGACGGCGGCGATTCGGTGCTGCGCGAGCTGACCGGAATCGCCACGCGCGATCGCGACTACGCGCAGCGTGCCGTCGTTGCACACGTGACGACAACCCGTCCGCACGAAGCGACGGCATGGCAGCGCTTTCTGCCGGGAGCGACGATCGCCTTCCTGCCCCTAAGCGACGGGCGCAGTTCGATCGTCTGGTCGGCGCCCGAAGCAGAAGCCGCGCGCCTCCTTGCGCTCGACGATGCTGCGTTTTGCAGCGAACTTGGTGCGGCCTTCGATTTTCGCCTCGGCACGATTGCCTCCACGACCGCCCGCGCCGCGTTTCCGTTGCGCCTGAAACTGGCGGAGCGCTACGCCGCCGAACGCTTCGCCCTGGTAGGCGACGCAGCGCACATCGTGCATCCGCTGGCCGGGCAGGGTGTCAACCTGGGCTTGCGCGATGTCGCGGAGCTGGTGGTCACAGCCTGCGCGGAACGCGCAGCCGGCCGCGATTTCGCCGCGGCATCGGCGCTGCGCCGATACGAGCGCCGCCGGCGCAGCGACAATGCGCTTTCCGCGCATGCCTTCGACGCGATTCAGCGCGTATTCGGCAGCGACGCGATGGAGCTTGCCGCGCTGCGTGGAGCCGGCCTGGCGCTGGTCGACCGCATCGCCCCGTTGAAGCGGCTATTCGCGCGGCATGCCGCAGGGCGCTAAAGTAGCGCGTCGGTGCAAGTCGCTTCCGGAGCAAAAGGATTTCAGACCGCGACTGTCGAAGACACAATAATTCCAACTACAAGGGGACATGACATGTGGCTGATCGATCTCGTTCTGCTGATTCTGCTCGGCATACTCGGCATCGCTTCCTGGCTCAGGACACAGCAACCCAAACTCGGCGGCCAACTCGGTCCTCTCGAGTCGGTGTCCGGCTGGATCGGCCTGGCGGGCCTCGTCTGGGGAATCATCCTGTTGCTGCGCTGGATCAGCGCGATCGGCGCTTTCAGTTTCGCCCCTGGCATGATGCTGATCGCACTCGCCGTCGCGCTGGTGATCTGTGCGCTGTCGTTGATATTGGCCTTGCCCACGCTGCGCTCGTTGCTCGGCAGCAACGATTTCACGAACAAGATGGCCGAGCTCGCTACCAAGCTTGGGCCGTACAAGGTCGGCCTCGGCTTCGCCTGTCTGCTGCTGGCGCTCTACTCACTTGTGATGAGGCTATGACCCTGACGCTGCGCTGAGCTTTTTGCCTGCGGCGCTTTAGCCCTCCCCTTCAAGGGGAGGGTTGGGTCGGGATGGGTCTGCTCCGGGTTTTTCTCTTTCGCTTTTCTTTTGCTCGTCATTCCGGCGAAAGCCGGACTGCGGAGGCAGGATGCCGGAGCGAACATTCGCGCAGCGAATGGCCCGCAGGGCACGCGACAGGAGTCGCGTGTAATCCAGCTTCTTCTTCTTTTCCTTTCTTCGTTCTTTGAAGTGCAGAGCTTCCACTCGCCCTGCGGGCGAGCGGGTTACTTTCTTTGCTTGTGCAAAGAAAGGTAACCAAAGAAACACACCCCCGGCGGCGCGGTCTCCGGGCATCCTGCCCTGCGACTTCGCGAGGGTGCTCCGGGGTTCGCTGAATGTACGTCCGTGTACATGCAGCGAACGGCCGCGCATCGTGCGCGGCCTCCTGCGGACAGATCCTACGCACCCTCGCCGCGCCTCAGGGGGCCCCGTTTGGGCGGCATCCTGCCGCAGAAGCCAAAGCAAGAAGCACCGCATCGTTTCAGCATTGTGTCGAGGTAGTGCAGGGATGCACGGAATCGTGGATCAACGGCGCCGTTCGCGGTGCCGAGCATCGCAGCCTTCGCGGGACAAGCCCGCAGGGTCGCGGCAAGGGATTGCCGCGATCGCGAAGCGGCACATGGAATGTGCCGTCTGAGCGACCCCGCGAAGGCGAGAAGCGCAGGAACACCCCGCCGCGCATGATGCGCGGCGGGGCACCGCGTCAGGCGCCTAGCCTTTTGCCTACTTTTGGGCAATGCCAAAAGTAGGCCGCTCGCTTGCGAGCGGAAGCACTGCTCCCCAAGTCATTTTTCTATCTTGTAGTTGATGCCGGCACGGCTCGAGAGCGTGCCGTTCTGCATTTCGGCATCGAAGAGGCGCGTGAGTTTGTAGCGCACCGTGACGACCTCGCCGGGTGTGAACAGGCCGACGCCGTAGCTGATGTATAAACGTGGAGAAAGATACTTGCCGACGGTCAGGGCGGCTCCGCCGACCGAGGAATTGTCGGCCACGCCGACGTCGTCGACGCCCATCTTCGCGCCGATGCTCTTGGCCAGCAGGTCGCCGCCGGCGGTGCCGAGCGCGCGGGCGGCGCTGCCGACGGCGTCGCCTTCGCCGCTCTTGAGCTGGGACATCGGCTTGCCGGCGACGAGATAAGACAGCGCATCGGACTGTTCCATCGCCGGATTGGAGAACACGGTCAGTTCCGGACGCCGTGCCGTGCCGCGCACCTGCAGGCCGACGGTGACGCTCTGGTCTGGGAAGGCGCGTGTCGCGCGCAGATTGAGGCCCGGGTTGTCGACCGGCGTGCCGGCGAACAGCAGGCGACCCTGTTCGATGGTCAGGTCCTGGCCGTATGCCTTGTAGGTACCGTTGACTTCGATCTGGCCGCGACCGACGGTCGGAGTGCCGGGATGGTCCTGCACGGTCAGTTGGCCGCCGAGATAACCGTCGAGGCCGAGGCCGACAAGATGCACCTCCCTGCCTTCGCGCAAGTCGAGCCCGGTGCTGCTCTTCGTGCCGAGCTTGACCGTCACCATCGTATCGAGGGGCAAGCTGGCCGGCGCCGGCGCGGTCGCCTCATCCGTGACAACGACATCCGGCGAGACAGCCGAAGCACCGCCACCCGGGAGCTTGGCGACGTCGATGCTTGCGCGCGGCACCGTCACCTCGCCGCCGATCGCAAAGCGCTTGTCATCGCGGTGGACGGTCAAAGCCGGCGATATGTATACCTTTGCACCGGGAATGTCGGCGGCAAGAAAATTCTCACCGTCGATCTTCAACGCCAGCGGCGCGTGGGCGTCGATGCCGAACTGGCCCGAGAGTGCCAGCTTGCCCTCACCGGAGGCGATCGAGCCGTCGACGTGGAACGCCTTGCCGTCGCTCGAGTTCACAGTGATCTCGCCGCCGCTGAGCTTGATTCCCGCTGCCGGTACCTCGGTCGCAAATCCGTGCAGCGCAAGCTGGCCGGACGCCGCCGGGTTCGTGGTCGTCCCTGCCAGCGTGAATTTTCCTTCGACGCTGCCCTGCGTCGACACCAGGCTCGTGGTCAGCAGATCGAGGAAGCGCAGGTTGGTCAGGTGCAGGCCGATGTCGCCGCTCAATGGCATGCCGGCGCTGCCGTTTGCGCCGAGGGCGACATGGCCTTCGAGGCGGCCGCCGTCACCGAGATCGGCATTGAGGTTCACGTTGCTGTGCTCGGTCGCCAGTGATGCATCGAGCGCAAAGCTGCGGTAGGCGACAAGGGGCTGCGCGGCGTCGTCCGGATAACTGATCGATCCGCTGGCGGAGTTCATCGTCGCGTGGCCGTTCAACGCACCGGTCGCGGTCCGCGCGATCTCGCCATTGCCATCGATCTCACCCTGCACGTGCAGCGGCGCATCCGGCGCAGCGAGCCGGGTGACCAGGCCGAGCGGAAGGTGCTGCAAAGTATATTTTGCCTGCAGGCTACCGTCGGCGCGGCTCGTGGCGGACACGCAAAGACTCGGCGTACCGCCCTTGAGGCACAAATCGCCGAGCGCAAACACGCCGTCCACGTAGGACACGGCAGTCGGCGTCTCCTGCGCCCAGGGCGGCTGGTCCTTGATATTCAGCGTCAGCGCGGACAGGTTGCCGCGCCAGTTCGGCGCAGCTTTGGCTTTTTGCGTCATGCTGCCCTCGACGGCGAGGCTGAGTGTCAGCGGCGAGCCACTCGCGTCGAACTTGAGCGAATGCTTTTCCTGGTTGCCGCTGGCGTCGACACTCACCTTGTCGAACGCGTAGCCGCCAGTGGACACATGCGCGGCGTGCAGTGCGAGCGTGCCGCCCGGTGCCGCGTCGACGCCGTTCGCATGCGCGGTCAGGTCGAGCACTTCGACGTGCGACGAGGCGTAGGTCAGCTTCGTTGCGTGCACCTCGCCGGCGACGTCGAGCTTCGGCCAGGTACCCTTGATGGCGACGTTGCCATGCACGCTGCCGGCCGCCTGCGGCAACCAGTCGCCGAGACTGGCGATGTCGAGATCGACTTTCGCGTCGGTCTCCTTGCCGCCCTTGCCCTGCAGCGCGACGTGGCTGTTGCCGGAGGTCACGTTGAGATTGCCGTCGAGGTTCAGCGGCGGCGCAAACGCGATCTCGCCGTTGCCGCCGAGCGTGCGCTGGCGCAGCGTGCCGCCGAGCTGGTCGAGCCTGACAGTGCCGCGTGGGCCGTCCTTTTCCACATTTCCATTCGTGGACAATGCGAACGTCAGCGCGCCGGGCCATTGCGCGGCGAATGCGCCGGGATCGAACTGGCTGGCTTTCGCTTCGAGCTTCCAGCCGACCTGCGGCTTCAGGACGATCTCGCCGACGGCGTTCAAGCCGCCCTTGGGTTGCTTGAGCTCGAGCTGGCGCAGGTCGATCTTTTCCGCGGTGCCGGCAAGGTCGAGTGCGATGTGCGCGGGCTTGCCCTGCGGACCGATCGTCAGGTCGCCCTTCGCCGCGAACTGCTGCGCGTTGCCGTTTGCATTGATCGAGCCCTGCGTCAGCAGCGGTTGGCCGACCAGGTCGGCGGGCAATTCGACGCCGTCCCACTCGAGTTTCAGCTCGCCGGCCACCGGCTTTGCGCCGAGTTGCATCTTGCCGCTGGCGCTCAACGTGCCGGCGGCCTCGGGCGAGCGCAGGCGCAGCGTTTCGACATCGAGCATTTGCCCGGCGAGCGCGAATTTCAGCGGATCGAGCAGCACGCGATGCGCGTTCGCATCGACACTGCCGGTCAGTGTGCCGCCCTTGCTGTCGCCGCTGCCGCTCAGGTTGAGCGCAAGGCTCTTCAGCGTCTGGCTCTGTGTGATCGCGGCCGGATCGAATGTCGGCACGTCGAGCGACAGGGTCCACGGCAGCGTCGCGGCAGCGGGCACCAGCGTGCCGGTTGCGGTCGCGGAAAACGGCTGGGTCAGTTTCAGCGTAAAGGTCGACTGGCGGCCATCGTTGGCGAAGTTCAGGCTGCCAGCGACGCGATAAGGCGCGACATTCCAGTCGACGTCCGCCAACGCCTGGCCGCGGTAATCCGTATACGAGGTCAGTGCGCCGTTCAGGTCGACGCGCCCATCCGGCGTGCGCAGAGCGAACTGGCGGACTGCGATGCCGGCGCGCGTCCAGTTGGCGGACAGCTCCAGGCTGTCGAGCACGAACAAAGGCGTCTTGTCGAGCGAGATTTGCGTTCGTCCCAGGCGCAGCCTGTCGAGCGTGATCGAAAGCGGTGGCGTCAACAGCTGATGCAGTGGCGTTGGTGGCGGCGGCACGGCCGGTGGTGGAATGGTCGTCAAGGCGATGTCGACCTTGTCGATGTCGACGTTTTCGAAGTGCAGCACGCTACCGAGCAGTTGGCTCAGCGCGAATTGCACTTTCACCTTGGCGACCTGCGCGTCGACACCGGTCTTCGGGTCGCGGTAGCGCACACCCGACAGGAACAGCGGGCCGGACAGCGTGCCGCTGACATCGGCAATCGTCAGTTTGCCGTCGAGCGCACCCTGCACCCGCGCCAGCGCGAAGCGCGCCCCGGATTGCGTGTATTGCAGCCACAGCGAAAACGCCATGCCGAGCGCGACGAGCGCCACCAGTGCAATGCCGATGCGCTTGAGCCATTTCTTCATGTGCCGTACCCAGCGCCGTTCATAGATCCGGCCCGATCACGAGATGCAACTCTACGCCGGTCTTTCCGTATGGGTCGTTAATCGGCACACCGATGTCCGCGCGCACCATGCCGACCGGCGAGCGCCAGCGCAGGCCGACGCCGGTGCCGATGCGCGTCTTGAAATTGCTGAAGCCGGTAAATGCATCGCCGGTGTCGACGAATGTCGCGATGCCCCAGTTCGGCTTGAAGTAGTACTCGTACTCGACGCTGGCGACGACGAGGTCTTCGCCGCCGAGCACCAGGCCGTTTTGATCCTGCGGGCCGATCGTCTGGTAGGCGTAGCCGCGGATCGAGCGGTCGCCGCCGGCGAAGAAACGCAGTTCGGGCGGCAGCTTGTCGAAGTCGCCGACCTCCATCGCGCCGAGCGTTCCGCGCACGATCAGGCGCTGGTTTTCGCCGAAACCCTTGATCCATTTCCCGTCGGCGCGCGCCTGGACGAATTGGGTGTCGGAGAGCAGGCCCGGCGAGCCGCGCGCGATCACGGTCAGCGCGTAGCCGTCGCGCACGAACAGCGGATCGTCGCCCTTCTTCTTCTCCAGCACGACCTCGGGATACAGCAGTGTCGACTGCCCCGGCTGGTCGAGCGCCTTGTTGCCGTTCGGATCGACGATGGTGAAGTCGCCGGTGAGCAGATGCAGGCCGAGCGTGCGCGTGAAGCCGAGCCATTGCCGCGTCTCGTTCACGACCAGCGATGCCGTGTTCGACTTCGTGGTGTCGGTGTTTTCGTCGCGATAGTTGGCGCCGAAGTTGAAGCTGCGGTTGTCCGGCCCCGGCAGCGGGATCGAGTAGACCGCGCCGATGGTCTTCAGGCGCTGGGCAACGAGCGCTTCGACTCTCAGCTTGTGGCCATAACCGTTCACCCAGCGCCGTGTAATCGCCCCCTTGACGCCGAAACCGACGTCGGTGTCGATGAAGACGCCGGCGGCGTAGATCGTGCGTTTTGCCGGCGCGAGCACGACCGCGATCGGAATGACGCCCTCCGCCGCATGCTCGCGATCGGGATGCACATCGATGATGGCGAAGTAGTCGGCGTCCGTGAGGCGCTGCTGCAATTGCAGCAGTTGCGACTGGGTGTAGAAATCTCCCTCGTGCCATGGCACGTAGCGGTCGAGCGTGCCTTCGATAAACTGATCGCCGTCGAAAGTCGTCTTGCCGTAGCGGTAACGCACCCCCGGTTCCCAGGCCAGCGCTATCGTCGCACGGTTCGCGCCGCGCTCGACTTCCACGCGATGCGTGGTCAATTTCGCATCGAGATAGCCTCTTGCGGCAAGCGCGCCCTGCAAGGCAGTCTTGCTGCGTTCATAAGCGGCATGATCGAAACGCTGGCCCTTGCCCGGCGCGAATTCCTTCAGCGCCTTGGCCACGGCCTTCTCGTCGCGCGCCGGATCGGGAATCTCGATCGACAGCGTTGCCACCGTGGTCGCCTCGCCGGGGATCACGTGCATGGTCACGGAGAATCCCTGCGCGGTTTCCTGCAGGTCGCCGGTCGCCCTGGCGTTGTAGTAGCCGTAGGCTTCGAGCGCCTTGGCGATCTGCTGTGGTGCGCGATCGTACAGGCGCCGCGCCTGCGCCGCGCTGACCTCGCGGCCGTTGTATTGGGCTATCTCGGCGGCGGCGTTGGCCGCGGTCTTCAGGTCACCGTCGACGCCGTCGATCTGTACGTTGATGGTGCCCGCAAGGGCAGGCTGCGCCAGCACCGCGAGCAAGGCACAAATGAGCAGCAAGCGCACCGCGGCTCGCGGTGCCGGAGAGAATTTGGCGGCGCTGCGGTACATCGACTGCAAATGCTGCGCGATCGGTTGCCGAACCCGAGCATATGCCATGGCGCCGGTTGAAAGCGAGCCGGCTGCTCGCCGATGTGGTCCTGGTGGGTGCTGCGATGCGTCTTCTCGACCAGCGCGGTCAGGGTGGGCTGCACAAGCCTAGCCTGCTTTTTCCCCCGAGCGGGCCGCGACGGACGCTCCGATCAACGCCGAGACATAGGGAATTGCCTGCGCAGCCAGAATCGCGACCCAGAGTTTGCCCTCGATGTAGTGGGTGAGCAACG
>CAVTVN010000015.1:0-97912 GCA_963738115.1 uncultured Gammaproteobacteria bacterium | reverse complement strand
TAGGTGACGGTGGCGTTTGAGGTTGGTGCGAGTCTCAGACGATCTTCAGCCTTCAGTTCTGCACGGCGTTGACGCGCACCACGCTGACCGGGTTTGCGGAATCATTGCTCTGCAGGCAGAGGAAGCCCGTCGCCGAGTTGCCGCCGCCGAACTTCGTGCTGTCGACCGACACGCTGACCGTAGTGCTCGCGAGCGCGCCGAGGTTCAACTGCGGCGGCGTCGCGCTGAGCCACGGCGCGCCGCAGGTGATCTGCTGTTCGATCCTCAGCGCCATGCCAGGCGGCTCCCCATCCGCGTCGTGGGCCCTCCAGTCAGGCGCGTACGCAGCGGCCAGGGAGAGCGCTGTCGAACCCGAATTGACCTCCGACCCGAACCACGCCCAGCCGAAGTACAGATCGTCCATTTCGGGATAAACGACCAGCCAGTAATTGCCGGCGGCAAGGTTCGTGGACTGTCCGTCGACGGTCATGTCCAGCGTGATGTTGTCGTTGGTCGTGTCGAGATCCCAGCCGCCGACTTCCGCGTCGTAACTCCATACCGGCGCGTTGCTCAGCGGCGTATTGTTCTCCGGCGATCCGTCCGGCTTGCCGCCCGCATCGTGATAGATGCGGAAATGAACGGGGTAGCCGTACAGATAGTCGAACGGAACCGCGGTCATGAACCCGTAGGCGACGATGCGTGCCAGATTGACGTTCGAGCCCTTGACCTGGAAGTTCTGGGCTGCATAGAAACGGTACGGGGCGTAGTCGATGTCGTAGGTCGAATAGTACCCGACGTACTGGTTCGAGATCGGCTGATCCAGCAGGGTGTAAGCGACTGACCCCGCGACCGCGTAGTTGGTGTCGACAGTCAGCGTCGGGCCGCCGGTGTTGCCGACCTGCAGGTTGCCGCTCTGCGTCGTCGCGCCGCTCGGGATGTTGACGGTCAGGTTCGTGGATCCGAAGGCGATGGTCGGCGACGGCACGGCCACAGTGATCGGCATGTGCAGCACCGGGCTGCCGTCGTCGGGCGTCAGCACGAGCTCGCCGAAGTGAGCGGCGCCGCCGGAGAGCGCCGAAGCGTCGATGGTCACGATGATGCCGGTCGTGTCACCCGGATTCATCGAGAACGCGGCAGGCGCGACGTTGCCGGCAGCCGCGTCGCCCGTGAGCGATGCGGTCCAGTTCACGGCGTGATCGAGTGTGCTGTGCAGCTGGCGCGCGAACGAGCACGCGAGCGCGTGAGTCACCGGATCGATGCAGCGCATCTGGTCCATGCTGGCCAAGTTCAGCATCGCCGGATCGCCGCCCTTGGACGGATCGGCGGACTGGAAGTTGGCCTGGGTTTCGTCGAGGACGAGGCCTGCGCGGCTTGCGACATCGGCCTGGATGCGGCCGGCGCCGCGATCGTAGAACGTGCTCGACGTGATGCCGTCGGCCTTGGTCAGGCCGGCTTCCTTCGCCGTCAGCATGAGCGCCGACTTGATTTCCATCGGCGTCCAGTCCGGATGCATCTGCACGAGCAGCGCGCCGGTGCCGGTGGTGTGCGGCGTCGCCATCGAGGTGCCGTCGTAGAGCGCGACGAGGTTCGGCCCGTTCGCCGAGTTGTCGTTGGCGACGGCCGCGAGGATCTGCACGCCCGGCGCCTGCACGTCCGGCTTGACGACGTTCGTGAACGCGGGTCCGAGCAGGCTGAAGTTGGCGAGCGAATCCGGGGTCATCGGCGCGCGCGCCGTGGCCGGATAGCCGATGCTGCCGGTCACGCCGGGATTGTCGATCACGTAGTCGGCGAGCGCGTCGAGCATCGTGCCTGGCGTCGTGAACACCGGAACCGCCTGGTTCGCGCCACTGGTGATGAACTGCGAGTCCGTGCTGCCCATGACGACGGCGGCGGCACCGGCGGCGAGGGCATTGGCCGCGCGCGTGTCGGTAACGCACGGCGGATTGCCGTCGTAACGCAGCACCGCGATCTTGTTGGTGAAGGTGCCGGCCGGAAAGCTCGTGCAACCGTCGCCGGCGGAACCGTACGTCGGGCTGACCTGCAGCACTGTCGCCGGAAACGGCGCGGTGAGCTGCTTGCCGGTGACTGCCGCCTCGAGGCCGACCATCGGCGCGCCAGGACCGCTGACCGTCAGCGGGAACGTGATCGGGCCGCCGGTATGCGTGGAAGCGGCGACGGTCGTCGTCCATGGTTCCTGATGATTGACCGAGCCCGGCACCGGAACCGGCACCGAGGTGTTGGTATTGCCGGCTGCTGCTGCGACGAAGATGCCGGCTTCCTCGGCTGCGAGGAACGAGAGCGAGTTCGAGTCCTGCCACGGCGACTGGCCGCCGCTGATCGAGAAGTTGATCACGTCGATTACATCGTCGGCAATCGCCTGGTCGACCGCACTGTCGATCGAAGAACCCGCGCAACCGTTCGGGTCGCAGACCCGGTAGATCACGAGGTTGGCATGCGGCGCGACGCCGGAGATGTGCGCTTTGAAGCCGCCCAGCGTCGCCGAGCGGCTGTTGCCGCCCGCGGTGCTGCCGGTGTGGCTGCCGTGACCCACGTTATCCTCGACCGAAACGCCGTAGCTGACGAAGTCCCAGACGCCGATGACCTTGTCGTTGCAGCCGGCGAGGCTGATGCCGTAGGTGCTGCACTGGCCGATGTATTTGCCGTGGCCGAGCGGATTGATGATCGTGTAACCCTTGTCGTCGGTTGCCGCAAACGAGGGGCTCTTGCTGTTGTAACCGGTATCGAGATCGCCGATCACGACGCCGTCGCCGAGAAATCCTGCGTCTCTTCGTTTCCGGTAATGAAGATCGTGTCCTCGGTAGCCGGCATGCCCCACCACAGCGAGCTGGCGCCGATGAAACCGGGGCCGATGTCGCTGGCGAGCTGGTGCATCACGTCCTGCTCGACCGCGACGACGCCGTCGACCTTCCTGACTCGCGCAACCTCGGCTGCATCGAGATCGAGCACGACCGCATTCAGCGCGTGCTGCATCGCGTTCACCGGCTTCAGCGCCACGCCCGAGCGCAGCGCCGATCGCGCTGACGCGCTGGTTTTGCTTCGACACCAGCATCGCGACATACGAAGTCGCCTGCGTGCTGCTCAGGTCGAGCTTGTTTCGGCCATGCGCATTCTTCCTGCGCGGCGCCACGGCATAGCCGGCAATGCCGCCGTGGTACGACGCCAGTGCCGGCTCGGCGAAGCGCACGATGTAGCGCGACGTCCCGGCCGCGTTGAGCACGACATGGTCGTTCGGCCCCTTGCCGAAGTTCGGGCCTTCGCGCGTGTCGACCGGGCCGCTTGCGGAAACGTTCGTCGCCGCGACAAGGGCGGCAATCGCCGCGGCCAGCGGCCAGCGCTTCGGCGCTTTCGTCTTGATGTTCATTTTTTGCATTACCTGAGGAAACTGGATTGGACCCGGGTCTGGGCCCGGGCGCTCATTGTGTCCACATTGCTACATGTGAACTTTTCTCGATCTTGCCTTGCGCCAGCCTCGCGGATGGCGCAAAAAATTGAGGGACCGCGGCACGCTTGTGAGCACGCCGCGATCCCCCGAGTTGTCTTGTTGCATCGGTCACTGCGGCAACGCCGCCGTTTTCCGCGCGCTCCCCGCGCTTGACGGCGTTACCGCTCGGATTCGATCTGCGGCGCACACACCTGACGATGCGCGCCGCTGCCGAACCCGCGTTCCCTTTCTTCTAGTTGTCGAAGCCGTTCTTGAAGATGCTCGGCTCGCCTACGGTCAGGGTAAACGTCGTCGACACGTGGTCTGCCGGATTGTTCTGGTCACTGACCGTCACGGTGACTTGCGTCGTGCCGAAGAAGCCAGGCTCAGGAATCAGGTCGAACGTCGACCCCGGGCTGTTGCCGTTGCATGACCGCCGTGACATGCGCACCGGTGACCGTGATCGTGTCCGGCGTGCCGTCGCTGTCGGTGTAGACGACCGGAATGCCTGTCAGCGTCGTGTTGCCCGGCGTCTGCTGGTTGGCGATCGCACCGAGCTTCATCGTGCCGCTGACCGCGATCGTCGCATCGACGTTGTGATCCGGCATGCCGTCGATATGGCTCGTCCAGCGCAACAATTGGGTGGTGCCGACCGCGGTCTCGGCGACCCGCACCTTCATGCTGATGTCGTACTGGGTCGATTCCGGACCGACATAGTCGTAGCAGACCACGAGGTTGTTGTGCAGCGTCGACTTCAGGTTGTTCCAGGCGTACTGGTAACCGAGGTAGCCGTAGAACGGACCGAATCCGTCGAGCGGGCCGACATAGCCGTTGATGCCGATCGAGCCCATGCCCTGGGTGCTGCCCTGCGTACCCCAGTTGATGTTGTCGTAGGTCATCATCAACTCGTACTGGCCGTCGGCGTAACGCGGCGCCTTGTTGACGACGAGGTCGATGTCGTAACGGTCATCCAGGATCGTGGTCACATTCGGGCTGACCGACTTGTCGAGGTGGTAGGTCTTGGCGCCGACCCATTCCATGATCACGTCGCCGGTCGACGGCACGGACGCGACTTCCATGCCGGACGTCTGCGTCGGGTCGAGGTTGTTGACGCTCAGCGGCGTGTTGAGGGTGTCCGCCGACAGCACGCTTCCAAAGTTGCTGATGCTGACCACGCCCTTCCACAGCGGGGCAACGACTTCCGTGTAGGTGTTGCCGCTCGACCACGGGAACTGCTGCTGCGTGTACATCTCGTTGATGCCGCCGGCCGTGAGGAACCAGCTCGGCTGATCGGTATTCGCCCAGCCCTGGGGAGACATCCAGAGGCCCGGATACGAGTGCCATCCGTTGTTGTTGTACAGCGCCCAGCCGCCGTCCCAGAAATTCGAGAAGTCGACGAACTGCGCCTGGCTGCTGTTGCCGTCGGCCAGGCCGCCGAACGTCGGCGCGATGCCAAGATGGCGATACAGGCCGATGTGGCCGCCGGTGGTCGCAAAGCCGTTGTAGGTGAGGATCGGCGTGCGGCAGAGCGGATCGCTGTCGCTGGTCGTCACGTTGTACGTGCGCGGCCAGTTCTCCGAGTCGACCTGCGTGCCGGCGATCGTGACCGTGTTGCCGTTGACCTGCAGGTTGCCGCGCTGCGCGGCCGTGCTGACCGTGACCGAACCCGGCACGATGGTCAAACCGGACGGCAGGATCGACTGCAGGTTGAACGTGCGGTCCGTGCCGCTGTCGTTCTCGGCGACGTGCAGGTTGACGTCGATGACGTCGCCGGCTTTCGCCGCCGTCTGGCTCGTCGTCATCGTCACATCGTCGATGCCGCGCGTGATCTTGACCGGCACGAAGCCGACGTTGCCCGGCGCGTTGCCGGCGCCGACGTCGAAGCCGCCGTAGGCCACGTCGCCAGTCTGCAGGTTGAGCTTCGAAAGGTTCCAGTCGACGTCGAGGTTCACCGGGTTTCCGGTCGTCGATGCCGGACCGTTGATGGCCAGACTGCCCTCGTCGGCCGCCGGCACCACGGCCGTGGCGATCTGGAACGTCTCGGTCGGATCGAAGCCGGTGTTGTCGGACAATGTGCCACGGGCATCCTGGAAGACGACCCAGTAGTTGCCGGCATCCGGATTCGAAATGTCGCAGTAGTTCAGCTCCTCTTCGGTGGTCGAAGAGCAGAGCGTCTCGTTGACGTAGTCGATCTGGCCGTCGTTGTTGCTGTCCAGGCCGATCCAGATCTTGAGGTGTCCACCCGCGAACGGACCCGCGGCGATCGTCCACGCCGGAGCGGAGGTCGACACCTTGCTCAGCACTTCGGTGACGAGGCGCGACGTGCCGCCCGGGACCTTCAGCCAGCGCACCGTCGTCGACGGGCTGTTCACGCCGCCGTTCGTGTACCAGGGCTGGTGGTCGCTGTCCTCGAGCACCGTGACGTTTTCCGTCGTCGCCTTCGCCAGCCCATGGCTGCGATAGGCCACGCTGTTCATCGCCGGCAGCTGGAGGTTCGACAGGCGGTAGCCGCCGAGGTCGCGATGCGAGGTCAGGGCGAGGTATTTCGGCAGTATGCCGTGGTCGAAGTTGAGCGAGATCGGCCAGTTCGCGACCGGGATCGAGGTGTCGCTCGGCGTGAACGACAGCTTGCTCCACAGCTCGATCTGCTCGGTGGTGCGGGACCCGTCACCGGCCTGCTGGTACAGCACGTCGGTCATGTCGGCCGTGACCAGCAGCGTCTGCGTCTGGCCCGCCTTCAACGTGAACTGCGACGGAGTGACGGTGAGCTTGGCGCGCTCCTCGGTGTAGTCGGTGCCCTGGAATTGCTCGAAGACGAAGGGCGCGTTGCTGGTCGTCCAGGTGCCGTCGCGCGTGGCGCGGACGGTGCGGACCCACGAGCAGACGCCCTGGCAGAAGCTGTTGACGAGCTGCGGCAGGTTGAGCTGCAACACGTCGCCCCCGTTGTCCGGATTCGCAATGGCGAAGTCGTCCGCCGTCTCGTCCATGACGAGGCCGGCGTTGACGGCCGCCTGCGCATCGACCTGGCCGTTGCCGGCACGGTAGATGCCGACCGGGTACAACGTGCTGCCGCCGAAGTCGCTGCCCTTGACGATGTCCTTCGCCGTCATCTCGAGCGCCGACTGCACTTCGGCCGGCGTCCAGTCCGGATGCGCCTGGCGCACGAGCGCCATCGTGCCGGTGACGTGCGGCGTCGCCATCGACGTGCCGTCGAGGACGGCCCAGTCGCGCGACGCAGCCAGGTTCGGATCGTCGAACGGGTGCTCGTCGGAATAGGCGGCGAAGATGCGGACGCCCGGCGCGCTGATGTTCGGCGAGAAGCTGCCGAAATAGGTGCTGCTCGGACCGCGCGAAGAGAAAGGAGCGAGCTGGCTGCCGTTTGCCGCATTGATCGCGCGCGTGACCGTGTTCGCCGCGATCTGCACCGTGTGGGTGCCGGCCTTGGTCGTGATCCAGGTGATGAGCGAGTTGCCCTGCGAAGCCTGCAGCTGGATGCCTGGGATCGGATAGACGTCGTCCGACGACAGGTCATTCGCATCGGGCGGGGTGCCGTTCGTGTTGTTGTTGGTCACCACGATGCCGGCGGCGCCGCCGGCCTGCACGTTGAACGCCTTGCCGACGCGCGTGATCGTGCCGCGCTTGCAGACGACGATGTCGGTCGGCTGGAACGTGCCCGGCGGAAACGGCGTGTTGCAATAAGGGTCCAGCGGCGGCGTCATCGCCGACGGAACGACGAGGTTGTAGGTCTGGGCCGGGTCGGTGCCGAACGGCGAGATGCCGCCGGTTGGCGTCGTCGCGCTGAACACCGGGATGTTCGGCGCGGTGCCGCCCAGCGTGATGCCGCCCTTGTTCGCGTTGCTGGTGCCAAGGACGCGGTCGTGCGTCTCCGCGGCGACCTGGATATACCACGGCGCCGAATGGTCGAGCGTGTAGAAATTCGGGCCCTCGTTGCCGGCGGCCGCGGCCACCGCAATGCCGGCGTCGCGCGCCGACAGGAACGCGAGCGCGATCGGGTCATTCCACGGGAAGCGCTCCGTGCCGCCGATCGAGAAGTTGATCACGTCGACGCCGTCGGTGATTGCCTGTTCGGTCGCGAGCAGGATCGCCTCGTCCGGGCAGCCATCGATCGGCATAGCAGACCTGGTAGGCGATGATGTTCGCGTGCGGAGCGACGCCGGACACCTGCGCAAAGCTGAAATTTCCGGCAGGGTTGCCGGGGTTGGTGGTCGGCACGCCGTGGCCGATGCCGCTGCCCGGCGAGGGGCCCATGTACGGCACATTCAGCACGATGTTGCCGGCCGCAGTACTCGCCGTGTGGCTGCCGTGGCCGGCTGTAGTCCTTGCCGTTCGCCGGACGCACGCCCTTGTAGGTGTCGGTGATGACCGGCCAGCTCCACACGCCGATCAGCTTGTCGTTGCAAAGCGACGCATTCGCGACGCAGTCGCCGAGATAGGTGCCGCTGCCCAGCGGGTTGGTGACCGTGTAGCCGTCGCCGCCGTGGGCCGCGAACGAAGGATGATTGTCGGTGTTGATGCCCGAGTCGAGCTCGCCGACGATGATGCCTTCGCCCATGTAATCGCCGCCGGGGAAGGTGTTGCCGGTCCACACCTGGTCGGCGCCGATGAACTGCGGACCGCGGTCGGTCAGCATCGGACGCAGGCCGGCGCGCTGCACTAGGTCGACCTGCGTCAGCGTGGCGAGCGCGGCGGCCTGCTGCTGGGTCAGGTCGATGGTGAACGCGTTCAGCGAATCGGTGAACTGGTGCCGGATCGCATTCTTGATGCCCTTGCCCTGGGCCAGCTTCATGACCGCCTGCTGCTGCGAATGCAGATACTGGCGGTAGGCGGAGACCTCGGCGCCATGATTGTTGTTGGGCTTGCCGTGCTTGCCCGGCGTGTGGTTGAGCTTGCCCTTCGTCGAGGCGAGGCCGGCGATGCGGCCGTCGTATGTCGCGACCGGGAGGTCGTGCAGGCGCACGATATAGGTGTCGACGCCGGTGATGTCCGGTTCCGGCACGAACTTGTTGCGGCTCGACTGCGGCCGCACGTGCGCATTGCGGGCACCCGGCGCGCCTTTGAAGACCGGCGGCTGCTGCACCGTCGCGCTTGCGTTCGCCAGCGTCGACGGATCAGGCGGAGTGTACGGTTGCACGGTCGCCGGCACGGGGGCCGCGATTCCCGCGGCGGCCGTTGCGGCCGAAACAAAACCCAGCAGGAGGCTGGCGTTCAGCCGCCTGCGGCGAAGGACGTTGCGCACTTGGGGAGCTCCCGAATTCGACTAAGGGCCGGCCGGTCAGCCGGGGCGCGCGACTATCCGACGCGTGCCCGCCTGAACGCCATTCGGGTGCGATTCGAGATCGATTCGTGCGGCGTTTTGCTGCCGCGATTCAATGGCTTGTGATGTGACGCGCTGCCGGTTCTACTGCTTGGCGGCGCGTGTGGAAACCGGCGCCGACAACGCGTCCGGCGGGATCGGCCGTTCGCCGGCCAGCACGCGGGCGCGGGCTACGGCGGCCTGGCGCGCTTCGTTGCGTCCACTCGCCGAGTACAGGCGCGCTTCGAGTACCGCGCAATCGAAGTCCTGGTCGGACCAGCGTGACACGCGTCCCACTTCAACCGCAGCCGCGTCGAGGTCGCCCTCGGCCAGCAACGCGTCGGCATAGCTGCGCGCCACGGCGGCGATCTCGAACGGAATCCCGTCGCGTGCGGCCAGCTCGCCGGCGATGGCAAAGGCATGCCTCCAGTCGCCACTGTCATGGCGCACTTGCTCGGCGTGGGCCAGTTTCATGTACAACTGCACTCTCGGATCGTCGATCCGCGCGGCCCAATTCTCGAACGCGGACAGAGTCGCCGTCTTCGCAGCGGCAGCGCGCTGCTCGGCGCGAATCAGCGTGAGCCACGCTTCGGCGCGGCCGTGCTCATGATTCGGTGTCGAAAGAAGGGCCACGGCGCGTTCGGCGAGGGCGGCTGCGGCCGCCACATTGCCGGCTTCCAATTCGAGCTGCGCCTGGACCGCACCGGCCACGGCAATGGTTGACGGATCGGCGCCCGCGGCGCTGCGCAATCCATCGAGCACGTCGCGCGCTTCCTGCAGCCGGCCCACCGCAATCAGCGCTCGCACCCGCGCCAGTCGCAGCCGATCGAGCGCCAGGCGGTTGTCGATGCGCTGTGCGAGCACATCGGCGGCGTCGGCGACCCGCATCGCCGCGGAGCCATCGAGCAGAGCCAGGTGACAGTGGATCTCGTAAATGGACGTGAGGATCGCTTCGTTCAGCGCGCCCCATTCGGTGAAACCCTTGGTCGCTGCCTCAAGTTGCGGCAGTGCCAGCCCGGGCCTGCGCTGAGCGTAGTCGGCAATGCCCTCGTCGGCGGTGACGCGCAGCAGCGCCAGTACGTCGTTCGCCTGCCGATACGCTATGCGCGCGCGCGCGTAGTCGGCGGCGGCGGCTTCGAACCGGCCCAGGTCCGTTGCCGCGGCCGCGCGACCGATGTAAGCCTGTCCCAGCTGTTCGGGCTCGTTGCGGGATTCGAGCAGCGGAATGGCTTCATCGAAATACTTCGCGGCCTGTTCCGACTGCTCCCGCGCGTTCGCGACCGCTCCCAGCCCGTTGAGGATGCTCGCGCGCAGGACCGGTGCAGTTTGCGTCGGCGCCTCGTCGAGCATCGCGACGAGCCGCTCGCGCGCCGCGTCGTACTTGCCGGCGCGATAGTCGATCTTGGCCAGGCGCAGGCGGACCTCGGGCGAGCGCTGCTGCTCGGGCGACGCTTGAGCGAACAGCGCGCGCGCCGAGTCGAGATCGTCGGCGAGCGCCGCGGCATCGATGCGGCGGACGAGCACCGCATCGGCGCTTTCCTCCTTCACGTCGACCGGCTGCTTGCCGAGCGCGGCGAGCAGCTTGTCGGCCGCGGCGCGTGCCGCGGTCGCCGCATCGATGCTGCGCGCATCGGCGGTGTAGTGCCGGCCGGCGCCGTCGTCCGCATCGAGGCCGACCGTCCAGTCGTCTCCGCTGTGCTGCACACGCGGCGTCACCAGCAGCGTTGCACCGAGCGCCTCGCGCGGCGTGGCGCTGCGATTCGCCGCCGGCGCCTTGAGCAGCGCAACGACGTCCTCGCTCGGCACGCTCGGAACGCCCGAGCTGCGCAGCCGCGCGGAGACGACTTCCATCAGACCAAGGCGCATCCACGATTCGGCGTCCGGTTCCACGACCGCCGGCAACACCGCGCTGACCGGTGACCCGGAATGCGGAGCCGATTGCCGAGCGGTCGCCGGTTGCCGATGCGTACGCACGCCCCAGACGACGATGGCGACCAGCAGCACCGCCGCCAGCGCGACGAGCGCCCGTTTTGCCATCGAAGGTTGCGAGTGTTCCCCGACATTTGCCGCGGAATCGGCTGCGGCCGTCAGTGCCGCCTGCGCATCGGCGCGTGCAGCAACGCCGGACGGCTCGGCGACCGGCGCCGGAGTCGTCAGCGGCGGCGCTGGCGCCGGCGCGGACACTTCGGCCGGTTGCGCCGGCGGCGCGTAGTCCTCGATCTCCAGCGCCGCCGCCCAGCGGTAGCCGAAGCGCGGAATCGTGCGCAGGATGCGCTGCTCCTTGGCGTCGTCGCCGAGCTCACGGCGGATGCGCAGGATCGTCTGGCCGAGCAGCGTGTCACTGACGTCGGCCTTGCCCCATACCGCGGCGACCAACTCGTCGCGGCCGACGGCGCGATCGTGGTGCTCGAGCAGGTAGGTCAGGCAGTCGAAAACCAGCGGCGGCAGCGCGACAAGTCGGTCGCCCCGCCAGAGTTCGCGCAGCGCCGGGTTGATGCGAAATTCGCCAAATCGATAGCTGCGGCTCATCGCCTGAAGCTTAATGCGTGCTCCGCGATTTGGATATGTCGCTAACGCACATGTGCGTGCGTTGCCTTCGGCAGGACCCCTATCCGCCGCGTTGGCGCACGCCGGCAGCGCGCGTTTCGGGCAACGCCCAAGTACGTCTGTTCAAAGGCGTCTACTGTTTCCGGGCGCGGTTCTCGATCGTAAGCGATGCGGCGATCACGGAGTTCGCAGCACGGCGCGCTGGTCGCCGAGTGTCATCTGTGCCGACAGCGCTTCGTCCAGAACCGGACTGGCGTATGCGGCCCGATCCGGACGAACGCCTTCATCGAGTTCCACGCGGCCCGGTTCCACATTCCAGGCGCGATCGACGATGAAGGCACTGCGCCGGACGAACTTCAGTACCGGCGCAGCGGGAATCGTGAGGTTACTGCCCGATCAGACTCAGCCACGGCACGCCGTTCTCGACCGTGATCCGCAGGGAGCTCAGCTGATCGGTAATCGTGCGCCCGTCGACGAGCACCGGCGTGCCGCCTCCGGCTACCGCAAAGTAGCCGTCGCTGCTGTTCGTGGACGCAGACTGCCAGGTTAACTCGAGCGCGTGGCCGGCGAGGTCGACGCTCTGCCACTCGGAAATCTCGGTCTTTCCGCTCGCATCGATGGTCAGTGTGCGCAGCACGACGTTCTGGCCGAAGCGCGCGATCTGCAGCGTGAACAGAAGCTTCCCGCTGGCCGAACGGCCGGTCGCAACGTCGACCGGAGCAGCTGTGAGTTGGTGCAGCAAGGTGCTGTCGACCTGCAGCTGCGCGGACACCTGACCCGTCCCGGCTTCGTTCACCGCGGCCGTAACCTGGCTGGCTTCGAAGGATCCATCGAAGATCGCGACGATGTCGCTATCGCTGTCGGTCGCGCTGTTGTTGCCGGTCGCGGGATCCGACCCGCTGGTGAGGCTTGCCGAAGCGGTGTTGGAGAGCGCATCGCCGGCCGGTGCGGATTCAAGTATGGCCGAGTAGACGTATTCGACCTTGCCGCCGACCGGAATCGACGCGATGTCGACCAGCGTGCCGCCGCTGCCGCTGTTGCAGCTCGCGTTGGCGCTCGGCGTGCAGGTCCATGAACCGCTGCCCAGCTCCGCCGGCAACACGTCGATGACTTCGACCATGGCCGGGGACGACGGTCCTGCCGGATTGGTGACGTCGATCACGTAGTCGACCACGTCGCCGACCTGCACGGAGTCGCGGTTGTCCGTGATCGTCAATGCGACGTCGGACGACACGCTGACCACGTCGGCATCGATCGCCATGTTGTGAGGGGTGGAGATGAGCGGCAAAGTCATGCCGGGCGGAGGCGTCGCGGTGATGAGGTTGCTCAGCGTACCGTTTGCCGTGGCCGAGACTTTGCACTGCGCGACGTACGTGACGCTGGCGCCCACGACGAGGTTCACGGTGTCGTTGATGTTGCCGGAACCCGACGCGGAGCAGGTGCCGCCGCCGGCTCCGCTGCAGGTCCACGTGCAGCCGGTCAGCCCCGACGGGAACGCGTCGACGACCGAGCTGCCCAGCGCGATGGTCGGGCCATTGTTCTTGACCGTCGCCGTGTAGGTCAGGTTGTCGCCGGGTTTCACCGTCGTCACGCCGTCGGTGATCGTGGCCGTGAGATCGGGCGCCAGGGCCACCGTGAAGGTGTCGATCGCGCTGTTGTCGGCTGACGCCGTTTCCGTGACACCGGTGCCGGCGGCGACCGTCGCCGTGTCGTTCAGCAGGCCGCCGACGGTTGCCGACGCGGGGATCGTGCAAGTGGCCCGGTAGGTGACGGTGCCGCCGAACGGCAGGTTCGCCGTTTCGTTGAGGTTGCCGGAACCCGAAGCCGTGCACGTGCCGCCACCGGTACCGCTGCAGGTCCACGTGCACGCCGTCAGCGGCGAGGGAAACGTGTCAGCGACGATCGCCGCCGGCGCGCTGCTCGGGCCGCTGGCCGGGGTGGCGGTGGAGCAGCCCGTGGTGTTGAAAGCCTTGATCGTGTAGGTCACCTTGTTGCCGGCGCTCTGCGTCTTGATCGGGTTGAGCGGCGCATTGTCAGTGTTCGTGATGCACAGGTTGACCTTCGGCGTGAGCGTGTCCGTGTCGGTCGCGCTGTTGTTGGCCGGTGTCGCATCGCTGACCACGGCTGGAGGCGTGACCGTCGCCGTGTTGGCCAGCGAGCCGGTCGCCCCCGGCGCGATGTTGCAGGTCGCGGTGTAGGTCACGCTGCCGCCGTTCGGCAGATTCACCACGTCGTTGATATTGCCGCTACCCGAAGCGGTACAGGTGCCGTTGCCGGAGGTGCAAGTCCACGTACACGCCGTCAGCGTTGCCGGGAACGTATCCGCCACGGTCGAACCCGGCGCGTCGTTCGGGCCCGCGTTGGACGCGGTGATCGTGTACACCACCGGGGTGCCCGGTACCGCCGTCGTGGCGCCGTCGGTGATCGTGATGCCGAGGTTCGCCGGGACCGTAGCCGCCGGGAGCGTATCGGTATCGGTCGCACTGTTGTTGGCCGGTGTCGGGTCGGTGATGCCGCCCGCCGCGATGACCATCGCGGTGTTGCTCAGCGAACCCGTCGCCGCCGCCGACACGTTGCAGTTCGCAGTGTAGGTTACGCTGGCGCCGTTCGGCAGATTGACCGAATCATTGATGTTGCCGAAGCCCGAGGCTTTGCAGGTGCCGCCGCCGGTTCCGACGCAACTCCAGCCGCAGGTCAGCGCTGCCGGGAACGTATCGCCGACGGTCGTACCCGGCGCGTCGTCGGTACCCAGGTTCGATGCCGTGATCGTGTAAGAGACTGATCCGCCTGGCGTGGCGGCTGTAACGCCGTCGTCGTTCGTGATAGAAAGGTCCGCAGTCGCCGCGGTCGCCACCTGCGCGGTCGCCGCGAAAGTCATCGCGCACGCCAAGGCGGACATCCAACCCGATAAGAAGCGCTTCATCCCAACTCCCAAGGAGGTAATTGTCGATCCAAGCCGGAATGCATGCGCAGTCGCAGCGAACGGGATCTCCCGTTCGCTTTAGCGCATGCGGCTTAGCGTTCGACCGTACCGGGAGCTGTGGCGAAGGTGAATGCCGTTCGCATTCGCGATCCATTCGTTTTCCGTTTGGAGCCCGCCAGACTGCGAATTGGGTCGCATACGCTGCGGTTCGAGCCGCCGTTCGATAGTTCGGGGCAGCTGTTGCAGCCGGCAATCTGGCCGAATTCCCCGTCGCGATCGATACCGGTATCGTGGGAGCATGATCGAAAACGATTATTTGATGAGACGGATGGCGTGGCCGTGCTGCGCGATGCTAACACTGTTTTCCGCCGGATCGGCGGCGAGTGAATCCGCAGCGACAGCGGTCAGGCTCGGCAATGCGGACAATCAGATCGTCGTGCAAGGCGGCGCGTCGGCGCCGCGGATGCTGGGCTTGGCGCGAGTCGGCGGCGAAACATGGCAAGGCTTCGGAGCCGAGAACCTTATCGGCAACGCCGAATCCGATGGCATCGCGGTCCCCCTGCAGTGGCACCTGCAAGCCGCGGTTGAGTCGCGTGCAGAAAAACGCCGTGAGCCTGGTGTACGAAGCCCATCACCCTGACTTGCGCCTCTACTGGGAATGGCACACGTCGGCCCGGCACGGCCCGATCGAACACACGATTCGAATCGAAAATCGAAGCGGACGCGAAGTATGGATTCCGCTGCAGGAGAGCTTTCGCTTCACCTGGAAAGTCCCGCCGAATCAGCCGCTCGAGCAATTCTGGGTCGACAAGGGCGCCGGAGAAGCACCACCGATAGGCACACACCTCGTCGCCGTCAAGGACGGCTACGACTGGCTGGGCGAATCGAGCACCTTCGCGCATCCGCGCGCCGGCGAGCCGCGCGAAATCATTCCTTACTTTCTGGTTCGCAACGGCGGCGCAGCGGCAGGTGGCTGGTATGTCGGCGTGGAATTCAGCGGGCGTGTTGCGATGACGCTGCAACGGCGCGGCGACGACCTTGCAGGCGTCGTCGGTCTCAACCCCGAACCGGGTCCGTTTCGCACGCGGCTTGCGCCGGGAGAAACCTTCACGACGCCGACCGTGTTCATCGGCGCCAGCAACGGTGACGTGGACGACACCGGAAACGTGCTGCGGCGCTGGGTGCGCGAAGTGTTGAACGATCCTGCTACCGTGCGTGAGCCAAAATATCCGTTGGTCACCAATAACAGCTGGGGCAGCGCGATGGCCATCACGGAGGCGCAGGCGCTGCGCATGATCGACGATGCGCACGCGCTTGGCTTCGAAATGTTTCATCTGGACGCGGGCTGGTTTCGTGCCGTTGGCGACTGGCATCCGGACCCGGTGAAATTCCCGCACGGCCTCGCCGCCGTCTCGGACCACGCGCACAAGCTCGGCCTCAAGTTCGGACTCTGGGTCGACTGGGCGCAGGCCGGAGTAAGCAAGGAGCACGGCGCGCTGAATGTCGCCGATGCGCGCGTGCGCGACTGGCTGACGACCGATCCGCCGCCGGGCTGGAAGCCGGCGGAGTTCAAGGGCATCACCATCGATCTGGGCGTTCCGGCGGCGAAAGAATGGGCAGCACGCGAAGTCGATCGCATCGTGCGCGACTATCACGTCGACATGCTCGAACACGATGGCTATGTCGTCGCGCAGGGCTGTGACCGCGCTGACCACGCACATGCGCCGATCGATCCGGTCAGCACTCGACGCTACAGCGATGATGAATTTCTCTGGCTGGACAGTTCCAATTCGACCGACGTCAGCCTGCACGCCACGCGCGCTTATTACGATATCCACCGCGGATTGAAGCGCGCGCATCCCGGCCTGCTGCTCGAAGTCTGCAACGACGGCGGGCGCATGGTCGACTTCGGCAGCGCTGCGCACGGCGATTATTTTTCGATCGTCGATTCCTACGACCCGTTGTCGAACCGGCAGGCGTTTTATGACGCCAGCCACGTGCTGCCGCCGGCGATGCTGGAAACCTATATAAAGGAGTGGCCGGCCCCGCGCATCGAGAATTTCCGCTACATGCTGCGCAGCGGGATGATGGGCTGGTTCACGGTCATGATCGATACCACCAGCTGGAGCCGCGAGCAGCATCAGGTCGCCGCCGAAGAACTTGCATTCTACAAGTCGACGTTGCGGCCCCTGATCCGCGGTGCCGATCTCTACCACGTCAGTCCGCGTGCGGACGGCAAAGGCTGGGACGGGCTGGAATATTTCGATGCGAGTTCCGACACGGGCGTGCTGTATGCATTCCACGGCAGTGAAGCAAAACCCGACACGTTTACGTTTCCTCTGCGCGGCCTGCGCGCCGCCGCGAAATACCGCCTGCATTTCAAAGACGGCTCTGCGCCCGATCGCGACGCCGATGGACGCGATTTGCTGCAGTCCGGCGTGACTGTATCGCTGCCGCTGGCAAACTCTTCCGAACTGATCGTGATCAAGAAGCTGTGATGGCGAAAATCTGCCGGTCGACGATTGTTGCGCTGCTGCTGTCCGCGACGGCAAACGCGAACCCGTCGAGCGATGAAACGCGCCCCGACGCACCGGCACCGACATTCAGTTCCGTCGCCACGCATCGCTTCGTTGCGAGTCATGGCCGCAAAGCGGTCCTGATGGGCTATCCCGAGACCGGCCTCGAGTTTCTCGCGTATCCACTGCAAATCGTCAGCGGGTACCAAATCGGATTCAAGCCGGAAGGCGCGGCGACCGAAATCGATGCGCGCCTGCTGCTGAGCCGCGTGGGCACGACGCCCGACAGCGTCACGCGCATCTATGCAGGGCCGGATTATGTCGTGCGTGAAACACTGTTCGTGCCGCTCGATCGGGCCGCGGCGACCATCAGTTACGAAGTCGATGCCGCGCATCCGCTCGATATCGTCGTGCACTTCACGCCGGTACTCGACCTGATGTGGCCGGCGGCGCTGGGTGGTCAGAGCACGCGCTGGAATGACGCTGCATCGGCTTACGTGATGTCCGAGCCGGCACACGGATTCACGGCCCTGATCGGATCGGCGCAGACCATCGCCCACGACAGCACCGTGAACAGCACTCTGCATGCCGACGGCAAGCTGGCATTTTCCATACGACCTCAGCGCAGCGCCGGCGGCGACGCGAATGCTGCCGCAACGGCCACAGTGCTGATCGCGCAAGTGCCCGCCAACCAGACCGACCCGGCCGCCGTGAGGCGTGCGCTCGAGGCTGAGGCAACGGCGCTCAAGGCCGCTGCGGTCACGCATTATCAATCGCTCCAGCAAGGGATGCTGCGCTTGCGAACGCCGGATGACGCGGTCAACGCCGCGCTGGCCTGGGCGCAAGTCGCGCTCGATCAGGCTTGGGTCTGCAATCCGGAATTGGGCTGCGGCCTCGTCGCCGGATACGGCCCTTCGCGTCCCGGACGACGCCCGCAATACGCGTGGTTCTTTGCCGGCGACGGTCTGCTCGCCAGCGAAGCGCTGATCTCGGCAGGATCGTTCTCGCGCGCACGCGAAGAGCTGGAATTCATCGTGCGCTATCAGGACCAGAACACCGGCATGGTCTGGCATGAACTCGCGCAGAGCGCCAACTATGTCGAGTGGAGCAAGTATCCGTACATGTTCGTGCATGTCGACATCAGTCTGGCCTATCTCAATACCGTCGCGCGTTACGTCGCGAGCAGCGGCGACAACGACTTTGCCATCAAGCACTGGGACTCCATTGCCGCGGCCTACCGCTATTGCCAGTCGCTGGTCCGGACGGAGGATCACTTGCCGTACATTCCGGCCGGCAAGTCCGGCGGCGACGAGCAGCACAGCCCGGCCGACGCTCTGGGTCTCTCGACGAGTTGGGCCGAAGCCACGCAGAGCTTCGCCGCCCTGGCGACAGTAGCCGGGCATGTGGAATTGACTGCGGACGCGAGCAAGGCCGGTGAACTTGCCCGCAGCGCGATCGCAAAAAGGTATTGGGATGCGAAGCGCAACTTCTGGATCGACAGCCACGACGCCAGCGGTGCGCCGATCTTCTCGCGTGGCAGCGGGCCCGGTTCGGCGATAGGCGCCGGCATTTTTTCTCCGGAACAGGAGGAGCAACTGCTCGATCAGATCGCCTCGGCAAGATTCCAGACCGATTGGGGTACGCGCGGCATCGGCAGCGATTCGGCGATATATGCACCGTGGTCCTACGCGACCGGCAGCATTTTCGCGATTCATTCGACACAGAGCGCGCAGACATTCTGGCGGGTTCATCGTCCGCAAGTCGCATGGTCGATCTTCCGCGCCGTCGTGCCGTGGGCAACGCTCGATGCACCCGGGCATATCCACGAGGTGCTCGCCGGCAACTACTTCCGGCCGCAGACCGAATCGGTGCCGGAGCAGACCTGGTCTTCCGCCGGCTTGCTCGATGCCGCGGTGCGTGGCCTGTTCGGCATCGAGGTTCGTGCCGCGCAGGACAGTCTTGCCCTGCACCCGCACATGCCGGCCGAATGGGACGAGATGTCGGTCGAAAATATCCGCCTGCCGCATGCAACGCTGGCTTTCACGATGCGCCATGATGCGGGCAGCGTCGACCTCGACCTGCACAACAGCGGTGATCCTGCCGAAGTCGAATTCGCGCCCGAAATCCCGCTCGGCGCCGACGTCGTCGAAGCGCAATGCGACGGCGCCAAGCTGACTGCTGGCGTGACATCACATTCGCAGGATACTCACGCGCAATTCAAGTTCACGGCCGCGCGCGGAGACAGTCATTGTCATCTGCGCCTGGCCGGCGGCGTATCGATTGTCCTGCCCGCGCCGGCAGCGCAGATCGGCGATGCGAGCACCGGCATCAAGTTGACCCGGTTGCACTTGCAGGGCCATGAACTTGTGTTGGAGGCCGACGTTCACGCGCGTGGCGTCGATCATCTGCGTCTGCAAACACCGTGGAAGATCAAATCCATCCGCGGTGCGACATTCAAGGCCGTGCCGAACGGTGCTTACGAAGTGCTACTGACGCGACGCTCCCCACAGCAGGCGGACGGATATGCGAACGCGCAGGTCGACGTCGTTTTTGAAAATCCGTAGCCGCGCGCGGCGACAGGGCTGATGCGTGGCGAGGCGATCGGTTAGTTCGAGATCGACCGCTTGCGGCTCCGGCCGGCTCGCGCGAATATGCAGGAGTACCGGGGCAATATCGCAACTCTCCGCCCGGCTTCTTGGAACAACTCGGGAAAACAGAGGATGGCGGGAACTTTCAATTTCACTTTCAAGGTTCCCGGCGATGGCAGCCAAGCGCCGCTTTCGTCGATGTCCGGCACGCTGACTCCGGGCGTGACTGCCAGTGCAACGCAGTCGACCGCAGTCCCCGCAACGGTGCCTGCGCTGCAGCCCTTCGATCTTTTTCCAACGCGCATCTGGCAGGCTCGCCCTGCGTCTGTGGTGCCGCATCTGGAGCAATGGGTGGCTGCCACGCTGGCAATGCGCGCGGCCAGTCCACAGCCAGCCGGCCGCACCAATCGGCAGGGCTGGAACAGCGCGGCCATGGACGTGCTCGATCTACCCATCTTCGCGCCGCTGCAGCAGGCTGTGCGCGCGGCATGCGCCAGCGCGCTACGCGAAATGGGCGTGCCCGACGTCGCCTTTCGCCTGCAATCGTGGGTCAACATGCACGACCGCGGCGGCTTCAACTTCCTGCATGTGCATGAAGGATCGTTGTTGTCGGGCAGCTTTTACCTGAAGGTGCCGCCGGGTTCCGGCAAGTTCGTGTTCCGCGACCCGCGTCCAGGGGTCGTTCACGGCTACGCCAAAGGGGCCGTAGCGAACGGCTACAGCGACGTTCACCTCGCGCCCGATGCCGGTTTGCTGGTGCTGTTCCCGTGCTGGATGGAACATTACGTGGAGCCGCACAACAGCGACGAACCGCGCATCTGCATTGCCTTCAATGCAATCGAAGGCAGTCCGGCGGCGAAGCCTTGAGTGTTTTGCCGATCATCACCGGCGGCGCACCGGCGGAGAAGGAATTTTTTGTGACGCGGATGCCGGCCGGCCGTGTGCTGACGGCGCTCTTTCTGTTGTCCTTGTCTGCGCACGGCGCACGCTTGCCGGACGCGGCGATCGCCGCGCGAGCATCGATCGCGATCGAACAACCCAATATCTTGCCGACCCAGGCGCTGGGACTGGGTAACGGCAGATTGGGCGCGGCATTCTGGGCTGCGCAGGGACTCACTCTCCAATTGAATCGAGCCGATACTCTCCCCTACCGGCGCTCGCCGGGACAAGTGATCCTGCCGGATTTGCGGGCGCTGACCGCTGATCGCCAGTTTCGTGGCGTGCTGAAGCTGGAGGATGGAGTATTGCGGGAGACCGGTGGCGGCATCGTCCTTGAAGCCTGGGTGGAGCACGATAGCGACAGGGTGATTCTCGAAGTGAAGGGTCTCGCGCCGGAGGTCACCCAGCATGTTCGCCTGGAATTGTGGGAACCGCGCGCGCCGGCCGCTTTGGCGCAAGGCGATATGGCTCTATTGGCCGAGTCTTGGCGCGACGACCAACTACCCGGCGCGTCGGGTCGGCAATTCGGCTCGCTTGCAGCGATCCGCGCCTTCGGGCGCGACGCACGTGCGCGGGTCATCGACACGCGCACCGTGGAAGTCACGGTACTGCCGACAGCGGACGGCTACCTGCGGGTCGTGATCGCCGCGCCGGCCTATGACGGCGGACGGACGGCCGTGCAAGTTGCCAGCGATGCGTTTGCGCCGGAGATAAGCCCAAAAGCAACGGTGGACTGGTGGCATGCTTTCTGGACGCACGTTCAACCAGTACGCGCCGAGTCCCGCGACGGCATCGCGCGCTATGCGGAGACGCTGCGCACCCTTTTCCTGTTCGCGTCGGCAGCGCACAACGGCGGCAATATCCCGGGTTCGCAAGCGGGTCTGGCCGATCTGTTCTCTGCGTCGAAAGACGATCATTTCTGGGATCCGAGCGCTTTCTGGTTCTGGAACCTGCGCATGCAGGTTGCCGCGAACCTTGGCGCGGGCATGCCCCAGCTCAACGCGCCGGTGTTTGCGCTCTATCGAGACAACCTTGACGCAATACTTCGCTGGACGCAGAAGCACATGGGTGGGCGTTCCGGTGCCTGCATTCCCGAGACCATGCGCTTCAACGGCAACGGGGTGGAGTTCGAGAACGATCGATTCCGGCCATTCGCAATCATCACGCACAGCTGCGATCAAGACTGGTCGGCCAGTTCAAATGCGCGCACGCTGACGAGCGGCGCTGAAATCGGTTTGTGGGTCTGGCGCACGTATCTGCAGACGAACGATCGCGCTTTCCTGGAGACCAATTATCCGCTGATGGTGGAGCCGGCGCGCTTTCTGCTCGCCTATCAGGCAGCCGGCAAGGATGGCTTGTTGCATACAACGCCGTCGAATGCGCATGAAACGCAGATGGATGTGACCGATCCGACAACAGATCTCGCCGCGATCCACGCGCTCTATCCGGCGGTCGTCGAAGCGTCCACTGTGCTCGGACGTGATGCGGAGTTGGCAAAGCAACTAAGCGCCGCACTGAAGAATACTCCAGAGCTGCCGGTGGTGAACGCCTCTGCAGTGGCCGCGCCGTCCCTTGCGTCCAAAGCCGGTGACAAGGTGCTTGCGGCCAGTTACATGCCGGCATCGGCTTACGTGAATGGCGAAAATATCGGACTCGAACCGGTGTGGCCGTATGGCCTCATCAGCGTCGACGATCCCCTGTTCGCAATTGCCCGGCGCACCTATGAGCTGCGACCTTTCGTGCACGCGGCGACCTGGAGCAACGATCCGATCCAGGCGGCATGGTTGGGTATGGGCAGCGAGATGTCGCGGGCGATCTTTCAGTTGGTGCAACTCTATCAGGCGTACCCGAATGGATTGTCCGCGCTGCTGGCTGATCCGCCTCAGGAGTTCTATCTCGAGCAGGCAGGCGTTGTCGCGATCGCCCTTACGCAGGCGCTGGCGGTGCAGGAAAGCAGCGGGCTGATTCGCGTGGCGCCCGCCATTCCGCCCGGATGGACCATTGCAGGAACGGTACCTCTGCGCGCAAACATGCTGATCGACGTGGAAGCGATCGACGGCAGGTTGAGCGCATTCACCTTCCGTGTCGCTAATCGTTCCCCGCTGCGGTTTCAGACGCCGTGGAAGAGCCAGGCGCAGATAAGCGAGGACGGCAAACCGCTGAGTGTTGTGACGGGCGATCGATTCACCACGACTCCAACAGAAGGAAAACTCTACCGTGTGGCGCCTATTGGCAGCAGCGTTGCTTTTCCGCCTTTCGTCGTTGAGCCGACGCCGACTGTAAAGGTCCTGGGAAGGGCAGCCATTGGTCTGGGACCGCCCTGTTGTGCGCCCCCGGCGGGTTACAACGTCCGGTCTGACGAGTAAACAGCCGGCACGTCGGCAACATCGCGGAAAATTCGCAGGCCCAGGCGTTGCGCGACCCGGACATCTTCGTCGGCGCCTATCGATTCTCCGTCGATGCGCAACACCGCGTCGCAGCGCGATAGCAAGCGGCGCGATGCCGGGTAAAGAAATTCCTCACTGATTGCGTCGCCGAGTCTGGAGGACCCTGCCGCTTTGGCAAGCGGAAGCGCCAGCCATTCGCCGATCATCGGCACATGGCCGCGCCGGTAGATCGCCAATGCAGCTTGTTCCAGCCGCCGGAGATTGAGCTCGATCAGGGTGATGTCGCCATCGGTGCCGCTGCGATAGGGTCCCGCGACGAGTATCGTCATCATGGCTTCGTCACTCACTGACGGCGCGAAAAAATATGCAGCGCGGCATATTGCAGCAGCATGATCGTCTTGCCGTCGGTGATCTCGCCGCTTTCGATCATGTGCACGGCAGCGGCGAACGGCAGTTCGAGCACCTCGATGTCCTCGCCTTCGCTGGCTATCCCGCCGCCGTGACCCGACTTCGCCGCCGCATCGTACTCGGCGACGAAAAAGTACAGTTTTTCCGTGACTGAACCCGGGCTCATGAATGCTTCGAATACCTTGCGCACCGCGCCGACGCGATAGCCGGTCTCCTCCTCGGCTTCCGCGCGGATGCGCACTTCGGGCGTGGCCTGATCGAGCAGGCCGGCGGGGGCTTCGATCAGCATGCCGTCGTGGCCGTTGACGTAGGCCGGGAAGCGGAACTGGCGCGTCAGTACGACGGTTTCGCGCGCACGATCGTAGAGCAGCAACACGGCACCATTGCCGCGGTCGTAGGTTTCGCGGTGCTGACGCTGCCAGGTACCGTCGGCGCGCAGGAAATCGAATGTGGTCGTTTTCAGCACATACCAGTTGTCGGACAGGGTCCGCTCTTCGACGACGCGGACCCGCTTGGCGGTTTCGTTCATGAGCAGAAAGTCGATTGCAGGCTCAGGGTATGCTATTGTGCATTATCGTGTATATTCATGCAATATCGTGCAACCTATGCTTACCTCACAACGAAAGAAACTCCTGCTGGCGGCGCTCAAACGCGATGGACAACTCGTCGCCAAGGCGCTCAGCGAGCAATTCGACGTTTCCGAGGACACGATCCGCCGCGACTTGCGCGAACTGGCGCAGGCGGGGCTGCTGCAGCGCGTGCATGGCGGCGCGTTGCCGGCCTCACCCGCCGTAGCGGACTTTTCGGCGCGGCGCAGCATCGAGCCGAACGCAAAAAGCGCTATCGCGAAAGCGGCAGCGCAAATGGTCAAGCCCGGCCAGATCGTCATCCTCGATGGCGGCACGACGGCCGTGCAACTGGCGCGGCAATTGCCCCACGACTTAAAGGCAACTGTCGTGACGCATAGCCCCAGCGTCGCGGTCCAACTGGTCGATCATCCCGGCATCGACGTCATCATCATCGGTGGACGGCTGTTCAAGCACTCGATCGTCGCGGTCGGCGCTGCCGCCCTGGAAGCGCTCGGCGCAATTCGGGCGGACCTGTACTTCATGGGCGTAACCGGCGTGCACCCGACAGCGGGCCTGAGCACCGGCGACCTCGAGGAGGCCTACGTGAAGCGCGCCTTGGTCAAGCAGGCGGCGGAAACCGTGGTGCTCGCCTCTTCGGAAAAAATCAATGCGGCATCGGCCTACAAGATTGCGGATGTCGGCGTGGCAAGTACCATCGTCGTGGAGAAAGCGACGCCATCCAAACTGACGCGCCCGCTCGCGAAATTGGGCGTCGCCATTCTGCGGGCCTAGCTGCTGAAGGTGTCGATCATCTCGGGCGATCGGGTACCGCATCGAACGCGACCGTGAGCCGCGTCTGGTTGCCGGATATCGGCACGGTGCCGTGCCAGAAATACGACGGGAACAGCACCAGCATGCCGACTTCGGGTCGAACCATGTGTTCGGCGTGCAGCGCCGGAGTCGTCGCAATGCTCGGTTCGCCGAACGTCAGGACCCCTTCCCTGCTCTGGCTGTCGGCCATGCTGTCGGGCAAGTCGATATAGCAGGCCGAAGAAATCCAGCCACGCGGATGGACATGGTTATTGTGAAAGCCCGACGTGCGCAGCCTGACCGACCAGCTGCCGTTGAAGCGCCAGTTGCCGTTATTCCGTCGCCTCAATGGATCGGGTCCTTGGCCGATACGCGCAAGGTACTCGCTGATCGGCGCAGCGAACGCCGTGAACAACGCTTGAATCGCCGGGTCTGCGCTGCGCGTCAGATCTTCGGTCGTCTCCGTGCCATGGCGCAGCGATTGAAACAGCAATGGATGGCCATGCGGGTTGTGCAAGCGATCGAGACTACGCTTCACGTCGGCAAGAAAGCCGGCGAGATCGGGCCACGGCGACGGCACCTCGAGCTGCGACGGCACGACCAAATGTGGATAATTGCACAACTGCGCATAGCGCTCATCGCCGAGCAGGCGCCATGCCGTCGTTTGTAGCGCGATGAGGTATTGATCGTCAGGGCTGTCGGCCAGCAACGCCTCGCAGTGAAGCAGAGCGCCGCGCGGATCACCGACGCCGAGTTGTGCTGCCACTACAAGATTGCGTGCCGTTGCGTTGGCCGGCGACGCGCGCAGCGCGCGCGCGGCCAGGGCCAGCGCGACGGCCGGATCGAATTCCAGGGCCGCCAGACTCGCGCGCACCAGCAGCGCCGGAGACGCCTGTGCGCGCGCGGCCTGGGCGGTCAGACAGGCGTAGGCGGCGCGCGCATCTCCGGCGCCCTGCAGGATGGCAGCTTTGGCCGCCCAGAGCGCATCATCGTTGGCGAATGTCTGCAAGGCTTCATCAAGCGGCGCGGTCGCGGCGCGCGCATCGCCCGTGCGCATCCAGATCAGGCGGGCGAGATTGCTTTGCGCATCCGCCAGGCGCGGCTGCAGACGCAGGCAGTCGCGCAACGCGTCTTCGGCGCGGTCGAAGGAACCCAGAGCAATCAGGCTGCGCGCGTGAGTCTGGTACAGCGCCGCAGTCCGGTGGCCACGCGTCAGTGTGTTGCTCGCGACGCGCTCGGCTTCGGCGTGCAGGCTCGCCGCATCCAGGGCAATCGCCAGCGCATGCGCTGCGACAGGATTGTCGGGCGAAGCGGCCACGATCTGCCGATAGCCCGTGACGCCTTCATGCTGACGCCCCAGCGCGACGAGTGCGGCGACATGTTGCGTCACCAGCTCCGGATCGGCCTTGCCCGTGGCACACAACGCAGCGGCGACTGCCAGCGCCTGCGCCGGACGCTTGCGATCGTTGTAGTAGCGGGCAAGCACCAGCACCGCACTCGGAATCGGCGCCGAACCGGAGGCCGCTTTCGCCAACAGCGGCTCGGCCTCATCGCCACGACCGCTGTTGAGCAGCAGTTCGCCCAGCGTGGCCAGCGTGGGTGTCCAGTTTGGATCCAGCGCCAGTGCCCGGCGCAACAGCTCTTCGGCGCCCGCAACATCGCCGAGCGCCTGCTTGGTGCCGGCGAACAAACGCAGCGCCTCGACGAAATCGGGATTTTCGCCGACGATTGCGGCGAGCTGATCGTGCGCGGCGCGGAAACTGCCCGCTTGCAGCAACGTGCTGGCGCGCCGCATTGCGTCGAGGAGCGTGGGAGTGATCGTGGACATCGGGCGAAGGTTAAGGCCGAAACGGCACCGGGCGCAAAGACTACGAGCGCACGGGATGCATCGGAATCATTCAGGCCGATCTGGACCGTCGTTCAACGCGGGAACGCAGGCAGGAATCACGACGCCGTGCGCGTCAGCTTCGCCTTGCCATTTGCATCGCGGCTGATGACGATGTCGTAGTGTTTGCCGCGGAACGCAATGTGCTTCAACGTCAGCGATTTCCACTGCGGCGGCAGTGCCGGCGCATACGCTTCATCGAGGCCCTTGTCGTCGATGCGCAGGCCGCTCAGGCCGTAAACAAAGCTCTGCACGAAGCCTGCCGAAGTCGCAAGGATGTAGCCGGCATTGTTCGCCGCGGTTTCGGTGCGCACGTTGAACGGCGCCTTGAGGAAGCCGACCAAGTTGCGCTCGATCCATTCGCCCGCGGATTTCGCGTCGCCGATTTCGGCGGCACCGACGGCGAGCATCACCATCATCATTTCATTCGGGTCGTCGCCGTGGACCTTGAGCTCGTTGAGCTGGAACTCGAAATCGTTCTTGCGCACCTGCGGCGACATCTCCAGGTCGAGATTCGGATACATGAGCCACGCGAGCGATGACCCCATCCACGTGATCTTGTCGTGCGGCACGCTCTCGTCGAAGTCGAGATGGCGCTGCTCGGCCTCCTTGAACGGGATGTACATTTTGGATGCGACTTCGCCCCATTTCGGATCGGCTTTCTCGCCCAGGATCTTGGCTGCGCTGACCGCGATGTTCAGCGCCTTGCGCGCCGCCGCGTTGGTGAACGAATCGTTCGGCACATCGTTGTAGGCTTCGTCGGGCGAGGTCACGTGATGGATTTCGTAGCGGTTCTCGTCCTTGTTGTAGGTCACGCGGCTCACCCAGAACTGCGCGATCTCGCTGATCACCGGCCAGCCGTACTGCCTGAGCCACGCCTTGTCTTCGGTGGCGAGGTAGTACTGCCACTGCGCGATCGCGATATCGGCGTTGACGTGGATTTCGCGATAAACCTCATAGGCGAAGTGCGGCGTGTGATCGACGCCTGTTTCCGGATCGGATTCCCATGGATACATGGCGCCCTGGGTATCGAACTGCTTCGCCCGTTCGCGTGCGGGCTGCAGCGTGCGCTGGCGGAACATGACGATCGGCTTGGCGCGCTCCGGATGCAGCAGCAGCAGCGAAGGGAACACCCACGAATCCGAATCCCAGAACGCATGCCCGGCATAGTTCGGGGTCAGCGCGCAGGCGCCCATCGGCCAGGCAGTCCCGACCGTGGTATTCGAGAGCAGATAGTACAGATCGGAATGAATCGCCGTCTGCACGTTCGCATCGCCTTCGACGACGATGTCGGACTTCCATAGTTCGTGCCAGGCGGCCTGATGCGCGGCAAGCAGTTTGTCGAAGCCTTTCGCGCGCGCTGCCTTGGCCAGGTCAAGCGTCGCCTTCGCGTTGCCGCCCCAATTCTGCCGCGCGATTGCGACGTACTTGGTGAAATGTATAGGTCTTTCCTTTTTCCACCTTGGCGGTGAGATTCAAGGACAGTTTGTACGGGCCCTTGTCGAGCTTCATGTCTTCGATGGTGAGACCCGCTGGCAGCGCTATTGCCGCGGCCTCGGCCATCGTCAGACCCTGCTCTGCACGACCATCGAGCCAGAGAGTCAGCTCCTTGGCGTCACCGTCCGCGGCGGAAACACGCGTCACGCCGTGATACCAGACCGCGTCGCGGTCGGACATCGGTATCGGCTTGTTGTCGAGCGTCTGTCCGCTTGCGATCACCGCCGCGACCATCTCGTCGCCGCTCAGTTTTGCGATCGGAAAGCGCGGCGCGTGTTCGGACCAAAGACGGACCGGAAACGTGAGTTGCACGGTGCCGTCGAATTGCGGGGTGATCGACAGCTGCGTTGCGGCCAGGTGGCTTTCCGCCTGGCTGACGAACGTCGTGACTTTCACGTCGGTGGACTTGTTTGCGTAGACGAACCGATAGGACGTCGTCAGCGTCGCATCGCGCATGTTCAAGGTCTGCGCGTAGTCGGCAAAAATATGCGGCGCCACGCGGGTCGAGTTCAACCAGCCGCCACCGGGGTTGTAGTCGATTTCGCTCCAGCCCGGAATTGCAGCGGGACGGGAAATATCGTCCTTGGCGTAGTCCATGAAGGCGACCATGTAGGCCATGTTGCCCTCGGTGCCGCGCACCGAAGTCATCGTCGAGAAATAGCCGTTGGCCAGATAGCTCGGGAAATAGGCATCGAAGTTCTTCGACGTGCCGGTGAGCAGGAAGCTGGGATCGGTGTCGGCAAACGCCGGCATCGAGGCGCAAAAAAGGCACGCCAAACCAAGGTCGCGGATTTTCATGGATGCTCCACCGGAGAATTCGTTTCAGATGCGGCGCTGATTCGACGCACCGTTACATAGCGACCTCCGTCAAAGCGGACTTTGACCCGGTCGATATCGATTTCGGACTTGACTATGCGCATGACCTCGGCGCCGTTGTAAATCCCGGAAAACCCGGAACGGATGGTATCGGCAACCTGATTCTTGCTGTCGTCCGATATCGCCTTTGAACCACCGGGATTGAAATCCAGCCGCGGCGATCGGACGGTCCAGAAAACCAGATGGCCGTTCTCTTCCAACGTATACCGTTCGGTGACGCTGGCGCCCGACGGCCGATAGACGGAAATGTTATTGACGACATGGGTGTCGTCGCAGTTGTCGTTGCAAATGGCGAGCAACACGACCATTCCCGGCTCTGGCTTGAACGCATGAACTTCTACCACGTCGCCTTTGTGCAAAGGCGTCCCGGACCAGACAATCGATGAACTGTCGCCGAGCATGCCAAACGTCATCGGCTCGGCCGCGCAGCACGGCGGGCTGGCGACCAGCAGGAGTAGTGCAGAACCGAAAGCGCGATAGCTGATGGGCACGCCGAAAGGCCAATCGAACGGGACTATTTCGCCGCGAGCTTGATCGCGACCGGCGTAGTGTCGGCGGTGCCGCGGTCCGTCTCGCGCTTGAACAGGAAAAGGGTGACCAGCAGCAGACTCATCGGCACCAGCGAAAAGTAGAAGGCGTGAATGCCGTCGAAACTGGCAAACACCCGCGCGGTGACGTACGAGCCAAGTGTGCCGCCGAGCGCGGAAAAGACCACGATCAGGCCGGTCATCGCTGCGTGCATCGGCTTGGGCAGCGAGCTCAAAGCGACCGAGTTGATCACCGGATAGATCGGCGCCATCAACAAGCCGAGCAGAGGAATCAGGTAAGCCGCCACCGGTGCATTGAGCCAGCCGATGTCGGGCCGGGCGACGACATCGCGCGCCAGCGGCAGCACGAGGACGACGAGCACGCCCATCCCGACTACGCACACGTTCAGCAGCGAGTACCACGACACGCGCTTGAGCACGATGCCCGCGCCAATGCGGCCGAACGCGGTCATGCCGGCGAGAATGCTGGCGAACTGGATGCTCATCGCGTTCGGCAGTTTGAGAATTTCGTTGTTGAAGGTCGGCAGCCAGGTGCTGAAACTCTGTTCGATCAGCACATACAGAAATGCCGAGGCGAGGAACACGTACACGAGCGGGCGAATGAACAGCCGCAGCATTTCCATCAGCGAATCGGCGAATGAATTGTTGTGACCTTCCGCATGCGCCGCGCTCTCGTCGAGCTGGCCGGTTGCCAGCAGCAAGAGCACGACAGCGCACAAGCCGGTGATCACCCAATAGACGTTCATCCATACCGGGTTGCCGGGGTGCGCGGAATCGACATAGGCGCTGAACAGCCAATTGCCGGCGAGCACGCCGACCATGAACAGGCCTTCGATTGTATTGGTCAGGCGCGAATGCGCGGTCTTGTCCGCGGTCAGCAGGCCGATCGATGAATAGACGGAAACCTTGGTCAGCACGAACCCGACACCAATGCAGGCAAACAACAGCTTGGTGGTGAGGAAAGACGGATAGAGCGGCATCAGCGTGCAGGCGCCGCCGACGATGACGAGCGCGAGCATCATCGAGCGCCGATAGCCGAGCATCGGCAGAAACGAGGCCACGAGGAAGGAGACGAACGCGATCGTCAAGTCCTTGTAGCGTTCGAGCGAGCTGGCTTCCGGCTTGTCGATGCCGAACGTCGCAATGGATTGCAGGATCACCGTGCCGACGCTGTTGAGCAGGATCGCGAACACGACATAGATCAGTGCCAGGGCGGCGATCATGCGCAATCGGTTCATGGGCACGCTGCTTGGATAGTTGGAATCAAGACGAATCGCTATCGGCATCAAGCTGACGCGAACGCGATATTGACACGGATCAGTTGGAGTTGCGCTAGAAAAAGGCGGTCCGGATCGCCGTTGGGAACGACCCGGACCGCTCGCCGTGGAGACGAACTGATTTAGAAGTTGTACTTGACCTGGAAATTGATCTCACGACCTTCGATCGAACGCGCCAGCAAAACGCCGCCTGGTCCGGTCGGCACGCCTGCCACGCGCGCATTGCCTTCGGTCAGGCCGATCTCGTTGGAGAGATTGGTACCCTGCACGCGGAACTGCCAGTTCGAGCCGACGTTGGCGACGACGCCGAAGTCCCAGGTGTCGAACTCGCCGAGCGGCGCCAGGCCGGTCTGGTCTTCATAGCGCTGGCCGACGTGCGTGTACGTCACGAACGGCAGGATGTTGCCCCAGTCGAAGACGAAGTTGTAGCTCGGCGTCACGTACCAACGCAGCTTCGGCTGGCGCTGCAATGGCTGACCGTTGTAATCGGCGTACTGCGTATTGCCGTTGACATCGGTATAGGGAGTTGCCGTTGCCGCATGCGAGTAGTGGCCGTCCTGATAGGCGACCAGCGTATCGACCTTGAAGTTGGTCCATGTGAACAGGCCGTGGAAGTTGACGCCCTTGGTGTCCGCGCCGTAAATGTACGTGCATTGCGCCAAGCCGCTTTCCGACGTTGGATCGCCGTTGCAGTCCAGCGGTGTGCCAACCGAGTTGGTTCGGTTGTTCGTCAGGCCCGTGAACTGGCGATGATAGGCCGACACGTCGATGAAGGCCCACTCGCTCTGCCACTTCCAGCCGTATTCGAAGTTATGGACCTTCTGCATCGGCGAGAAATTGCCGTTTGTGCCGCGGATGCCATTGTCGAAGTCGTTGAAGTGGCCGCCGGTCGACCCGCGGATGTACGCGGACATGTTGTCGGCGATATCGTAATTGGCGCCGATAGTGAACGACGGATGCGTCTTGTCGTAGTTCAGCTTCGTGTACGTGCCGTTGCAGATCTGCGCGTTGTTGTCCCACAGCGTGTTCGGATCGCCGTCGAGGTCGACGTTCTTCTGGTTGCAGGTGTACTGGTCGACATCGATGTTCTCGATGCGGCCGCCGACATCGAACAGCCAGTTGTTCCAACGCCACGAATCGGCCAGGTAGAACGCCTTGTTGTCGCCGGTGCCGTGCTCGAGGATGTTGAAGCCCTTGCCGTAGCCCAGGATTCCCTGCGGGTTGGTGATGAACTTGGTTACTCCATTGTCGACATAGCTCAGTGTGATCGGCGTGGCATTCGGCGTGTTGGTCATCAGCATCGGATTGCCGAGCGACCAGTTGTCGCGGTCTGTGTAATGCGCCAGGTAGAGTCCGCCGGTCAGCGTATTGCCGTCGAAGATTTCCTTGCTCAGGCGGAAGTCGTTGTTGAAGTTCTCCAGGTGCTTCTGGATAAACCACCAGCCCTGCTGGATCACGCTCTGATTGAGGCTGGTCGCGCCCGTGTAGTTGACCGAACCCACCGGGAGATTGCCGAGGCCGTAATCGTTCAACCAGTTGCTATCGATCGGCTTGTTGTTGCTGTCGCAGAAGCCAGAGGTCTGGCCGCTCGGCGCGGCGCAGCCGTACAGGAAGTAACCAAGCGGTTTCGGATTCGGTCCCGAGAACAGCGCGTTCGTGTTGAGGTCACCGCTGTTCCACACGAATTTGTCCGATACCGTCCAGCCGTTGAATTCCGCGTCGTAGTTGCCGCCGAAGAAATTCATGTCGCCGCCGCGGCCGTTGGCGAGATCGGCATTCTCGGTGCCACCGGCTGGATTCACTATGGTCACGTGCTGGATCGCGCGGCTGCCAAAGCTGTCGGTCAGGCCGTCGAAGCCTGGATACTTGGAGAAATTGCCGCTCGCATCCTCGATGAACGGCGTCGGCACGATGAACTGGTTCTTGTCGTCGAGCTTGCGCGCCCAGAGCATGAACGAGCCGTTGTCCAGGTCGTGGGTCAGCGTCGCCGTGAGCTGTCCGCCATCGTCAGCCTTGAACTGCGGATCGCGCACACCATCGGATTCGCGCCAGAAGCCGCCGATGCTGCCGTACCAGCCGTCGGCGATCTTGAAGCCAACGAAGCCGTCGACACGCAACAGCCCTTCATCGCCGTAGGTGACGCCGATGTCGCCGTGCGTCTCCGCCGTGCCCTGGCGAAGTATGAAGTTCGCCGTCGCGCCCATCTGGCCGGCACCGTACAGCACGCCGGGACCGGTCTGCACGATTTCGACGCGTTCGATCGTGTCGTCGAGACGCAGCAGCGAACTCGAGTCCATGAACGACAAAGACGACATGCCGTACAGTGGGGAACCCTGCACCATGTTCGTGAAGAACGGCGCGTCACCGCCGCCGGGGAAGCCGGCGATTTCGATGTTCGCACCGGTTTGACCGCCCGAAGACTCCGGCCAGATTCCCGGCGAGATCTTGAGCACGTCGGCAGTGCTCTTCGGGTTGGACATCTTGATCTGCTCGAGATCGGCAGCCGTGACCGAGTAGCTCGCATCGAGTTTTCTCACGGAAGTGGCCGTACCGGTCACGACGATGCCTTCCAGCGATTGCGTATCCTTGTTGGCGGCGGCCTTTGCCTCGTTACTGGCAGGTGTTGGCGGAGGTGCTTGGTCGGCAGCGGCATCCGCCCAGACGAGTTGCGGGAGCGCCGCAAGGATGGCGGTAGTCAGTGTCAGTCTAATCAAATTGGGCTGTTTCATGGTTCTCCCTCCTCAGGGTGGTGTAGGGACACCGGTTTGTTTCGTTTTTCCGCTTGCTTGCGCACGCAAGCTTGCGGGTCAGGTTCACATCAGGCGGGTGCAACAAACTTGTCCAGGTCGAATAACGTCAGGTCGGGCAGTACGGCATCGGCTTCCTTGAGTACTTGTGCATTGCCGACGCCCAGGGCGGCCATACCGGCAGACTTGATCGCCGCAATTCCTGCTTGCGCGTCTTCGATGCCCAGGCATGCGGCAGGATCGACGCCCAGCGCGGCGGCGGCGCGCTGGAAAATTTCCGGATCGGGTTTGGCGCGGGCGACAGAAGCCGCATCGACAATCTGATCGAACAGATTCGCGATGCCCATGCGGCCGACCAGTTCCTTCGCGCTGCGGCTGGCGGACGCCAGCGCAACCTTCAGACCGGCGGCGCGTGCGGCGAGCAACGCTTCGTATGCGCCCGGAAGCAAGTCCGACGCCGAAAGCGTTGCAATCGCCGAGCGGTAATAGCCGTTCTTGCGATCGGCCAGTTCCTGCTTTTGCGCATTTGTATACCTGCCTGCCGACGCGCCAAGCACGATCTCGAGCGAGGTGGCACGGTCGACGCCTTTGAGTTTCTCACCGACGCTCTCGTCCCACGGCAAACCCAGCTCGCTGGCGAGGCGCTTCCATGCGGCCTGATGCTGGTGAGCGGTGTCGGCCAGCACGCCGTCGAGGTCGAAGATGAGCGCCTTGAACGGCTGCGGAAAGGCAACGCGGCTTCGCACTCCAAGGGACGCGGCGTGCGTTCGCAGTGGCCGCGAGAGCGCCGCGCCGGGTTCGAGTGTCAAGCGCTCGCCGGCGTGGAATATCGATAGCGAAGCGCCCTCGGCGAGCACGTAGCGCACGCTGCCGGCATCGACTGCGACCGCAAGGCGGCGGCCCTGCCAGACCATGCCGAAGTGATAGCCCTGCCAGGCCGGCGGCAGGATCGGATCGAATGCCAGCTGGGCGGGATGCGTCGTCGAATCACGCTTGACGCGCAAGCCACCGAAACCCCAGGCGAATGCCAGCCAGCTTCCCGCCATCGCCGCCATATGCGCGCCATGGCCGGTGTTCGAGTGGAGGTCGTCCAGATCGACACGCAGGGTTTCGCGAAAATACCGCTGCGCCTTGTCCGCATGACCAAGCTCGGCTGCGAGCACCGCGAACGTCGACGCCGACAGGGTCGAGTCGTGCACGGTGATCGCCTCGTAGTAGTCGAAGCTGCGACGCTTTCCGGCAACATCGACGTTGTCCCCGGCGAGTACGAGCGCGAGCAGCGCGTCGGCTTGCTTGCACACCTGATGGCGATAAAGGGTCAGCGGGTGGTAATGCATCAACAAGGGATATTTTTCCGCTGGTGTGCCGGCGAAATCCCACATCGGCTTGTCGAGAAAGGTATCGTCCTGGGCGACGATGCCGAGGCGCTTATCGAACGGCAGGTACATCGTCTCGGCGGCGCGCGACCACTCGACGATCTCGGCTTGGGTCAGATCGAGTTTTTTCGCGAGCGCGGCATAGCTGTCCGGCTCGTGGTCAGCGAGCTCGCGCAACGTGGTGGTCGCATAACGCAGGTGTTCCTGCGCCATGCGGTTGGTGTAATAGTTGTTGTCGACCAGCGCCGTGTATTCGTCCGGCCCGGTGACGTCGTTGATGCAGAACGCCCCGCCGCGCCGCGGATTGAAATGGCCTGCCTGCAACCAGATTCTCGCGGTCTCGACCAGGATCTCCGCACCCATGGCGACGAGAAACGGCCGATCTCCGCTCGCTTCGAGGTAGAGCCTGACGGCGAAGGCAACCGCGGCATTGATGTGATATTGCGCCGAACCACTCGGGTAATGAGCAGAACACTCTTCGCCGGCGATGGTCCGCCAGGGATACAACGCGCCGCGAGAATGGTTCATTTCGCGTGCATGCGCGCGCGCGGCATCCAGACTGCGAAAGCGCCAGACGAGACTTGGTTTCATCAACGCCGGCATGGTGAAAGCGAATACCGGCAAGACAAAGGTTTCCGAGTCCCAGAACACGTGGCCTTCGTAGCCTTCGCCGGTCAGACCCTTGGCGGCGATCCCGCCGCTGCCGTCACGTCCGGCCGACTGGAACATGTGAAACAGATTGAAGCGCAACGCTTGTTCGTCACGCCGCCCCGCTTCGCCGCCTTCGACGCCGAGATCTGCGCCGTGCCAGAACTCCGCAAAAGCCCTGGCTTGCGCGTCGGCCAGGGCGTCAAACCCGGCAGCAATCGCGGCATCGAGCGTGGCATCGACATTGGCATACAGATGCACGTCCGTTTCGGCGCCCTGCGGCTGCGTCCACGCGTAAGCGACATACTTTTCGATGGTGATGCTGTCGCCCGGCTGCATGCTGGCGGCAAAGATCTGCTTGGCGCTGTCGGTGTCGGCACCGGCACTTGCGAAAGCAGCGCCCACAACTCGATGGCGCTGCGCGCAGACGACGCCGATGGCGCTTGCCCGCGTACGTTGGGCAACCCAGGCGCCGCCGGCGTCCGCGGTGCACCGTACGTTCTGCATCGCCAGCCCGCTGCCTGCGCCGAAACGTGGATCGTCGCTTTGCGCCGCAGCGGTGTTGCCGGCGCAGATGGATGATTCGATCGCAACGGGGCCTGCGTAGTCGGTCGACTGCAATATCCAGCGAATGCACACCAGGCCCGGGCGATCGAGCGAGACGATGCGCTGCGCATTTACCGCAAGCGTCGACCCGAGCGCCGTACGCCAGGTAACGGACCGAAAAAGAGCCCCCTTGCGAAAATCGAGCGTACGTTCGAACGCGAGCCACTCGCTTTGCACGGGGTCGACGTAGTCGCTGCCCAGTCGAATGCGGATTGCAGTCGCATCGGCAACGGGTATCCGCGTGTCGGTATTACGGGCGAAGCCGAAATGGCGTTCGTGATGGTGGATTGGAGCGCGCTCCCAGACGCCGGCGATGAAGGTGCCCTGGGTCGGGCTTGCCGATTCCTCGAAGCCGCCGCGAACGCCGATCGCCCCGTTGGCGAGAGCGAACAAGGTTTCATCGCGCGCGGCGACGTCACTTCGCCAGGTCGATTGGGTCAGGCGCCACGGCTCTGCCGTGAAGGCTGGAGCGCTGTTGCCCGGACGCGGACTGGCCAGCGTTTCGCGTGGGGCAAACCCGGTCCGCGACTGGTGAAACGGCTGGAAGGAATCAACGCTCACGCGCGACCGCAGCTCAAGGCAAACAGCCGGTGAAGATTCACGTCGGTGCCGCAGCACACATGTGCCAGCACTTGCCTTGCTCGCATCCAGCTCCCTCCCGCAGACCAACGGCGACCGCGCGCTTGGATGCGCGTCTAGTCAACTGCCGTGGCAATTGTTATCGAAACGTAACATTGAATGGTACCGATATCAAGACACCGATAACATATGCTGCGAGCGCACATGGATTGGCAGGGTGCCCGGCATCAACGAAGCGTTGCCGGCCGGATTGGACGTCCAGTTGCGCACACGCCACACTAGCGCCGGACACGTCCCGGAAGGGATTCGTGCGGCATTCTCGACAAGTCGGACCGTGCAGTTTCGCAGGGACTAACGCAACGCATGAGCAAATCCAGACGTGGTGCAAAAACCGCTGCCCGTTCCGCGGTTCCGATAACGATGGCAGACCTGGCCGAACTGGCCGGCGTATCCAAAATCACCGTTTCGCGAGCGCTGAGTGAGAGCGGCATCGTCAACGCAGATACGCGTGCACGAGTGCGGGCCCTTGCCGCCGAACATGGCTACCGGTTCAACGTCAGCGCGCGCAATCTTCGCCTGCGCCACAGCCATACGATTGCGGTCATCGTCGAGATGACGCCGAGCCTGAATCGGCCGATGTCGGATCCGTATCCGCTCGAACTACTCGGCGGCATTGCCCAGGAACTTGCCACCGTCAACTACAGCGTCCTGCTGACCACGCGCCAGGGTGCTTTCGCCCCAGCCGTCCAGGCGGCGGATGCCATGATTCTGCTGGGCCAGGGCGCCAAGCTGCAGGCCGTGCATTTGTTCGATCGCCTGCGCCTGCCGATGGTGGTCTGGGGAGCCCCGAGCCCCGGCGATCAGCACATCGTCGTCGGCAGCGACAATCGACTCGGTGGCATGAGCGTCGCCGAACGCTTCGTTTCGCTCGGCCGCCGCCATCCGGTTTTTCTCGGCAATACCGATCATCCCGAAATGTCCGATCGCCATGCCGGTTTCGCCGAATTCCTCAAGGCGCGCGGCGTCGTGCCGATCGTCGTCGACCACAAGCCCTTCACGACCGAGTCCGGAATCGAGGCAGTGCAGTCGCTGATTCGTGCAAAGACAAAGTTCGATGCAATTTTTGCCTGCAACGACCTTCTCGCAATGGGTGCCATCCGCGCGCTGACCGAACAAGGTTACCGCGTTCCCGAGGACGTTTCGGTAGTCGGCTACGACGACACGCCGCTCGGTGCCACGTTCATTCCGCCGCTGTCTTCGGTGCACCAGAACTGGCACGACGGCGGCATTCTGCTTGCACGCAAGGCACTCGCATTGGTTCGCGGCGATCGGGTCAAATCGGAAACACTGCCGAGCCACCTGGTCCTGCGTTCTACCTGAGCTCACGCGGGATCCACTCCGAACCAGCGCTTCACAATTTGCGAGCGCTGACGCTTCACAGCCGAAATGGGCCGGGCGTAATGCCGGTCTATCGAGGTGTCGAGTTTTTCCGTTCGCTGCCAGCGTTGTGGATCGACACCCTCACTAACTCACGGCGTCGCTCGGCGAGCTTGCTCCCAGTGCGCTTCCTACACTTTCGCCTTGGAGATTTGCATGAAGTCACCTGTGCAACGTTGGTTGGCTGTATCGACCTTGTTGGTCGCTCTGCCTTGTTTCGGGAGCACGGCGATCGAGACCTTGCAAACGACTTCCAAACACAGATTTTCCGCTTACGTCGACGGCCCCAGGGACGCCGCAGTGGGAATTGTTCTCGTGCATGATTGGTTCGGCGTCACCCCATTTTATTCGCAAGCGACCGAAAGGCTGGCAAAGGATGGCTATCGCGTGGTGGCGATCGATCTTTACGACGGTCACCATGCCACGACGCACGACGAAGCCGGAGCGTTGATGACGGCCGTGGATGCCGGCCTGGCAGGAGAAAAGGTGGACGCTGCGATCAAGTCGTTGGCCGATCGTCCGCGAAAGATCGCCATCATGGGATTCAGCATGGGTGCCAAATTCGCCTTGGCCGCGTCATTGCGCGACAAGGCAATCGGCGCAACCTTGATCTGGTACGGCGAGACCGTGAATGACACGGCCAGGCTGGCGACCCTTTCCGGCCCGGCGTTGTTGGTCGTGGGTTCCAAGGATGGATCCGCCGCGGATAACGCTGCTGCGTTTTCCAAGGCGGCGGACGCAGCAGGTGCCCAGGCGGAAATCCACATTTACCCGGGCGAGGCGCACGCTTTTGCCCAGCCATTGTTCAATCAAGGCAAGACCTATGACGCCATTGCAGCAGAATCCGCGTGGCGGTTGAGCGAGGAATTCCTGAAGAGGCATCTGCAATAGCCGAGGAGTGGCGCAGGCCGAATGATGACTGGCACGCGTCACCTGAAGGCGACGTATCGACGACCTCGGCGACGGAATGCCAGCAGTCCTAGTTCAGCTCTCGCACCCAGATGTTTCGAAAGCTGATCGGCGCACTCGGATCGCCGTGCGCCTGCAGTTCGATGGGTGCGCGATCGTACTTGCGGTACGCCGGCTTGCCGATATAGAGCGTTTCGCCGAGCAAGCGGAAATGATTCTGGACCAGCACTCCGTTGTGCAACACCGTCACGTCGGCCGGCGTTTCCAGCGTGCCGTCGGCATGGAAGATCGGAGCGGTCCAGACCACATCGTAGGTTTGCCAGTCGCCGGGCTTGCGCGACGCGTTGACCAGTGGAGGCGCCTGTTTGTAGACGCTCGCCGCCTGGCCGTTGACGTAGGTCTTGTTTTCCCAGGAGTCCAGAATCTGGATTTCGTATCCCTGATCGCCCCGCCCCGTTGATGCGAGGTACAGCCCGCTGTTACCGCGCGCCTGACCCTCGCCGGTAATATCCGACGGGATACGCCACTCGAGGTGCAACTGATAATTCTTGAACAGCCGCTTGGTCGCGATATTTCCGGTCGTCTTGTCGACGACGAGCGTACCGTTGTCGACACGCCAGCGCGCCGGCGAGCCGTCCTTGACCGTTACCCATTCGTCGAGATTGCGTCCGTCGAACAGAATGATCGCGTCGGACGGAGCCGCCCCTGCACTGGCTCCAGGTAATACCTTGACTGGAACCGGGGCCCACTGTTCGGTGTCTTCGGGCTTTGCTGCAACGGCTGACTCCTTGGCGGCGCTTTGATTTCCCGGCGCGCCCTGAGCGGAAACGCGCTGCAAACATGCCAAGCCGGCGACCAACATTGCCAGACTGCCTAGACAGATCATCAAGTCTTTTTTCATGAGCAGCGGCCTCCGGCCATTCAATACGGCGGGTTGGATGAATATTTGACTTCGCGTTTCGTCTATTGCGTCTTCGCAAAGTCGTCGAATGCACGGTCGGTCACGCGAATGATGTGATCGCGAATGAACACTGCTCCCTCGCGCGCGCCATCTTCGGGATGCTTCAGGCAGCATTCCCATTCGAGCACTGCCCAGCCCGGGTAGTCGTATTGCGCGAACTTGCTGAACACGCGCTTGAAATCAATCTGGCCGTCGCCGAGCGAGCGGAAGCGACCCGGCCGCTCCAACCAGTCCTGGTAACCGCCGTACACGCCGGACCGGCCATTCGGATGGAATTCCGCATCCTTCACGTGAAATGCGCGAATGTGCTCGTGATAGATGTCGATGAAGGCCAGATAGTCGAGTTGCTGCAAGACGAAGTGGCTGGGGTCGTACAGGATATTGGCGCGCCGGTGCTGTCCCACGGCACCGAGAAAGCGCTCGAATGTCACGCCGTCGTGCAGATCCTCGCCGGGATGAAGTTCGAAGCAGACATCCACGCCAGCTTCATCGAACGCATCCAGTATCGGCCGCCAGCGCTTGCCGAGTTCGGCGAATGTTTCCTCGACCAGCCCCTTGGGACGTTGCGGCCACGGATAGAACAGATGCCACGCCAGCGCACCGGAAAACGTCGCGTGCGCATTCAAGCCGAGATTGCGGCTGGCACGCGCGGCAAGTTTTAGCTGGTCGATCGCCCATTGCTGGCGCTCCGCGGGCCGGCCGCGGACTGCCGCGGGCGCGAATCCGTCGAAGTATTGATCGTAGGCCGGATGAACGGCCACCAGTTGTCCCTGCAGGTGCGTCGACAGTTCGGTGACGCTCAATCCGTGTGCGGACAGCATACCGGCGAGGTCGTCGCAATAAGCCTTGCTGTGGGCGGCCTTGTCGAGATCGAACAGGCGAGCGTCGGTCGTCGGAATCTGGATGCCCTTGTAGCCCAGCGATGCTGCCCACGCGGCGATCGTTTCGAGCGAATTGAACGGCGGCTGGTCGCCCGCGAATTGCGCCAGAAAAATGCCCGGTCCTTTCAAAGTAATCACGTTCTCACCTCACGGTTGACAGCGGGCTGCGTTCCGTTCGAGCGGTCCTTCGCGTCCTTTCGATGCCGCCGGAACATCACGCATGATCTGCCCATGCCGGGTCGCCGGGTGTGTAAGGCAAGCACGGATCGAAGCGGCCCGGAACCTCGGCGTAGCGCATGACTTTCGTGTAGCCGATTTCCGACGTGAAGTACCCGAGCATCGCGAGCTCTTTCATCATGCGAAAGTAATGCGCCGGTTTCCTGGGTACCTCCCCGACGGCGCTGACGCCGACGAGCGGCAAGTCTTTGTTCGGGTCGTCCGGCAGATTCTGATCCGCCTTTGCCGCGGGCGCAGCTGCGGGCCGCGGTGCCAGTCCTTTCTCCCTGCGCTCCTCCGCATCGCGCGCATCCATCACGCGCACCTGCTCGCGGTCCAGCGCCGTCAGCAAGGCGAGTCGCTGTGCCGGCGTTGCCTGCATGAAGGTGACGTCCTTCGCGTTCTTCATGGCCTCGTCGATCTTGCGCATGCCTTCACGGAAAATCTTCTGCTCCGCGGGCCAGTAACTCTCGGTGACCATCAGCGCCATGAAAGCGCCCGTCTTCGCCGCCTTGGCGCCGGGCGTTTTCGTTTCCGGCAGGATCGTCTCGGCGATTTCGTCGAGAAAAGCGATATCGGCGGCCGTAGAACTCTCCGACCGATCCCTCGACAAGCGGGCTCGCGTTTTCGGCAGCGGCCAGCAGGCGATTTCCACCAATGAATGCGACGCCGCCGAGCAACGCGCTGACTCGACGAATCGCTTCGCGGCGGCTGATAAGCCGAAGCTGCCCTGTTTCGGAAGTCATTGTCATATCTCCGACATCACAGGTTGCGGCGATTGAGTTCTTTCACGGCGAAATCCGCCGCGCGGGCGGTCAGTGCCATGTACGTGAGCGACGGGTTCTGGCACGCGGACGATGTCATGGACGATCCGTCCGTGACGAAGACGTTCGGGGCATCCCATACCTGGTTGTGCGCGTTGAGCACGGACGTCTTCGGGTCTCGTCCCATGCGCGCCGTTCCCATCTCATGGATGCCCATTCCCGGGAAATAGCCGCTGTCGTAGGTCGTAACGTCCTTTGCCCCGGTCTGCTCGAGCATCTCGGCCATGTCGTTGATCATGTCCTTGCGCATCAGGCGCTCGTTCTCGCCGGTGGCGCAATCGATTTTGAGCACGGGCAGGCCCCACTTGTCCTTTCTTTCGTGATCGAGCCCTGCGACGTTGGCATGATTGGGAAGCATCTCGCCAAACGCCGTCGCGCCGAACTTCCAGGGACCCGGCGTCGCGGCCTCATCCTTGAAGGTTGCGCCGATCCCCAACTCCTTCACGGCGCGCATCCAGCCGTCACGGCTCGCACTGCCCTGGTAGCCGAAACCGCGCAGGTAATCGCGCTTGTCGCCGAACAGGTTGCGATAGCGCGGGACATAGATGCCGTTGGGACGACGGCCGAAGTAGTACTTGTCGTCCAGGCCCTCGAGAAACCCCTCGGCGCCGGCGCGGAAGTGATGATCCATGAGGTTGTGGCCGAGTTCGCCGGAGCTGCTGCCGAGCCCTCCGGGCCACACGTCGGTCGCCGAACGCATCAGCAGCCAGGTCGAGTTGAGCGTCGATGCGCACAGGAAGATGACCTTCGCGGTGTACTCGGTGGTCTGCTCGGTGACGGCGTCGAGCACACGCACGCCGGTGGCGCGTTTGTGTTTCTTGTCGAGCAGAACTTCGGTCACGATCGACCACGGCTTCAACGTGAGCTTGCCGGTCTTCGCCGCAGCCGGCAGCGTGGACGACTGCGTGCTGAAGTAGGCGCCGTAAGGACAGCCCAGCCAGCACGCGTTGCGGTATTTGCATGCCGAGCGTCCTTCGAGCGCCTTGGTCGCGTTCGCGACTCGACCGATGATCATCCGGCGCTTGCCGTCGAAGGCATCCTTCAATCGGCCGGCGAGCAATTCCTCGCCGCAATTGAAGGGCATGGCCGGCTGGAATTGTCCGTCGGGCAGTTGCGGCAATCCTTCGCGTGAACCGGAAATTCCCGCGTGCCTTTCGACGTGGTCGTACCACGGCGCGAGTTCGTTGTAGCGAATCGGCCAGTCGACCGCGATGCCCTCCTTCGCGTTCGCCTCGAAGTCGAAGTCGCTCCAGCGATAGCTTTGGCGCCCCCACATCAGTGAGCGGCCGCCGACCTGATAGCCTCGGTACCAGTCGAAGCGCTTGACCTCGGTGTAAGGCGACTCCTTCTCGTTCACCCAGAAGGCGAGGTTCTTTTCGTTGAGCACGTCCCTTCTCAGCACCTGGTAGGCTTCTTCCATCGCCGTCGTGCGGCCGCCGCGGTGCAGATATTCCCACGGACCTTTCGTCGCGTTGACGTAATCCTTGATGTGCTCGACGTTGCGCCCGCGCTCGAGCAGCAGCACGCGCAACCCCTTCTCGGTAAGCTCCTTCGCCGCCCATCCGCCGGATATCCCGGAGCCGACCACGATGGCGTCGAAGCTGGTTGATTGCATCGCTGTCTCCTGGTGCCGGCGGCTAATGTAATCCTTTGCGTTTCTCGTGGACAACCCGGACGAACGTCGATCTGGCGTCGACACAACTCTCCCGCCGGCGTTTGCATTACGATAGCCGGCATGGCGTCGCCCAGAAAACCTCTCGGGAAAGCGAAGATCAGGATGGGCCTGGTCGGACCGGGATTCATAGCGGCTCATCACATCGACGCCGTCCGGCGCCTCGGCAACGTCGAGGTTGCGGCGATCGCCGGGTCGAGCGTCGAGTCGGCACGGCGCAAGGCGCGCGAGTGGAATATCGCCCGCGCCAGCGGCGACTACCGCGAACTGATGGGCGATCCCGCCATCGACGTCATCCACAACACGACACCGAATCATCTGCATTTCGAAGTCAGTCTGGCCGCTTTGCGCGCGGGCAAGCACGTCGTTGCCGACAAACCGCTGGCAATGGACGCCGAACAATGCCGCCAACTGCACGATGCAGCTGTGCAAGCCGGTGTTGCGCATGTCGTGACGTTCAACTATCGCGGCAATCCGCTCGTGCAGCACGCGCGTTCGATGGTCGCGCAGGGCGACCTGGGCAAGCTGACGTTCGTGCACGGGCAGTATCTGCAGGACTGGCTGGCCGACGACACGGTGTATTCGTGGCGCCTGGATCCGCGCAAGAGCGGCCCGAGCTCGGCGTTGCTCGATATCGGTTCGCACTGGTGCGACCTGGCCGAACACGTGTCCGGTTTGAAGATCACGTCCGTACTGGCCGATCTCGCCACGGTCGTGCCCGTGCGCTACCGGACGTCGGCCTCTGGCAAGCGCCAGCGCGTGAAGGTGACCAGCGAAGATCTCGCCAGCGTTCTGCTGCGTTTCGACAATGGCGCCCGTGGCTGCCTGCGCGTCGGACAGGTGCTGCCGGGGCACAAGAACGATCTGCAACTCGAAGTAAACGGGCGCGCCGCTTCGTTGCGCTGGCTGCAGGAGCGGCAGAACGAACTGTGGATCGGACGTTACGCGCAGCCTGACTCGGTGATCGTGAAGGACCCCGCGCTGCTCGGCGGGGATGCGCGCCGCTACGCCCACTTGCCCGCTGGTCATCAGGAAGCCTGGAGCGACGCATTCTTCAACCTGATCGCAGACGCGTACCAATGGATAGCGCAGGGTGGCGCCGTGAAGGCGAAGCCGGCGGCGCTGCCGACATTCGCCGACGGCTATCGCAGCGCACGCCTGATCGAAGCGATGCTGCGCAGCCACACAGACGGCGGCGTCTGGACCCGACCCGCAGAACCCGCGAAGAGAGAACGTAAACCATGACGACGATGAAGGCGCGCCTGGCGCTGATGATGTTCCTGCAGTTCTTCATCTGGGGCGCCTGGTACGTGACGCTCGGCACCTGGTTGTCGACATCGCTGCACTTTTCCGACCAGCAGATCGGCTGGGCCTATGGCACGACGGCAATCGGTGCGATCGTCTCGCCGTTCTTCGTCGGCCTGATCGCGGATCGCACGTTCGCCGCGCAACGCCTGGCCGGCGTCCTGCATGCGCTAGGCGCCGCGTTGCTGCTGTTCGCTTCGATGCAGTCGTCGTTCATTCCCCTCTACGTCGCGGTGCAGCTCTATGCGCTGTGCTACATGCCCACGCTCGCGTTGACGGCTTCGCTGGCGATGCGCCAGATGACCGACACGAAGCAGGAATTCGGCATGGTGCGCGTGTTCGGCACGCTCGGCTGGATCGTCGCGGGGCTGGCGATCGGCGCCCTGGGCGTGGAGGCGACCGCGACGCCGATGCACTTCGCCGCCGCGGCGTCGCTGCTGATGGCGCTCTACTGCTTCACGCTGCCGGACACGCCGCCGCTCGCGCGCGGCACCGATTTCCAGTGGCAGCACGTCATCCCGCTCGAATCCGTGCGCCTGCTGCGGCGGCGCTCGATGGCCGTCTTCGCGCTCGCCTCGCTGCTGATTTGTATACCTTTGCAGTTCTACTACGCGTTCACGAACCTGTATCTGAACGAGATCGGCGTGCACAACGCCGCCGGCAAGATGACCGGCGGACAGATGTCGGAAGTGCTCTGCATGCTGCTGATCCCGTGGTTCTTCCGCCGCCTCGGCGTGAAGTGGATGCTCGCCCTCGGCATGCTCGCATGGGTCGTGCGCTACGCGGCGTTCGCCTACGGCAATGCCGATGCGCTGGTCTGGATGCTCTGGCTCGGCATCATCCTGCACGGCATCTGCTTCGACTTCTTCTTCGTCGTCGGCCAGATCTACATCGACCGCGAAGCGCCGCCGACACTACGCGCCGCGACACAGGGGCTGATCACGTTCATCACCTACGGCGCCGGCATGTTCATCGGCGCCTGGCTTTCCGGCCGCGTCGTCGATGCTTATGCTCTGGTTGGCACAGGCGGCGCCGTCACACACGACTGGCAGGCGATCTGGATGTTTGCCGGAATCTGCGCCGCGGTGGTATTGGCGTTTTTCCTGCTCGCGTTTTCGGACAACGAACGTGCGGCTGCCGAAACCACCGGCGCGAAAGCACCACAATCCGCCTGACGCCCTGCGGCGGAACAGGTGCGAAGGAGAAGCTTATGAACGCGAGGTCTCGCAGGCGATTTCTCATGCAATCGGGTCAACTTGCTGCAGCTGCATTCGCGTCACCGTGGTTGTCGCGCTCCGTGCTGGCGAATCCACTCGGCAAGCCGATCGGCATCCAGCTGTACACGGTGAATGGGCCGATGCAGGAAGATCCTGCCGGCACGCTGAAGAAGCTGCGCAAGATCGGTTTCGGCGTGGTGGAGTCCGCCGGCTTCGGCAATCTGTCGGCGAAGCAATTCCGTCAACTTCTGGACGACGCGGGCCTGGTCTGTCCGAGTGCTCATTTGAGCTTCGATCCCGACAACCTCGGCGCTGCGTTCGACGATGCGCACGCATTGGGGGCGACTTACGCGACCAGCGGATCGCTGGATGCGCTCGTGAAGGCTGCCAATCCTGCAACCGCATTGGACAAGCGGGCAATGAGCCTCGAAGAAGCGAAGCGGACGGCGGAACTGGTCAACCGCATCGGCACAGCAGCGAAGCGCGCCGGACTGCAATACGTCTATCACAACCACGCCCGTGAATTCGCCAACCACGGCGGCACGATCAGCTACGACGTTCTGCTGCGTGAGACCGATCCGGAACTGGTCAAGTTCGAGGTCGATTGCGGCTGGATGATTTTCGCCGGGCACGATCCAATTGCGTACTTCAACAAGTATCCGAACCGTTTCCCGCTGATTCACGTCAAGGATTTCCTGCCGGATTCCGACAGGAAATCCGGCCAAATGCTCGGCGCGGAACTCGGCCGCGGCGTCGTCGACTACAAGCCGATCTTTGCCGCCGCCGCCAAGGCCGGCCTGCAACACTATTTCGTCGAGCAGGAAGGACCGTTCGCGCGCATGGATCAGCTGCAGGCTGCGCAGGTGGATTACGACTATCTGCACTCGCTCGGGTGAAGGACTAGCGCGCAGATGTTTACACCCGGTATCGCAAAATCCGTTCCCGGAAATGCGGTTCGCTTCAGGGCGTTGCATGTCTGACGAAGCGCGTAGTGCGGGCCGACGCGCCATGCTCGGCGGCCTCGTGGCTGCGGCGGGTGCGATTGCTTCCTCGAGTGCGGCTGAAGCGCTGGCGTCGCCGGTCGCTGCAAAGCCGACTCCGGGTGCCGGCAGGCTCAAGCAGTCGGTCTGCCGATGGCCCTACAACAAGGTTCCGCTCCCTGAATTCTGCCACCGCGCGAAACAGCTCGGCCTCGCCGCGGTCGACCTGCTGCAAGCAGACGAGTGGCCGATCGCGCACGATGCCGGACTGGAAGTTTCCCTGGGTTATCCGAGCCGGCGCGACAAGTTCATCGAAACCGGCTTCAACGATCCGGCCAATCACGCGTTGCTGATCAAGGAGCTCGAGATCGCACTGCCGCTCGCGGCGCACGCGCGCGTGCCGAATGTGATCGCGATGTTCGGCAATCGCAGTGCGCAGATAGACGAGTCTGCAGCGATCGCCAACTGTGTCGCGGGGCTTTCGAAGATTGCGCCGCTGGCGGCGGAAGTCGGCGTCACGATCTGCGTGGAACTGCTGAATAGCAAGGTCGACCACGCCGGATACCAGGGGGATCGCACCGCGTTTGGCGTCGCGGTCATGCAGGGCGTCGACTCGCCGCGCGTGAAACTGCTCTACGACATCTACCACATGCAGATCATGGAAGGCGACGTCACCCGCACGATTCGCGACAACATCAAGTGGATCGGCCACTTCCATACCGGCGGCGTGCCGGGGCGTCATGAGATCAACGAGACGCAGGAGTTGAATTACCGCGCGATTGCGACGGCGATCGCAGACCTTGGATATCAAGGCTATGTTGCGCATGAGTTCGAGCCGACGCGGTCCAATCCGTTTGCTTCGCTTGCGGAAGCAATTCGTGTATGCACAGTATGAGCCTGATCCTCCGTTATCCCAGCGAATGCTGGGATGACGAGAAGAGAAAATCCCAACGTTCCCCTGGAAGCTACTGGAAGAAATAACCGATGCCGTTTATCACACCCGCTACCGCAGCAGGCAACAGCTACGATGTCATCGTCGTCGGTTCCGGCGCCGGCGGCGGCCAGACCGCCTACACGCTGACGATGGACGGCGCGCAGCGTCCTGATGCTCGAGGCCGGGCGCAAGTACGATCCTGCCACCGAGACACCGATGTTCCAGACACCCGACCTCGCGCCCCTGCGTGGCGACGGAACGACGGACAAGCCTTTCGGTTTCTACGACGCCACGATCGACGGCGGCTGGCAGGTGCCCGGCGAGCCTTACGTGCAGACGCGCACCGACGACGCCGGGCGATTCGACTGGTGGCGCGCGCGCATGCTTGGCGGGCGCACGAATCACTGGGGACGCATTTCGCTGCGCAACGGTCCGTATGATTTCAAGCCGTACTCGCGCGACGGCCTCGGCTTCGACTGGCCGATCTCGTACGAGGACATGGCGCCGTACTACGACAAGGTGGAAATGCTCGTCGGCGTCTACGGCACCAGCGAAGGACTCGAGAACACGCCGAACTCCTCGCCCGGTTGTCTGCTGCCACCGCCGAAGCCGAAGGTCAGCGACCTGTTGGTTGCCGCGCGCGCCGCCAAGCTCGGCATCCCGGTGATCCCCGGTCACCGCGCGGTGCTGACGCAGCAACTCGACTGGAAGACATCGCCGGCGAAACTGCATCCCGGCAATCCCACCGCGCAGAAGCTCATCGCCGAGGACATGCAACGTCGCGCCGCCTGCTTCTGGGCGACGCCGTGCGGACGTGGCTGCTCGATCCGCGCCAACTACCAGTCGACGACCGTACATCTGCCGCCGGCGCTCGCGACGGGCAAGCTCGACATCGTCACCGATGCGATGGTGCATGAGGTCACGATCGGCAAGGACGGTCGCGCCACGGGCGTCAGCTTCGTCGACAGGACCACCGGCAAGCAGCAGCACGCGACTGCGCGCGTCGTGGTGCTTGCGGCAAGCGCGTGCGAGTCCGTACGCATTCTGCTCAATTCGAAATCGACCCAGTTTCCGAATGGGCTGGCCAATTCGAGTGGCAAAGTCGGCAAGTACATCATGGACACCGTCGGCAGCAGCCTGGATGGGCAGGTTCCTCTGCTCGAAAGTCTGCCGCCGCACAATGAAGACGCCGCTAGCGGCCACCAGATGTACGTACCGTGGTGGCTGTACCAGCACGCCGGTAAACTTGGCTTTGCGCGCGGTTATCACATCGAATTCGGCGGCGGCAAGGGCATGCCCGGCCTCGGCACGGCCGCCGAACTCGAATGGCTGACCGGCGGCAGCTACGGCGCGAAGTTCAAGCAGGATGCCCGCCGCTACTACGGATCGTTTGTCGGATTCGACGGCCGCGGCGAGATGATTCCGAACGAGCACTCCTGGTGCGAAATCGATCCGACGGTGAAGGACAAATGGGGCATTCCGGTGCTGCGCTTTCACTGGCAGTGGTCGCAGCACGAGACGCGGCAGGCGGCGCACATGCAGAAGACCTTCGCCGACATCATCGAGGCGATGGGCGGGCGGGTGCGTGGGCGAGTCGAAACCGATGGCGCCAAGGCCATCGCACCCGGCGGCAGCATCATTCACGAGGTCGGCGGCGCGATCATGGGTGCCGACGCCAAGACGTCGGTCACGAACAAGTGGTGTCAGACCTGGGACGTGAAGAATCTTTTCCTCACCGACGGCGCGCCGTTTGCTTCGAACGCGGACAAGAATCCCACGCTGACGATCATGGCGAATGCCTGGCGCGTGGCCGACCAGATTCTCGAGCGCATGCGCCAAAAGGAGCTGTGATGGACCGCCGCACATCGATCAAATGGATGCTGGCAGCCGCGGCTTCGGTGCCCTCGCTGAGAAATTATGCGTTCGGCAGCGAGCCACTCGCGTCCGCCACGACAGCACGCCTTCCAGGCGCAAGCGGATACGGCACCGATCCGAATCTGGTGAATACGTACAAGGCGGGCGAGCTTTGGCCGCTGACCTTCAGCGCGAAGCAACGCAACACGGCCACCGTATTGAGCGACCTGATCATTCCCGCCGACGACATGTCGCCCAGCGCATCCGCGGTTGGCGTCATCGACTTCATCGACGAATGGATCAGCGCGCCCTACAAGCCGAACCAGAAGGACCGCCGCACCGTGCTGGAGGGTTTCGACTGGCTGGATCGAGAATCAGCAAAACGATACTCGAAGCCTTTCGCGGCGCTCGATCAGGCACAACAACGCGCCATTTGCGATGACATCTGCCACGCAGCGAAGGCCAAGCCGAAATTCGCCAATGCCGCGAAGTTTTTCGCGCGCTACCGCGACCTGACCGCGGGCGGGTTTTATACGACGCCGGACGGCCGCAAGGATCTGCAGTATGTCGGCAACACGCCGATGAAGAGCTTCGACGGGCCACCACTCGAAGTCCTCAAGAAAGCAGGCCTTGCATGACCGGCAGAATTGACCATGCGAATCACACATATGAGTAGCAATCTCGAACCTAGGAGATATTCGGTGAAAATCACGCTTGCCTTTATTACATCGCTGGCAGTGCTGGCGCTGGCACCAATTTGCACGGTACGCGCCAAAGCGACACTCACATCAGCGGCTGTCACGTCCAAGGCGGCGCAGCGCCCATTGCTCGAGCAAGCCAGTGCAAACAGCTGGCGTGGCTGGACCTCCGAAAGCCTGCCGAAAGGCTGGAGTGTCACCGATGGAGTCCTTTCCAAGGACGGTGAAGTCGACGATCTCGTCACACGCGAACAGTTCGCAAACTTCGAATTCGAGTTCGAGTGGAAACTCGGCAAAGCCGGCAACAGTGGCGTCTTCTACCGCGGCACGCGCGAGTACGACCACGTCTACTGGAGTGCGCCGGAGTACCAACTCCTCGACGACGCCAACGCGCCCGACGGACGCAATCGGCTGACCAGCGCGGCCTCAGCCTACGGACTCTACCCGGCGCCCGCCGATGTGGTGCGACCGTTCGATCAATGGAATTCGTCGCGCATCGTCGTCAATGGCCCTCATGTCGAACATTGGCTCAACGGCAAGAAGGTCGTGGAGTACGAACTCTGGAGCCCGGACTGGAAGGCGAAAGTCGCGGCAAGCAAATTTTCGAAATACCCGAACTATGGGCTGGCGAAGAAGGGCTACATCGGCATCCAGGGCGATCACCCCGGCACGCTGGCACTGCGGCATATACAGATTCGTGAATTGCCGTAGCGTACGCATCGCGCGCGCACGAAATTCAGGAAGCCCAGAGGGTGCCCTGATCCCTGCCGGTTGGGCTCACGTGGTAACAGAATTACGCCAGTAGCAATACGTGAACTTCTGGATGGTACCGAACGGCGTCTGGTGTAACTGCTTGTCGTGCTGCACCAGCGTGAACGGCGCGCCAAATTCGGAATGGAGTTCTTCGGCGCTGTAGCGCCTGACCGGCAGCCCGCTGCATTGCGCGGGCCCGTCTTCGTCAAATGTGGCGACGATGACATGGCCGCCGGGTTTAATCGCATGGAGCAGTGTGTTGACGTAAGCCTGTCGATCCTGGGCATCCGTGAGGAAGTGGAAAACCGCCCGGTCGTGCCAAACGTCGTAGTAGTGAGTCGGGAGCTCGACCTTCGTGATGTCGGCCTCGATCCATCTGACCCGGCGAGCGCGGGAACCGAGACGATCCTGCGCGGCGCGCAGTGCGGCGGCAGAAATGTCCAGAATCGTGACGTTCGTGTGGCCGCGCTCGAGCAGGTCGTCCACCAGCGTCGATGCGCCGCCACCGATATCCACGATGGCCGCATTCGGCGCTACTGCAGTGCTCTCGATGAGTCGAAGCGAAGTCTCTGCGTGTTCCTGGAACCAACTGACGGCGTCGACGGCCTTGGTCGAGTAGACGTGCTCCCAATGTTCCTTCGATTGCATGTTAAACCGGCACTACTGGATGACCACCGCCTGTTCGTCGCCGGAGGCGATTGCAAAGGCGACTGCAGCCCCTGTGTCTCGCTCTCTAACGCACCAGGAGTGGCCGACAGTCGTGTCGTTTGACGCGCGCTGCCCGGGCACAAGGACCTCGTACGGCGATTTCGATCCCTGACGTATCCACCCAAAAAAGTTGGACCGTCTGTTGCGACTGATTGACGAACGTGATCTTGGTAGCTTCATCGCCCGGCTGAGATGCGCGCCGGCAATCGACAGCCGGCGCGCTCGTCACCAGCGCTTTCGGGCTGGGACGGATGGGTGCCATACCAGCCGAATGCGGCAACGACGATCGCACTGACGGCAGCAATGCCGGACGTCACTACGGTCACCTGGTTTTTCGTCATGCGCGGTTCCCCTCCAACGGATCGTTGAGTTCTCGGAACACGCATACTCGTACAAGAGCCTTTGCAAAGCCAGCGGCGCACGCGCGAGCGGTCTTCGGGGTTGTGCTGCCATTCCGACACAGCCGCCGGATTGTCAGCTGCTACAACTCGACCGGATGCAGTGTCACTTCGAACTTGCGATCGCGTCGCACGACGCTCAGCGTGACGGGCGCATCGATCCGCTCGACGGTCAGCAGCCGATGCAGATGGTCGATGCTCTCGCAAGGGGCGCCATCCAGGGCAACCAGCAGGTCGCCCTGCTCGACGCCGCCGCGCGCCGCTGGACCGCTGGCGGAGACCTCCATGACACGCACAGCGGTATCCGTCGACAAGTTGAAAAAGTGCACATAGCGCCGCGGCAGCGAGGCGTTTTGCGCGGCGATGCCGAGCGATGCGCGTCGCACGCGGCCGTGACGCAGCAGTTCGGTCACGACGGAGCGCGCCGAATCGATCGAAGTCGCAAAACAGATGCCCTGCGCACCGGCAATGATGGCCGTGTTGACGCCTACCACGCGCCCACCCGTGTCGAGCAGTGGCCCGCCCGAGTTGCCCGGATTCAATGCCGCATCGGTCTGGATCACGTCGTCGATCAGGCGCCCGGTCGTCGCGCGCAGGCTGCGCCCGAGTGCGCTGACGACTCCGGCGGTTACGGTCGATTCGAAGCCCATCGGATTGCCGATCGCAACGACGAGTTGGCCGACACGCAGCGCGCCGGCGCTGCCAAGTGGAACGGTCGGCAGCGGCGTACGCGGGTCGACCTTGAGCAGCGCAAGATCGGTATGCGGGTCGTCGCCGATAAGATGGGCTTTCAGCGCCGGGCCCTGCGAGGTCTGCACGCGCAGTTCGCTCGCCTCGTGTACGACATGGGAATTGGTCAGGATCAGACCGTCGGGCGTGAAGACGAAGCCCGAGCCGACGCCGACGCCCGCGCGGTCACCACCACGTCGCGCGAGGATCGCAACAACGGCGGGACTCGCCCTGTCGTACACCGACATGACAGCGCGCGAATAGGCATCCAATGGTTCGGCTGGTGTTTCCGCCGATCGGTCGCCGCTACCGGGCGCTCCGTCGAGATGCGATAGGTCCAACATCACGCTGAAGTGGGGATTTCATCGATGTTTGCAATAGTCGGCCCTGCGTCTGCCGGGTCTTGAAATCCCGCGCGGCCGCGTCGCATGTTCTGAGCCGCGACCCTTGCATCCTGACGACCGTGGCGCGAACCTGCGTGCGCAGGCACACGGGCCGCTCATGGATGCGGGAGACGCAAATTGGCGACTAAAAAGAAAGGACCAGCCGAAGGCCGTGTCAGGGTCAGGATCCTGCCGAAGGATCCGCTCGTTGCGCGGCGAAACAACCTGTGGCCGGTCGAGGTCGACCTGCCTTGCGCCACGCCTGGAAATGGCCCGACCGGTCCGCACGCGGTCGTCATCGATCGCGATGCGGACAGCGGAATGTTGTATCCGCCGGCACGGCTGCTGAAGAACCGCTGCTTCCAGGGCATCGCGCGCCTGTCCAACGCAAAGATCCTCGACGATTTCCATTTCCATCAGGTCAACGTGTGGGCGATCGTCGAACGCACCTTGGCGATGATCGAAGATGAATACCTGCTCGCGCGTGCCGTGCCGTGGGCGTCGCAGCGCGGACGCCTCGTTCTCGTGCCGCACGCCGGCCGGCAACAGAATGCGTACTACGACCGCGCCAGCGGCTCGCTGCAGTTCTTCTACTTCGATGCGCCGGACGGGCGCCGCATCCAAACCTGCCTGTCGCACGACATCGTCGCGCATGAACTCGGCCATGCCGTGCTCGACGGACTCAAGCCGTTCTACAACGAAGTCTCGTCTGCGCAAACCGCCGGTTTCCACGAATACTTCGGCGACGCGGTGGCGATGATGTCGAGCCTGGCCACGCGCGAAACGGCGCAGGTGGTCACTCGCGGCGGTCCGGCGAAACTCGACCCGTACAACGTCGTGTCGGCTATCGCCAGCGAATTCGGCGCCGCGATACGGCAGATCCCCGAGAAGAAAGCGTACCTGCGCGGCGCCTGGAACAAGCGCACGATGAAACAACTGCACGGCACGTTCGACGAGCACGACTGGTCGGAAGTGCTGACCGGCGTCTACTACGACCTGCTCTCGCATCTGTATCCGGTCATGCGCCGGCAGCTCGAAGCGGAGAACGGCGCAGCCGGCAGCCGCGGCAAGCGTGAGTACTACGCGATGCGTGCGCTGCGGCGCGCGGCGACGTTTACGGCCGGCGTGATGTTTCGCGGCCTGGACTATTGCCCCCCGGTTGACCTGCGCTACGACGAATATGCCCGCGCCGTGCTGCGTGCCGACGAGGTCGCCTACCCGTTCGACGACTTCGGCATCCGCAAGGCGCTGGCCGCTCTGTTCCGCGAACGCGGCCTGCATCCCGGCAGTGAGGATCGCGCTTTCGCAAAACGCGTGCGCATGAAGCTTCGCGGCGTCGACATCACGGAAATCGCATCGACGCCGGCGGATGCCTATCGTTTTCTCGACGCGCATCGTGCCCTCTTCGGCATTCCATACGAAGCGAACTTCTCGGTGCTCTCCGTCTACAGCACGAACAAGCGGGCGAAGAGCGGCTATCGGCCGCCGCGCGAGCACATCATCGAATTCGTCTGGAGCGAAGACGTGCCTCTCTCGGGCACGCGATTCAAGGACCTTTCCGGGTCCACCGTCCCATTGCACTGCGGCGGTACGCTCGTCTTCGACAGCAACGGCAATTTCCTCCATCTTGCCCTGGCAGCACCGACGCCGCAGCGTCGGAACGAATTGCTCGACTACGTTGCCTGGCTCGTGCAGACGCAACGCCTCTGCATGGCCGGCGGCGACGTCGAAGGCGCATCGATCCGCGCGACAGTCGAGAACGGCCGTGCGCAACTGCTGCGCGTTGCGGCCTTGCGCCACGCCCGCCATCCTCAACAACGCAAACGCTGACGACCACGATCGGACGGGATTACGGATTGCGCTCGATGGCCAGCGCCGCCTGCACACCATGCGGGGCTTCATGCGGGGTTATACTGGCGCGCGCAATCATCCTCGCCACGCAATCCCGCATTCGACAGGTACCTTCCACGTGGCTACCAAACCCAAGCGAAAGTCCCCGGGCGAAACAGCCGCCGAGCGCAAGGAGGCTGCGACATTTCTCGCCGCGTTGAAGCGCCACGGCCAGGTGCAGGAAGCGGACGGTCCGCTGAAACCGGGCGTCACGCATGTGCTCAAGCCGGCCGCTGCGAAGGGCAAAAGCAAGCAGCTCGTGCGCAAGCGCTTTTCCGCGATCTGAGCGGAACCGTTTTCGCGGATCAACGTCTACCGCAGCAGCCGCACGCAAATCGCACGCGCTGCAGAGTGGCTTCGCCGCGCTGCTTGACGACGCGATGCGTAGCCGAGGGAGTTGTGCTCGACACGGTGGCAACCGCACCGCGCCGTCCACCCTGAGCGGCCGCGGACTTGCCGTGCGCAATCTCGTCGCGCGCAACCAGACCCTTGACGAATGCGTGCACCTCATCGTGCGTTGTGTTGGCGTCCGGCATGCTGCTCATGATCGCCATGGCGCCGCGCACGGGCGCCACCAGCACCGGCTCGGATCCGCTCGCCGAAACGCCTTTCAGATAGCTCGCCAGACCGGTAAGGTCGATGCGCCGCTCATGTGACGCCTCGACGAAACGCTTTTGTCCCAGTTCGACGCTGCGAACGCGCAATTTCGTACCATGCCCGGCACCGAGCCGCGCACGCAGGTCCGCCGTGGTCGACGCCATCAGCGCCGGAGAACTCACGGCGCCGCGGCGCAGCTTGCTGCCGGCCACCGTGGCACGCGGAACGGCTGCGGCCGCGCTGCCTAGTGCGATGCCGTGATTCTCGAAGGCCTTCCTGACGGCTTCGCGCTGCTTGCCGGCGGCCGAAGTGTCCTGCAACGCCATCGCCCGACCGATCGCTTGATAGAAGCGCGGCGTGATCGCCGCCGCTTTCGCTGCGGCAAACAACGTCCGCGCCACCGAGCTTGCCGCAGTCCACAGTGCCGCTTCGTTCTTCGGTCCGTTCGCGAACGACAGCAAAACAAGATCGTAGAAACAGCCGGTGAAGACCTGGCCGAAGCTGTGCGGCTCGTTGATCAACACGCCGCCGCGCCCGTCCGCGGGCAGCGTCGACGGCAGCGCCCACTGAAACTTGTTCCGTGCCTGCCGCGGTTTCGATGCATTCCAGGTTGCGCCCTTGACCTTGAGCACAGTCCAGGAAAGATCTTCGCCAAAGGTTTCGATGAAGTTGCGCTTGTTGATGACCTTGACGAGATCCTTGCGCATGTCCTTGTCGGCAATTTCGGTCAGCATCGCGATGCAGTCGCCAAACGCCTCGTGAAACGCCGCCACTTCGGGAAAGGGCGAATCCCACAACTCCGGGCGGATCGTATCGAGCAAGGCATGGCCGACTTCGTGCGAGACGATGTCGGCGCTCGCGCCGCTGAACTTTACCTGCGATCCGACGGGCTGATGATAGAAACTGACGCTGTTGCCGTCGTAGTAGGCGTTGATGTCCTCGCCCGAGTCGCGGACCAGATCGAGCACCTTCCTGTTCGGCGCGCGCGCCCACCGGTTCACCGGGCCATGCAGGCCTTCGAACATTTCGACCGCGGCGAACGCGGCCTCGCGCGTTTGCCACGCCAGCGCACCGTCGCTGTTCACGGGATACACCTTTGCCGGCGGCATCGTGCCGAGATTGAACCGGGCACGTCCCGCTGGCCGATCCTTGCGCGGCGCCTGTTCGCGCGGTTTCGAGTACGCGCTCGCGCGCGGGTCGTTGGGAATGTAGTGGATGTTCATGACGGACTCCCTCGTTTGGAACAACTCCCTCAGCCTTTCAACTGCGCGCGCAGGTGCGCTGAACCGATCGTGCGCAGCAGTGGCCTTCGGTGCAGCCGCCGCAATTGCCGATCTGCCTCGCTTCGGCGGCTGTGCAGCGGCGATGATGCTGCGGCGAACATCGGCATTGGTCGCGATGAAGAATTCCACTTCGTCGATCACGTCGGCGAGACGGCGCGTCGCGGCCGCCGCGCGCTTGCCGAACGCCGGCACGATCGCGCGCGCCAATTGCTCCGGCGAAAGCTCGGGAAAGAGCGGCTGCAGGCGCGCCCAAGCGTAGGAACGCTGACTCGGTGCGACCGCGCTGCGGATGCGCGCGATGGCTGCAGGCGCCTGTGCCGGCAGTTGCGCGCGTAGCAACGCCCTTGCGTCGAGTATTCCCGGACCGTAGTCGCCGGTGTCCCATCCGGGCACGCCGCGAAAACCGGTGCTCTTGAGCAGGTTCATGAACACCGCCGCCACGCGTCCGGGATAGCGCGCGCGCAACGCCACCGCGCCATGCTGCGCCAGCCACAGCGCGCACGCACCAGCCGTCGTCGCAACCGCGTAGGAGGTGCCGGAACTCGGTGCGACTGAATAATTCATCGCCCCGTTGATTTTCTGTGCGTACGCGCGCCACACCGATTCGCCCGGCGCCGTGATGTCGACTTCATCGCCCGACGCCGAGTCCTTCCACGGCTTGTCGACGGCATTGCTCGCTGCCACGGCGACGACGTTGTCGAACTTGGCCGGATAGACGACCCACGGCCATACGTTGCCGGCTGCCGCGAGCAGGATGATGTCGGCGGCGACGAGCGTATCGACCGCGCGACTCAGCGAACGTCCCGCCCACGGCCCGCCGAGGCTCATCGAGACCAGGTCGCATTTCTGATCGCGCGCTCGATACAAAGCCTGCGTGAGGTTCGTGAAATCGAAATGGATGACGCTGTCCGAGACTCGATACGGAATCAGGCGAACATCAGGCGCCGCGCCAAAAACCGGCGCGGAATCCGACATGATGACGCTGGCCGTCCCGGTGCCGTGTCCGGGAAAGCCGCCGGTCATCCGGTCGAGTGGATCGGCGTTGCCTTCCTGGAAGTTGTAGCCGTACGCCGCGAGCAGGCGTGCCGTGTCGATCTGCGGATCGTGCGTATATCCGGTGTCGGGATGGCCGACGAGAACGCCGTAGCCGCGCGTCGTCGACCACATGCCGCTAATGCGCGCGTTGTCGACAGACCAGCGCGGATCATTCGCCTGCGGCAATGGCGGACCATGCGGACCGCCGATCGCGCCGAGCCTGCGCCCGGTCGGTGGCGCGACGCCCGAGGCGGTGCGCACGGCGGGTTCGGCGTCGGCGACCAGCGCGTTGCGGCGCAGCGCGTGCACGACGTTCCACGCCTGCCGGATGTCGATGCCATGCTTGCGCGGCAGTGCGATCAGCACGTCGGCCGCCCCCTTGCCCAGCGGTTTTGCGCGACGCAACGTGCGCGCATCGACTGCAGCGGCGAGTTCGGGAACTTGCTCGCGAAGCTTCTGCAACGCCGTGTTGCGCTTCTTCGGACTCAGGTCGGCACCGAGGTGCACGACGAATCCGCGAACGACGTATTCCGCATCCTGGGGCGCCGCAGGCGCCTTTTTCTTCGTCGCCATGAAAATCTCTCCGTCGAACCCTGCTTGCCGTGACGCCAGCCTGCGCGGATTGTCCGCCGGCTCGTCCGCGCTGTCGATCCGCCGGAATGCAGCAGCAGTGCAGACTTACAGGTGTGGCTGCCGCCGACGCCGTCTCAGTGTCTTTGCCGATCCGCGCAGGTGAGACAGCGATCGGTGTGCGCACACTTTTTTTCACGCACGGTCTGCATTGAGCAGGATAAGACCTCGAGCCCGATCAGCGCGTGCGCAGAACAATCCACGGAGCGAGCACCATGATCGTCGATCGAAAGTGGTTTTTACGCAATCTCGGCTACGACCCGGTCACACCGCAGGCGCGGTCCGCCATCGGCGGCCCGAAGAAGGCGCCGCGCGACGAGGACCTGCAGCGTGAAATCATCGACTTCGATTCCGAAGCCGAGGAAGGCCGCAAGCTGTTCGCGTTCTCCAAAGCCACGGGGCTGTCGGCCTATACAGACGTGCCATGGCCGAGCGGCCTTGCGCCGCAGACAGGACCCGCGCCCGGCGGTGCGAGCAGTAAGGCGTTGCCGCAGGCCGACGTGCTGGTCGTCACCTGGACCGTGGATGAAGGTCATGCACTGAGCCGCGTGCTGACGCCGGGCAAGGATTCGCGCAACGACTACAAGCCGTACACGCACAACTACGCCACGATTTCGAAAAAGATGCGCAACGGCTGTCCCGCGCGTCAGGCGCAGCGCCTCGGTGCGTATTGGACGACGAAGATCGGCGGCAAGTCGGTAGTGGTGTTCAAGTCCGACTCGCACATGTCGCAGGACGGACCACAGTTGCCGAACATCGACGTCTGGCGGCAGATCATCACCGAAGTGAAACCGAAACTCGTGATCACCACCGGAACCGCCGGCGGCATCGGCAAGGACTTCGAGGTCGGCGACGTCGTCGTCAGCCCGATCGTGCGCTTCGACTGCACAGCGAAGTTCAAGAACCAACCATTCCACGATGCCCACTACGTCAGCAATGCCGCCAACAGCAAGCATTTTGCCAAGGCCAAGGCGCTGTTCAAGGCGAACGCGGCCCAGTTGCCGGGCGACAACACGCGCCAGCCGAAGATCTTCAAGATCCCGCTCAGCGGCCTGGCGCAATCCGTCGTGACGACGGACTTCTTCGGCTTCGACACGTCGGACGACCATTATCATCTGCAAGGGCTCGGCGATGTGTCGGAAATGGGCGACGCGATTCTCGGCCTCGTCGCCGGCCAGATGAATGGCAGCGCGCCGCGCTGGCTGGCCGTGCGCAACGTGTCCGATCCGCAGATCAAAGCCGTCGGCACGCTCAAGGAACAGGCGCAACTCGCGGCGCAGATCTACAAGGGCTACGGCCGCTGGAGCTCGGTGTGCAGCGCGATCGTCTGCTGGGCGTTGATCGCAGCGGAGTGATACGCGCTTCGGCGTCGCCGCAGCCGCGGCGGCGCCTGTGAGGTGAAGCGATCAGCCGCTGAAAGTGACTGCGACAACAGCAGACGTTATCCCGCCGGAACTGCGGGAATTCCCATCCGCAAAACCGCCGGTAATGCCGGCAGGATCAGGCAGGGAGCAAGGCGTTGAGTCCCTGCCGGCTCGATACAGCCAGAGGGAGGGCCTGTCGGGGTTCAGGGCCGATTAGTCCCCGCCTTCCGCAGCGTTTTGTTCAGCGTCAGGCAGGAGACGATACGATGGCGGTTCGATTGTCTCGACGGGCGCCGGCAGGGCTTTTGCGGCCGTAGCTCGCCAGCCTTACCACCAAGAAACAACAAGGAACTTTCATGGCCAAGAAATCCGCACCGGACAAGAACGATCTGCAGCGCCGCCAAATGTCGCCGCTGATCACGCCGACCGACCTGAAGCCGAAAGCGACACGCGATATCGCCGGCGGCATGAACGCGATACTCGCCGATGTCTTTGCGCTGTATTTCAAGACCAAGAATTTTCACTGGCATCTGAGTGGACCGCATTTCCGCGACTATCACCTGATGCTTGACGAGCAAGCCGACCAGATCTACGCGATGGGTGATCCGATTGCCGAACGCGTGCGCAAGGTCGGCGGCACGACCTTGCGTTCGATCGGTCACATTGCGCGCCTGCAACGGATCAAGGACAACGACGCCGACTATGTCGACGCGCTCGACATGCTGGCCGAACTGCGCGAAGACAACAAGGCGCTCGCCACGCGCCTGCGCGAAGTGCACAATGTCTGCGACGACCATCGCGACATCGCCACGGCCAGCCTGATCGAGGTATGGATCGACGAAACCGAGCGGCGCACGTGGTTCCTGTTCGAGGCGAGCCGCCGCGGCGACGCGACGGGACACTGACCACAGGGCTGAGCAAGCCGACGCTTCCGTCTGCCGAGGAAGCCGTCGGCCAGCCCGCTGCGAATTCCACGTTGCCGCCAGCTGCTGATCACAGTCACCGCTGGATCGGCGCCGAAGCGCGCCGCTTCTGATCTTCGGCCTGCCTGCGCAAACGGTACAATCGAGCCGAAGCAGTGTGAGGCCGTCCAAGCCATGAGCAGCAGTCTCGACGCCACTCCCAGCCGCGAGCACCTGTTCCATGCGTTGGCGGAAGCCGCCGAGCTGGAACATTGCTTGATGTGCACGTACCTCTATGCGGCGTTTTCGCTGAAGACCGGTGCGGACGAGGGATTGAATGCCGCACAACTCAAGGCAGTCACGCGATGGCGCCGCGTCATCCTCGAGATCGCGACCGAGGAGATGGGTCATCTGGTCGCCGTGTGGAACATCAGCGCCGCGCTCGGCGGCGCGCCGCGCCTGGGTCGCTCGAATTTTCCGCTCGACCTGGGCTACTTGCCGGCCGGCATCGTCGTCAAGCTCGCGCCGTTCAATGCCGAGACCCTGCAGCACTTCATCCATCTGGAAAGCCCGGCCGACCTGCACGAACCCGATAGCGCGCCGTTCGCGCCGGAGCGCACGTTCGTGCGCGGCGCCGACGGTCCGCGCCTCACGCCGATGGCGATGGATTACGACACCGTCGGCAAGTTCTACGACATTCTCGGCAACAGCATCAGCCGTTTCGTCGGCGAACGCGGAGAGAAGATCGCGTTCTGCGGCGATCCGGCGCTGCAGCTCACTGCCGCCGAGACGTTTCTGCCCGGTACGGCGAAAGTCATCTGCCTGAAGACCGCGCTCGCTGCATTCGCCACGATCGTGACGCAGGGCGAAGGCGCCGCGCAGCACAGCGAGAACTCGCATTACCAGCGCTTCGTCCAGATCCGCTCCGAGTTCGACGCGCTGCGAAAGCTCGATCCGAATTTCGAACCCGCCTTCCCGGCCGCGACCAACCCAGTGCTGCGCCGTCCGCCGAAACCGGAGGGACGTGTCTGGCTCGAGGACGCCCGCGCGATCGCGACCGTCGATCTGGCCAACAGCGCCTACGGACTGATGCTGCGCCTGCTCGCCTACACCTACGCCGTGCCCGTAGAAAATCCGGACAAGGTTCTTGCCGTCGACATTGCGGTCGGATTGATGCATGCGCTCGTGCCGCTCGCCGAACGCGCCGCGCGCCTGCCGGCCGGGCCGTCGAATCCGCAGTGCCATGCCGGCGTATCGTTCATCGCGCTGCGCGATTCGGCGAGCCTGCCGCCCGGCGTCAGCGCGCACCGATTTTTCCGCGAGCGTCTGGATCAGCTCACCGCTGCCGCTGAAATACTGCGCGAGACCGGCGACACGCGTACTCTGGCCGCCGCGTCGATCCTGTCCGGACTCGCGCGCAAGGCTGCTCACGGTTTTGATTTGTCGGCGCCGGCAGTGCCGGTGCCCGCAGCAACGGAGCGAACGACCATGCCGCCATCGCAACACGAAACGCCACCGCCAACGACGACCATTCAAAGCGGCATCGAAGAGATCGAAGGCAAAAATCTCACGCTGATCTATGAAGGCAAGCGCTGTATCCACTCACGCTTCTGCGTGACCTGGGCCCCGACGGTATTTCTCGCCAACGTGCAGGGCCCGTGGATTCATCCGAACACGATCGACGCAGAGCGCCTGGCCGAGATCGCCCACGTCTGCCCCTCCGGCGCGATCCGCTATCGGCGCAAGGATGGCCGTCCAGACGAATCCGCGCCGCCGGTGAATCTCGCCGCAGTGCGCGAAGGCGGACCGTACGCGTTTCGCGGCGATATGAAGATCAACGGCGAAGTTGCCGGCTATCGCGTCACGCTATGCCGCTGCGGCGCTTCGAAGAACAAGCCATTTTGCGACGGCTCGCATCACGATGTCGGCTTTGCCGCAAGCGGAGAACCGGCCACCGGCAAATCGACCGACATGCTGTCCGTGCGAAATGGACCGCTGCAGATCGATCCGCAACCCAACGGTCCGCTGCAGATACGCGGCAATCTGGAAATCACAAGCGGCACCGGCCGCATGGTCGCGCGCGTCACGAGCGCGAAGCTGTGCCGCTGCGGCGGCAGCCAGAACAAACCGTTCTGTGACGGCACGCATGCGAAGAACGGCTTTGTTGCGTCCTGATCGCGCCTGGAGTCTGGCGATTCCTGCTACCTGTGGAAGCGGATGTCCTGGTACGTCTATCTGATCGAATGCACCGACGGCAGCATCTATACCGGCATCGCCGTCGATGTCGCCGCGCGCTACGAAGTGCATGTTGCCGGCAAGGGTGCGCGCTACACGCGTGCGCATCCGCCGGCGCAGTTGCTGGCGGCGTTCGAGTATCCGGATCGCTCAGCCGCGACGATAGCGGAGTATCGGATCAAGCAGTTGTCGGCGCGGGAGAAGCGGGAGCTGTGCCGATCTGGCGGCTCAATCGACACCATCCCCACCCAACCCTCCTCTTGAAGGGAAGGGCTCGCGAGCGATCGCGTTGGGCCGTCGATTCGCCTGGGCTCGTCGGCGAATCGGTTCTGGACGACAAGCGCCGGCTTTGCGTCAGCGCGCCCAAGTGTGTGAGGTCATCGTCGACGGTTGATATTCCTCGACACGATGATTGCCGGTGTCGACGAGCAGGATGCGATCGCTCGAGGCGACGGCAATGCCGGCGGGTTCGCGCGTCGGAATGCAGACCGGATCGACGCAAGTATACTTTCCGCCGTCGAACTCAGCGACCGTCTTGCGCTTGAGATCGAGCGTCCGGATGCGGCTGTTGTAGGTGTCGGCGACCAGAATCCGGTCGCCATCGGCAGCAACGCCGAGCGGATGCTGAAGGCGGGCGACGTCGAACGCGCCGTCGGTCTTGCCGAAATCGAACAGGCCGGCGCCCACCAGCGTGTGCGTCGTTGCCTTGTCGCCGAGAGCGATGGCGCGGATCGCCGAACTTTCGGAGTCGGCGACGTAGAGCGTGGCGCCATCGCCGCTGAGCGACAGTCCGCTCGGCTGGGCAAACGCCGCCGAATCGGCCGATCCCGTCTTCAGCGCTTCATCGCCGCTGCCGGCCAGCCGTGCGACCGTGCCTTTCGCCAGATCGAGCACGCCGATCTGGTGCGTGCCAGCGTTGGCAAAGAACAGCTGCTCGCCTTTCTTTTCCAGGTCCCACGGTGACGCCAGCGCGGTGCCTGCCGCGGACTGTGCCGTGCCCGCCAGCACCGCTCCGCGCTTGCCGGTGCCGGCCAGTGTCGTCACTGCGCCGCTGGCAAGGTCGACGCGGCGGATCGCGTGGTTGCCGGTGTCGGCCACGAAGATCGCATCGCTCGTGGCGACGAGACCCTGCGGGTGATCGAACCTCGCTTCGCCCGCGGCGCCGTCCTTCAACCCGGCCGCGCCGCTACCGTAACGCCATATGTCCTTGCCGGCATCGTCGAGCAGCACGATCTGGTTGTGTCCCGCGTCCGCCAGTGCCCACTGCGGCGACTTGCCGGGGACGGGTTTGAGCTTGCCGGGAAAGAGGAAGCGACCCTGCGGCTGCTTCTCGAGCTCCAGCGCCAGCTTCGCTGGCTTCAATTGTCCGTTCTGCCCCGCGCCCGCGACGAGGTTCGCCATTACCTTGGCGAAACGATCAGGATCGGGCTCGCCGGCGGCGCGCGCAAGGATATTGCCATCGGGGCCGACGATGACCAGCGTCGGCCACGCCTGCACGCCGTAGTCATGCCAGATCGTCATCTTCGGATCGTGGACGATCGGATGATGGATCTCGTAGCGCGCGATCGCATCCTTGACGCTGTCCGCGCTTTTTTCCTCGGCGAACTTCGGCGAGTGCACGCCGATGACGACGACCTGCTCTGGAAACTTCTGTTCGATGCCGCGCAGGATCGGAATGATATGGATGCAGTTGATGCAGCCCTCGGTCCAGAAATCGAGGATGACCACGCGACCCTTGAGCGAAGCGATCGGGATCGGCTCGGCGACGTTGAACCACTGCAGGCCGGGGCGCGCGATTTCTGGCGCGGCCTCATCCGCGGCGCGGCTTTCGCCGAGCCAGCCGACGCCGATGGTGGCGAGCAGCGTGAGCGCGACGGCGAAGTATAGGTTTGGTATCGGTTTTCGCATGGCGAATTTGTGCATTTTGTTCTCTTGCTGCGATGTTCGACAAGATCGTCAGTTCATGCGGCCGGCGAAGACGCACCCGGGCCCTGATCGAGGTGTTGCCTGCGTCTGCCTGCCTAATATCAGACGCTTTCAGTACACGGAACCTTACAGCGTTTGCAAGTGACTGGGGCGTACATTCAGCCATGCCGGCTTTGCAATACTTGCGGCTTCACGCTGCCGGGTTGAACGTCAAGGCGACGCCGTTCATGCAATAGCGCAGGCCCGTCGGCCGCGGGCCGTCGTCGAACACGTGACCGAGATGACCGCCGCAGCGGCGGCAGTGCACTTCGTCGCGCGGCACGCCGAGCGAGTAGTCGCGCCGCGCATTGACGGCATGCGGCAGCGGTTTCCAGAAACTCGGCCAGCCGGTGCCGCTGTCGTATTTCGTGTCCGAGGAAAACAGATCAAGCGCGCAACCCGCGCACGCGTAGACGCCGCCGCGCTTCTCGTGATCAAGCGGGCTGCTGAAGGAAAATTCCGTGCCTTCGGCACGCAGCACGCGGTATTGCTCGGGCGTCAGCAGCGACCGCCACTCGGCGTCCGTGTGCGTCACCTCGAACGATTCGGCATCTGCCGCGCGCGCTTCACTGCCGGCAATTCCGCGCAGCCTCGACCACAGGAAGCCGAGGCCGAACACACCGGCGGTCGCCAGCGCCTGGCGCCGCGTAAATAATCGATTGGTCTTCTGTCCCGAGTCGCTCATTCTCATCCTGCAATTCGATTCGCCAATGCGGCGCATCCTCGATACAAGTGACGGCAAACAGTGGCAACTCCTTACATGATTGCCCTGCGCATACGAGTGCGACCATCCCTGGGATCTGAACGAAGCTACGCCGGCGCGCTCGGCGAGATGAACGTCAGCAGATCGCCGAGGTCGCGGCCCGAGCCGTCGGGAACGACATCGAGTTCCTCGAGCGGAAGTGCCAGTCGATCGACCCAGAAGGTGGGATAGCCGAAGGTCTTCGCGCCGGCCGCGTCCCACCCGGCAAATGCGGCGAACAGGATTTCCTCGCGGCGCAGGCCAAGCGCCTCAATCGCCATGCGATAGGCGCGCGGATCCGGCTTGTGCGCCTTTACCGCATCGCAGCTCAGCACGTGCTCGAACACGCCATCGAGGCCATTGTTGCGTATACCGGTATCGAGGAGGTTTCGCGTCATGTTCGATACGAACACCAGACGCAGCCCCGCAGTCTTCAGCGAACGCAGCGCGGCCGGGACATCGGGCCAGGTCTTGAGTTCGAAATAAGCCTGCATCAGTTGATCGCGTTTGTCGCCGGTCAGTTCGAGCTGCAGGGATTTTGCGGCGAAGACCAGCGCATTCTGCGTCGTCTTCGAGAAGTCAGCGTATCGGCCGGACAACGTGCGCAACCACTGGTACTCGAATTGCCGCGTGCGCCAGGTGTTCGACAGCTCGGTGCCCTTGCCGGGAAAAAGTTTTTCCGCGAGCGCGAAGACCGACCTGGGGTCGAAGATCGGAAAAGCGTCGAATGCGACGGCGTTGAAGCGACGCTGGGTCGATTCGGCGGACGCCAGCGACGAAAGGCTCGCGGCCACCGCACTTCCCGCGGCAATTCGGAGGAAGCGGCGACGATCGATGGACATGACACACCTTCAGAGGAAATCGGGCTGGTTCGCGATACGACCGGCCGCGGTTTTGGTTCCTTACGTGGCGGTCAGAGCTGCGGCGCGATGCGCCGTTCGCGAGCACGAAGAGGTGGCAATTCAGGCAACGCCGCCTGAAGAGCGTTCGCAGAGCGCCCGTCTATTCAGGGTGGATTGGCGCGGGGCGAGGCAATCTCGTGGCTGATATTCCAGCCTGACCGCTCACTTCGAGGGAAGGCGCAAATGGCTCGCGATGCACGACGCGGAAACGTGATCGAGTTCCGAGCGATCGAGCCCCGAACAAGGAGATCACCCATGCTTCCGTTACGCGCAGCACTCGTTCTCATACTCGCCGGCGGCGCTTCATCCGCGCTGGCGGAACAGATCACCTGCGAATCGCGACAGAATGGCCCGGAGCCGTGCGGTACCGTCGCGGCCGGCAGCAGTGTTCGCTTGATCCGGCAGCTCAGCGATACGGCCTGTGTCTCCGGCCGTAACTGGGGCACGGGACCGGATCACGACAGCATCTGGGTCTCGGGTGGTTGCCGTGCGGTGTTCGATGTGCAGCCGCCGTACAACAGCAGCGCGGTAGATATTCCGCCGCAGGCGCAAAATCAAAATTCGTATGATGACGATCGCCGCAACGGAACGTATGAAGAACGTCCAGTCAATCCGCCTCCCGCCTACCGCGACGACCGTGCACAAGACAGGGAACGCTATGCCGACGCGCCATATCCCGCGGGTCCTGGCGACGAACCACGCGAATACGCCTCTCCGCCTCCACGCGCGGACGAGCGCTATCAGGGACGCAGTTACGCGAGTGTCGATCAACTGCGTCGCGGCGCTGGGCGTGCGTGTGCCGAGCAGGCCGCCGCAGGCCAGGCGTACGCACCCGACCAGGTCGCAGTGAGCGACGTGCGCTGGGTTGGTCACGGCATGTTCGACGTCAGCCTGGCTACTCCCGCTGGATCGCTGTCATGCATGGTGGATCGAAACGGAAACGTCAGATCCATCGACGAGCGCTAGGCCCCTGGCTGCGGATCAATCGAATCCGTCGACGAAGAGGAAGCTGCTTTCATAGGCACCCACATCGATGGCAGAGCCGTCGATGCGCGGTGCACCATCGAGATCGATACCGGTCGAGCCACCCGCCGGGTCGCCCGTACCTGCATCGATCAGCTGCGATAAATGCGTCAGTCGAAAATTGCCGGCTCCGGCAAAAGCCGGGGCCAGGTGCAGGGTCCCCGCCGCGGAGGCTGCAGTACCGGTCGACGACTCGATGTCGTTGTTCACCAGCGTCGCCGCCGTAAAATCCCCGCTCATGTCGATGTCGAACACGTCGGTATCGAGCGAATTGCCCCAGAAGATGTTGTTGCTCAGATTCATCCCCGCGGAGGTGAAGAAGCCCAGCATGACGCGCGTCGGCTGATCGCTGTCGAGGGACTGGTTGCCGGTGAACGTGTTGTTGCTGACGTCGATTTCGTTGTTCGAATAGAGATACGCGGCGGCCGCGTTCGGCGCGCTGTTGTCCGCGAATAGATTGCCGCGCACGATCAGCGACTGGCCGTCCGTTGCCGCGAGCAGGCCGCCGACAGCGTGGCTCCCGAGGCCAGCGTGTCCACTGTTGTTTCTGAAGATATTGCGCTCGATGAGGATGTTGCCGCCGCTGATCGGGTCGGGATCGCCGATCTTGAGCCCGCCGGCGCTGGAATTGAACGGTGTCATGCCGCTGCCGTGCTGAAATGAAAGGCCACTGACTTCGATGTTGCTGTTCGGCTCGAGCGGCGTTTCGATCGTCAGCACGCCCGCAGCATCGTTGCCGTCGAGAACGGTCATCGATGCATCCAGAGTCTGCTGCACGCACGCGCCATCGAGGTACCCGCCGCGCACGGTCAGGTCGTGATGCGTCGTGACCGTTCCGGTCCAGCCACCCGCGGGCGCGGCGTAAGAGCCGACCATGATGCGGATCTCGTCGGCGTCGGTGTTGGCGGACGAGGTCGACAGTCCGGCCAGTGCATTCGTCAGCTCGCCGGCACTGCCGACACAGGCGACGTTGGTCGCAGCCGATGCGCTGCCGGCCAGCAGCAGACCGACGCCGAGTACGAAATCGTGAATTCTCATGGACTGTTCTGTCCCTGGGCGGACAAAGGCGGTTCATCGCCGGATGAGCTGACCGGTCTTTCATGGAGCACATTGCACTCGCGCCAACAGGTGACGAACGTCAGGAATGGCACTCCGAAGCACGAGATACAGCGCCTGGCGCAACCGACGGCAAAGATTCGTTCTACGCGGAACGGATACGAAGCCGGAGAAATGACCATGGTATTTCGGGCCAGAGCGCAGACCCGAGTGCAGATCGATGAATCGACGCGTCCGGACGGACCCTTCTTTCGCGAGGCAGGCGCCGGTCCAGGTGTCGTCTGCCTGCACGCGAGCGCAAGCACATCGAGCCAATGGCGCCCGATGATGGAATCGTTTGCCTCCAGGTACCACGTTCTGGCGGCGGACTTGCTCGGCGCCGGCAACACCCCGCCCTGGCGTGCGGACCGTGCGTTCACGCTGCATGACGAAGTGGCGCTGCTCGAACCGGTGTTTGCGCGCGCCGGCGATCCGCATGCGCTGGTCGCTCATTCCTATGGCGCCGCCGTCGCGCTCGTGGCTGCTGTCGCGCACCCGCGCCGCGTCCGCGCACTGGCGTTGTATGAGCCGACGCTGTTCGCACTGCTCGATGCCGAATCCCCGCCTCCGAATGACGCCGATTGCTTCCGCCAAGCGCTCGATGAAGCTGCTGCATCCCTGGATGCCTCCGATCGGGATCGTGCGGCGCAACGATTCGTCGACTATTGGGCCGGGCCCGGCGCCTGGATACGCACGCTCGAAGCGCGCAAGCAGGCGATCGTCGCCTCGATCACGAACCTGCGCCAGTGGGCATCCGCCGTGCTCGACGATTCCACGCCGCTTGCGGCATTTTCCAGGCTGGATATTCCGGTCTTGTACATGATGGGAAAGGATTCTCCCCCATCGTCGCGAAGCCTCGGCAGGTTGTTGACAAGCGTTTTGCCACGCGTGCAACTCGTCGAGTACGAGGGAATCGGCCACATGGGGCCGATTACTCACGCCGCCGTAGTCAATGCCACCATCCTGCGCTTCCTGGAACGGTGCTAGTTCCGCGCGATCGTTCCAGTCATTCGGGCGCGAACGCGCGCGGAATTCCGATTGCGTAGCCTTGCGCGTAATCGACGCCCATCGCACCAAGCCGGGGCAGCAGGTCCATGGACTCGACCCCTTCGGCAATCGTCTTGATGTTCATGACGTGTCCGATCTGGTTGATCGCGCGCACCATCGCCTCTTTCACCGGATTGCTGGCCATCTCCGTGACGAAACTGGCGTCGATCTTGAGATAGTCGACTGGAAGATTCTGCAGGTACGAAAATGACGACGCACCCGCGCCGAAATCGTCCAACGCAAAGCGGCAGCCCAACGCCTTCATCTCGCCCATGAACTTGCGCGCGTGCGACAGGTTGCTGATCGCCGCGGTTTCGGTGACCTCGAAGCAGATCGCATCGAAGGGCAGCTGGCGCAGCGCAAACTGATTCTTCAGGAAGTCCGGAAAGCTTGCATCCCCCAGCGTTGCGCCCGAGAGGTTGATCGCCCAGACCTCCTCGCCGCTCGTGCGACCTCGTGCGGCAAGTCCGGCATAACGTGCGAACGCCTCCTCGATGACCCAGCGATCGATGGCCGGCATCAAGCCATAGCGCTCGGCTGCCGGAATGAAGGCCATCGGCTGAACGAGGCTGCCGCGCTCATCGAAGAGCCTGAGCAGCAGTTCGACGTGCCCGTTTGAAACCTGTGCGTCGGCCACGGCCACGATCGGCTGCGCGAACAGCTGCAGGCGCCTGTCGTCCATCGCCGAACGCAGCCGGGAAACCCAATCCATTTCCGCACGGCGCACGACAATATCGCGGTCGCTGTGGGTATACAGGCGAATGCGATCGCGCCCTTCTTCCTTGGCCTGGTAGCACGCCCGATCCGCATAGGCCAGGGCCATTTCGAGCGTGTCGACGCCACGCTCCGGAAAAACGACGCCGATGCTCATGCTCAGCCAGAATGAGCGCCCCTGATGGACGAACTGGAAATCGTGGATTGCCTCACGCAGCGTTTCGGCGACGGCCAAGGCGGATTGTGACGAATGTCCCGTGAGCAGCACGGCAAACTCGTCGCCGCCGAGGCGTGCAACGATCTTTCCGTCGGGCAACGTCGAATTCAGCAGCAGGCTGACGTCGCGCAGCAGTTGATCGCCGGCCGCATGGCCGCAGGTGTCGTTGACCACCCTGAACTGATCGAGGTCCATGTACAGCAGTGCGTAATGCGACGAGGCGTCGCGCATCGCCGCATTCACCCGATGTTCGAATTCTTCGCGGTTGAGCAGACCTGTCAGGGCATCGTGATGCGCCCGGTACTTCATTTCCGAAGCGATGCGCTCTCGTTCGCGCAGCATCACGGCGAGCAGGTAGCCCGCCAGGGCGGCGCTCAGCATGAAGAACGAGCGCAGCAGCGTGTCTGCAATCGACGTCGACCCCGGCGCCATTGCGTTGAGGACCATGGTCAGCACCGCACACGCCGCGCTCGCCCCGCCAATTCCGGCGACCAGAGCACAAATGACCACGACCGGCAGCAGCGGAAACAGCAGCCGATCCTGCGGTTCGGCGTTGAGCGACAACACGCTCCAGCCGGCAATGACCAGCGCGAACATCGAAACGATGAAAATCCAGCGTCTCGCGCCGTGCGGGAAGCGCTGGTGCGACCATGTCAATACCAGCGGCGTGAAGATCAGGAAGCTGAAGGAAGCGGACAGGAAATATTCCGCACCGGCTGCCAGCGCACGCACTGGCGTCTGGTCGAATACCACCATCATGCGCACCGCATAAATCGGAATCGCCAGCGAGCTGGCGATCAGCAAGGCGGCGACGAAGGCGCCGAACTGGCGCGTGTCCGCCAGCGACATGTGCACCTTCCAGCGCAATAACAGGCGCAGCGCGATCAAAGCCATCAGCAATTCCAGCGAACCGATGCCGGTCGCCGGAAGCAGCGGCGTGCCGACCGTCATGCTGCTGACCGTGTTCGCCACGAACACGGCGGGCCAATAGCGCGCGCCGTGATGCCACAGCAAGGCCAGTCCGATGCCGCTGCTGGGCCAGATCGGAATGAATCCGGGATCGGGTTGCGCAAATCCGGAAAGAAACGCAACCAGGCTCAGCAGCGCCGTGGAAAACAAGAGACGGCCGAGAAAGTACGCGTGTTCGCGTATCGGCAGGCGCACTCCGGGTCGTTCCCTCATGGCCGGAGTATAGCCAAGGTCGCAACCCTGTCGCCTCACGGCCAGAGCACGCAGACTCCTTGCAACGTTGTTTTTGCGGCGCTCGAACAGAATCCGCGCGGCTTCTTGCTATGATCCGCGGGCCGGGAAACACTTGATCAGGATCAATGCGGCCTGTGCCGGCGCAGCCGACAATCAGGGGGCGAAGCGTTCGCCAAAAATCCTTTGCTATCGCAAGGAGAACCTCATGATCCGGTCGATGTCCGCAATGTCCGCGCTGTTAGCGCTTGCCAGCCTGCCATGCTTCGCCGGCGACGCGGCGGCCGGCGCCCGCGCGTCTCCCGCCGGCAGCTACGTGCATGGCGACTTCGGGCCTCCGCGCGGCGAACCGATCCACGCCGTGCTCACGACGCCGCCGATGGTTCCCCAGGCCACTCAGCGCAACTATCCGGCGAAGGTTATCGTCGAACTGGAAGTGATCGAGAAGGAGCTGCCGATCTCCGAGGGCGTCACCTACACGTTCTGGACCTTCGGCGGCACGGTGCCCGGCAAGTTCATTCGCGTGCGTCAGGGCGACACCGTCGAGTTTCACCTGAAGAACAATCCGAACAGCAAGATGCCGCACAACATCGACCTGCATGGCGTCACCGGTCCTGGCGGCGGCGCGGCGTCGAGCTTCACTGCACCCGGTCATGAATCGCAATTCACGTTCAAGGCCTTGAATCAGGGCATCTACGTCTACCACTGCGCGACGGCGCCGGTCGGCATGCATGTCGGCAACGGCATGTATGGACTGATCCTGATCGAGCCACCCGAGGGCCTGGCGCCGGTCGACCACGAGTACTACGTGATGCAAGGCGACTTCTATACGACCGGAAAATACCGCGAGAAAGGCTTGCAGCCGTTCGACATGGAAAAGGCGATCGAGGAGAAGCCGACCTACGTGCTTTTCAACGGCGCCGAAGGAGCGCTGACCGGCGACAAGGCGCTGACGGCGAAGACCAACGAGACCGTGCGCATTTTCATCGGCAACGGCGGACCGAATCTCGTGTCGAGCTTTCATGTCATCGGCGAGATCTTCGACCGCGTGCAGCCCGAAGGCGGAACCAAGGTACAGGAGAACGTGCAGACGACACTGATCCCGGCGGGTGGCGCGGCGATCGTGGAGTTCCACACCGAAGTCCCCGGCAGTTACGTGATGGTCGACCATTCGATCTTCCGCGCTTTCAATAAGGGCGCTCTGGCGATCCTCAAGGTCGACGGCCCCGAGGACAAGGCGATCTACTCCGGCAAGGAAGTCGACTCGGTGTATCTGGGCGACCGCGCGGGCTCCAACCTGGCCGCCGTGACGGAGGCGACGAAGTCGGCGTCCGCAGGCAAATTGACCAAGGAGGAACAGATCAAAGCCGGGCAGCAGCTGTTCACCGGCACCTGCTCCGTGTGTCATCAGGCCAACGGCGCCGGACTGCCCGGCGTATTTCCGCCGCTGGCCAAGTCGAGCCTGCTCGCCGCCGAACCGAAGCGATCGATCGACATCGTCCTGCACGGCCTGAGCGGCAAGATTACGGTCAACGGACAGGAGTACAACTCCGTGATGCCGCCGATGACGCAGCTCAACGACGACGAGGTCGCCAACATCCTCACCTTCGTACTGAACAGCTGGGACAATCCGGGCGGTCGAATCGAAGCCGACGAAGTTGCGAAGACACGCGCGCAGCCGGCGCCCAAGGCCGCAGCAGGTCACTAGGGATACGCGCATGCTCCGCTGCCTTGTGCTCACGACACTCCTGGTCGTTGCGGCCATGGCGAATGCTGCGGATTACGTGAGCGTGCCCGGTGGCCAGTTTGCGAGTGTGCTGCCGGCCGACGCCACCAGCGCCGATGTCGTCGTCGCTCCGTTCATGCTGCGTACCGAGCCGGTGACCAACGCGGAGTTCCTTTCCTTCGTCCGGGCGCAGCCACAGTGGCGGCGCGACCGTATCGCGCGCGTATTCGCCGAGCCCAGCTACTTGATGAACTGGCAATCTGCCGATGCGCTCGGCGCAACCGTTCTGCCGGATCAACCGGTGACGCAGGTGAGTTGGTTTGCGGCGCAGGCTTTCTGCGAAAGCGAACACGCGCGCCTGCCGGCCTGGAACGAATGGGAATTCGCTGCCGCGTCCGATGCGACGCGCCACGACGCGCGCGGCGATCCACTCTGGCGCGAGCAGATTCTTTCCTGGTACTCACAGCCGTCGGGAAAGCCGCTGCCGACGATCGGCGGCGCCGCCAATTTCTACGGAGTGCGCGATCTGCACGGCCTGGTCTGGGAATGGGTCGACGACTTCAATGCCTTGCTCGTCGCGAGCGACAGCCGCGACCAGAACGATCCTGACAGGCTCAAGTTCTGCGGCGCCGGCGCATTGAACCTGCGTGATCGCGAAAACTACGCCGTGCTGATGCGCGTGGCGATGCTCAGTTCGCTCAAGGCCGCCGACACGACCAACAGCACCGGCTTCCGCTGCGCGAGGCCGGCCGCACCGGTGCCATCCGTTGCGACGCAAGTCCGGGGAAACCGGCAATGAATATCCGCCAACGCACACACCGAATCCTGTCTGCGCTGCTGCTGGTGTTGATGTGCACGGTGGCTTCGGCAAGTCCGCGCGAGCTGCCCGGCGACTCGATCTACCAGCTCGACATTCCGCTCGTCGATCAGAACGGGCACGGCTTCGATCTGGCCCAACGCAGCGGTAAACCGCAGCTGGTGAGCATGTTCTACACCTCGTGCGAGTATGTGTGCCCGCTGATCATCGACACGTTGCGCAAGACGCAGAAAGCGCTACCGACAGCGCAACGGAAGAAACTCGACGTACTGCTGGTCAGCTTCGACCCGGACCGCGACAATCCAAAGCGACTGAAGGAAGTCTTCACCGAACGCAAGCTCGACGCCTCAAGCTGGACGCTTTCTCGCACCGAAGCGCCGAATGTACGCAAGCTCGCCGCCGTGCTCGACATCCAGTACAAGTTGCTGCCCGGCGGCGACTTCAATCATTCGACCTCGCTCATCCTGCTCGATGTGAACGGACGCATCATCGCGCGCACGGCGAAGATAGGTGAAACCGATCCGGAGTTCGTCGCCGCGATCAGTCGCGCGCTGAGCGCGGATTGAATCGCCGGCAGCATGACGCGGCAACTCGTCATCCAGCCTTTCCGTACAACGTGCCGCGGCATGGTCGCATTGATCGCAAGCGGCATCCCGGCTTGCTGCAGCGCCTTTGCTTTCAGACGGAGACGGCGGTGTTCCACAGGACTGGAGCGCGAATATCATCGTCGTCGCCGTCACGGCCATCGCGTTGTGCATCAGCGTGCTGCTGCATTACGAGGCCTTGAGCCTGCTTTCCGCCTGGTTGTTTCGTCTGGAGGGACGCAGGCGGCGGCGCGTGCTGGTCGTCATCTTCGGCGTGCTAGGCGCACACGTCGCCGAGATCTGGGTTTTTGGAGCCGGCTACGCGCTTCTGCTGCTCTCGCCAGCACTGGGTTCGGTGCACGGAGTCCCCGGCGGAATACTGGACCTGGTCTACGTTTCATCCGTGACTTTTACGACGGTGGGCGCTGCCGACGTGCATCTACTCGGCCCGATCCGTTTTCTTGCCGGCAGCGAAGCGCTGGCAGGACTGATCCTGATTACATGGTCGGCATCCTTCACGTTCCTGGAGATGGGCCGGTTCTGGCGCGATCGCTGAAGTGCCTGCCCTCCGCCCGTGCCATGTACTGACAGGCCGACGCGCCGGCCTCGCGCAGTTGCAAACTTGGACCCGCCGGCGAAGCCGTCGTACTGCCTTTTCTTGCTAGACTGCTGGCGCTTATTCTCGCAGCGCCAAGGGATTGATGGGATCGAGCGCCCACAGCAGTCCGTCGGATTCGCCGCCGCATCTTCTCATCGTCGACGACGATGAGGAAATCCGTGGGCTGATCACGCGTTACTTCGGCAACCAGGGGTTCCGCGTCAGCGCCGCAGCTCACGGCGTCGGCATGCGTGCGATCGTCGAGGCCGAGTCGGTCGATGTCGTGCTGCTCGATCTGGGCCTGCCGCGTGAAGACGGCTTCGAGCTCACGCGCTGGCTGCGAGCGCATTGGCACGGCGCGATCATCATCGTCACCGGCCGCGGCGAATCGGTCGACCGCGTCGTCGGACTCGAACTCGGCGCCGACGATTACGTGACGAAACCATTCGACCTGCGCGAACTGCTCGCACGCGTGCGCAGCGTAATGCGGCGAGTTGCAGGAGCTACTCCTCCGCCGCGTTCCGCCGGCAAACGCGCCAGCATCGAATTCGCGGGCTTCCGGCTGGACGCCGAAGCGCGCGTGTTGATCGGTCCTGCGGGCGACGAAGTGGAGCTCACGACCGGCGAGTTCGACCTGCTCACGATTTTTTTGGAAATGGCGAATCGCGTTCTGTCGCGCGACCAGCTGATGGAGCGGATGCACGGCCGCGAAGCCGGGCCCTATGATCGCTCCATCGATGTGCAGATCGGGCGTCTGCGGCGCAAGATCGAGAAAGACCCTGCGAAACCCGAGCTGATCAAGTCCGTCCGTGGCGCCGGCTATCTGTTTACCGCGCGGGTCGTCCGCTAGACACCTCAGGCGCACCCAAAAATGTTCCGAGAGCTTTTTGAGCGAGCGCCCGACGCGATGATCGTGGTCGATCCCACCGGGCACATCGTGCGCGTCAATCCGCAAGCCGAGCGCCTGTTCGGCTACACCGAGCATGAGTTGCACGAACAACCGATCGAAATGCTGCTGCCGGAACAGGCGCGCGGCGTGCATCGCGCTCATCGCGACGGCTACGTGGCCAATCCGCACGTGCGTCCGATGGGCTCGGGCCAGGAGCTGACCGGTCTCAAACGCGGTGGCCAGGAATTTCCGGTCGAGATTGCGCTGAGTCCCATCGATACCGCCGACGGCCGCGTCTTCCTCGCTTCGATCCGCGACATCTCCGAGAGCCAGCGCGCGCGCCAGGCCATCTCGCGTGCGCGCTACGACGCGGTTATCGCCCGGCTCGGCCAGCATGCGCTCGCCTCGCCGGAATTGGACGCAACCCTGGCGCACGCCACGAACCTCATCGTCGAAGCGCTCGGCGTGGAAGCGGTTGCCATCGCTTTCAGGCACCCGCAGTCGCAACAGGTCCAGATCCGCGCCGCACTTGGCGTGCAACCCGATTCGCTCGAACGGCTGTCATGGACGACGATCGTGCCGGTGCAACCGCGCCAGACGACGGCTGCACCGCAGACCAGCGATGAACCGATCATCCTCGACGGCGAGGCCTTGTCCGGCAGCGGCTTCGCGGCAGCCATCGTGCTGCCGCTCATGGATCGCGGCGAGCCGATGGCTGCCCTGCTCGCGCTGACGCGCCAGAAGCGCCATTTCGACCACGACGCGTTGCACTTCCTGCAGTCGACTGCCAACCTGCTGGCGTCCGCGATCCAGCGCGCGCGAACCGAAGAACAGCTTTCGCACGCACAGCGGCTCGAAGCGGTCGGCCAGCTCACCGGCGGAGTCGCCCATGACTTCAACAACCTGCTGACCGTCGTTTCCGGCAACCTGCAGATACTCGAGGACGAGCTTGCAGATCGACCGTCCGCGCGCGAGATCATCAGCAGCGCATTGCGTGCGGTCGGACGCGGCGCCGAACTGACGCGCAAACTGCTCGCATTTGCCGGGCGCCTGCGCCTGGCGCCGCGCGCCAGCGAGCCGGCCAGGCTCCTCGATGAACTCGGCTCGATGCTGCGCCGAACCTTGGGTGAGACCATCAATCTCGAAATCTCCTGCCCGCCGGGGATTCCGCAGGTGTTCGTCGACCCCGGCCAGCTCGACAATGCCCTGGTCAATCTCGCGCTGAATTCGCGCGACGCCATGCCGCGTGGCGGCGATCTGGTCATCTCTGCACGGCGCGAACACATCGGCGCGAGCGAAGTCGGCAGCGACCTCGCGGCTGGCGACTACGTCGTTTTCAGCGTGCGCGACTCCGGACACGGCATGACGCAGGACGTGCTGGCGCGTGCGTTCGAGCCGTTCTTCACGACCAAGGAACACGGCAGAGGAAGCGGCCTCGGCCTGAGCATGGTCTACGGTTTCGTCAAGCAGTCGGGGGGCCACCTGACGGTCGAGAGTCGTCTCGACTACGGCACACGCATCGACCTGCATCTGCCCGCCGTGAAACCGCAGCCCGGCGAAACCACGGCGCCGGCAACGACGGCGACGCGCGGCAGCGAGTCGATTCTCGTCGTCGAAGACGAAGCGGACGTGCGTGACATCGCCGTGACGTTCCTGCGCTCGCTCGGCTACGTGGTCATTGCCGCGGCGGACGCAACGGCTGGGCTCGAACAATTGTCGCAGCATGCCGATATCGACATGCTGTTTTCCGATGTCGTCCTCGGCACCGGGATGACCGGCGTTGAACTTGCGCATGAGGCACGCCGCCGACGCCCGGACTTGCCGGTGCTGCTCACTTCAGGCTACGAACATTCCGCGCTGGAAAATCGCTCGAACGGAGGCCGCGAGTTTGTCCTCCTGCCGAAGCCATACCGGCGCGAGGACCTGTCCACGGCGGTGCGCCGCATTCTCGACCAGCGCTGAGAATCGACCTGAGGCGTCCCTGGCACCTATCCCGCGTGGTCAGTTCAGGCGCGGATCGTGGCGAATCGCTTCGCGTAGCGCATCCGCGTCGAGAATGCGCACTTCGCGCCACTGGATGGCTATGGAGCCCTGTCCGCACATGCGTGTCAGGGCGCGCGTGACCGTTTCGTGCTTGAGTGCGAGAAAACTGCCGATGTCCGCGCGGCTCATGCGCAGCACGAAGTGGCGGGAACTGAAACCCAATGCCTCGTGCCGCGCCGCGACGTCGAGCAGAAACGCGGCGACGCGCTGTTCGGCGCTCAAGGTACCCACTGCCAGCATCCAGGAGCGGTCGTTGCGGATTTCCGCCGCCAGCGCGGCCGTCAATGGCTCCTGCAGCGCGGGCATGCGCGCACAAGCGTTCAGGATTTCCGGATACGGCAATTCCCACACGCCGCCCATGTCCAGCGCGACCGCATCGCATATGTGTGTCGGCATGCCGATCGATTCCACACCGATCAGCTCACCGCGCATCTTGAATCCCGTCACCTGCTCACGGCCGTCTTCCGATATCACACTGGTCTTGAAGCAACCTGCATGCACGAGGAAGAGCGCATGGAACAGTTGGCCGGCCCGATACAAGTGCTGTCCCGCCTCGAGCTTGCGCTGCACGACCGGCACATGCGCACGCAATTCTTCGAGGGCGATTCCGCCCTTGACCAATCCCGGCGGAACGAAGGCCGGATCCTGCGCATGGCGATGAGTTTGGGGAATTCTGGCGACGGTTGCAGTGGCGTTCATGCGACGGGCCGGTGCGTTGACGACGGACCCAACATACGTGGCGTCGGAAACGCTGGAGTGTCGCTACGGCAACACTTCGTAACAATGCGTAACAGCGAGCCGCAAACACGGCCAAGATATGACCTGCCTCATTGCGGCGACGGCCGAATCGCAACACCGCGAGCCGGTTCTCGCCTCATGGCCGCCGCAGGCGCGAGCATGTCGCGCAGGGCGAAGCCCCACGAACCTGCTGGTTCGTCTCAGCGAAAGACGAGCACCGGTACGCTGCTGTGCGTCAGCACCTTCTGCGTTTCGCTGCCGAGCAGCAAGCCCTCGATACCGCTACGCCCGTGCGAAGCCATCAGGATCAGGTCGCAACCTTTCTTCTCGGCGGCTTTGATGATTTCCTTGAACGGCTGGTCACTTGCGACCTGCGCGGTATCGCATTTCACGTCTGACCCGGCTGCCACCTTCTTGACGAAATCCAGATAGTTCTTCGTCTTCTCGGCAGCGTCCGCTTCGAATTCCCGGCGCGTGCTCTCGAGCATTTCGCTGTGGTAGGTGAACGTGTGGAACTTCGGCACGACATGCAGGGCCGTGATCCTGGCATTGAGTGCCTTCGCCATGCGAACGCCTTGCTTGATCGATTTTTCGGAAAGTTTCGAACCATCCGTCGGCAACAGTATGTGCTTGAACATGGGTTCTCCCTTCGGCAGCGTTGAAAAACTTCGTGTCCGCAATCGACACGGCCGTTTCGTCATTTGCACTTTAGTCGCTCTCGTGCCGCGACACCTTGATCCAAGTCAACACGTACCGCCGAAACGTGGCGCATGTTCGCTCCCGAACCGTCGCGAGAGCGCCATGAACACCGGAAGACCCGCATTCGCTTTTACACCGCATGAAGCAGCGCTGCTCATGAAGGAGATCGGCCAGACCGATATTTCCGCGATTTCCTTCATTACCGACGTCGAGGCCTGTCTGCAGGCGTTCGAATATGCAACCAACGGCGAGATGTCATCGGGCATGCCCAAGGAAATCAGCGATCGCCTCGCGACGATCGCGCACACGGCCGCAGAATTGCGCAGTGTGCTGTATCAGCTGCCGGAAGACGTCGCGATGTTGCTCGATCTGCACCTGTTGTCCGATGGGGCGCGCCGCCGCATCGGCATGGATTTTTCCCAGATCGTGGAGCCGCTCGAGGACATCGCCGGGGGCATTGTCGAACTGCGCCGCACTGCGGGAGGCGACGGCAGACAGAAGAACCTGCGCCTGGAGGATCACCTGGTGCGCGCCATTGCGACGGCGTTTCGCAACCGCATGAACCGCAAGGCGGACGTGGACGCCCGATCCGGCTTCCCGGGTGCACTCACGCACATCCTCGAAGCCGCAGGCCATCGCCTGCCCGGTGTTGCTGCGGCTGCTGCGGCCATCACTCCGGCGCGCCTGCGCGCCTTGCTCAGGAGCGGCACGGACGGCAGCGCACCGATCATGCGCTGATCGCTCCGAACCCCGGCGGCGCAATGTTCCTGCTTCAACTCCGGGGCCGATACGGCGCAGGCAGCCTTGGCGGCGGCGCTGCGCGGCAGCCAAGCGGCCAGCGTGACTAGACGGTCGCGCTCTTCAGGTCGAGGATATGCAACACCTGCGTGGCGTCGTCGGGATCCGGCTTGTGCTGGAAGCCGAGGTGTTCGGCAAGATCGCGCATCGCGTGATTGGCGGCCGAGTCGATCGAGTACATGCATTCGATGCCGCGTTCGCGCGCAACTCCGATGAGGTGCCGCATCAGCACCGTTGCCAGGCCGCGTCCCTGCCATTCGTCGCTGACGACAACCGCGCATTCGCATGCCAATCCATCGGACCTGCCGCTGAATCGTGCCACGCCGATCTCGCGCTTGTCTGCGCCGTCGGCGATCAAGGCGACGAACGCTGCATCACGCTCCGGATCCGGATGGGTGAACTGATCGATCATCTCCGCGCTCGGCGTCTTGATCTCGCCAAGAAAACGCAGACGGCGCGCCGCGGGCGACAACTGCTCGATGAAGCGCGTTTCGATTTCGGCATCTTCGCCGTGAATGGCCCGGATCAGGACTGTGGTGCCGTCGCGCAGCTTTTCCTGCCAATGCGACTGCGGGGCTTTCGACTTGGGCGTGGCGGAATGGCGCGGTTCTATCATGCTGGCGATCATGGCGATGCTCCTTGGCTGAAATGACACGCCCAGTATGGTCCGGAGCAAGAGCACGCCTGTTGATTTTCGTCAATTTCGCCGTTAGCCGGCCCAACCCGTCGCGCCAGGTCAACCAACGGCAAGCAGGTCATGCGCGGCTCGGGCGATATCGGGCAGCACGTCATCGCGTTGCTGGTCGTCCTGCGATCGCACCAGCGAGTCCATTACGGCGATCGGAAGGCAGCCAACCGAGCGCCAGCGTGTATTGCTGACGTGCGTTTTTTATGTGCGGCACCGTACAGACGCCCGTAAACGCTCGCGGCATCTTCCATCAGCTTGGATGCGCCGCTTCTGGCCACGGACGATAGCCGGATCAATCGCCGTTCCAATCATTAGTAGTTGATCTGGATCAAGGTCATGCCGCAAGGACTCGGCTAGTTTGCCCCCCTAAAGGCAAGCGGCATGAAAACCAACAACCCAAGAAGCAAGGAGAAGGGAAACATGTACCACATCTCCCGTCGCGGTCAAAAGATCGCTTTTCTGACAATGAGCTTCGGACTGACGTTTTCCATCGCCGCAATGGCCGATGTCGATGTCGATGCCGCAAAAGCCCTGGCGCGCCAGAACAACTGTTTCAAATGCCATGCAGTCGAGAAGGAAAAGGACGGCCCGTCGTACAAGAAGGTCGCCGAGAAATACAAAGGCAAGGACAACGCCGAAGCTCGCCTGATCGAGCACATCACGTCGGGTGAAAAAGCCAAGTTCCCGGACGGCCACGAGGAAGATCACAAGATCATTCAGACCAAGGACATGGCGCAAATAAAGAATCTGGTGGACTGGATCCTCTCGCAATGAATTAGGCGCTGCATACCGCGGCCTGCACACGCACGAAGGTCAAAACCGGCATTCGGGGGTTGGCATGAGAACGCTCAACACGGTTGTCTCGGGTTTGCTTCTGCTCATAGCCGCAACGAGTGCACCGGCGGCGGACTCAAACGATGCTGCAAGTCGACGGTTGCAAGCGGATGCCGTCTGCACGAAGTGCCATGACGAGACGGAGACCAAACCGATCTTTTCGATCTACCAGACGCCGCATGGCGTAGTCGGCGACGAACGGTCGCCGGGTTGCCAGTCCTGCCATGGCGAGAGCAAGCAGCATCTTGCCGGTTCCACCGGCGGCGAGGGCAGCAAGCGTCCGCCGCCGGACGTCGTGCAGGGCAGAACGCACACGACATCCGGATACGAGCCGAGCGCCGCTCCGATCCAGTCCGCGCAGTGCCTGACCTGCCATCAGTCCGGGTTGCGCACGCATTGGACCGGCAGCCAACACCAGGTCAACGACCTCGCCTGCTCGAGTTGCCACCGCGTCCATATCGCCAAGGATCCGATCCTGGTCAAGACCGAACAGGAGACGGTCTGCTTCACCTGCCACAAGGAGCAGCGCGCGCAGGTCATGCAGATTTCGACGCATCCGCTCGACGTCGGCAAGATGGCCTGTTCCGACTGTCACAACCCGCATGGCTCGCCGGCGCCGAAGATGCTGGCCAAGAACACCGTCAACGAGACCTGCTTCACATGCCACGCCGAGAAGCGCGGGCCGTTCCTGTGGGAACACCAGCCGGCCACCGAGGATTGCACCAACTGCCACACGCCGCACGGCTCGAACATCACGCCGTTGCTGAAGTCACGACCGCCGTTCCTTTGCGACGAGTGTCATGACGGTCCGCACACGAGCCAGAGCCCGGTAGGCACCGGTGTCGCCGGCATCCAGGGTGGCGGCATCGTGAAAGGCGGAAGTCCGAGTGTCATCAACGTCGGGCGTTCCTGCATGAACTGCCATGTCATGGTCCACGGCTCGAACTCACCGACCGGCGCGTTCCTGCATCACTGATTGGTATCGGGGGTCGCAATGAAGACGCATCGACAAAGATTCGCCATGAGCGCGGCGTCCCTGGCCGTTCGCAGCGCCCTGTTGCTGACATGCGCGGCACCTTCGCTCGCGCTGGCGCAGCAGGCGATGAGCGACGAGGTCAAGGAGTTGGTTTATCCGACCTCCTGGTTCGACCTTGGCGCCCTCGCCGTCGATGAAAGTTCGACGAAGTTCGGCGAGTACAACGGCCTCAATGATTCCGGGCCATACGTGCTCGCGGACTTCAGCGTGAAAGGCGGCAGCGCCTACGGCATGGGTGACGGCACGACGCGCGTCGAAGCCAGCGGCACGAATCTCGGCACATCGTCGCGCAACCTCGGCATCCAGGTTACCGACCAGGGGCAGTGGAGCGCCGGCGCTGGTTACGACCAGCTAAAGCACTACACGACCGACAACTACCAGACGCCCTACCAGGGTGCCCAGGGCAGCAACTTCTTCAACCTGTTGCCGAGCTTCGGCGTCATCAATACGACGACAACGACCACGAACGGCGTGATTACGAGCGCGAGCAAGGGCGCGCAGACGCTGACGCCGGCGCAGTTGTCGCAGTACCACGGCGAGGACGTCTACAGCGAACGCGACACCACCAGCCTCAACGCCGGTTATCTGTTCAACAAGGAGTGGAGCTTCAAGTTCGATTACAAGCGCCTCGACCAGTCCGGCGCCAAGCTGATCGCCGGCGCCAGCGACGCCTACAATCTGACTAGTTCCAGCGGCTTCAACTACGGCGGCGAGCGTGTCGCCTTCCTGATGAACCCGACCGAATACTCGACCGACACGTTCAATTTTGCATTGAACTGGGTCGGGCAACAGGCTTTCGTCACCGTTGGCTATTACGGCTCGCTGTTCCATGATGACTACTCCGGCGTGTCGTTCTCGAATCCGTTTGTTTCCGGAGGCAGCGGCGCGTCGCCGGTACCACCTACCGGCACGTCGCCGGGCGCGGCGTTTCCGATCAGCACCTTCAGCACCGCGCCGACCAACAGCTTCCATCAGTTCAACCTGAGCGGCGGCTGGATCTTCACGCCGGGTCTCAAGCTGGTCGGCGGTTTTTCGTACGCACACAGCGAGCAGAACGAAAGCTACGACGGTACCTACACCACGACGCCGAACACGGTACTGACGCTGCCGGTTGGCTCGCTTGACGGCAAGGTCGACGTCAAGCACGCCGACGCCAAGCTGACCTGGCAGCTGAATCCCTCCTGGCTCTTCGCCGCGGGGGCCAAGTACAACGAGCGCGACAACAAGACCGCATCGTACACCTACGAGTTCCTCGACCTCGGCGGCGAGGAGCGCACCGCGGTCAATACGCCGCTGAGCACGAAGCGCGAGCAGTTCGATGCCGGCGGCGACTGGCGCATCACATCGACCCAGAAGCTGCATTTCGGCTACGAATACGACTACGTCGAGCGCTGGTGCCGGAACGAACTGGCGAACAATGCGCAAGGCGAGCTGTCGTCCGTCAATGCCGGCTACTACACGACGGCATCGTGCGTGCAGGAGCCGAAGGACCGCGAAAACCGCGTCGGCGGAACGTACCGCATCAAGGCGTGGGACAGCTTCGATTTCAACGCCGGCTATACCTGGGGACGGCGCGAGGCCACCGTCAATCCGTCGTTCTACAACCCGATGCAGAGCGTCGCCGACGGTTTCGAGAACTTCGGCTACCGCGCCTTCTTCTCAGCGTCACGCGAGCAGAACCTGTTCAAGGCCGGCGTCAACTGGCAGGCGACGCAGAAATTCTCGATTGGACTGAACGGCCGCTACACGCATGACGACTACTTCGATTCGCCGCTCGGCGTGCAGAACGGAAAGACCGAGAGCGCGAACCTCGACGCGAACTACGGCTTCTCCGAAGACAACACGATCGGCGGCTATTTCACCTACCAGAAGCGGACGCGCGAACTGCTGACCGCGAGCGGACGCAATGCCGTCGCGCCCTTGCCGACACTGTGGAGTAACGACCTCGCCGATCGCAGCAACGCGGTCGGCCTCGACGGCCGGCAGAAGGGTCTGATGGGCGGCAAGCTCGAGTTCCGCGAAGACCTTACCTACAGCCTGGCCAAGACCAAGTACGTAACATTCCTCGGACCAGGTATCACGCCGAACCTGAGCAACCAGGGCGAAGTGCCGAACATCAGCAGCGAACTGAAACAGTTCCGCGTTACCAGTGCGTATCACGTCGACCGCCAGTCGAGCGTCTTCGGCGGTTACCAGTACCAGAAGCTCAAAGCGACGGACTACCTCTACAACGCCTTCCAGTACGGCTACAACCCGACTGGCATGCTGGCGAGTAATCAGCAGGCGCCCAACTACAATGTCAACCTGGTCTTCGTAGCCTATCGCTACAACTTCCAGTGAGAGCGGTTCGTCGACTGCTGGTATGGGACCGGATCGCCGGTCCCGTACGCTTTGGCGTTGAGGACAGCGTCTTCCGGCGATTCGCGAGCCATCCAACGGAGCGATCTTCATGAGCAAGCAAAAACCCGGAGCACTGCGGCGCTTTTGGCAGTTCCTGCGCAAGCCCAGCGCAAAGTGGTCGCTACTGACCTTGCTCGTGGTCGGCTTCTTTGGCGGCATCCTTTTCTGGGGTGGCTTCCACACCGCACTGGAAATGACCAACACACTGCCGTTCTGCATCAGTTGCCACGAGATGCGCGACACCGTGTACCAGGAATACAAGGAGACGATCCACTATTCGAACCGCACCGGCGTGCGCGCGACGTGTCCGGATTGCCACGTACCGCACGAATGGGGACCGAAGATCCTGCGCAAGATGCAGGCCAGCTTCGAGGTCTGGGGCAAGATCACCGGCGAAATCGACACGCCCGAGAAATTCGAGGCCAAGCGCATGGAACTGGCGACGAACGAGTGGAACGCGATGAAGGCGGTCGACTCGCGCGAGTGCCGCAACTGCCACAGTTTCGACGCGATGAGCAGCGACAAGCAGAAGCAATCCATATACAAGAAGCACATGGCGGCCAAGGACGAGGGCAAAACCTGCATCGACTGCCACAAGGGCATCGCCCACCATCTGCCCAAGGAATATCGCGACCCCGACGAAGAGGAATGACCGGCCCGCAGGAAATTTTCGGCGCGCCCGGCGGCTGGCAGCCATCCATATCCCGCGAGAGCTGTCGGGCCGCACCTGACGGCGTCGCGCGTAATCTGCCGCACACCGTCGGCAACGAGATGCCTCCAAATGAAGCCACAGCTGACAGCCTGCTGTCAGCAATCCGCGCCGCAAGCTGTTTGGACGCACAGGAAAAGTGCGCGCCGCACTGCACCACACACTTGCAGGCGGTAACCGCGTCAGTGTCCCACCGCATCCGGCGCGCGGAATGGGTCCTTGGCCCAATTGAACGTTTTCGGACTATATGGTTTGTTGGTCAGAGTTCAAATCGACATCCTGGCGGCGAAATACGGGGGCAAGAGCTGCATCGACTGTCACAGGGACATTGCCCATCGTCTGCCGAAGGAATTTCGCGATCCCGACGAAGAGGAATGATGGTCCGCCAGATTCCGAATGCGTTGGCCCTGATCTGGATCAAGGCGCTTCCATCCCGGTCTGCGCGAACCGCCCGATGTATTGATTTCGATCAAATCGCGCGCCCGCCCACGGGCGAAACTGCGCGCGTCCGCACACGGGAGCACACATGGACTCTGCATTGACCTATAACGACAAGGTGGTTCGCCAGTTCACCGTCATGACGATCGTCTGGGGCATCGTCGGCATGCTGGTCGGCGCGATCATCGCCGCGCAGCTCGCCTGGCCGGAGCTTAATTTCGACATACCCTGGCTTTCGTACGGCCGTTTGCGCCCGCTGCATACGAACGCCGTGATCTTCGCCTTTGGCGGCTGCGCGCTGATGGCGACGGGGCTCTATGTCGTGCAGCGCACCTGCCAGGCGCGCCTGATCAGCGACGGGCTCGCCGCATTCGTATTCTGGGGCTGGCAGCTCGTGATCGTCGCCGTGGCGATCACCTTCCCGCTCGGCATCACCCAGGCCAAGGAATATGCCGAGGCCGAGTGGCCGATCGACATCCTGATCACGCTGGTCTGGGTCGCCTTCGCCGTCGTGTTCTTCGGCACGATCGTCAAGCGCCGGGTCAAGCATATCTACGTTGCGAACTGGTTCTATGGCGGCTTCATCCTGACGATCGCCGTGCTGCACATCATCAACAACCTGTCGATTCCCGTGTCGATGTGGAAGTCGTATTCGATCTACTCGGGCTCCGTCGACGCGATGGTGCAGTGGTGGTACGGCCATAACGCGGTCGGTTTTTTCCTCACCGCCGGATTCCTCGGCATGATGTACTACTACGTGCCGAAGCAGGCGCAGCGGCCGATCTATTCGTACCGGCTGTCGGTCGTGCACTTCTGGGCATTGATCTCGATCTACATGTGGGCCGGGCCGCACCACCTGCAGTACACCGCCCTGCCCGACTGGGCGCAGTCGCTCGGCATGGTGTTCTCGCTGATCCTGCTCGCGCCGTCGTGGGGCGGCATGATCAACGGCATCATGACGCTGTCGGGTGCGTGGTACAAATTGCGCACCGATCCGATCCTGAAGTTCATGATCGTGGCGTTGTCGTTCTACGGCATGGCGACCTTCGAAGGTCCGATGATGTCGATCAAGACGGTCAACGCGCTCTCGCATTACACCGACTGGACGATCGGCCACGTGCATGCCGGTGCGCTCGGCTGGGTCGCATTCATCAGCATCGGTGCGATCTACAGCATGTTCCCGAAGTTGTTCGGCGCCGAGAAGATGTATTCGACGCGTCTGATCGACCTGCACTTCTGGATCGCGACGATCGGCGTCGTCATCTACATCAGCGCGATGTGGATCGCCGGCGTCATGCAGGGCCTGATGTGGCGCGCAACGAATCCGGACGGCACGCTGACCTACACGTTCATCGAATCGGTGACGCAGACGCATCCGTTCTACGTCGCACGCCTGTTCGGTGGACTGCTGGTCCTCAGCGGCATGTTCATCATGGCCTACAACTGCTGGAAGACGGTGGCCACCGTGCGCGACCGTGCACCGGTCGCCGCCATTCCGACCGCCGTGGCCGCCTGAGGAGCCGATCATGAATCACTCGACAATCGAGAAGAACATCGGCTTGATGGCGATCCTGACCGTCATCGCGATCAGCCTCGGCGGCCTCGCCGAAATCGTGCCGTTGATGTTCCAGGCGAACGTCATCGAGCCGGTGCCGGGGCTGAAGCCCTACCCGCCGCTGCAACTCGCCGGGCGCGATGTCTACATCCGCGAGGGTTGCTACAACTGTCATTCGCAGATGATTCGCGCCCTCGCCTCCGAGGTGCTGCGCTACGGTCACTATTCCGTAGCCGGTGAATCGGTCTACGACCACCCGTTCCAGTGGGGCAGCAAGCGCACCGGGCCGGACCTCGCGCGCATCGGCGGCCGCTACAGCGACGACTGGCAGCGCGTGCACCTGGCCAACCCGCGCAACGTCGTGCCCGAGTCGATCATGCCGGGCTATCCGTGGCTGAACACGGCAACCCTGTCCGCCGCAGAGGTCGAGTCGCACATGCGCGGTCTGGCCAAGGTCGGCTTGCCGTACACCGACGCCGACTACGCTTCGGTCGCCGAAGCCGTCAAGGGCAAGACCGAGATGGATGCGCTCGTTGCGTATCTGCAAGACCTGGGCAAGTACGGCCCGAAGGAGAACTTGCAATGATCATGGGCCTGATTACCGCAGTGCTGATCGTGATCTTCTGCGGCATCGTCGGCTGGGCGTACAGCAGCCGGCGCAAGCAGGACTTCGAATTGATGGCACGCGTGCCGCTCGATGACGACCATTCGGAGAAACGCCCATGAGCGCGGGATGGGGAATCTTTGTCGCGTTGCTCGTGCTGATCAACGTCGTCGGCGCGTTGTGGCTGTTGTTCGCCACCGCCAAGCCTCCTGAAAAGGAAGAGGACACGACCGGTCACGTCTGGGACGAGGACTTGACCGAATACAACAACGCGTTGCCGCGCTGGTGGCTCGGAATGTTCCTGTTGACAGTCGTTTTCGCCGCCGGTTACCTCGTGTTCTACCCCGGCTTCGGCGCGATCGCCGGCACTCTGGGTTGGACCTCGACCGGCGAAGTCAAGGCCGACCTGGCCGAGAACAATCGCAAGCTCGAAGCGGTGTTCTCGCGTTTTCGCGACCGCAGCGTGGAAGAACTCGAGCACGATCCGGAAGCGCTGAACTTCGGCCGTAACGTATTCGTGAACAACTGCGCCGCCTGTCATGGCTCCGACGCGCGCGGCGCCAAGGGTTATCCCAATCTCGCCGACGGCGACTGGCTCTACGGCGGCGCGCCGGACCAGGTGATTGCGACGATTCTCAACGGACGAGGCGGCGTGATGCCTCCGCTCGGGGCCGCGCTGGGCGATCAGGGCGTCAACGAAGTGGCGAACTACGTGCTCACCCTGTCAGGTGGCAAAGCCGACCCGGCATTGGCCGAAGCCGGCAAGGCCCGCTTCGTCACGATTTGCGCCGCCTGCCACGGTCCCGAAGGCAAGGGAAACATTGTGATGGGTGCGCCAAACCTGACCGACAACATCTGGCTGTACGGCAGTACGCTCGATGACATCAAGGCGAGCATTCGCGACGGCCGCAGCGGCAAGATGCCCGCGTGGGAACCGATTATCGGCAAGGATCGCGCACGCCTCGTCGGAGCATGGGTGCTCGCGCAGTCCCACTCCGACGAAGCAGCCAGCGACAAGCCATGAACGGCGCCGGCGATCGCGCGCACGACGACGAGACCGAAGTCGTCGCGGCGCGCTTGCGGCGCATTGGAGCGATAGCGTGGCCGTCCTTTTTCGCGGCCGCAGTCGCCTCGGTCGTGTTTTTTGCGGTCGTCGATCCGATGGAACTCGCCGACATCACCTGGCCGCACCTGGCGATCTCGCGCGAGTTCGGCTACAGCATCGGCTTCTTCATGTTCTGGGCCTGCACGTTCAGCTCGAGCGCGTTCACCGCGCTGCTGCTGTCGGCACGCGTCAAGCGGGCATCCCGACAACGCAAGCCGCCAATTGCCGATCGATGAACCGTCCGATTCCCATTGCCGTCGTGCAGGACGCGGGAGATTCGCTGTATGCGGCGCAGCCGAAGGTCTATCCGCGCGAAATCGACGGTCGCTTCGCCCGTCTGCGCCTTGCTGCGGTTTTCATGCTGCTCGGCCTGTTCTATCTCGTGCCCTGGTTGCGCTGGGATGGACGCCAGGCCGTGCTGTTCGATCTGCCCGCGCGCAAGTTCTATGTCTTCGGCCTGACGTTCTGGCCGCAGGACTTCTTCTGGCTGACCTGCCTGCTCGTGATCGCCGCGATCAGCCTGTTTTTCTTTACCGCGCTTGCGGGACGGCTGTGGTGCGGTTATGCCTGCCCGCAGACGGTCTGGACCGAAGTATTCCTGTGGATCGAACGCTTCTGCGAAGGCCGGCGCAATCAGCGTATCAAGCTCGATTCGGGTCCGTGGACGCGCGAGAAGATCCTGCGCAAGTCGAGCAAGCAGTTTCTGTGGATCACCTTGTCGCTGTGGACCGGCTTCACGTTCGTCGGATTCTTCACGCCGATCCTTGACCTCGGACACGAGGCCGCAGCACTTTCGTTCGGCAGCTGGGAAGGATTCTGGGTACTGTTCTACGGATTTGCCACGTACGGCAACGCCGGCTACATGCGCGAGCAGGTCTGCAAGTACATGTGCCCTTACGCGCGCTTCCAGAGTGCGATGTTCGACCATGACACGCTGATCATCTCCTACGATGAAACGCGCGGCGAGCCGCGCGGCCCGCGCAAGCGCAGCGCCGATCCGAAGGCACTGGGCCTGGGCGACTGCATCGAATGCGATGCCTGCGTGCAGGTTTGTCCGACCGGCATCGACATCCGCGACGGCCTGCAGATCGAGTGCATCGCCTGTGCGGCGTGCATCGATGCCTGCGATTCCGTGATGGACAAAATGGACTATCCGCGTGGCCTGATCCGCTACACGACCGAGAGCCTCCTGGCCGGACGAGCCCGGCGCATCCTCAGGCCGCGCACGGTGATCTATGCCGTTCTCCTCGCGGCCCTGCTCGGCGCGTTCGCGTTCGGCGTCAGCCATCGGTCGCCGGTTATTTTCGATGTACTGCACGACCGCAACGCGCTGTACCGCGAAACGGCGGACGGAGGCATCGAGAATGGTTACGCCGTCAAGCTCGTGAACAAGACCGATCGCGCGCAGCAGTTGTCCATTTCGCTCGAAGGCGACGAGACAGGTCTGCGCATCATCAGCAAGACCCGCATCACGGTCGCAGCCGGAGAAGTCGCTAATGTACCGCTCACGCTGCGCGGGGAGCGTACGGCATTCAAGGGCAGGCATCGCGTCGATCTGCTCGTGCGCAGCGACGATGATTCGATTCATGTCGAACGCAAGAGCGAATTCTTCGCACCGGAGGAGAAATGAAAAATCTGGGAAACCACTGGTACCAGGTCGCGGAAGTCTGGCTCATGATCGTGCTGCTCCTCGCCACGATGGTCGGCTCGCTCGCACTCGTGGTTACGGCATTCGAGCATCGCGACGAGTTGCATCAGACCGGCCCGGTGATCGCGTCGCCGTTGCCGCCGACGAGCGCGGCCCAACCAGCCGATCGCGCGACGCCGTAGACGGCGGCGTGGCCATGTCTTCGTCGACCTGTTTCCATTGCGGCGAGCCGGTTGCCGGCGGCAGCCCGCTGGTCGCGCGCATCGGCGCCCTGCAGCACCCCGTGTGCTGCATCGGCTGTCGCGCCGCCGCCGAATGGATCGCCTCGCTCGGATTGCAGGATTACTATCGCTTGCGCGATGCGCCGCCACCGCGCGCTGTTTCGGTCGGCGACTATTCGGCGTGGGACCGGCCGCAATTGCAACGCCTGTATGTGCATCGCCGTGCCAATGGCGACGCCGAAGTGTGCGTGCTGCTGGAAGGATTGCGCTGTGCGGCGTGCAGCTGGCTGATCGAGCGCGCGCTGGGCACGATGGACGGCGTACGCGAGACCAGCGTCAGCGTACCCGGCAAGCGCGTCAGCATCGTGTGGCAACCGGACATTGCCCCGCTCGGCGCAGTATTGGCGGCGATCGCGCATCTGGGTTACGTGCCCCACCCGCTCGACCGGCAATCGCTCAGTGACGTGGCCGAACGCGAGCAGCGGGCGGCAATGAAGCGACTGGTCGTTGCCGGCCTCGGCATGATGCAGGCGATGATGTTCGCGATCGTGCTCTATGCCGGCGCGCTCGAGGGCATCGAAACGTCGACGCGCGACTTTTTCCGCTGGATCGGCTTGCTGGTCACGATTCCCGTGGTGTTCTACTCGGCGCGCCCGTTTTTCGCCGGTGCCTGGCGCGAGTTGCGTGCGCGCCGCCCGGGTATGGATACGCCGGTTGCGTTTGCGGTCGCCTTGGTATTCGTCGCCAGCGCCGTCGAGACCATGCGCGGCGGCGCGCAGGTCTACTTCGATTCGGCGAGCATGTTCGTATTCCTGCTGCTCGGCGGACGCTACCTCGAGATGCGCGCGCGCCACCGCGCCAGCGACATCGTCGACGCATTGGCCAGGCTGCAACCGGCGGTTGCGCAACGGCTCGATGCGAACGGAGTTATCGAGAGTGTCGGCGTGCACGAGCTGCAAGTCGGCGACTGCGTCGTGGTTGCCGACGGCGCGACGGTGCCGGCCGACGGCGAGCTCACCAGCGCTGAATGTCGCGTCGACGAATCGCTGCTCAGCGGCGAGTCGACACCGCTGCTGCGTCGTCTCGGTGAACGCCTGATTGCCGGCAGCATCGTTGTCGACGGGCCCGCGCAGATGCGTGTCGCGCGTGTCGGCGCGGACACTACGCTGTCGTCCATCGTGCGCTTGGTCGCGCGCGCCCAGCAACAGCGTCCGCGCTGGGCCCGTTACGGTGATCGTGCTGCGGCCTGGTTCGTGTCGGGCCTGCTGCTGGTCACGACGATCACGGCTGCCGCGTGGCTTGCGATCGACCCGGGTCGCGCATTCCCAGCCGCGCTTGCGGTGCTCGTTGTCGCCTGTCCTTGCGCGTTCGCACTCGCCGTGCCGGCAGCCCTGGCGCGTTCGCTCGCGGTGCTGGCCCAGCGCGGCGTGCTCGTGCTGACGCCGAATGCGATCGAGAGTCTCACCCGGGCGAACTATTTCGTGTTCGACAAGACCGGTACCTTGAGCGAGCGAAGTCTCGAACTCGCATCGTGCGAATTAACCGGCCGGCTGTCACTCGAGCAATGCCTGGAAATCGCCGCGCAACTGGAAGCCGGCAGCGCGCACCCGATCGCGACTGCGCTTCGCGCTGCCGCCGGCCATGCCGTCGCGGTACGCGCGAGGAACCTGCACCGGGTCGACGGCAATGGTATCGAGGGCGACGTCGATGGCCGGCGTTACCGGATCGGCCGGGAACAGTTCGCGCACACCGCCGATGCCGTCGACAGCGACTTCATCGTCCTCGCCGACAATGAGGGGCCGCTGGCACGTTTCGAATTGCGCGAAACGCTGCGCGAAGATGCCGCAGCAACGATCGAGGGTCTGCGCAATGCCGGCGCCGGGATCGAGATTCTCAGCGGCGACAGCCGGGTCCGCGTTGCGGCGTTGGCGGGCCGACTCGGCATCACGCAGTTTGAAGGCCGTGTCGACCCCGAACAAAAACTCGCTCGCCTGGCGCAACTGCGTGCCGAAGGCCGCAACGTCGCGGTCGTCGGCGACGGCGTCAACGACGCGCCTGCGCTGGCCGGCGCCGACCTGGCCGTGGCCGTCGGCGGCGGTGCCGAACTGGCCAAGTCGAGCGCCGACATCGTCCTGGCCGGCGATCACCTCGCCGGCTTGATCCAGGCGCGACACATCGCGCTGGCGACGTTGCGCATCATGCGCCAGAACCTGCTCTGGTCGCTTGTATACAATGCCGCATCGCTGCCGCTCGCCGCGATCGGCTGGATTCCCCCGTGGCTTGCCGTGATCGGCATGTCGCTGAGCTCGCTCGCCGTGGTCGTGAACTCGCTGCGCATCAAGGGCGTCGCAGCCCCTGGAGCAATCGCGCAACCGGCATCGGCCTCGTCCACGTTGACGCCGGTGCCCGTATGAACATCGTATTCGTCCTGATTCCGCTGAGCCTGGTGCTCGTGGCACTCGCCTGCTGGGCATTCTTCTGGAGCGTCAACCACGCCCAGTTCGATGACCTCGACACACCGGCGCTGATTCCGCTGAGCGAGGAAGCGCCTCAACCGGCGACGCCGCAGCCAGAGGACGAAGCGCCACGATGAACGGCAGCCTGACACTGCTCAGCGCATTCCTGCTCGGGCTGATTGCCAGCGGCCATTGCCTGTTGATGTGCGGCGGCATCAGCGGCGCGCTCGCCGTCGCCACGCGCACCGATACGCGTGGACGACCAAGACTGGATCTGCTCGCCTGCTACCAGATCGGCAGGATCGCCAGCTACGCGCTCGCCGGTGCAAGCGTTGCGGGTATCGGCAGCGCCTTGCTGAGCCTCGTCGATCAGGAACAGGTGAGGATCGCACTGCGCTGGCTCACCGCGGCGCTGTTCGCGCTGGTTGGTTTCAGCCTGCTGATGCGCGGCCGCGGCTTTGACTTGCCGATCGGCCGCCGCCTGTGGACCCTGATCGCACCGTTCGCGCGCCGCCTGCTGCCGGTGCGCTCGATGCCGCAGGCGCTTGCACTCGGCGCGCTGTGGGGCTGGATGCCGTGCGGCCTGGTCTATTCGGTACTGTTGATCGCCTGGCTGACGATGGACCCGTTGCGCAGCGCGGCGATCATGCTGCTGTTCGGACTGGGCACCGCTCCGGCCGTGCTCGCCGGAGCCTACGGCGTCAGGCGCGGAGTGGGATTGCTGCAACGCACGGGCTTCCGCTCCACCACAGCGGCGATACTTCTGGTCATGTCTGTCGTGACCGCGAGTGGCCCGTGGCTCGCAGAGCACAGCGGCCTGCACGCGATGGCTTGGATACCATTCGACTGCGCGCCGCGTTGAGTGCGACGACCCGTCGGAGCCGGGATAACGACGTCACGAAAATCGCCGTGGCAGCGCAAACAAAAAACAGTCAATGAAATTGATCTGCTGCGATTCGTCGCTGCGCTGAGCAGCTTTTTCCACAATTCCTCGTGCATCAGTCGTATCGCACACTCCGTGACTTCGAGGAATATGACGATGTCACGCTGAACGCTTGCGCGATGACGACGATTATCACGGTTTCTTTATTGTCGCGCCGCTCGGCAGTCGAGCCGGCCCTTCATGAAGAATCAATTGCTTCATCTCCCTTAAAACCGTACCAGCGCGTTTGCTGAACACTCGGCGTCCGCACGAACGTCCCGCGCAACGAGCTCCGCGCAACTTCACATCCTTGTTACGTTTTTCACGCGCAAGGATTGCCTCTGGCGCTAACACACAATTTGGCTGGATATCACACTACGTTTACCCGGCTCCACTTAGTGTCGCCGGGCCGAACGTCGGCAGAGGTACGTCGGCAAAGGGGGTGTGTAAATGTGAACTTGTAAAGGAGATACCAATGAAAAGAACGACCCTACTCTCAGGCAGTGTATTTGCCATCCTTGCAGCTGTCTCAGCTCTTCCCGGAGTCGCAAACGCGAAATCGCACCCGACCCTGACCGTGCCGAGTTGTCTGATGACGACCAACGACGGCACGACGATCGTTGCGGACTGGAGCAATGTGCCAGATGCCACCAAGTACTCGGTGGAATTCGTCGGTGTCTATACCGATCCTGTGGCCATGGTCACCGTCACGCAGGATTTTGACTACGACACGGTAGCGCCTGCACTCGGGCACCCCGACAGTCAGCGCGCTCGATGCGGACTTCACGATCGCCGGATCGTGTGGCGACATCACCACCTGTCCGCTCAGCCCGGACTCGCTGAGCGTCCATGTCAAAGGCCTCAATCCGCCGGTGCGTGGCGGATCGCAAAACAACCCATTCACCGGTTTTGTCGATGTCATAACCGGCGGGGTAGTAGACGCGACCGGCAGCGCGCCGGACGCATGCACACCGATCTGACCATCGCCGCTGGTGAGGCGATCGTGCCGGAGTAGTCTCCCATTTTGGCGACAGCGCTGATCCTGACAGTGTCAGTTGACTGACTGTCTCGACTCACTGCAAGCAGTGCGCGCTGCGGCCCTGCTCCTCTGTGCTTTCTTGCAATCACGCGCCCGCAAGGCTGGATACCTTGCGGGCGCTTCCGTTGACCTTCGAGCAAACTTCGCTGCGTAGAAGCGCCAGGTTGCTCAATAAACCTTGGGAACGAAACGCTGGGTCGACTTCTTGGGTCGCTTGTAGCCGGTTTCTGCCTGGCGCATCGGAAGCTCGATCTCGACCGGCTGCATGTCTCGATAGGGGATTTGATCCAGCAGATGCCGGATGCAATTTAGCCGGGCCCTTTTCTTGTCATCGGCGTCAACGACGTGCCACGGGGTCTTCTTTCGGTCGGTGTGCTCGAACATCACGTCCTTGGCCTTGGAATACTCCACCCAGCGCTTGCGCGATTCCACGTCCATCGGACTGAGTTTCCAGCGTTTGATCGGGTTACGGATGCGCTCCTGGAAACGCCGCTCCTGCTCCTCGTCGTTGACCGAGAACCAATACTTGATCAGATAGATCCCGGAGCGCACCAGCATCTCCTCGAAAATCGGACAGCAGCGCAGGAACTCCTGATAGTCGTCCTCGTTGCAGAACTCCATTACACGCTCGACCCCGGCGCGGTTGTACCAACTGCGGTCGAACAAAACGATTTCGCCGCGCGCCGGCAATTGAGCAACGTAGCGTTGAAAATACCACTGGCCGCGCTCACGTTCGGTTGGCGTGCCGAGCGCGACGACGCGGCAGACGCGAGGGTTCAGGCTCTCGGTGATGCGCTTGATGACGCCCCCTTTGCCGGCCGCGTCGCGGCCCTCGAAGAGAACGGCGACCTTGAGGCCGTTCACGCGGACCCATTCCTGCAATTTGATGAGTTCGAACTGCAGATGGGCGAGTTCGTCGATGTATCGGTAGTTCTTTGGAGGCTTGCGCCCTTTTGGCCGTCCAGCCGCGGGCCAACGCTGCTCGATGGCAGCAACTTCCTTGACGCCGCGCCGTACAGATTTCTCTGGCTCTGCAGACCTGCGTTTCTTTGCCATTGGACCCCCTTAGGCTCGCGATGACGACGATCGCTCGAATTGTAGCAAGCAGGGTTGATGGGCAAAGTATCTCTGCAAGTATCTCCATTTCAGATGAGATGAAATGAAAAAGGCCCTGCATCGCTGCAAGGCCTTGAAAGTAATGGCT
>CAVTVN010000014.1:0-88372 GCA_963738115.1 uncultured Gammaproteobacteria bacterium | reverse complement strand
GGCGGCAACTTTGCCGCACCGCCGGTGATAGCAGCTACTCAGGTCGGCACCGCGACGATGACCTTCAACAGTTGCGGAAACGCGCTGCTGAACTACTCGTTCTACGACGGTCGCGTCGGCACGATTCCGCTGTCGCGCCTGACGGCGAACATCACCTGCGGCAATACGGGCGATAACGGCACAGCGCCGTCGAACTACCTGCTCTCCGGCTCGTGGTCCGACGCCAGCACCGGCGGCCAGGGTTTCGTGTTCGACGTCAATCCGACGCAAAAGAACTTCTTCGCCGCTTGGTACACGTATACGCCGAACGGCCAGCAGACCGGCGGTCCCGGCAGCGAACGCTGGTACACGATCCAGACCGGATTCAATCCGGGCGACAAATCGTTCACGAACGCGCCGATCTATGTAACCACGGGCGGCGTCTTCAACGCGGCTACGTCTCCGACCATCGCACCGGTCGGCACCGCGAGCCTCACGTTCACCAGCTGCACCGCGGCGACGCTGACGTATGCCTTCACCGCCGGTGTGAACACCGGTCTCAGCGGTACGCTGAACCTGACGCGCACGGGTCCGCCGCCGCCGGGTTGCACGCTGTAGGGACGCGAAGATGGCGGCGCCCGATTGATTCGGGCGCCGAAGTATTCGAACGAATCAGCCGACCGACGCGATCTTCGCGTCGATCCATGCAGCGAGCAGATCGGCCAGGCGGCCGATGACCTGCGCATCCGTGCTGCCGCTGCTCTTGCGCACGTGGAACGAGTGATCGGCATCCGCGATAAGTTCGAGCGTCGCACGCGGGCCGAGTGTGCCGACAACGTCCTGCACGAGTTGCAGGTCGGCGAGTTCGTCTCGCGTGCCTTGGAGAAACAGCATCGGCACCTGCACCTCGGACAGATGGCGCGCGCGCTCGCTCGACGGTTGCTTTGCCGGATGCAGCGGAAAGCCGAGAAACGCCAGCCCGCCGACGTTCGCAAGCGGCGCGGCTGCCTGCGCCTGCGAGGTCATGCGGCCACCGAATGATTTTCCACCGGCGAAGAGCGGCAGCTGCGGCAGCAGCCGACCCGCTTCGCCAACCGCAGCACGCACGGCCGCGTGCGCGATCTTCGGCGGGTCGGGTCGCTTCGACCCGCTTTCCATGTACGGAAACTGGTAGCGCAACGTCGCGATGCCGCGCATGGCGAGTTCATTCGCCATCGCCGTCATGAAAGGATGCGCCATGCCGGCACCGGCGCCATGCGCGAGCACGTAGCAGGCGCGAGCGTCGGCCGGCGCCTGCAGCAAGGCGGAAACCCGTTGCGTATCGCCGACAGCAAAAGTCATCGCTTGTGCGGTAACCGGCATCCGTCATGCTCCGGGTTATTTGACGTCGCTATGGTACGCCACGCGCTGCGGTGACCGCGAAGTTGAGTACGGACGCGTTGCCACGACAACTGCGTACAATCGCAGAACCGGAGGATTCATACGATGACCCAGGAATCGCGGTTTCGCGCTTGCCCGCTGTGCGAAGCGATCTGCGGCCTGGAGTTCCGCTTCGATGGCGGTCGCCTGAGCGCGATTCGCGGCGACGATGCCGATCCCTTCAGCCGCGGCCACATCTGTCCGAAGGGCAATGCGATCCTCGACCTGGAAGCCGACGCCGACCGGTTGCGGCTGCCATTGCGGCGGCACGGCAGCGACTGGCAGGAAATCGGCTGGGACGAGGCCTTCGCACTTGCCGGAGAGCGGCTTGCAGCGATCCAGAGCGAGCATGGCGCCAGCGCGATCGGCGTGTACCTCGGCAACCCCAACGTGCATCATTTCGGCCATATCGCTTACTTGCCATCGCTGTTGCGCGCACTGCGCACGCCGAACGTGTTTTCCGCGTCGTCGGTCGATCAATGGCCGCATCAACTGGTCTGTGCGCAGATGTACGGGCATCAGCTCCTGCTGCCGATTCCGGACATCGACCGTACCGACTACTTCCTGATGCTCGGCGCCAATCCGATGGCATCGATGGGCAGCCTGATGACCGCGCCGGGCGTCGGCAAGCGCCTGCAGGCGCTGACCGCGCGCGGCAAGCTCGTCGTCGTCGATCCGCGCCGCACCGAGACCGCCGATGTCGCGAGCGAGCACATTTTCATCCGTCCCGGCAGCGACGCACTGTTCCTCATCGGCGTGCTCAAGGAACTGGAGCGCCTGCGGCCGCCGCGCCTCGAGCGCTACGCCGGAAAGGTCAGCGGCCTCGACGAGGCACTGCGTGCGATCGCGCGCTTCGGCCTCGACGCGATCGTCGCGCGCACCGGGATTGCCGGCGACACGATCGCGCGCATTGCGCGTGAGCTCGATGCGGCGCCGCGCGCGGCGGTCTACGGCCGCATCGGCGTGTCGACGCAGGCGTTCGGCTCGCTCGCGCAGTGGCTCATGCAGCTGATCAACCTGTACACCGGCAATCTCGATCGCGAAGGCGGCGTGCTGCCGAACGAGGCCGCGATTCCGCTGACCGGTCCGGGCACGCCGGCCGGCGCGCGCGGCCGCTGGCACAGCCGTGTTCGCGGCCTGCCGGAATTCGCCGGCGAACTGCCGGTCGCTGCGCTTGCCGAGGAGATCGCAACGCCAGGCGCAGGACAGATCCGTGCGCTGCTGACGAGCGCCGGGAATCCGGTGCTGTCGACGCCGAACGGCGCCGCGCTCGAGCGTGCGCTGTCCGGTCTCGACTTCATGGTCAGCGTCGACGTGTACATCAACGAAACGACGCGTCACGCGGACTTGGTCCTGCCGCCGGCTTCACCGTTGACGCAATTCCACTACGATTTGTACTTCAACGCATTCGCCGTCCGCCGCGTCGCGCGAGTCAATGCGCCGTTGTGGGAAAAGGCCGGCGACGAACGCGCCGACTGGGAGATCTTCAACGCGCTCGGCAGCGCGTATGCTGCCGCGGCCGGGAAATCATTCGAACCGCAACCCGAGCCGGCGCGGCTGATCGCGGCCGGACTGCAGCGCGGCGGAAGCGGGCTGACATTCGATGATCTTGTCGCGCAACCGCATGGTGTCGATCTCGGCCCGCTGCGGCCGAACCTGCTCGCGCGCCTGCAGACGGCGAGCGGCCGTATCGAATGCGCACCGCCGCTGCTGCTCGGCGAACTCGATCGCCTGGCGCAATCGCTTGCCACGGCGGAGCCCGACGATGGGCTGCGCCTGATCGGCCGGCGCCAGATCCGCAGCAACAATTCGTGGATGCACAACGCGCCGCGCCTGGTCAAAGGCAAGCCGCGTCATCACCTGCTCGTGCATCCTCAGGACCTCACCGAACGCGGCTTGCGCGACGGCGCCACGGTGCGCCTGCGTTCACGCACCGGCGCGATACGCATCGAAGCGCGCGCCAGCGACGCGATGATGCCGGGCGTGGTCTGCCTGCCGCACGGGTTCGGTCATGGCCGAACGGGCGTACGCCTGACGCGTGCCGCGCGTGTCGACGGCGCAAGCTACAACGACCTGACCGATCCGCTCGCGCTCGACGCGGCGTCGGGAAACGCGGCGCTGAGCGGATTGCCGGTGTGGCTCGAGGCCGACGCCTGACACACCTGCAGCTTGCCACGTTTCCAATAGCGCCGGTGCGCAGCGATTGCTCGCTCGCCTTCCGGCACGATCGATCAGAAGCGCACGGCTGCCTCGACGCCCCATAGCCGCGGCGCCGTGATGCCGGTGAACGGCGTGCCGAGCGTCGTCGCGGTGATGTTGTTGACGCCGGTGACGTAGCGCTTGTCGAGCAGGTTGTTCACGAACAGCGCGACGCTCCATGCGTCTTCCGCCGCGGACCAGCCGAGGCGCAGGTCGGTGCGATTCGTCGACGTGCCGATCTTGAACGCCGGCGTCGAAATGCAGGCGCCCTGCACGTAGGCATCGGAGTTGCAGCGCGTCGGGCCGCGGTAGGCGTGCTGCAGCGTGAAATCGAGTGCGCCGCCGAAGACGTTGTGCCACACGTAGTCGATGCCGCCGGCGGCCGACAACAGCGGCTCGCCGGTCGGCTGGCCGGACAGGTCTGCGCCGTCCGAGGCGACGTAATCCTGGTACTTCGCATTGATGTAGGCGGCGGCGAAGTTGACGCGCAAGCCATCGGTCGCCTGCCAGTGCACCTCGGTTTCCAGGCCCTTGGCTTCCTGGTCGCTGATCGTGACCAGGTACAGCGGCAGGTTGCCGTTGCCGTTCGACACCAGCGAGAGCGACTGCAGGTTGGAAAAATGGTAATAGTATACCGAGGCGTTGACCATGAGGCGGTAGTCGCGCAGGTAGCTCTTGATGCCGGCCTCGTAGTTGCGCACGGTTTCCGGCTCGTAGTGCGAGCCGGGCAGGGCGAAGTTGTAACCTCCGGCCTGGTAACCCTTGGTCGCCGAGCCGTAGATCATCGTGTCCGGCGTCAGCTTGTAATCGAGCACGAGGCGCGGGCTGGTGTCGCTCCAGCTGTTGTTGACGACCAGCGGCGCCGCGGTCGAGGCCAGCGTGTTGAATTCGACGTTGCCGTTCGTACCGGGCACGCCAAGCGGATACTGCAACGCCTCGATCGGCGGTACGCCGGGAATATCGAAGAAGCCGCCGGCCTGCAGGCCATACAGGACCGAGTCGAGGACATCCGCCGTGCGCAAGGGGTTGTACCAGCTGAATTCGCGCTCGTCGCGCGTGAAGCGCACGCCGGTGGTCAGGTTCAGGCGGTCGGTCAGGTGCCAGATCACGTCGCCGTACAGCGCGTACGCCTTCGACACGTTGTGGTTGATCATGCTCTCCTGCCACGGCAGGCCCGTCAGCCCGGGTAGCCCGTTCGGCTCGAGCACGTAGTTGCTGAGGAAGCCGTACAGCGTGCCATCCGGCGACACCGGCTCCGGCGACAGGTTGCGGATCAGCGTGTCGAGACCATCGGTGAACAGGTTGAGCTGGCTGGTCTGGTGCGCGTCGTCGTAGTAGTAGCTCGCGCCGGCGACCCAGTCGGCGAGATCGTTCTTGCCGGAGAGCTTGAACTCCTGCGACCAACTCGTGTTGTGCTCGATATTGGCGTCGTCGAAGTAGGTGTGGATGCTGTTCGTGCCGTCGTTGTCCTCGCGGTTCAGCGTCGAGAAGTGACGGTACGCAGTGATCGAGGTCAGGTCGCCGAACGAGAGCGGATGTTCGAGCGTCAGCGTCGCCGCGTCGAAGCGGCGTGTTTCCGCGCCGTTGATGACGTCGTTGAGCACCGGTGCATGGAACGGGTTGAGCCAGGTCTGCGGATCGGTCGGGAACGCAGGCGTCCCGGTTTCCGCGGTCGGCTCGACGATGCCGATCGCCGGTCGCGCCGGCTGGTCGAGTTGCTCGCGCTCCCAGACGAAGCGCACCTTGGTGTCGGCCGGGCCGTTCCAGCGGAACTGCGCGCGCATGCCGAAATCGTTGGTCTTCTCGTAGCGCTGTCCGGTCGCGCTGTCGCGCAGCCAGCCGTCGCTGTTGTTGTTGACGACGGTCACGCGCGCCGCGGCATCCTCGCCGAGCGGCACGTTGATCATGCCGTCGAAGTAATGCAGACCGTAGTTGCCGACGCGCATGCGCGCGGTCCCTTCCTGCGTATCGCCGGGTTCGTTGGTGACGACGGAGATCGCGCCGCCGGCGCTGTTGCGGCCGAACAGGGTGCCCTGCGGGCCCTTCAGCACCTCGATGCGCTGCACGTCGTTGAACATCAGCAGTGCGCCGCCGGTCTTGCCGGAGTAGACGCCGTCCTCATAGATGCCGATCGGCGAGTCGGTGCCGATGCCGAAGTCGCTGACACTGATGCCGCGCAACGAGTAGCCGGGCTGCGTCGGTTGCTCGCCGCTGACGACGAGGCCAGGAATGTAGCCGTCCATCTTCGACAGGTCGGTCGCGGCCAGCGACTCGATCTGCTTCTCGGTGACGATCTGGATCGGGATCGGCACGTCCTGCACTTCCTGCGTGCGGCTCTGCGCGGTCACGGTGATGTTGCCGAGCTGGGCGGCGTCGGACGGCGCGTTCGCGGCAGCTTCCGTTTCGCCGGCCGGTGTTTCGGCCAACGCGGTGCCGCAGGCGAGCAGCGGCAGCACGGCTGCCTGCAGCAGTGCGCGGCGCAGGGCAATGGTCAGTTTGCGGTGGTGGATCATCATCGGTGCAGTTCCCCTGGAGATGTTTTTTTCGGCGCCGTCGTTTTTCGTTATTCGAGCGGCAATTGGGTATCGGGTCAGGTCTTGCAGTCGCCCGGCCACTGCGCGATCCAGTCGCGGATCAGCTGCAGGCCTTCGACATGCGTCGTGCTGCGGCCCTGCTCGGGCATCATCACGCCGGTCTCGTGCGAGGCCATGCGGTAGGGCAGGATCGAGTCGTCCGGTTTCCCCGGCACGATGTCGAAGTAGTGGTCGCCCGTGCCGCGGCCGGCAGCGACCGGCGGCTTGCACAGGCCCAGATGGCGATCGTCCGCGGTGCCGATGTCGAGCGTCAGCCCGGTCGTGTTGGCCGGACCCGCGGCGCTGTGGCAGTGGCCGCAGTTGACGTCGAGGTAGGCGCGCGCGCGTGCGGTCAGCGGCTGATTCGTGTCGTGCCAGTCGGCATTGCGCGGTGCCGCGTCCGCGGCCGGAGCGCCGGTCAGCAGTCCGGCCTTCGTCCAGCGCGCTAGCTGGTTGTCGATGCCGTCGGCGTAGGCGAAATCGCGATTGAGGTGCCGCGCCTTCGGGCCGATCGGAGCAATCTCCTTGCTGCGCACGTCGACGACATGGCAGCCGGCGCATTGGTTCTCGTTCGGCACGACATAGGTGAACGGTTCGCGCGTCCCGTCGGCGGCGACGAGTTCGAGGCGCATCGCGTCGCCGGTGCGGGCGAGTTCGGCGTCGGTCTGTTGCGCGTTCCACACGTACGGCAGCGCATCCCACCCGTGTTCGCGACGCACCAGCACGCGTGTTTCGATCAGGCGCACGTGCGCCTTGTCCAGGCGCGTTGCGGCGAAGTCGTAAGCCGTGTCGTAAGTGCGCGCGACGCGCATCGGCGGCGGCACCGCCTTGCGGCAACGGGTAGTAGAACGTCTTGGTTATGATCGTGCCGACCGGAAAATCGAACGCCGCGCTCGCGTCATATTTCGCAGCAGCGCCGTGCGGCATCCACACCGTGCGCAGCTTGTGCGCGTAGTCGCTGAATAACGGCGTGTTGAGGTCATAGGCCATGACGCCGGCGTTGAGGCGCAATGCATCGCGGTCGACCAGCAGCACGCTCCAATCGGACAGATGCTCGGGACGGCCGTCGGCGAAAAAGTGCACGGGCGTCGGCGCCTTGGCGCAGCCGGCCAGTGCCGCGCCGACAACGCAGGCGAGCGCAAAGCGCCGGAAGGTGGAGACCGAAAGCACAGCAGCGGTTCTCAGGTACGGCCGGCCAGTTCGATCGCCGCCAGCTTCGGCAGCTCGCACTGCAACTCGGCCTTGTCGATGACTTTCGGGTTGTCGTACTTGTGCGGACCGTCGGCGTTCAGCACCTGCGCGTCGCCGTTGCGCACGCACAGGCGCTCGTCGGCCGGCGGCTTGCCGTCGACCAGGTTCTTGTCGTCGCGAAAGCCGTCCCAAAGGATGTCAGGCAGATGACCACCGAGACCGAACATCGCAACCTTAAGCGTTTTCAGGTCGAGTCCGTCCGGCGAATCGCCGCCGCCCTTGAAGCGGTTGTCGTAGATGTTGATCGCACGCGGATAGGGGTCGTAGTTCGGATCGATGCCGGGCTTGTTGTAGTAGTTCGTCGAGAAGTACGCCGAGATGATCAGGTTCGCGGTCTGGTTGTCGGCGATGTCGTTGTCGAAGATCTCGACCTTGCTGTTCGAGTTGACGACGACGCCGGAACCGGCCGGCACGCTCGCTACCGCCGCGCCCTTGGCCGCGAAGTTGCCGAGGTTGTTGGCAATCGTCTTGTTGCGGAACACGCGCGTCGAATGACCCGGCTGCGACAGGTTCGGCATGTTGAAGACGAGAATGCCGCCGGTGTTGCCGGTGGCGGTGTTCTCGTAGACGTCGGCGCCGATCGTGTTCTCGATCTCGATGCCGGCGACGTTGGACTCGGCGCGGTTGCGCCGCACGATGACGTTCTTCGACTGGCCGACGTAGATGCCGGCGTCCGAAGCGCCGATCGCCGCCGAATCCTCGATCAGCACGTTCGCGCACTTGACCGGGTAGATGCCGTAGGCGCCGTTCGTCGTCTTCGGTCCGCCGGTCCAGGCAACGCGGACGTCGCGGATCGTGATGTTCTGACCGTCGTTGATCTTCAGGCCGTCGCCCTTGCTGTCTTCGATCGCGACGTGCTCGATGGCGAAGTCGTTGGCGTAGACCAGCATGCCTTCGGGGCCGGATATCTGGTCCTTGAACGAGAGAATGCTCTTGTCGGCGCCGGCGCCGCGAATCGTCACGCCGTTCGCACGCAAGGTCAGGACGCGGTCGAGGCGATGCACGCCGGCCGGGATCTCGATGATCGTTCCGGGTTTGGCGTCGAGCAGTTGTTCCTGCAGTGTCTTCTGGAAAGCCGAATCAGCGGCGCTCAGCGCATCCGGACTGCCACCCTTGCCACAAGCCGCCAGCGATAGCACGATCGCCGCAGTAATCATTTTCCGCATGCAAAACCCTCCCCTTGCGCCGGTTGGAGGGCGCCCGCCGCCATTTAAGCGGCTGGCTGCGGCGGCAGGTAGGGCGAATGCGGTTGCGGATGGGGGGCAAAGCGGACAAAGATCCGGGCTAACGCGCCGCCGCCCGCATTGCCCGTGGCGCGGTGCCGGTCCAGCGCTTGAATGCGCGGCGAAACTCGCGTGGATCGCTGAAGCCGACTTCGCTGCCGATATCACCGACGCTGAGCGTGCCGGCATGCAGCAGTTCGAGCGCGCGCTCGGCGCGTATGCGGTCATGGATGTCGCGATAGATGCGTCCGGCTGCGGCGAGGTGCCGGCGCAGCGTGCGTTCCGTCAGGTTCAGGCTGCGTGCGACTTCGGTCAGGCGTGGCTGCTCGTGCAGGCGCCTGCGCAGAATGCGCTCGACGCTGGCGACAACCTCGCTCTGGCGCTTGAGGTTCGTCGACTGCTCGCGACAGATTTCGAGGGCCTGCTTGGCGCTCACGGGATGATGCGTCGGCAGCCGTGCCGCGAGCCAGCGGCCGTCGACGACGGCTCGGTTGTGCGTCGCGCCGAAACGCACTTCGCAACGGAAAAGGCGCCGGTACGCGGGGGCATGCGCCGGTGCGGCATACGTCAACTCCAGCCGTGCCGGCGCGAACGCCTCGCCGAGCAGGCCGCGGCAGACGACGAGCGAACTCGCGAACAACTCCTCGCACAGGAACATCAGGATCGGATCGTCGGCGAAGCGCGGGCGCGCGAGCAGCGCGACCTCATCGGCGCCGAGCGCCTCCATCTCCATGTCCATCAGCGCGCCGCTGATCGCGTGATGCTCGATGCCGATCGCCATCGACTCGCCGAAGGTGCGCGCGGTCATCATGGCCAGGCCGAGCACGCCGAACGTGCCGATCGACTGCCTGACGGCCGATCTCGAGGCCGAGGTCATCCTGTGCCAGGTCGTGCCGCGCGCGGCGGATCACGGTGCTCGCCTGGCGGTAGGAAACGCGCGTTGCCGCGTCCTCGATCTGCGCGCGCGTCAGTCCGAGCCCGGAAAACCACGCATCGACCGGCATTTGCTTCGCGTCGGCGAAGCGGCACAGTTCGGCGAGGATCGTCGTCGGAATCACGGCGGCGCGATAGCGCGGATCGCGCTGCGCGGATGCGGCAGTGCCGGATGAAGTCCTGCCGGCGATGCGGGAGCGAACGGTCACGTCAGCTGGTCATGGGAGGCCATCGCTGCTTTCTATCATGAAATCGGACGGCAGCGGTGGAGGATCCGCTCCGGCGGCGTGGCGGTTCCGATATCTCACCGGCGCGACTGCGCCGTTCACGTGTGACAGCGCCGCTACACACTGAGGTCGATGCGGCGGTCATACAGGGAGCGATAACCCGGCATGCAATCGGCAATCAGATTTTCGTAGGCCGCGGGTATCGCGATCGCGCGCGCGCGCCAAGGCTCGAATCCGGTCGACTTGCACACGGCGTCGTACCAGTACGGTGCCCAGATGCCGTCGCTGGCACGCGGCCCGGCCGGCCAGTGCAGCATGCGCGGCGTGAACGGAATTTGCAGCAAAGTACACAGCGCGCGCAGATGCGCCTCGGGCGCCTTGAGGAACTCGTCGGCATCGATGACCGGCGGCGCCGCGCCGGTGCGGGCCGCGATCTCCTCGAACAGCGCCGCCTCCTGCAGCACGCCGATGTCTTCCACGGTCGCATGCGGCCGGCTCTTGAGGTACGACGCCAGCACTTCGCGCGGATCGCGGATCAGGAAGACGTGGGTCACGTCGGCGAACCACTCGTGGCCGATGTGCGGCAGCATGTGATGGGTCATGTGCTTCTGGTAGAACACCGTGTGGCCGTCCGGAACCGGGCCGGTCAGCATCGCGACGACGTTGCGCCAGTCGGTCTCGCCTGCGGCGATGACTTCGTCACGGGCCGGATGATCCAGGCCCGTCCGGGCCAGGTAGTGCGCGTAGAAAGGCTCGTCGACGACGGCGCAGTCGCCGCGGTTCTCGAACGAACGCATCATCGCGGTCGAGATGTTGCGCGGACCGGACCACATCGCGATGCGCACGGGGAATGACGATGTTGAAGTGGTCATTCCGGCAAGTTGCGCGAGGCGACATCGCGCGCGATCAGCTCGCGATACAACTTCTGCAGACGCTCGACCATTTGCCCGCGCCCCACGCTGATCTTGCGCCCGTCGATTTCGACGACCGGCGCGACGCCGGCGAACGTGCCGGTGACGAAGGCCTCCTCGGCGCCGTAGACGTCGGTCAGGCTGAAGCTCTTCTCGAATGCCGGGATGCCGTTCTCGCGGCACACGCGCAGCACGTTCGCGCGCGTGATGCCGCCGAGGCAGTACATGCCGGTCGAGGTCCATACCTCGCCTTTGCGCACGATGAAGAAGTGCGTCGAGTTGCACGTCGCGACGAAGCCGTGCGGATCGAGCATCAGCGCTTCATCAGCACCGGCCTTGGTCGCCTGGATGCAGGCGGTGATGCAGTTGAGCTTGCTGTGGCTGTTGAGCTTGGGATCCTGCACGTCGGGAGCGCCGCGGCGCACGTGCACGGTGAACAAGCGAATGCCGCGCTCGAGCGTTTCCGGTTTGGGATTCTTGTATTCGGGGATGATGACGATCGTTGCCGGACCGATCGTCATGCGCGGATCCTGGTACGGCGTGCGCTTGACGCCGCGCGTGACCATCAGGCGGATATGCGCGTGTTCGCTCATGCCATTGGCGGCGAGCGTGCGATACAGCGCGCGCGTCAGTTCATCGCGCGACAGGCCGATATCCAGATCGATCGCCTTGGCGCCTTCGTACAGCCGATCGAGGTGCTGATCGAGAAACGCGACGCGTCCGGCGTGCACGCGCAGCCCTTCCCAGACGCCGTCGCCGAGCACGAAGCCGGAATCGAACACCGATACGACGGCCTCGGCGCGCGGCTTCAATTCGCCGTTGACATAAATCCTGATCGCCGCGTTGCGCGGATCGTCGACGAATTCGTGCGTGCCCTGGGTCATGGCCATCATGCTCATATTGCCCGTGTGCGCTGATGGTAACGATTTTGATCGACGCTGCGTAACGCGGCCGACGCGGCGTGTGTGTTCGCCAGCGTACCGACGTGTCCGGGCACGTGGATTATCTTGCCTGCGGGCTGTCCAGCAGCCTCGGCCCGCGACCCACGCTGATCTTGCGACCGTCGATTTCAACGACCGGCGCGACGCCAGCAAACGTGCCGGTGACGAAGGCCTCGTCGGCGCCATAGACGTCGGTCAGGCTGAAGCTCTTCTCGAACGCCGGGATGGCGTTCTCGCGGCACACGCGCAGCACGTTGCGCGCGCGTGATGCCGCCGAGGCAGTACATGCCGGTCGAGGTCCACACCTCGCCCTTGCGCACGATGAAGAAGTGCGTCGAGTTGCAGGTCGCGACGAAGCCGTGCGGATCGAGCATCAGCGCTTCGTCGGCACCGGCCTTGGTCGCCTGGATGCAGGCGGTGATGCAATTGAGCTTGCTGTGGCTGTTGAGCTTGGGATCCTGCACGTCGGGAGCGCCGCGGCGCACGTGCACGGTGAACAGCGCGAATGCCGCGCTCGAGCGTTTCCGGTTTGGGATTCTTGTATTCGGGAATGATGACGATCGTCGCCGGACCGATCGTCATGCGCGGATCCTGATATGGCGTGCGCTTGACGCCGCGCGTGACCATCAGGCGGATATGCGCGTGTTCGCTCATGCCGTTCGCGGCGAGCGTGCGATACAGCGCGCGCGTCAGTTCGTCGCGCGACAGGCCGATGTCCAGTGTCGATCGCCTTGGCGCCTTCGTACAGCCGGTCGAGGTGCTGATCGAGAAACGCGATGCGGCCGCCATGCACGCGCAGCCCTTCCCAGACGCCGTCGCCGAGCACGAAGCCGGAATCGAACACCGACACGACGGCTTCGGCGCGCGGCTTCAACTCGCCGTTGACGTAAATCCTGATCGCCGCATTGCGCGGATCGTCGACGAATTCGTGCGTGCCCTGGGTCATTGCCGTCATGCTCACAGGCCGGTGAGTCACGATGGTAACGATTTGGTGTCCACTGCGGAACGTGCACTGTCGCGGCAGTCGTGCGCGACGGAGACGTCGATGCTGTCGCACCGACGACGTGTGGCTGCCGAAGCCTTGCGTTCTACAGCCGTCGTCGCGCGAGCCGCCAGAATGTGGCGCAGAGCTCGCGATCACGGCTAGCGCTCTGGCTCGCGAACGTGGAACAAGGCGGCGAGTTGCAGGCCAATGCAGGCGAGTGACCAACGAATGACTTTGGTCATGCTCTGACCGGCTCCAGTGCGATCCAGCGCCGGGGCACTACTACTCAAGCGACAGCGTTCAAGCCCGCTGCGAATGTCGGGGCCGATGAGTCCAATGTGGGTGAGTCGCCACGCACGTACTCTTTGCACGTCGTAGCCCGACCAGCGTGACCGGAACGTTTGTCGCGTGTAGTTGCCATCGATCGGGACTTTTCGGCCATCGAGAACGAACTCGATGGACGCGCCGTCATGCGGCAGTGCAGTGGAACTGGCGACCCATTGTGTGGACATGTCTGGCTCCAGATACATCGAATTTGCGCAAACCTGGCCGTATTGATTCCCCGAGCCGTTTCATCATGCACGACACGGCCCGCGGGTTCTGTACGGTGGCGAACACAGTTGCCAGTAATCGAACGGACGATCGCGAGACGGTGATGACTCGCCGGGACTTTCAGTGGCGAAGGTTGGCGGCTTCGGCGAACGGATGCGTTCCGTGGATAGTCGTTCGTCGTGCGAGAACCGCTCGCCGAGCGATGCGACGAGGACAAGTCGATGATGCGGTCGCCGCGGTCAGCGGCGATGCCAAATCGTGTTTTCCTCGGAGCGCGAGGGCCTGCGGCCCAGAGGAAACCTGATCAGTCGATCGGAGGCACCCGATTGGGCAGACGAGTTGTCGAACCGCGCAGGACTCTGATCATCGATCGCGTCGCCGTCCGGCGTCTGTTGCGGATCATTGGCCGACTCAGATTGCGACCGATTGGTTGATTAATGGCATGCTGCCGTTGCCCTGGTGGTCTTGCCTGGCGATTGCGTCGCGGCGCCGGGCTGGAGCACGGCAAATCTGCGAGCTTGGTGCTAGCGCAGCGAATACGCGACGAACTCGGACTCGGGCGAAGAACCCGGCCGCACCAAAGGGGGAGCTTTGGGGCGCTCCGGCCGGGGTGATACAGGTAACCGGCGTCAAGTCGCTGCCCCCAGCTCTTGGCGCGGCATTCCTTCTGCGCGCCGGAGAATATGCGCCCGAACAGGGTCGCGGTCTGTGCGCTAACGAACACAGCAAATGTCCCGCCAAATCGCCCCGTTGATCCGGGGCCGTCATTCGAGGCGGCTTGGGTTGGTGCGCTCCGCGCACTTGTGTGCGCTAGCGTACATACTGGCTCGCTTTTTGGTTTTATATTGGCCGCAACAATGAGGGCGTACAATGTCGGCAGTGGTCAAGAAACGCGTATTGCGGAAGACGTCGAAGGCCATGGCCGATCCGAACGAACCGCGCCAGAATCATCTGCTACGGGCGATGCCGTTGGCCGAATCGGAGCGCCTGATCCCGCATCTCGAATTCGTCGCGATGCCGCTTGGCGGCGTGCTTTACGAATCCGGCAGCCAGCTGCGTCACGTCTATTTCCCGACGACCTCGATCGTCTCCTTGTTGTATGTGATGGAAGACGGCGCATCGGCGGAAATCGCCGTGGTCGGCAACGAGGGCATGGTCGGCGTGGCGCTGTTCATGGGTGGCGAAACGACGCCGAGTCGCGCCGTCGTGCAGAGTGCCGGCCATGCGTATCGCCTGAAGGGGCAACTCCTCAAGGAGGAGTTCAACCGCGCCGCCGGCATGCAACACCTGCTGCTGCGCTACACCCAGGCACTGCTGACCCAGATGGCGCAGACCGCCGTCTGCAACCGGCATCATTCGGTCGACCAGCAGTTGTGCCGCTGGCTGCTGCTCAGCCTCGATCGGCTGCCATCGAACAAGCTGACGATGACGCAGGAACTGATCGCCAACATGCTCGGCGTCCGCCGCGAAGGCGTGACCGAAGCGGCCGGCAAGCTGCAGGTGGCCGGCCTCATCAGGTACAGCCGCGGGCAAATCACCGTGCTGGACCGCCCGCGGCTGGAGGCGCAGTGCTGCGAGTGCTATCAGGTCGTCAAGACAGAGTTCGATCGTCTGTTGCCTGAAGTCGTGGCGCCGTGAACAGTGTACGCCAGCGCACAGACATCCGCCGGTAGTAATGCGCCCAATGCATTCCTGGGGTCCGCTGCACTACAGGAATTCGCCATGCCGCGCAGGAAATCCGCGATTGCCACCAATCGTCTGCTCAGTGCGTTACCTAACGTGGATCGGCGCCGGATACTTGCTCAATGCGATCAGGTTGAACTCGCGTCGGCGGACGTCCTGCACGAAGCCGGGACAGCGCAACAGCATGTCTATTTCCCGACCGGCGGTTTCATCTCGCTGGTGACCCCGCTGGATGCCTGCGCCGGCCTCGAGGTTGTCCTGGTCGGCAGCGAAGGCATGGTCGGCGAATCGATCCTGCTCGGCGTGCCGGTGTCCCCGCTGCACCATCTCGTGCAGGGCGCGGGCAGCGCGTTGCGCATGACCGCCGCATCGTTCCGGCGCGAACTGGAACAGGGCTCGGCGCTGCGACGCCGGCTCAACCGCTACGTCTACGTGAAGATGCAGCAGATCGCGCAAACCGCGGCATGCATCCGTTTTCACGTCGTCGAGGCGCGACTGGCACGCTGGCTGCTGCTGACACACGATCGCTCGCGCTCTGACGAGTTCCATGCAACGCATGAGTTTCTGGCTTACATGCTCGGCGTGCGTCGTGTCGGCATCACCAAGGCCGCAACCTCGCTGCAGAATCAGGGGTTGATCGGCTATCGGCGCGGCGACATCACGATACTCGATCGCAAGGGCCTCGAGGCGCGTTCCTGCGGTTGTTATTTCGCCGCCAACGATTTGTACGATCGCATTCTCGGATCGGCTGCCAGGCACTAGGCAATTGGGTTCTTGCTGCGCGACCTGACGCCATCCGGCGTGCCGATGGTCGATCAGTCGTCACTCAACCGAAGATTCCCGCCTGCAACGCCGATTCGCCGCGCGCAAGCCGCGCGCCACGGCAGGCTCATGTCGCACGCCGGCGGGGCCTGTGTGCGCTGACGTACAGAGATTCGTGTGCGTTGCCCGTAAGCTTCTTCGACACCCACGCGCCCGACATGACCGCGGCGCCCATGCGCGCGGCTCATGCACTGCGGCGCATTCTCGCCTGCTGCCGGATGTGGTCGCGGGTAATCCGCTGCGAACCTGCGCCGGCCTGAAGTCTCACCAACGAGAGGTACTTTCAATGAAAATCGACTCGAAGATCCTGGTCGCCGCTTTGGTAATCGCCCTTGCCGCGTGCGGCAAGTCCACGCAGGAAGATGTGGACAAGGCTGCGCACGACCGCGCAGCCGGCGTAGCGAAGGCGCAGGAGGGCGCACAGCCGGCCGTGGATGCGGCGAATCGCGACCTGGCGAAAGCAAGACAGGAAGGCAGCGCAAAAATTGCCGATGCACATGCCGACGCGAGCCGCGAGGTCAACAAGGCTGCCGTGAAGCAGACCAAGGAGCAAGCCAAGGCCGACTACGACGTCGCGATCGCCGCTGCCGAAGGCGATCTGTCGGTCTCTCTGGAAAAGTGCAAGATGGAAGCGGCCGACGTAAAGGCCTCTTGCGAGCGTGATGCACATTCAACGCACGATCAAATGGTCGATGCAGCGAAGGGAAAGCTCGATATGGCAAACCAGCAGGCCGGTTGACAGGCTGTGGCGCGCGGTATCAGCGCGCCGCTTCGCCGAGCGATTACCGGGCTGGTGCCAACAAATCATTCCAGGGCGTTCTGCAAGAGAGGAATTGTCAGCGACATGGAAGCGTAACGACTGGGCAACAAGAGGATTCTCCACCATGAAACTCCGACTCGCTGTTTTGGTTTCCGCCACCTCTTTCGCAATGTGTCTGGGCTCGGGCCGTGCGGCCGACCATACTGGCCACGGCCGTCGGTTGGCTGATGCGGACAAGGCGTTCCTCAACAATGTCGCAGCCGTCGACAAGTCCGAGATCGAGCTCGGCACCGTTGCTGCAGACAAAGCGCTGGCGCCTGCGGTGAGGAGCTTGGCCCGGCAAATGCTCGACCAGCACAGCGACAACCTTCGTGACCTGCAGGCACTGGGCCACAAGAAGGGCTATTTGATTACGCCCCGGCTCGATGCCGGTCACCGCGAATTGCTGCATGTGCTGCAGGCCGCCGACAGCAATGAGGGATTCGATAGCGCCTACCTGGGCGCGGTCGTCGCCGACCACGCGCAAATGGCAAGTGCGATCGAGCGCATCGCCAACAATTCGAGCGACAGCGATATCGCACTGTTCGCGGCTGACACGCTTGCTGCGCTCAAAAAGCACGAGCAAATCGCCAGCGACCTGGCCGCCAGGTAGACTCCGTTTCTGCTGGTCGCGCTGCTCTGGGTTGCCGGCGACCGGCACATCACGCGCGGACAGACCAGTTCGCGCTGACTCGTACCGCCGTGATCCTGACGACGCTGACAATGTTCGGCGCGGCGATCGGAATGTTCGTCCTTTGAGCTTCGCATCGATCGAGGCGACGCGGCAATAAAAAGGAGACGGATTGAACCACTTTGGGTAGTTCAGCCCGTCCCCGTTTGTGGCCGAATCATTCAGCCACCGATCGACCCGATCCCTGGAATCTGCGTGGCGGTGTCAACGATTGTCGTGTTCGTGCTTCTCGTCGCCGTCGTGCTTGTCGCGGTAGTGCTTGACGACCCACTCGTTGCGCTCGTACGGGTGATCGGTGTCAAGATCAAGTTCGACGCCACCGGCCGTGACGTACGTCCGGCGCTCGCTGGGCAGCTCCGTACCGGACTTCCATGCGCCATCGGTTTCCCAATAGTACGTCTTGGTCTCGGGCGCGAAATAGATCTGGTGGTCGCCGTAGTAGACATAGTGATGGTTGCTGGTCTTGGTGACGGTCGTCACGGTCGTATCGGTATCGGCCAGCGCCGGTGCGGCGACGGCAAAGCCGATCGCCAGCAAAGCGGCGGAAATCAAGTTGCGTTGCATATTCATGCATTTCCTCGAGTTGAATGCGTGTTGCAATGGATCCGGAAAAAGCCGCCGCCGCAGTGCCGTTGGAGGCAGCACCGCGACGGCGGTTGGAAATCTGCCGCTTACTTCGCGCGCGTCAGCGTGAGTTCGCCGATGTCGATGCCGAGGTCGACGCCTTCGCCGGCGCCGGCAAGGGCCAGCGATACTTCACCCTTGGTCAGCACTTGCGCGGTTCCCGACTTGACGACTCCGGCATGGGCTTCTGCCTGCGCGTAGGAACCGAAAACGTCGGTCAGCTCGTGCACGTCGGAGAAGCGTCCGGTGCCGCCGTCGACATGCGACTTGCCAACGGTAAGTCCCACGCCCTTGGCGACGATGCTGACACGCATCGACTTGCCGTTTTCACAGGTGACGACGCCGGCACCTTCCGAGTGCTTGTAGATCGCCGACCAGGTCGAGAGCGAGAACTTGAGCTTGCAGTCGAGGTCGGCCGATTTTTCCGCATTCGCAGCGCCTGGATAAAGCGCGACTGCGGACACGGCGATCAGGGCGGTCAGTAGATTCTTGATGGGTGTCATGGTGTTTCTCCGTTGATGGGGGATCATTACCCATGCCACGCCATCTCGATCGATGACGCAAGATCTGCTCAAGGCATTGGGAAGAAGTTGCAGGTGCCGCGGCATCGAGCCGCGTGCCGCCGATCACCTCATGCGTTGGTCGCTGGTCAGCGAGCGGTGCGATTGCACCCGGCATTCGGATTGGCGAAATGCATCATCGACGATTTCGCCGGCCGGGTATGTACGCCACCGCACACAGACGCGACCGATCGGCGTGGTCGGATTGCATTGGTTCAGGTGGTCATTGCTGGAACATGGCCCGCCAGCCGCGCGGCAAAACCCTGATAGCAAACGTGGGCAGAAGGAAAAATCTACGCCCGGGTCACAGTGACTCTGACGACATGCGCGATGCCGTCGTTTGCCAACGTAATCGTCTGATCGGGCTGTTCCTCGCCATCGAGCAGCACCTGCGGGGATGCGTTCTCGGCCAGGGTTTGCGCGACGACGATCTCGTACGGCGTTTCGCGATGGCGATAGATAAGCGTGAAACCGTTCCAGCTGCGCGGTATGCATGGGACGATGCGCAGGCGTTCGCCTTCGAGTTGCAGGCCGAGTATCGACTCGGTGATCAGCCGATACAGCCATCCGGCCGACCCGGTGTACCAGCTCCAGCCGCCGCGGCCCACATGCGGCGCCTTGGCGTAGACGTCCGCGGTGACCACGTACGGCTCGACCTTGTACCGGCTTGCCGCGGCGGGCGACAGCGAATGGTTGATCGGGTTGAGCATGTCGAGCAGCTCGCAAGCGCGCTGCCCGTCGCCGAGTGCCGCGAAAGCCATCGATGCCCAGATGCCCGCATGTGTGTACTGGCCGCCGTTTTCGCGCACGCCGGGCAGGTAGCCCTTGATATAGCCCGGATCGGGCTTGGACTTGTCGAATGGCGGCTCGAGAAGTTTGATCAGCGCATGCTCGCGATCGACGAGGCGTTGGTCGAGCGAATTCATCGCGGTGTGCACGCGCGCCGTCTCGCCGGCGCCGGACAGCACCGACCAGCTCTGCGCGATCGAGTCGATCTGGCACTCCGTACCCGTCGACGTACCCAGCGGCGTACCGTCGTCGAAATAGGCGCGTCGGTACCAGGCGCCATCCCAGGCGTGCCGTTCGATCTGCGCGCGCAGTCGCATCGCCTCGCCGCGGCACTGCGTGGCGAAGGGTGCGTCATCGCGCAACGTCGCCACCTCGGCGAATCGCGTGAGCACGTGATAGAGGAAAAATGCGAGCCACACGCTCTCGCCCTTGCCGTGCAGGCCGACGTTGTTCATGCCATCGTTCCAGTCGCCCGACCCCATCAGCGGCAAGCCGTGTGCACCGAAGCGCAGGGCGTGTCGGATCGCGCGCACGCAGTGCTCGTACAGGTCGGCGCTCTCGGCCGATTGCAGCGGCAGGTCGTAGTAGGAATCCTCGCCCTCCCTGACCATGCGCCCTTCGAGGAATGCGCTGCGCTCGGCCAGCACGTCCCGGTCGCCGGTGCACGTCACGTAGCGCCACGCCGCGAGCGGCAGCCACAGGTAGTCGTCGGAACAATGCGTGCGCACGCCGCGGCCGGAGGGCGGATGCCACCAGTGCTGCACGTCGCCTTCCTTGAACTGGCGCGAGGCGCAGCGCAACAGCTGCTCACGCAACAGCGACGGTGCGGCGTGCGCCAGCGCCATCGCGTCCTGCAGCTGATCGCGGAAGCCGAACGCACCGCCGGACTGATAGAAGCCGCTGCGCCCCCATAGGCGGCACGCAATCACCTGGTACAACAGCCAGCCGTTGGTCAGCACGTCGAGCGCAGGTTGCCCGGTCTGCACCTGCACGGTGCCGAGCGTGCGCCGCCAATGCTCGCGCACGGCATCCAGGGCGGCGCGTGCCGTGCCGGCCTTGCGGAAACGCTGCACGAGGCTGCTGGTGTTGTCGACGCCGTGCCCGGCACCGAGGCGGAAGATGACGTCGCGCGACTGGCCGTCGCCGAGATCGAACGGCACATGGATCGCAGCGCACGGATCCATCGCCGCGCCGACCTTGCCGGACAGGCGCGCGCGCAGCAACGCCGCCGGCCGCTTCAGCGTGCCGTTGCGGCCGATGAATTCGGCGCGGTCGCCGCTCAGCGTGCGCGTGGCCTCGTCGACGTCGAAGAACGCCACACGATCGGCGAATTCGGGATTGAAGGCATTGCGCGCGAGCAGGGCGCCGCCGTTGGCGTCGATCTCGGTGACGACATGCATGGCCGCCTTTGAGCGCAGGTCGCCGAGTACCCATTCGACGTAGCCGGTGATCGACAGCCGGCGCGGGCGGCCGGACAGGTTGCGCACCTTCACGACGGAAAACTTAATCGCCGCATCGAGCGCGACGTAAGTCCACAATTCCGTTCTTATGCCGTCCTCGATGTGTTCGAACACGCTGTAGCCGAAACCATGGCGCGTCGTGTACGGCGTCTCGCCGCAGCACGGCAGCGGCGTCGGCGACCAGAAACGACCGCTTTCCTCGTCGCGCACGTAGAACGCTTCGCCGGTCGGGTCGCTGACGGGGTCGTTGTGCCACGGCGACAGCCGGTATTCGTGCGCGTTCTCGGCCCAGCTGTAGGCGCTGCCGCTTTCGGATACGACGCTGCCGAACTCCGGATTCGCCAGCACGTTGACCCATGGTGCCGGCGTCATCGTGCCGCGCTGCGTAGTGATCACATACTCGCGTCCGTCCGTGCTGAATCCGCCGAGCCCGTTGCCGAGAATCAATTCGCGCGCTGGCGCCGTGGCAGCAGGTACGTCGGTGCGTTCGCTGGATGTGGCGATCAAGCGGGGTATCGGTGGCTCGAGCAGGTCGCTGCGCTTGATCTGTTCGGGCAGGCCGCCGCGCGCATCGGAGATGATCGCGCGCGCGATCGCCTGCAGCAGGATGCGATCTTCCGCGGCAATCTGTTCTGCCGCGCGAACGAAGATGCCGCCGGGGCGGTCGATGACGTTGGCTTCGACGCCCGCTGCAATCAGGCCGAGGATCTCGTCCTGCAGTGCCTGCCGGTAACCGCCGCGATCGTCGTTCCAGATGATGAGGTCGACGGCAAAGCCCTTGCTGCGCCAGTAGGCGTGGGCCTGCACCATCTGCCGCACCAGATCGATGTTCGCCGCGTCCCGGATCTGCAGCAGCACGATCGGCAGATCGCCGGAAATGGCATAGCCCCACAGGCCGGACTGGCCGCGCCGGTTGCCGGCGATCAGCGTCGGCTCGGCGCGCAGCGAATTGTTGGCGTAGAGCACGCGCCCGGCCAGCCTCCCGTAAAGCTGCGCGTCGGTTTCGGTGACATTGATCTGGCGCAGCGCCACCTGGCTATGCGTCCAGGCCAGGTCGAAGACGCGATCGGCCAGATGCAGGTCCTGATATTTCTCGACGAGCGCGACGCACGCCGCGCGAGAGTCGCCGACGCCGGTGACCATGTTGAGCGTCGCCGACTGCTCCGGCTCGAGCACAAAGCGATGCCGGATTGCGACGATCGGATCGAGCACCGGGCCGCAGGTATCCGATAGCGGCGCCGGATCGTTCAGGGCGGCCGGGTCGGCGACGCTGTTGCCGCGGCCGATAAAACGTGCGCGATCGGTTTCAAACGACGTCGCGACGCTATCGGCGCCATGCAGCGCCATCGTATGCAGCAGCCACGGCCATTGTTCGGTATCCGCGCGCGGACGGCGCGAACACAGGATCGCCGGTCGCGGGTGCAAAATTTCGGTCTCGACGAACAGATTGCTGAATACGCGATGCATCGCGTCGGCGATGGCCGGCGCCAGCACGACCTCGGCGTAGCTGGTGACTTCGATCGTGCGGCGCACGCGCGAGCGGTTGGTGATACGCACGCGGCGCACTTCGACATCGTCCTCCGGCGAGACTGCGATATCCGTGTTGGTGTCGATGTCGCCATCGCGCCGGCGGAATTCGACACGCGGCTCGGTGAAGATCGCCTCGTAGCCGCCGGCCGGCGCCAGCGTCGGTTGCAGCGCGTTCGACCAGACTTCGCCGCTGTCGGCATCGCGGATGTAGCAGAACATGCCCCAGTTGTCGCAAGTGCTGTCTTCGCGCCATCGCGTCAATGCCAGGTCCCGCCAGCGGCTGTAGCCGCCGCCGGCGTTCGTGAGCATCACGTGGTAACGGCCATTGGAGAGCATTTGTACCGCCGGTATGCGCGTGCCGGCGGTGGCGAAAACACGCACCGGCATTTCTGCCACGTCGGCCGCCGCGCGTCGATCGACCAGTTCGGTGCTGTGCGTGAACGTCGCGCTGGCGCGTGGAATACGCTCCTGCAGCAGCTGCAGCGTGGCCTGGAACGCGGGCTCCGACACGAACCGCCGGCGCATCGGCCGATCGAGGAGCACCTCGGCGAAGGCGAGCAGACTCATGCCTTGGTGATGTGCCATGAACGACTGCACGACGGCAAAAGTCTCACCGTGCCGCAACCGTGCCGGCGTGTAGTCTGCCGCCTCGAAGAAGCCGAATCTGCCAAGCAGGCCCTGCGTGGCCATGGCGAGGAGATTCCGTGCCGCTTCGCGCGGCGCGATCATCAGCGCCAGCGCCGTCGCGTGCGGCGTGATCACCAGATCCTCCGCCAAGCCGCGCTTGAGTCCGAGGCCGGGCACGCCGAAGGCGCGGTACTGGTAGTTGTGGCTGGCGTCGACGGTGTTGTAGCCCGACTCGGAAATGCCCCAGGGCACATGGCGCTGGCGGCCGTACTCGATCTGCCGGCGCACGACCGCCTTGCACGTTTGATCGAGCAACGTGTCCGGGTAGCTCGGCATCACCAGCAGCGGCATCAGGTATTCGAACATCGAGCCGCCCCACGAAAGCAGTGCCGGTTGGTGGCCGGTCGCCGTGAGCAGGCGTCCCAGCGCGAACCAGCTTTCCTGCGGCACCTGTCCGAGCGCGATCGCGACGAAATTTCCGAGGCGCGCTTCGGAGGCGAGCAGGTCGTAGTAGCTGACGTCGGGCCGCCGGTCGCTGACGTTGTAGCCGATCGTGAACAGGCGGCGTTCCATGTCGTACAGGAAAGCAAAATCCATTTGTGCAAATTGCCGCACACTCAGCGCGCTGCGCTCGATCGCGGCGACGCGTGCGTGCGCTCGCCGGCCGGCTTCGGCGACGTGCCGCGCGAAATCATCGATCCAGGGGCGATGCTGCGGCGCGCTGGAGTCGATCGCGGCTTGCTGTACGGACTGAAGCAGTTCGTGCGCACGCTGCGGCAGTTCGCGCAGTGTCGGCAGCGCCACCGCCTCGAGTACGCCGGCGAGCGCGTCCGGCGCCGGCGGCAGGTCGAGCCAGGGCGCCAGAAAGCGCAGATCGTTGGCGGCGTCGCGGCACTGATTCAGCAGCGCATTCGCCCACACCGCGCTGCCGCCGCCGGCCGTGTCGCCAAGGCCAGCGACGATTGCCGCTGCGCCCGAGTCGAGTTGCGCCAGCGCGCGCCACGTGGCCGCCAACGTTACCGGCGCTCGAGCGCAGATCTGGTCGAGCTGCTTGCGGAATTGTTCGACCAAGACGCGATGTTCGGCAGGCGCCGTCTCGATCAACACGTCGAGCGTATCGCGCAAGCCCTCGAGCGTGCGCGGATTGCCGATGGCCTGGTCGAGCAAGGCGCACAATCCGGCGTCCAGCGTGAACAGATGCGCGCAAAGATTGCCGCTGTCGACGGTCGACACATAGAACGGCACGAGCGGCTGCAGCGTGCGCGTGTCGTACCAGTTGTAGAAGTGACCGCGTTCACGTTGCAGCTTGCCCAGCGCGTCGAGCGTGCGCTGACAGCGCTCGATTACGCTGCCCATGGACAGGTAGCCGAAATCGTAGGCGGACAGGTTCGACAGCAGCGCCAGGCCGATATTGGTCGGCGACGTGCGATGCGCGACGACGTTTGCCGGTTGCTCCTGGATGTTGTCCGGCGGCAGCCAGTTGTCTTCGTCGGTCATGAGGTGCTCGAAGAACGCCCAGGTGCGCCGTGCGGCCCGGCGCAGGAAGCCGATCTCAGCGGTGTCGAGCGCCTCCACTGCCGTTTCGATCGGCCGGCTCAGCCACCATTCGATGCCCGGTCCTGTCAGCCACAGCAAGAGCACGGGCAAGGCCGTTGCCAGCGCCAGGGGGCGTGCGTGCAGCAGGTAGAACGCGGTGGCGATCGCCAGAACCGGGCCGAACCACATCGTGCGGAACGAGGCGGAAATCGACGTGCGCGCGTTGCGTTCGACTTCGCTCGAGGCGGTCCATTGCAGCAGGTGGCGCTGCGTGAGCAGCATGCGCACGCCGGTGCGCACGATCGCGTCGAGGCAGAAATACGCTTCGTACGGCAGGCATGCCAGAGCGAACAACGCATTGGCGAAGCGACGCCCGGCGCTGCGCAGCGACATGTCGATGTGATGTCGCAGCAGGGATTCTCGCGGCTTGCGCGCCAGGTCGAGCAGGCCGGCGCCGAACGTCGGAACGAACGTGACGCCGAGCACGGCCAGTGTCCACAGCAGCGGCGCTGGCAGAACGATCCAGCCCAGCAGCATGAGCAACGTCAGCGCAACAGGCACCAGGCTGCGGCGCAGGTTGTCGAGTACCTTCCAGCGCGACAGGGCCGACAGCGGATTTTTCGTGCTGGCGCCGTCGGCGCCCGGTACGCGCGGCAGCAGCCAGTGCGCGATCTGCCAGTCGCCGCGAATCCAGCGATGACGCCGCTGCACATCCGCGTGATAGCTCGACGGATAGCTCTCGTGCAGTTCGACGTCGCTCAGCAGTCCGGAACGCGCGTAGCAGCCCTCCAGCAGATCATGACTGAGGATGCGGTTCTCCGGTAGGCGCTGCTTCAGCGACAGCTCGAACGCGTCGACGTCGTAGATGCCCTTGCCGATGAACGAGCCTTCCGCGAACACGTCCTGATAGACGTCCGATACGGCGCGCGTGTACGGATCGAGGCCGGCGTCGCCGGCGTGCATGCGCGCGTAGCGGGAACGTTGCGTACTCGGCAACGTCGCTCCGACGCGCGGCTGCAGAATGCCGTAACCGGAATCGATGCGTCCCTTGGACGCGTCATCTATCGCGCGATTGAGCGGATGCGCCATGCCGGCGATCAGCTGGCGAGCGGCGTCGCGCGGCAACAGCGTGTCGGTGTCGAGCGTGATGACGTACTTCACCGACTGCAGCAATGAAACGTCGCCGACGATCAAGGAGAAGGCACCGGCCGAGCCGCCGCGCAGCAACGCATTGAGGTCGCCCAGCTTGCCACGCTTGCGCTCGTGGCCCATCCAGACACGTTCCTGCTCATTCCAGCGGCGTGGCCGATGGAACAGGAAGAACGTGGATGCGCCGGCGCCGCTGTATTTCCGGTTCAGTTGCTCGACGCCGTCGGCCGCCTGCTGCACGACCGCTTCGTCATCGGGAAGGATTTCTTCGGCGGCATCGGCGAAATCGGTCAGCAGACCGAACTGCACGTGCGTGTCGCGATTTGCCAGGAAGCGCACCTCGAGCGCTTCGATCAGCGCGGCGGCAGCTTCGGCGCTGGCGAGCAGCGTCGGCACGACGACCAGGGTCTGTGCCTGCGGCGAAACACCCTCGGAGAAATCCATGCGCGGCAATGCGCGCGGCGCGACGAGCATGCTGGCAACGCGGTTGACGACCGCCACGCCCAGCTGGCTGCCGCCCAGCGCAGCGCAGACCGCAAGCGATGCCAGCAGCCAACCGCCCACTCCGTGCGCATGGGCGACAAGGCAAGCAACGGCGGTTGCCGCTGCCGTGATCAGAGCGATCGCTCCCAGGTAGAGCGATACGCGCACGTAGCCGTCGCGTGCGAACGCCCGCAGCGGCGAGTGCAGCTGCATGGCACGCTCGAGTTGCGGCAGTCCGGCGCCGATCAGGTAATAGCCGACGTGCGTGGTGCTGGCGCCAGCAGGCCCTGCATCGCTTGCAGCCTCGCCGGCGAGGCGCACAGCGGTTTCGGCGACCTGCGCTTCCACGAGGTTGCCGCGCTTCGCTGTCTCCTCGATCGCATGGCGATAGCGGTCGCGCGTGGCAAAGTCCATTTGTGCATAAATTCCCGCGGGGTCGCGGCGCAGCGTCTGATCGACCACGCTCATCGACTCGACGAATTCGCGCCAGTCCATCACTGCCAGCAGACGCATGCTGCCGATGCTGTTGCTGATCGACACCTGGTCGGCCGCCTGCTGCTGGTTCTCCGCCTGCACGAGCTGCGCGATCGTCAAACCGGATTCCGCCAGCGACTGCTCGATCCAGGTCAGCGGCAGCGCCAGCGCGGGGCCGTGGCCCTGCAGGCGGCGCGTCAACTCGGCGACGAACGCGCTGACCATCGGCGGATTCGAGCGCGCCATGTCGGCGACCACCAGGATCAGGTTCTTGGCGTCGGTTTCGGCGAAGTCGACGATCTGGTCGGCCCAGGCATCGGCCAGGTTGCGATGCGTGCGGTCGGCAGCAATACGCTCGGCGACGCGCCGCAGATTCTCGATCAACGCCAGGCGCAACATGATCGGAATCGCCCACAGCTCGCCGAGGGCGAGCGTCGTCACGCGCTCATAGGCCGAGACGAAACGGATCAGGCTATCGGTGTCGACACGGCCATCGCCATGGGAAATCGCTTCGAGCGCGATATCGTATACGCGCGGGAATCCAGACGACGGGCCGCTCGTCAGGCGCGGCAGTTCCCAGCTATAGCGTTTGGGCAGATGGCGCCGCGCCGTGCGGATCTGCTCTTCGATCAGGTAGAAATTGTCGAGCAGCCACTCGCCGGCCGGGGTTATGCGGCGCTCGGCCTCGATCGCGTCGGCGAGCAGCTTGCAGGCATGAACCAGCACCACCTCGTTTTCGGCGAGCCGCGGCAACAGGCGATCGGCGCCGTGCGCGCGTGCGTCCCGGTGCGATTCGGCGAGGACTTCGCCGTGCTGTTCCATCTGTTCGGCGCTGTAGAGCTCCGATCGCAGTGGCTGTTCGATATGCTCGGGCGGCCGCCACGGGCCCGGCCGTACTGCCTTCCATTTGCGCGCCAGGTATCGAAGCATCGTGTCGTGCGCCTGGGCGATCAATCGAATTGTCGTGGGATGCGTGCTGCGTGCAGGGGCCACCCTGTCGACCGCCATCCCGCTCGGTCGCAGCCGAAGCGCGGTTCGGAACAGGCGCCGGAGGGGCAGGCGGGTTGCTCGACGGTGAAGCGCAGTCGGCCCGCGGCACACTCCAGCGCATCATCGCCCGACCACGGACGCTTTATATGTACGTTAGCGAACATAGCCGTTTCGCATGGGCGGGGCGCTGACGGCGCTTGCCTGACCCTCGGAGCCGGCCTCGCGGAGGCATGACGCCGGTCGTCGCTATTGCCCGTGGGCGGTCGTTGTGTGCAATCGGCCAAGCTCACGTTCGTTTTCGCTGGCCGGAAGCCGCCTATGTACGTTGGCGTACAGAGATTCGGGCGGCATGCGCCTAGGCTGCGTGAAGTTGCACGGCGATTGCGTGGTTCGCTGAAGGTAATTTTCATGTCGTACGCACTGTTGTTCCTTGTATTGCAATCATCGCGGGCGTGCTGGGCTTCGGCGGAATTACCGGCGCATCCATGGCCAAGATTGTGCTCCTGGTTTGATGATCCTGCTTGTCTTGTCGCTGCGGATTGAGAGGCGCTACAACTTCCAGTCGACGCGGCCAACGCGCACGATCCAGTCGACCAGAGTGTGGTGTACAGCGCCAGACCTGCATCGCCGCAAAGCGCACGGGCTGCTGTTCTTCTTACACGGTGTCAAGAAAACGCTTCATGAACCAGACGATTTCACAGGGCGGCGGCGACAAGGAGTCGACCGCTGCTGCCCAGCTCGCGCAACCGCAAAACCATGAAAGGCCAATGAAATGATTCAGGACATGATCCGAACGAGGTGGTCGCTTTTGGCGATCAAGATCCAGACGAAATGGAGCAAGCTCACGGACGAGGACGTCAACCGCAGCGCGGGCCATCGCGACTACCTCGTCGACAAATTGCAGGAGCGCTATGGCATCGCCAAGGAAAAGGCGCGCGTAGAGGTCAAGGAGTTCGAGCGCACGCTGCGCTAGTCGCAGCGTTGCGCCGGCGGGCCGGCGCGTGAACCGCGACGGCCCGCTTCTATCGGGCGACCGCGGAATTCCTGTCGAGCGGAGCGCCGTCGTTCACGGCGGTGACGCAGCTGGAGCAGAACGAAGCTCATGGCGAGGGATCCTGCGCAAGCTGTGTGGATACTCGTCCGTTTTTGACAAAAGCAATCGTCCAAGAAGGAAACTGCCATGAACCTGCATCTGAGCATTGGCCCGCTGGTCTCGTTGATCGCCGGAATATTGATCCTGATGGTGCCGCGTCTGCTGAACTTCATCGTCGCCATCTACCTGATCCTCATGGGACTGCTCGGATTGTTCGGCACGGGCAATCTTCACCTGTAAGCAATCGTCCGCGCGCGCTGGCAGCCAATGGCCGTCAAAAACGTCGCAGCATCCGGCAGGCGAGACGTGAGCAACAAATCATCCTCACAAGGAGAAGGAAAATGTCATTAGGTGCAATTCTCTTGATCGTCGTGGTGCTGATGTTGATCGGTGCGATTCCGAGCTGGCCGCATAGCCGCAGCTGGGGTTATGGCCCGAGCGGTGGTTTGGGCCTGGTTCTGCTCATCGTTGTAGTGTTGGTGGTGCTGGGACGGATTTAGGCATCTGCTACGGGTCGGTCGCGCGCCAGTGGCGCGAACGCCCGTGCGCGTTCATTTGTTCACCGGATTCCCATGTCGTCCATGCTTTTTAAGTCTCCCGCAAGTCTGTTCGGCGCGATCGCTCTCGCGGCGACGCTGTCTGCGTGCTCGTCGCTGCGAACGGATTTCGTCAAGCAGCCATCGAGCGCGCTGCCACCAGCCAACGACACGCCGGCGGCGCACTATCTTGCCAGTGAGGTCAGTCAACGCGGTCAGCAGTCCGGCTTCCGTCTGCTGACCAAGAGCAACAACGCACTGATGAGCCGTGTCGCGCTGGCCGATCACGCCAAGCATTCGCTGGACCTGCAGTACTACATTTTCAAGAACGATGCGACCGGACGCCTGCTCGCGCAACACCTGCTGGCGGCGGCCGATCGCGGCGTGCGCGTGCGCATGCTGATCGACGACCTCGGTCTGGCCGACGAGCAAATCATGCTGGACGCGCTCGATGCGCATGAGAATATCGAAGTGCGCCTGTTCAACCCGTTCAAGACGCGCGCGCCGTCGACGCTGTCGAAGGTCGCTCAGTTCCTGATCGAAGGACAGCGCCTCAACCGGCGCATGCACAACAAGTCGTTCGTTGCCGACAACAGCGCGGCGATCATCGGCGGGCGCAATATCGGCGACGACTACTTCGATGCCGGCACCGATACGAACTTTCGCGATCTCGACCTGCTGGCGATCGGACCGGTGGTGCGCGAGGCTTCGCGCGTATTCGATGACTACTGGAACAGCGACGCCGCTTATCCCGCGACCGCCTTTCGCAATGATCGCGACACGCAAGCCGATCTCGTACAGTTGCGTGTTGCCCTGGCCCGCGACGCGCGTGCGTTTGCGCAGTCGGACTACGCGCAAGCGACCCTCGACGAACTCCCCGATGGTGCCACGGCGGATCGCCGCGGCGAGTGGTTCTGGGGTTCCGCCGTCGTCGTCGCGGATCAACCGGAAAAGATCGAGATGCACGAGGACGTGCCGTCCTTGCGCATCGGCCCGCAGCTCAAGACCATGATCGATACGGCGCAGAACGAAGTCTTCATGACCTCGCCGTATTTCGTGCCTGGCGACACGGGCACGCAGTTCCTCACCGCGCTCGCGCGACGCGGCGTGAGTATCCAGGTGCTCACCAACTCGCTGGCCGCGACTGACGAGACGGCGGCGCATTCGGGCTATGCGCACTACCGGCGCCAGCTGCTCGAAGGCGGCGTGCAACTCTATGAGCTGCGGCCGACACCCGGCACGGCCCAGCCGGTGACGGCGCGTGGAACTTCGTCCGGCGTGAGCCTGCACGCCAAGACCGTCGTCGTCGATCGCAAGAAAGTCTTCATCGGCTCGCTGAACATGGATCAACGCTCCAAGCTGCTGAATACCGAGATGGGCGTGATCATCGACTCCGCACCACTGGCGCAGGCCGTGCGTGAATTCTTCGACAACGCGACCCTCCCGGCCAATTCGTATCAGGTCTCGTTGCTGCAGTCGCCGACATCAAAACCCGGCGAAGCGCCGATGTCGTGGCAGTGGAGCGAAGACGGACACGCGCTGAGTGTGCAGAGCGATCCCGGCGTATCCAAGGAGCGCCTCCTCGCTGTATTCCTGATGCAACTGCTGCCTATAGAAGGCTTGCTGTAATGCGCCCGGGCTCACCGTCATTCGCGTTGCATACCGGCGCAGGGAGTACTTCGGCGACATTGGGCGGCGCGCCGCGACGGACCCGTTTCGGCGCGCGCACGGCTTTCTGGATGCTCTCTGTCTCGGCATTGATCAGCGCGCCTGCACTCGCTCAGCCCAGCGCCGAACAAGCCAGGATCGAGTACCTGATCGAGTCCGTCGCCGCCTTGAACGACGCGCGCTTCATTCGCAACGGCGCCGAATTCAGTTCTCGCGAGGCTGCGGATCACTTGCGCGTCAAGTTGCGCAATGCCGGCAGCCGGGTCAGGACTGCGGAAGATTTCATCCGCTATTGCGCCACGGGCTCGTCGATGAGCGGTGAGAAGTACCGGATCCGCTTCGCTGATGGCCGAACGGTCGATACGGCCGACTTCCTGCGCGGCAAGCTCGCCGCATACGAAGAACACTCGGGGCCTTCCGGCTGACGTTGGGTCTTGTACCGGTGTTCCGTTCCACACTGCCTTTCGAAATCCATTGCCCGGCGTTTCGTTCGGTCGTAGTGCCACCGGCGCCGGCTACGCCGCGCATTGACGGGTACACGTGACGACGCGCCTCAAAAAAAAGCGCCAGCGACACGAATTGACGTGCCTCTTACGCCGGCTTGGCGAATGAGCGATATTGCGCGCCAGACAACACTCTCGGCCCACGCGCATGTCCAACCAGGATTTCGATTTGATCACCATCGGCGCCGGTTCGGGCGGCGTGGCGGCCAGTCGCTACGCCGCATCCAGGGGCGCCCGGGTCGCCATCTGCGAAGCGGATCGCCTCGGTGGCACCTGCGTCATTCGTGGCTGCGTGCCGAAGAAGTACTTCATGTACGCGGCGCAATTTTCCGACGCGTTTGCCGATGCCGTCAGTTACGGCTGGCACGTGCAGCAGCCTGTCTTCGACCTGGCGCGGTTGACCGCGGCAAAAAATGCCGAGACCGCACGCCTGGAAGGCGTCTACCGGAAGATGCTCACGGAATCCGGCGTGCGCGTGATCGCCGGGCGCGCCGTCGTGCAGGATGCGCATACGGTGCTGATCAACGGTGAGAGGCTGTCGGCACAGCGACTGCTGATCGCGACGGGCGGCGCACCCGGCCGTCCAGCCATTCCCGGCATCGAGCTGGCCGCAACTTCCAATGAAATCCTGGATCTGACCCAAGCGCCGCGACACTTGCTCGTACTGGGATCCGGCTACATCGCGGTGGAGTTTGCCAGCATCTATCGCGGATTCGGCTGTAGCGTAACCCAGGCGTTTCGCGCGGACTTGCCGCTGCGCGGCTTCGATGCAGACCTGCGCCGGCGCCTGGCAGCGGCGATGACTGCTCGCGGCGTCGAGTTGCAGCCGGCCTTTCAGCCGGTACGGCTCGAACGCCTCGGCGATGAATACGTCTGCCACGGCGCCGACGGTCGGAAACTGCACGCCGACGTGGTGCTCAACGCGCTTGGACGTACGCCGAATACCGCCGGCTTCGGCCTGGAGCAGGTCGGCGTCGCCTTGCATCCGCAGAGCGGCGCCGTGTGCGTGGACAAATGGTCGCGCAGCAATGTGCCGTCGATCTTCGCCGTCGGCGACGTTACCGACCGCGTCAACCTCACGCCGGTGGCGATTGCCGAAGGGCGCGCGTTCGTCGACTCCGAATTCGGCGGCACGCCACGTGCCGTCGATCATGAACTGGTTGCCAGCGCCGTGTTCTCGCAGCCTCCGCTGGCAAAGATCGGACTCAGCGAAGAGCGCGCGTTGCAGCACGGACACCGGATCGACGTGTTCGAAGCGGACTTCCGGCCGATGAAAAACGTCATGGCCGGGCGCCGCGAGCGCAGCTACATGAAGCTCGTCGTCGATGCGGCGACGGAGCGCGTGCTCGGCTTGCACATGCTCGGCGCGGATGCTCCGGAAATCGTGCAGAGCCTTGCGGTCGCCGTGACCATGGGTGCGCGCAAGCGCGATTTCGACGCGACCATGGCGATGCATCCGACCTCGGCCGAGGAATTCGTGCTGATGCGCACGCCCAGACGCTGAAGGGCGCAGTGGGTGTGCGGGTTTGCACTCCACGGCAATTGAATTGACGTGCCCGGCGTGAGAAAATCAAAGGTGAGAAAACTTCAAGGTGGCGCGCGGCGAAACCGCGGGCCGAGTGTGCGACATGTCAACGCGAACTTTCGACAACTAGCATCGAATCGCCAAGCCGCCCCCAAAAAGGCGCTCGGCGCCTTTTTTCATTTCTGATGGTCGCATCCCATGATCAACATCACTCTTCCCGACGGCAGTCAACGCCAGTTCGAAAATCCGGTCACCGTGCAGGATGTCGCCGCTGCGATCGGCGCTGGCCTGGCCAAGGCTGCGCTGGCCGGCAAGGTCGACGGCAAGCTGGTCGATACGAGCTACCGCATCGAGCGCGATGCGAATGTCGCCATCGTCACCGAGAAGAGTCCCGAGGCGCTCGACATCCTGCGTCACTCGACTGCGCATCTGCTCGCGCAGGCGACGCAGCGTCTGTTCCCGGATACGCAGGTGACGATCGGCCCGGTGATCGAAAACGGTTTCTACTACGACTTCGCGCGCAAGACGCCGTTCACGCCCGACGACCTCGAGAAGATCGAGGCCGAGATGAAGAAGATCGTCGCCGAAGGGCTGCCGGTCCAGCGCAGCGTCATGGCAAAGGATGACGCGATCACGTTCTTCAGGAACAAGGGCGAGATCTACAAGGCGCAGATCATCGACGACATCATTCCGCCGGGCGAGGAAATTTCGCTGTACGGGCAGGGCGACTGGATCGACCTGTGCCGCGGCCCGCACGTGCCGAACACGAACAAGCTTCGCGCGTTCAAGCTGATGAAGGTGGCCGGCGCCTACTGGCGCGGCGATTCGAACAACGAGATGCTGCAGCGCGTGTACGGCACGGCCTGGCTCAACGACAAGGATCTCAAGGCGTATCTCACGCAACTGGAGGAAGCCGAGAAGCGCGACCACCGCAAACTGGGCAAGCAGCTCGACCTGTTCCATATGCAGGAAGAGGCGCCCGGTTTGGTGTTCTGGCATCCGAAGGGCTGGTCGATCTGGCAGGTCGTCGAGCAGTACATGCGCGGCGTCTATCGCAATTGCGGCTATCAGGAAGTGAAGGCTCCGCAGGTGCTCGACGTGTCGCTGTGGCAGAAGTCGGGCCACTGGGACAACTACAAGGAGAACATGTTCTTCACCGAGTCGGAGAAGCGCACCTATGCGCTCAAGCCGATGAACTGCCCGGGCCATATCCAGATCTACAACCACGGCCTGCACAGCTATCGCGACCTGCCGATCCGCTACGGCGAATTCGGTGGTTGCCATCGCAACGAACCGTCGGGTGCGCTGCACGGCATCCTGCGCGTGCGCGGGTTCACCCAGGACGACGGTCACATCTTCTGCACCGAGGACCAGGTCGAGGCCGAGGTCACGGCGTTCCACCAGCAGGCGCTCAAGGTCTACGCGGATTTCGGTTTCACCGACGTCCTGATCAAGATCGCGCTGCGGCCGGAGAAGCGGATCGGGTCGGACGAGTTCTGGGACCGCACCGAAAACATGCTGCGGCGCGCATTGAGCGCGGCCGGCGTGCAGTGGGAGGAGTTGCCGGGCGAGGGCGCGTTCTACGCGCCGAAGATCGAGTACCACCTGAAGGACTCGATCGGGCGTACCTGGCAGCTGGGCACGATGCAGATCGATTTCATGATGCCCGGCCGGCTCGGCGCCGAATACGTCGACGAGCACAGCCAGCGCCGCCAGCCGGCCATGCTGCACCGCGCGATCGTCGGTTCGATGGAGCGTTTCATCGGAATCCTGATCGAACACCACGCCGGCAATTTCCCGGCCTGGCTCGCCCCGGTGCAGGCCGTGGTGATGAATATCACTGATTCACAGGCAGATTATGTCTCGGAAGTGACGCAAACCCTTGTAAAACAAGGATTCCGGGTACAGGCGGATTTGCGTAACGAGAAGATTGGCTATAAAATCCGCGAGCACACGCTGCAAAAAGTCCCGTACCTTCTGGTGGTCGGCGATCGCGAGAGGGAAAATGGGCTTGTTTCCGTGCGCGCGAGGTCGGGCGAAGACCTTGGCAATATGCCGTTGACCGCATTTGCCGACAGACTGCGCGCCGAGATGGTCGCTCCGTAGAAGACGCGAGCAGGATGCCCGCCCTTCGGCTTCGAGAGTACCGTTGCCAGCAGGAATACGAATGACGCGGCGCCGCCTGAACGCCGCGCGGATTGACGTCAGGTTTTACCGGAGATTGAGTTATCGCCACCGAAAAGACTAACCGCAAGAATGCGGAGATCCGTGTTCCGCGGGTGCGCGTGATCGGCGCAGATGGAGAGCAGGTCGGTGTTCTGACGCGCGAGGAAGCGCTGAGCATGGCTGCCGAAGCGGGTCTGGATCTGGTCGAGATCGTGCCGAATGCCGATCCACCGGTCTGCCGCGTCATGGACTTCGGCAAGTTCAAGTTCGAGCAGCAGAAGAAAGCGCACGCGGCGAAGCGCAAGACCAAGCAGGTCGAGATCAAGGAACTGAAGTTCCGGCCCTCGACCGAAGATGGCGACTACGCTGTGAAGATGCGCAATTTGCGGCGTTTTCTCGAGGAAGGCGACAAGGTCAAGATCGTGGTGCGTTTCAAGGGTCGCGAGATGGCGCACACGGAGCTGGGTGAGGCGATGGTCAAGCGTATCCAGGCCGATGTCCTGGAAGAAGCGGTGATCGAGAGCTTCCCGCGCTTCGAAGGGCGGCAGATGGTGATGATGATCGCCCCCAAGAAGAAGTGAGTTTGGGAAGTCAATCAGAAAGAATTTTTTCCTTCCGCTGTTTGCGGGAGGATGGAAGAAGAAGTGGAACCCGCTACGCCTGATGGCGTGGCTTAAACAAGCCGGATCGAGCAAGGATGGAAAGCTCTCACGCTCAGGTGAGGCGCTCGGCCCAGTACAAAAACACAACTTAAGGAGTTGGGCCATGCCCAAGATCAAAACCAACCGGGCCGCTGCCAAGCGGTTCCGCAAGACGGCGTCCGGCAAATTCAAGGCCGGTCATGCCTTCAAGAGCCATATCCTGACCAAGAAGTCGACCAAGCGTAAGCGCGGTCTTCGCGGTCCCAACATTGTGCGGAAAGAAGACTCCGGTCGGATCGCCCGCATGCTGCCCTACGCGTAAGGAGACGAACCATGGCACGAGTCAAACGTGGTGTCACCGCGCGCGCACGGCACAAGAAGCTTCTTTCGCGCGCCAAGGGCTACTACAACGCCCGCCGCAAGGTCTATCGCGTCGCCAAGCAGGCGGTCACGAAGGCGCTGCAGTACGCCTACATCGGTCGCAAGCAGAAGAAGCGCCAGTTCCGCGCACTCTGGATCGTGCGCATCAATGCCGGCGCACGCCAGTATGGGCTGTCGTACAGCCGCATGATGAACGGCCTGAAGCGGGCCGGCATCGAGGTCGACCGCAAGGTGCTGGCCGACATCGCCGTGCACGATATCAAGGCGTTTGGCGCTCTCGCCGAAAAAGCGAAAGCCAGCCTCGCGGCGTAATCAACGTCACACAACAGACGCATCGCGTTTCGGCGCGATGCTTGATTACCTGGGGAGCGGGCGCAAGCCTCGCTCCCCTTTTTTTTGATCGACGCCCTGGGACTTCAGCCAATTCACCGTCAGAGGCGTGGGGGTTGTCGCGAGACGTCGAGGCTGTCGGAAATGTTCCGACGAACGCGCTGCGGGAAATGTGGAAAAGATGAACGACACATTGGACCAACAAGTCGAATCCGGCGTTGAGCCAGATCGCAGCAGCGTCGTCGCTCGAAGCGCTCGACGCACTGCGCGTGTCGCTGCTCGGCAAGTCGGGGCTGATCACCGAACAGCTCAAGGCGCTCGGCAAGCTGCCGACCGAAGAGCGCAAGGCACACGGCGAGCGCGTCAATCGCGCCAAGGACAGCCTCGGCGAAGCCATCGCTGCGCGGCGTCACGTGCTCGAACAAGCCGCGCTGCAGCAGCGCCTGGCCAGCGAGCGTGTCGACGTCACCTTGCCCGGACGCAACGCCGCGCGCGGCAGCCTGCATCCGCTGACGCGCGCGCTCGATCGCATCATCGCCATCTTCGCGCGCCTGGGCTACGAGGTCGCCGATGGTCCGGAAATCGAGGACGACTGGCACAACTTCGGCGCCTTGAACTTCCCGCCCGATCATCCGGCGCGGACGATGCACGACACGTTCTGGATCAAGCCCGACAGGGCGGTGACAGCCGCCTGCTGCGCACGCATACCTCGCCGGTGCAGATTCGCGCGATGAATGGCCGCCAGCCGCCGTTCCGCCTGATTGCGCCGGGCAAGGTCTACCGCAGCGATTCGGACCAGACGCACTCGCCGATGTTCCATCAGGTCGAAGGCCTGCTCGTCGACGAGACCTCGACGCTCGCCGACCTGAAGGGCACGTTGCGCGCATTCCTGCGCGCGTTCTTCGATCGCGACTTCGAGATGATGTTCAAGCCGACGTTCTTTCCGTTCGTCGAGCCGGGCGCCGACGTCGTGATCCAGCTGGGATTTGCCGGACGGCGGCTACGCGCTGGCTCGAAGTGCTCGGTTGCGGCATGGTCCATCCGAGTGTGCTGAGCAACTGCGGCATCGACCCGGAGCGCTATACCGGTTTTGCCTTCGGCATGGGTGTCGAGCGCCTGGCGATGCTGCGCTATGGAGTTACCGACCTGCGCGCGTTCTTCGAGAATGATGTGCGGTTTCTCAGACAGTTTGCTTAGTTATATTGGTTCGTCATTCCGGCGACTGCGCGCAGGAACGCGCGCGAACAGCGGAGCTGGCCCGAAGGGCATAGCGCCAGTATGGCGCGAGTCAAGCGGAATCCAGCTTCTGGTTCGATGCGCGAGAGCTGGATCCCGGCTTTCGCCGGGATGACGGCCAAAGAGTTTCATTAACGGACGATCAATGAAAATTTCCGAAAACTGGCTGCGCGAACGCGTGGCGATCAGCGCCGATCACGACGCGCTGGTCGAGCGCCTGAACATGATCGGCCACGAAGTCGAAAGCGTCGACCGTGTCGGCGCAAATCTCGACGGCGTCGTCGTCGCGCGGATCGTCGAGTGCGCGAAGCATCCGGAGGCCGATCGGCTGCAGGTTTGCAAGGTCGATGCGGGCAACGGCGAAATGCTCCAGGTGGTTTGCGGCGCGCCGAACGCACGTCCGGGATTGAAGGCGCCATTGGCGACGATCGGCACGAAAGTCGGCGAGCTGACGATCAAGGCGGCGAAGCTGCGTGGCGTCGAGTCGTCCGGCATGCTGTGCTCGGCGAAGGAACTCGGCATCGATGCCGACGCCTCGGGGCTGCTCGAACTGGCCGGCGACGCGCCGGTCGGCAAGCCGCTGGCCGAGTATCTCGGTCTGCCGGACAACGTGATCGATCTTGGCCTGACGCCGAACCGTGCCGATTGCCTTTCCATCGTCGGCATCGCCAATGACGTCGGCGCGGCGTTCGACATCGCGCCCCGGCCGCTGCCGGTTCCCGCCGTCGCACCGACGTCGGCGCGCACGATCGCGGTCAAGCTCGAATCCCCGGTCGACTGCCCGCGTTATTGCGGCCGCTACATCGAAGGCATCGATCCGGCGGCGCAAACGCCGCTGTGGATCGTCGAGCGCCTGCGCCGCTGCGGGCTGCGTTCGATCAGCCTGCTCGTCGACGTGACCAACTACGTGATGCTGGAACTCGGCCAGCCGCTGCACGCGTTCGATGCCGACACGTTGCGCGGCCCGATCGGCGTGCGCCGCGCGCGCGCGGGCGAAACGCTGAAGCTGCTCGATGAGCGTGACGTTGCCCTCGATGCGGATTTTCTCGTGATCACCGACGGCGACGTGCCGGTTGCGCTCGGTGGCGTGATGGGCGGTCATTCGACGCGCGTGACGACGGCGACGGCGAACGTGTTTCTCGAAGCCGCGCATTTCGCACCGGCGGTGATTGCCGGGCGCGCACGCAAGCTCGGCATGCACACCGATGCGGCGCACCGGTTCGAGCGTGGCGTCGACGCCGAGTTGCCGCGACGCGCGCTCGAACGTGCAGCACAGCTGATCGTCGACGCCTGCGTCAGCGTCAAGGTCGGCCCGATCGTCGAAGCGGTGACGCCCGAGCACTTGCCCCGGCGCGCAACGATCGCGTTGCGCCGCGCGCGCATTCCGCGCCTGCTCGGCATCGAAATCGCGGACTTCGAGATCGTGCGCATACTCGCGGCGCTGGGCCTGAAAGTCGAAAGCGTTGCCGACGGCTGGCGCGCGACGCCGCCATCCGCGCGTTTCGATCTGGCCATCGAAGCCGACCTGATCGAGGAAATCGCGCGCATCCACGGCTACGACCGCATCCCGACGCAGGCGCCGCGCGGCGAACTCGACGCACCGCGGCTGCGCGAGGATCGCGTCGACATCGGCGCCATGCGCGCGCAGCTGTCCGCGCGCGAATTCGACGAGGCGATCACCTACGCCTTCGTCGGTGCCGACCTGCTCAAAACCTGGGGCCTCGACGCCGGCGCGATTGCCCTGGCCAATCCGTTGTCCGCCGACATGGCCGTGATGCGTACCAGCCTGCTGCCGGGGCTCATCGGGGCGCTTACGCTCAACCAGAATCGCCAGCAGGAGCGCGTACGCCTGTTCGAAGTCGGCCGCGTGTTCCATCAGGGCCAGGACGGTCCCGAAGAGGCTCTGCAGATTGCCGGTGTAGTTGCCGGAACCGCGTCCGCGGAACAGTGGGGCGAGAAGAAGCGCCGCGCCGATTTCTTCGATCTGAAGGGCGATGTCGAATCGCTGCTGGGACTGACCAATGCGCCCGAATCGTTCCGGACAGCACCGGCCGAAGTCAGCTGGTTGCACCCCGGCCAGAGCGCTACGTTGTGGCGCGGAGACCGCGTCGTCGGCCATCTGGGCGCCATACACCCGGAACGCTCGCGGGCGCTGGGCCTGGACGGCGACGTCTATGCATTCGAGCTGGACGTGGAGGCCATTCAGGAGCGCGAAGTCCCGTGCGCGGCCGCCGTATCGCGGTTTCCGTCGGTTCGGCGCGACATCGCCGTGATCGTCCCGGAATCAGTGCCTTATGCGCGGCTCGAGGCCTGTGTTCGGTCCGCCGTCGGGTCAGATCTCACGGAACTCCTTGTTTTTGATCAGTACTCTGGCCAGAATCTCGGTTCTGGGGTAAAAAGTCTTGCTATAGGCTTGATTTTGCAGAACAGTTACCGCACTCTTATGGACGCGGACGCGGATCGTTATGTGGCCGCCGCGGTCGCTGCATTGACCGCAGAGTGCCAAGCCAAATTACGGGGGTAGCATGGCATTGACGAAGGCTGAAATGGCCGAACGACTCTTCACTGACGTCGGTCTTAACAAACGTGAAGCCAAAGAATTCGTCGACGCGTTCTTCGACGTCGTTCGTGGCGCGCTTGAGCGCGGCGAACAAGTGAAGCTCTCCGGCTTCGGCAATTTTGACTTGAGACAAAAAAATCAGCGCCCCGGGCGAAACCCGAAGACTGGCGAGGAGATTCCTATTTCCGCCCGTCGCGTGGTCACGTTCCGTCCCGGCCAAAAATTAAAAGTCAGAGTCGAATCCTATGCTGGATCAAGGCAGTAACAGCGAACTGCCGGTCATTCCGGCCAAGCGCTACTTCACCATCGGTGAGGTGAGCGAACTGTGTGGTGTGAAGCCGCACGTGTTGCGCTATTGGGAACAGGAATTCACCAACCTCAAGCCGGTCAAGCGTCGCGGCAACCGCCGCTACTATCAGCGTCACGACGTGCTCATGATCCGGCAGATTCGCTCGCTGCTCTACGATCAGGGCTTCACGATCACCGGCGCCCGCCAGCGGCTGGAAGGCCAGCAGGCGCGCATGGAGACGTCGATGTCCAACCAGATCGTGCGCCAGGTGCGCATGGAACTCGAGGAAGTCCTGCAGATCCTGCGGCACTGATCCGATTGCGCCGGGCATGCAATGCCCGGTCCGTCTGCTACAATTGCCGCCCTCCAAATCGCTCTCGTCGGGGCGTAGCGCAGTCTGGTAGCGCACCAGCATGGGGTGCTGGGGGTCGTGAGTTCGAATCTCACCGTCCCGACCATGGTTTCTAGCGATCGTCCTGATCGCCGCGTTGTAGTCAGGCTGCTGCATAGTCGCAGTCGATCTTCGATCACACGCTAAGATCAAGAACCGGCCATCCATGGCCGGACTTTCAAGTCCTGCGGTTATCGTCGTCGCGAGTTCACAAAGCGGTCGCCCATGACGGCCGCAATTCCCACAGCAGTTAGTAGAGCACTCGTGCGCGCAGGGTGCCGGGGATCGCGGCGAGTGCGTCTTTGAGTTCGCCGGCGTGTTCTGCGGATGTCGAGACGTCGATGACGACGTAGCCGACCTTCGCGTCGGTCTGCAGGAACTGCGCGTCGATGTTGATGCTCTCGCGCGAGAAGATCTCGTTGATGCGCGACAGGATGCCGGGCACGTTCTTGTGGATGTGCAGCAGGCGTTGGCTGTTCGTGTGACCGGGCAGGGAGACTTCGGGGAAGTTGACCGCCGACAGCGTGCTGCCGTTGTCGCTGTAGCGCAGCAGCTTGGCGGCGACCTCGCGGCCGATGTTGTCCTGCGCTTCGAGCGTGCTGCCGCCGACGTGTGGCGTGAGAATCACGTTGTCCATGCCGATCAGCGGCGAGACGAACTTGTCGTTGTTGCCTTGCGGCTCGACCGGAAATACGTCGATCGCTGCGCCGGACAAATGCCCGGACTTCAGGCTCGCCGCTAACGCATCGATGTCGACGACCGTGCCGCGCGCCGCATTGATCAGCATCGAGCCGGCGCGCATCTTCGCCAGCTGCGGCGCGCCGATCATCCACTTCGTCTCCGGCGTTTCCGGCACATGCAGACTGACGACATCGGCGCGCGCGAGAAGATCGTCGAGGGTCCTGGCGGGCTGTGCGTTGCCGAGCGCAAGCTTGTTCTCGATGTCGAAATACAGCACCTGCATGCCGAGCGATTCGGCCAGCACGCCGACCTGCGTGCCGATGTGGCCGTAACCGACGATACCGAGCGTCTTGCCGCGCACTTCGATGCTGCCGGCGGCGGACTTCATCCAGCCGCCGCGATGGCACAGTGCGTTTTTCTGCGGAATGCCGCGTGCGAGCATGACGGCTTCGGCGATGACGAGTTCGGCAACACTGCGCGTGTTCGAGTAGGGGGCATTGAATACCGGAACGCCGAGCGACTCGGCGGCGTCGGTGTCGACCTGGTTGGTGCCGATGCAGAAGCAGCCGACCGCGATCAAGCGCCGCGCTTCGTTGAGCACGTCGGCGGTGAGGTTGGTGCGCGAGCGAATGCCGACCAGGTGCGCGTCGGCGATGCGGCGCTTGAGCTGGGCTTCGGGCAGCGCTTTTTCGTGGTATTCGATGTTCGCGTAGCCGGCGCCTTGCAACGCATCGAGTGCCGTCTTGCTGACGCCTTCGAGCAGCAGCACCTTGATGTCTTGCTTCGGATACGAGGTTTTCATCGATCGCCGCCGGCCCACGGGAATGCCACTATGCCAGAACTTTCCGGCTTTTGCGGCAGTGCAACACTGGACGATTGCGCCGCAGGCTGGCAGGCTGCGTGAAGGTTCCCGATCCTCGATCCCAATGACCGATCCACGACTGGCCGATCTTATGCGCCGCGCGCCCGCGCTGCGCGTGACTAGCGCACCCGCCGATCTGGAGCATTACGGCCGCGACTGGACACGTCGATGGACGCCGGCGCCACTGGCGATTGCGCTCCCGGCCAGCGTCGATGAAGTGCAGACTGTCGCGCGCTGGGCGGCGGAGCATCGGGTTGCGCTGGTACCCTCCGGCGGCCGCACGGGCCTTTCCGGCGGGGCGGTTGCCGCTTCAGGCGAACTGGTCGTCAGCTTCGAGCGCATGAACAAGGTGCTCGACTTCAACGAAGTGGATCGCACGCTGACGGTGCAGCCCGGCATCGTCCTTGAAACGGTGCAAAAGGCAGCGCGTGAGCACGGATTGGTATACCCGGTGGATTTCGGCGCGCGCGGTTCGTGCACGATCGGCGGCAACATCGCGACCAACGCCGGCGGAATCCGCGTGATCCGTTACGGCAACACGCGCGAATGGATCGCCGGATTGAAGCTGGTGACGGCGAACGGCGACTTGCTCGATCTGAATCGCGGCCTGACGAAAAATTCCTCGGGCTACGACCTGCGTCACCTCGTCATCGGTGCCGAAGGCTCGCTCGGCATGGTCGTCGAAGCGACGCTGAAATTGACCGATCCGGCGCCGACCTCGCAAGTCATGCTGTTCGCGGTGCCGGCGATGGACGCGTTGATGCAGGTATTTGCCATCTGCCGAGAGCGCCTCACGCTGAGTGCTTTCGAGTTCTTCACCGATCGCGCGCTGTATCACGTGGCAGCATATGGCGCGCAGCGCCCGTTCGCCGAAGACTCGCCATATTACGTCGCGACCGAGTTCGACGCCGACACGCCCGCGCGACAGCAAGCCGCGCTCGAGGTGTTCGAGCAGTGCCTGCAGCGCGGCCTGGTCAGCGACGGTGTCATGAGCCAGAGCGAAGCGCAGGCTGCGGCATTGTGGAAATTGCGCGACGGCATCACCGAGAGTCTGGCGCCGCATCGGCCGTACAAGAACGACATTTCCGTGCGCGTCTCGGCGGTACCGGCGTTCCTCGCCGACATGCAGGCATTGTTGATGCGCGAGTATCCGCACTTCGATGTGGTCTGGTTCGGCCATATCGGCGACGGCAACCTGCACATCAACGTGCTGAAACCCGAGGCGTTGTCCGACGCGGATTTCATCGCGCAATGCGAACGCGTGACGAAACTCCTCGCCGAGACCCTCGCCAGGCATGGCGGCAGCATTTCCGCCGAACACGGCATCGGCCTGGTCAAGAAGGCCTACCTGGAAGGCACGCGCAGCAGCACCGAGATCGCGCTGATGCGCAGCATCCGCGCCGCGTTCGATCCGCACGGTCTGATGAATCCTGGCAAGCTGTTCGACTAACCGTCAACACACGAGCCAGAGACCCCGACTTCTTCGGGAGGGGGAGAGGCGCAAATCCCGATTACTTTGCGCTTTTGACGCGCACGTACTCGATCTTCCATTCCGTCTGCCACGCACCGTCGCCAGTCTTTTTCTCGTTGACGGCGATATAGCGGTCGTCGCCGACGCGCTTCCAGTGCGTACGCATAGTCAGGTCCTGCGGCTGCGTCAGATGGCGTTCCGGAAAATCGAAGCCGTCCGCCACCGGCAGCACGCTGCTCGAATCGATGTCGCCGTCACTGCTGACGTACCAGTAGACGATCTGTTTCGCGCGCGGGTCGAACCCGTAGGTCGTTTCGCCGAGGTAGTTACCCTGTTTGCCTTTCAGGACATGCTTGTCGCGGATGAATTTGCCGCCGTACATCGCTTCGAAGCAATGCGTGTCCTTGCCCATCCCATTCGGAAAGTCGCCGGCCCAGCAGTGGCCGACGAGGAACTGCAGCGGCTGCAGAGGATTGCCTTCCGCCTCGGGCGGCGCAGCGTTGAACGACAGGGCGGACAGCAACATCATCGATGCAAGCATGGCGAGTCTCCTGATTGGCCGTGCCATCGTAGCGGAACCGCCGGTACAGGAATTGGAAAAAATTGATCAGGCATTCCTCGGCGCAGTGAATCCGAGGCTGGACTGCGAGAAGGGCCCGGGCCGTCGTGGAGCTTTGCCTCGGCGATGTGACTTTTCCGCAACGGCGATGGAGAATTGGCAATTCAGCTTTCGAAGGATCTGCAAATGGACGCGGCCGCAGCGCGACGCACGTTCTACCCCGAAATCGAACCCTATGATTCCGGCTTCCTGCAGGTGTCGCCTTTGCACCGGGTTTATTTCGAGCAATGCGGCAATCCGCAGGGCAAGCCGGTGGTATTCGTGCATGGCGGGCCCGGCGCCGGCTGCAACGCGAAGTCGCGGCGCTTCTTCGATCCGGCGCGCTACCGCATCGTGCTGTTCGACCAGCGCGGCTGCGGGCGCTCCACGCCGCATGCGGAGTTGACCGACAACACGACCTGGCATCTCGTCGCCGACATGGAACTGCTGCGCGAGCACCTGCGTCTGGCGCGCTGGCAGGTGTTCGGCGGATCGTGGGGTTCGACGCTGGCGCTCGCCTATGCGCAGGCACATCCCGATCGCGTCAGCGAACTCGTCCTGCGCGGCATTTTCATGTTGCGCCGCTGGGAACTCGAGTGGTTCTACCAGAAGGGCTGCGACGCGATCTTTCCGGATGCGTGGGAAGACTATCTCGCGGCGATTCCGGCGGTCGAGCGCGGAGACCTGATGGGCGCCTATTACCGCCGCCTGACGAGCGCCGATGCCGGCGTGCGCATGGCCGCGGCGAAGGCCTGGTCGATGTGGGAGGGCGGTACGAGCTTCCTGCAGCCGAGCGCCGACTACATCGCATCGACCGGCAGCGACGAGTTCGCGCTGGCGTTTGCACGCATCGAATGCCATTACTTCGTTCACGGCGGCTTCTTCGATGCCGACGACCAGTTGCTGCGCGATGCACACCGGCTGAAGCGCATCCCGGCGGTGATCGTCCAGGGCCGCTATGACGTCGTCTGTCCGATCCGCAGCGCCTGGGACCTGCACCGCGCCTGGCCGGAGGCCGACCTGCGCATCGTCGGCGATGCCGGCCACTCGGCCCTCGAGCCGGGCATTACCCACGAACTGGTGTCCGCTACCGACCGTTTTTTGTCCTGAACGGTGGGTTAGGGATGCAATAGGCCCTGCCGTCGAGCGGTCCGATGTGAACCTCCCGGGCTCTTCCGGGTACACAGTGACCGGGCAGCCCCGGTATCGGAGCATCATGAAGTCGCGGCGGGACGGGTTTCAAGTCAAGGCAACAGCAAGTCCAGCCGACGACGGCGAGGATTTGACTTGCCTGTCGCAGATCGCGCTGGGCGACCGCGCGGCCTTCGAACGGCTGTACCGCCGCTACTACGATCGGCTGTTCCGTTTCGTCCTGCGCGTCACCGGCCGCATGAACCTGGTCGAGGACGTCATCAATGACACGATGATCGTGATCTGGCGCAAGGCCGGCGACTACCGCGCCGCCGCGCGCGCGTCGACATGGATCTTCGGCATCGCGTATCGCAAGGCTCTGAAGGCCTTGTCGCGCGAGTTGCGGGCTCCGGAACTCATGGATGAGTTGCCTGAAGTTGAACAGCCGCCGTCGGACGAGCTGGATCGCGAAGGAGTGCATGCGGCGATCCGCCAGGCGGTCATGCAATTGCCGCCGGAACATCGGGCGGTCGTGGATCTGACATTTTTCTTCAACCGGTCATACGACGAGGTGGCGCTGATCCTCGACTGTCCGGTCGGCACGGTGAAATCCCGTATGTTTCATGCGCGCGCAAAATTGCGTCCGCTACTCACCCAACTGCTCGGAGACTGAAGGTCATGACCACCGCCAGTCGCAAGGAACACTTGTACGAACTGCTGCCATGGCTCGAGAACGACACCCTGGAAGGTGCCGAAAAAGACGCCGTGCGCGCGTTGCTGGCCAGCGACCTCGAAGCGAATCGGCAGGCGCGCGAATTGCGCGTGCTGCACGGCGCGGTCGCCGACGAGCCGATCATGGCGACGAACATGACGATGAATCTGCGCCGCCTGTACGCGCGCATCGATCCGCCGGCACCGCGGCGGCCGCGCTGGTTCGTGCCCGTGTCGATGGCCGCAGCGGCGCTGCTGACCGTTGCCGGAGGCTTCGGCCTGTTCAAAGCCGGCGAGCGTGCCGAGCGATTCCACACCCTGACGTCACCTCCGGCCGAATCTCTCGCGGTACCTGCCAACAGCGTCCTGTTTCGCGTCGATGTCGTTCCCGGAGTCGATGCGGCGCAACTGACGCAGCTTGCCGGGGTGGCCGGCGTGAGTGTGCTTCAGGGTCCTTCCGAGCGTGGTGTGGCATTGATCGCCGTGCCGCGCGCCGACGCGGAGTCGGTCGCATCGCGACTGAGCTCCGATCCGCACCTGCGTTTCGTTGCGCAGGTCCCGCGCTGAAGCTGCGATGCGCGCGCTGCACTTCCTGCTGCTTATCTGCGTCGCGCTGGCCGGTTGCGCGCCGGCCGCAGTGGTTCGCAATGACGACGGTGGCACGAAGCTGCTGGTTACGATCCGCTATGACGCGGTCGACAGCCTGCAGGGCAACGCCGGCGATCGCTATCGCCGCCCGAGCAGCTACGGTGCCGGACCAGGCGCCGATCCGCTGCTCGACGCGCTCGCTGCCGAATATTCCATCACGCGTGTTTCGGGTTGGCCGATGCGCACGCTCGGCGTGCATTGCGAAGTGTTCGCGACGGCGCGCGGCAGCGATGCCGATGCGCTCGCGGCGCGTCTTGCGCACGATCCGCGCGTCGACAGCGCAGAACCGATGCACCAGTTCCGCACGCTCACGACCCGGGCGAGCGATCCCTACCGGGCTCTGCAACACTCACTCGACACACTCGAAGTCGATGCTGCACACGCGCTCTCCAGTGGCGCCGGCGTGCGCGTCGCGGTGATCGATTCAGGCATCGATGCCAGCCACCATGATCTGAACGGCGTCGTGCGCGCGAAACGCGACTTCACCGACGGCCCGCTCGCGCCGCACGGCACCGAAGTTGCCGGAGTGATTGCCGCACGCGGCGCCAACGGCGCCGGAATCATGGGCGTTGCGCCGGAAGCCCAACTTGTCGACTTGCGCGCGTGCCGCGCGGGCATCGGTCTTGATGCTCCGGCCGATTGCGACAGTTATACGTTGGCGCTGGCGCTCGACTATGCCGTCAACAGCCGCGTCGACGTGATCAATCTCAGCCTGGCCGGGCCCGAGGATCCGCTGCTGGCGCGCCTGCTCGCCGGCGCCGAGGCGCAGGGCATAGCCGTCGTCGTCGCGGCGCCGCCGCCCGGCGATGAACACGACCGCTTTCCGGCGTCGGTGCCGACCGTGATCGCCGTGGCAACTTCCGAAGGCAATGCGCAGTGGCCGGCGACGGCGATACGCGCTCCCGGAGTCGACGTGCTGACCACGTTTCCCGGCGATCGCTACGATTACGGCTCCGGCAGTTCGCTGTCGAGCGCCCATGTCAGCGGCGTGGTCGCCTTGATGCTCGCACTCAACCGCCGTCTGAGTCCGCAACAGGTGCGGGCGCTGCTGGCCGCACACAGCCAGCTTTCCGCCGTCGCGGTGTTGAAGGACGAGGCTGCGCAGGTCGCGCAGCGTTAACTGGTTTTCGATGCGAGAGGTCGTCCTCTGCGCCGCGAGTTCGGCGCAAACCGTATACTGCCGCATCGACGGTCGCCCTGAATTGATTGCCTAGCCGCCGCCCTGCTCTTCGACGGGCGCATTCGATGCTGCGCTCAAGGCGCACGGAATCATCGAACAGGATCACCGTCGCAGGCCGTGCCGGCTGGCGGCGCACCGCCATTTTCGGTTATGGTCTACGCGCATCCGCGAACAGGGGCGGCGCGTCAACGGGGACTGCGTGAAACCAGTTCGCAACCATGATCGACGCAACATTCAGACCGATGGCGCGCACTCCGGTGCGAAGCTGCGCGTCCGCCTTGTCCGTCGTATCGGCTGGGTCACCGCCGCGTTGTCTTTGTGCCTCTTTTCCGCGTCGTCCCAGGCGGCCGATTGGAACGGCTATGCAAGCCTCGGCAGCGACTACATCTTTCGTGGCGTTTCGCTGCTCGACTCCGGTCCGAGCCTCCAGGCCAGCGTCGAAGGCCGTTTCGACGACTTGATCGTCGCCGGAGCGTGGGCCGCGAACGTGGACCGACAATGGCTCTATCAGCGCCGCGTGCCCGATCACGTCGAGTTGAACTTGTATACCGGATTGGATTTCGGCTGCGGCACGCAATGCCGGATGCGCCTGCTCGTCACCGGCTATACCTATCCGGGCCCCGATGCGCATAACTGGGTGGAAACCAGTGGCAGCATCGCTTTCTTCGAGCGCGTCGGTGCTTCGTTTTCCTGGAGCCCGCACGGTCTCGGAACCGGTACATCGACGCGCACGTTGGAGGCTTGGTTCGTGCAACCGCTGACGCGACAGACCAGTCTCGCGCTCGACGGAGGCGAAGTCTGGGTCGGCGACCATGACTACTGGTACGCCCGCGCAGGAATCTCGCAACGTGTCAGCCGCTGGCTGTTCGATCTCAGCCACTATTGGAGCGATCCGAAATATCGCTACTACGGATTCGACGAGCACAGCGAGCGTTTCGTGCTCTCGGTCAGCACGGCTTTCTGACCCTTTCTGACATCGCCATCCCAAGCTTGCGCCTCTCCGCGCTGTTCCGCGCGGCGGAGTTAGCACAATCCTTACGTATCGGTCAGCGCGCGCACAGGTACTTGCCTGTCGCCTGAATAGATGTGCGGGCCAGCGCGAATTTGTTGAACCGGCCCATTGGATTGTCGCACCTACCCATGTGCCACCAGCGTGGCGCAATGGCGCTGTGAACATGCAGCGTCAAATGCGAATGAAGGAGGTTCAAGCCATGAAGAGATCCGCAATCATCCTTGCTTCGACATGCCTGCTGGCGTCAGGCAGCCTTTGCTGCTGCGCCAGGAGGCGGGATGCGCGCCGCACCTGGGGCCGTGGCGGCAAAACAAACCACCGGCACGCGCTCGAGCCAGACGCCGACTACGACGACGTCGAGCACGGTGCACGGTCCTGCAATGACAGGCCAGCCCAAAGCCTCATGCGGCAGCGCAAGTGCACCGAATACGCCGGGCAACGCCGCGTCGGCGCCGGGATCGGCGTTCAATCCAGACGGCAAGGCTGGTACGCAATACGCCGGTGAACAGGCGCAAAATTCACGCAATACCGCCAGCGTCTCTCAGTACGACGCCGCCTGTTCGCACCAGCACTGACAGCGGCTCGATGTAGGTTTTTCCAGCAGGCCACGATGTCCGCCCGGATGGCGGATGCATCCACAGCAAGCGCGCAAACGAAAACCGGGCCGAAAGCGGCCCGGTTTTTTTCAGCAAATGACGAGCCCTTAGTGCGCGGCCGCGCCCGAGGCGTCACCCTTGAGGCAGGTGCTCATGAACGACTTGCGCGCGTCGCCGGTAAGATGCTTGGCGCCGGCGTCGGCGTTGCACGCCGTCATCTTTTCCTGCTGCGTCATCGGCTTGGCCGGTGCGGCGGGCGCAGCCGCGGTACTGCTTCCGGCTTTCAGGCAGGTGCTCATGAAGGCCTTGCGCTCGTCGCCCTTCTTGTCGGCGGCCTGCAAGTTGCAGTCCTTCATCTTCTGCTGTTGCGGCGTCAGCGGTTTCGCCGGTGCCGTGTCCGCGGCAAGCGCGGTGTTGGCGGCAAACGCCATGGCCAGGATCAGTACTGCCGGTTGTACAAACTTCATCGTCATCTCCTTGTGCTGGTGAGGTCCGAAAAGGTAATTCGCAGTCTACGCCCGCGGCGTGAATGAAGCGTAGTCGCGGTGCACCATGGTGCCATCGCAGCGACCTGGCGTGTGTCAGAAATCTCCGACAGCATGCGTAGGCTCGGCGCGGATTTCGCGTGCTGCGGACGAAAAAAAACCGGGCACGAGGCCCGGCTTTTTCCGGCGAGACGAACTTTCCGTTCAGGACATCATGCCGCGGCGGCGGTCTGTGCCGGCACGCTGATGCGCGGTCCGTGCAGCAGCGCCTGGCGCACGCCGTCGATCAGCAGATCGACTTCGCCGTCGGTGATCGCGAAATGCGGCGTGAAGCGCAGCGAGTTGATGCCGCCATGGATCACGCCGAAGCCGCGCTCGCGCATCCATTCCTCGGTGCTGCCCGCGCCGTAGCACTTGAACTGCGGCGCCAGTTCGCACGAGAACAGCAGGCCGGTGCCCTGGACCTTCGTGATCAGGCCAGGCAGTTCGGCCTTGAGCTTGTTGAGCTTGTCGAGAAACTCCGCGCCACGCTGGCGGATGTTGGCGCGCAGCGCCGGGCTGAGCTGATCGAGGGCGGCGCAGGCGACATCCAACGCGCGTGGATTCGTGCTCATCGTGTTGCCGTAGATGCCCTTCTTGTACAGGCTGCCGGCCTTGTCGCTGACCGCAAGCACGGACAGCGGGTACTGGCCGCCGTTGATCGCCTTGGAATAGGTTTCCATGTCCGGCGGATCGAGCTTCTCGAAGCCCGGGTAGTCGATCACGGACAAAACGCCGTGCGCGCGCAAACCGGCCTGGATCGAATCGACGAGGAACAACGAGCCGTGCGCACGCGTCAGTTCGCGGGCGGCGGCGTAGAACTCGGGCGTTGCCGCGCGGCCCGGATCGCCTTCGCCCATGACCGGCTCGAGGAACATCGCCTCGATGAACCAGCCGTTCTTGTCGGCATCGGCGAAAACCTGGCGCAACTGGTCCACGTTGTACGGTTCGACGGTCAGCAGGCTGCGCTCGTCGCGGAAGCTGGCCAGGTGCTGCACGTAGGCCTTGCGCGAGGAATCCGAATACACGGCCGGCCGTTCGGTGCGACCATGGAACGCACCCTTGACGGCGAGACGCTTGATCGTGCGGCCGGCATGGCGCGCACCCGGCTCGGTCATCAGCTTGGCGTTGACGTCGGCAATGCGACAGGCCAGCGACACCGATTCAGAACCGGAGTTGAGGCAGAAAAAGTGCTTGAACGGCGAGCCGCCGCGCGTGTGGCCGATTTCGCGCTCGAGCGCGCGCGTGAAACGCAGCTGGCTGACGTTCGGCGTCATCACGTTGGCCATCACCTGCGGACGGCTCAGCGCGTCGATGATTGCCTTCGGCGTGTGGCCGAAGCCGAGCATGCCGTAGCCGCCGGAATCGTGCACGACCGCACCCTTGAGCGTCACGACCCAGGGCCCGCGCCCGGCCAGCGCGACAAAAGGATTGATCGCATCTTCGGGATAAAAATTGATGAAGTCGCCCTGGACGCGCGCCAGTTGCGCGTCTTCGTCGAGTGCGAGCAGTTCCGGCATCTCGCTGCGCAGCGATTGATGCAGCGCGTAGGCGTCGTCGACGGCGGCACCGAGCTCGGGATATTTCGCCGCCAGCCGCGTGACCTCGGCGTCGGCAAGGCCGCGCGTACGTGCAGCGCCGCCGTGTTGGCGCATTTCATTGAGTTTGGCGATCAGCGTCATGTCGAATCCTCGGGGTCGAAACCGCTCGACCGGCACCTCGCGGGCGCGTCGGCCGGGCACGATAAAACCAGCTTGGGAAAAATTTTAGCACGGGACATTGGTACGGCGTAGGGGCCGGTGCGGTGACCCTTCGATGGGGCCACTTTGCTACAAATCCACTGCCTGACATTCGTCATGCGCACGTGGTGATGCTCGCGACTGAAACCCAGCCTTGTCGGCGCGTAGCCTTGCATCATCAAATGGCGGAGGCGGCGATGAATCCACCCGAACAAGCGATCGCGAAACTGGAAAGCGCCAGCAAGCGCTACGGGGCGGTGCTGGCCCTCGATCAGGTGTCGCTCGATCTGCGCCGCGGCGAGGTTTTCGCCGTGCTCGGCCCGAATGGCGCCGGCAAGACGACGGCCATCTCGCTGCTGCTTGGGCTGTTGCATCCGGATGCGGGCAGCGCGCAGGTGTTCGGGGAGTCGCCGCAGTCCCTCGACGCGCGCCGCCGCATCGGTGCGATGCTGCAGACCAGCGGCGTGCCGGACACGCTCACCGTCGCCGAATTGATCAGGCTGTTTCGCAGCTACTATCCGCGGCCGCGCAGCGTTGCCGACACCGTCGCACTGGCCGGCGTCGCGGACTTGCTCGCCCGCCGCTACGGCAAACTGTCCGGCGGCCAGCAACGCCGCGCCCAGTTCGCGCTGGCAATCTGCGGCAATCCGGAAATCCTGTTCCTCGACGAGCCGACCACCGGGCTGGACGTCGAAGCGCGTGCGACATTGTGGAAAACAATACGCCAGCTGGTCGGCGAAGGCTGCGCCGTCGTGCTGACGACGCACTATCTCGAGGAAGCCGAAGCGCTTGCCGATCGTGTCAGTGTGCTGACACGCGGCCGCATCGTCGCATCCGGCAGCGTGCAGCAGATTCGCGCGCGCGTCGCGCAGCGGCGCATCCGTTGCGTATCCGGGCTCGCCGCCGAGGCGATATCGCGCTGGCCCGAGGTGCGCAGTGTTTCCCGCGACGGCGAGCGCATCGAGATCGTGACCGACGCCGCCGAGACGGTCGTGCGCCAACTGCTGTTCGAAGACAGCGGACTGAGCGAACTCGAGGTGCAGCGCGCCGGACTGGCAGAAGCGTTCGTCGAGATCACACGGGAGGCTGCGTAATGAATGCCATGACTGCGCCGTCGGCATATACGACCAGTAACTCCTTGCTGGCCTACGGACTCGAGGCGAAATACGAATTCCTGCGTGTGCTGCGCACGCCGGCATTCGCCGTGCCGACACTGCTGTTTCCGCCGATGTTCTATCTGCTGTTCGGCCTGCTGCTCAATCGCGGCAGCGATAACGCAGCACACTACCTGTTCGCGACCTACAGCGTGTTCGGCGTGATGGCGCCCTCGCTGTTCGGTTTCGGCGTTGGTGTCGCGATCGAACGCGAGCGCGGCTGGCTGGCGCTCAAGCGCGTGGCGCCGATGCCGCCCGGCGCCTATCTGCTGTCGAAGCTCGGCATGGCGATGCTGTTCGCGCTGATCATCTATGTGGTACTTGCGCTGATGGCGTTCGCGCTCGGCGGTGTGCGCCTGACAGCCGGGCAATGGCTGCTGCTCGGCGCCATTGCAACATTCGGCGTGATGCCGTTCTGTGCGCTCGGCCTGATGATCGGCAGCCGCGCGAATGCGTCGGGTGCGCCCGCAGTGATCAACCTGATCTATCTGCCGATGGCCTTCCTCTCGGGGCTGTGGATGCCGTTGTCGATGCTGCCGATGTTCATCGGACAGATCGCGCCATTGTGGCCCGCCTACCATCTAGCGCAGCTGTCGCTGGCGACGATCGGTCGTGGTGACGGCAGCGCATTGCTGCCCCATGTTGTCGCGCTGATCGGCTTCACCGCGGCCTGTTTCGCCATCGCGCGTCGCTGGCTCGCGCGCGCGTCGTGACGACGCGCCGCCTCGAAATACATGGAGCCGATATGCGCGCCATCTATCTGCGTTTGCTGCTGCTCGTGTTCGGCCTGATCGCATTCGTGCTGATCGAGTCGCTTGCGCCGCGCGCGCCTGGCCCTATCGCGCCGGCGGCGGATTTTGGCCACGCCGGGCATGCGGCGTAACATGCGCTGATCCGGAGAACATCGATGCTGTTTCGCTTCATCCCCAGCGACAACGAACTGGCGCGCAGCCGGTCGGCCGGTTTCGCCAGCGTCACCGACATGCGTTTCTATGCATGGCTGAACCTGGTCTGGGTGTTGTTCGTCCCGATGACGCCGCTGTTCGCCGAAGGGGCTTTCCCGAACTGGTTCTGGCCGACCTGGATCAGCCTCGCGATCTTCCTCGTGCTGTACTTCCGCACGTTCCATCGGCGTGTGCACGAGAGCGCGCTGTGGTACGCGCTCGCGATCTCCGTGCTCGGCTATGTTGTAACGCCCTACAACTCCGGCGGGCAGACCTATATGGTCTACGCCGTGGCGTTCTTTGCGTTCGTGCCGGATGTGCGCCTCGCCGTGCGCCTGATGGCAGCGACGATCGCCGCATTCGCGCTCGAGTGGTGGCTGCTGGGCTTCCCGTGGATCTACAGCACGACCGCGCTCATCGTCGGCCCGGTCATCGGCGGCATGAACCTCGTCTACCGCCGCAACCAGCAACGCAATGCGGAGTTGAAGCTGAGCCATGAAGAAGTTCGCCGCCTCGCGGCGCTTGCCGAACGCGAACGCATCGGCCGCGACCTGCACGACCTGCTCGGCCACACGCTGTCGCTCATCACGCTGAAGGCGGAACTCGCCAACCGGCTGTTCGAACGCGATCCGGTCGCGGCGCGGCGGGAGATCGCCGACGTCGAACGTGTCGCACGCGACGCACTGACGCAGGTACGTCGCGCGGTGACCGGCATCCGCGCCGCGGGCTTCGCCGCCGAGCTCGCATCGGCCAAGCTGTTGCTCGAGTCGAACGGCATCTGTCTCAACTACGAGCTCGCCGACGTTGCACTGCCGGCGGAAACCGAAACGGCGCTGGCGATGACGGTGCGCGAGGCGGTGACGAACATCCAGCGCCATGCCCATGCGACGCAGGCGCGCATCGCATTGCGCATCGACGGCGAACGCCTCGTGCTGGCCATCGAAGACGACGGCCGCGGCGGCGCGATGGTTCCCGGCAATGGGTTGACCGGCATGCGCGAGCGCCTCGCCGGCATCGGCGCCGAGCTGCGCGTGCAGTCGGAAAAGGGCAAGGGCACCGTGGTCAGCGCGAGCCTGCCTGCGCCGCCGCAGCCATCGACGGCGGTGGGGGCGGTTTTGCAGAGCGCGTGAAGCGGAGCGGGGAGAGGGGAGGGGGAGAAGGTAAAGAAGAGCGCAAGAGCACTTCGCTCTTCTGCTCTTCTGCTCTTCTGCTCTTCCGCTCCTCCGCTCCTCCGCTCTCACCCTCTCCCCTCTCCCATTTGACATTGCCTCACCCACCAACCACCCTCGACGCATGAAACCGACTCGCAACGCCGAACGCCGCCGCAAATGATCCGCGTCGTTCTCGCCGAAGACCAGGCGATGGTACGTGGCGCGCTGTCGGCGTTGCTGAAGCTCGAGTCCGACCTCGACGTGATCGGCTGCGCGGCAAACGGCGAGGAGGCGTGGACGCTGATCGCGCGCGAAAAGCCCGATGTCGTCGTCACCGACATCGAGATGCCGCAACTGACGGGGCTGGAACTCGCGCAGCGCATCCGCGAGCGCGGCGTCGAATGCAAGGTCGTGATCCTGACCACGTTCGCACGGCCTGGATTCCTGCGCCGTGCGCTCGACGCCGGCGTCAGCGGCTATCTGCTCAAGGACGCGCCATCCGAGCAGCTGGCCGAAGCGTTGCGCAAGGTGCATCGCGGCGGCCGCGCGATCGATCCGCAATTGGCTCTCGAAGCGTGGTCCGGCGACGATCCGCTCAACGACCGCGAGCGTCAGGTGTTGCGCCTGGCGGGCGAGGGCATGTCCGCGGGCGACATCGCCGAGCAATTGCACCTGTCGCAGGGCACCGTGCGTAATTATCTGTCCGAGGCAATCGGCAAGCTCGGCGTCGGCAACCGCATCGAAGCGTACCGGCTGGCACGACAGAAGGGTTGGCTGTAGTTTGGCGACGCAGGCGAGTGAACCGAATGCCGTGGTGACTATTGCGTGCAGCCGCAACGTTCCTGTGGACGCGATGAGGTCCGGCAGCTGTTACTGCGGTGGCGCCATTTTTTCCTGCAGCTCGGCGACTATCCGTTCCAGCTCGTCGACGCGTGCTTCGAGTTCGGCGTAGCGATCGCCGGACTCGCGTCGGCTCTCGCCGCGCGGCGCCGGCAGGGATTCGATCGACACCGGCCCTGACAGCAGGTGCATGTAGCGATCCTCGCGTTGGCCGCTGGCGCGGCCGATGCGCGTGACCAGCGGCGGCTCGCGCGTCATCAGGCGTTCGAGGGTATCGCCGAGCAGTTCGGCGCTGGGAAAGTCGGCGAGCCGCTCACTGCGCGTAAACAATTCGTTCAAGGTCTGCGGGCCGCGCAGCAGCAGCAAGCCGACGACCGCACGCGAGCGCGTGGTCAGGTTCAGCGCGGTGTCGATGGTGTGTTCGTAACGCAAGGCGCGTGCGCCATGCACGACGCGTGCAAGTTTCTTGTCCTCGAGCGTGCGCAGCGCCTGGCCGACGGCGCCGGGTTCAGCGTTCATGATCGGATCGCGATTGGACTTCTGGTTGCACGCCAAGTGCGCCGAGTTCAGCGTCAGCGGGTAGGCCTCCGGCGTCGTCGCCGCCTTTTCGATCAGGCAGCCGAGCACGCGCGCTTCGAGCGCCGTCAGCTGGACCAGGCCGGGCGGCACAGGCGCATTGGCAGATTCCATTTCGCTCATCTTCACAGGCCGCATCGACGGAACAGTTCCGGGCAGCTCGCCACGTTTTGGCAGGTCCCGTATCGCCAATGATTGCACACGTGGCGGCGCCGCGGCATGGGCTGATCGCCACAGTGCAAGGACGTGGACGGCGGTGAAGCGGCCGATAGGCGATAATTCCGCCCGACCACAAGCCGCAGCCTGCTCTTGAAGAAATCCGATTTCCATTACGACCTGCCGACCGAGTTGATCGCGCAGCAGCCACTGGCCGAACGCTCGGCCAGCCGCCTGCTCGTCGTCGATGTTCGCGGGCGGCGTTGCCACGACCGGCGCTTTGCCGAGTTGCCGGAATATCTTCAGGCCGGCGATCTGCTCGTGTTCAACGACACGCGAGTACTGCGGGCGCGCCTGCACGGGCACAAGGAGACCGGCGGGGCGGTCGAGATCCTGATCGAACGCGTGCTCGGCGCGCACGAGGCGCTCGCGCAGCTCGGCGTCAGCAAGAAGCCACGCGACGGCAGTACTATCGTGCTCGACGACGGCACGCCGGTCCGCGTGCTGCGGCGCGAAGGGGAATTTTATACATTGCGCTTCGACGGTGCCGAGCCGCTGGAAAAACTGCTTGCGCGCGTCGGCCGCATGCCGTTGCCGCCGTACATCACGCGCAGCGCCGACGCCAGCGACGAGCAGCGCTACCAGACCGTCTACGCGCGCGCGCCGGGCGCCGTGGCGGCGCCGACGGCCGGCCTGCACTTCGACGCGCCGTTGCTCGACAGCCTGCGCGCCAGCGGCGTCGACTTCGGCTACGTCACCCTGCACGTCGGCGCCGGCACGTTCCAGCCGCTGCGCAGCGAGCGCGTCGAAGACCATGTCATGCACCGCGAGTGGCTCAACGTCGGCGCCGAGCTGGTCGAAAAGATCCGGCGCACGCGCGCTGCCGGCGGGCGCGTCATCGCGGTGGGCACGACGGTCGTGCGTGCGCTCGAAGCGGCGCTGCGCGACGGCGAAGTGCGGCCATTCGCCGGCGAGACGCAGATTTTCATTTTTCCCGGCTACCGTATCCGCTCGATCGATGCGCTGATCACGAATTTTCATCTGCCCGAATCGACATTGCTGATGCTCGTGTCGAGTTTTGCCGGACGCGACGTGATCCTCGATGCGTATCGCCATGCGGTCGCGCAGCGCTATCGTTTCTTCTCGTACGGCGACGCCATGCTGATACTGCCGCCCGGCCATGACGGGGCGGTACTCGAGTCCACTCCACGCGTCAAACCCTCGATGAGCGCACTTCAATTTCAGTTGCTGGCCACGGATGGTTTCGCCCGCCGAGGCCGCGTCACGTTGACGCGCGGCACGATCGAGACGCCGGCGTTCATGCCGGTCGGCACCTACGGCTCGGTCAAGGCGATGACGCCGCAGTCCCTGCTCGACGCCGGCGCGGAGATCATCCTCGGCAACACGTTTCACCTGTTCCTGCGCCCGGGCCTCGACGTGATCGGCGATTTCGGCGGGCTGCACCGCCTGATCGGCTGGGACAGGCCGATCCTGACCGACTCCGGCGGGTTCCAGGTGTTCTCGCTCGCCGAGCGGCGCAAGATCAGCGAGGAGGGCGTCAGTTTTGCCTCGCCGGTCGACGGCTCGCGCGTGTTCCTGTCGCCGGAGGAGTCGATGCGCATCCAGCGCGTGCTCGACTCGGACATCGCGATGATCTTCGACGAATGCACGCCGTATCCGGCGACGGAAGAACAGGTGCGCGAATCGATGCAGTTGTCGCTGCGCTGGGCCGAGCGCTCGCGCCGGGCTTTCGACGAGCTGAATCGCGCTGAATCAAAGCCGCCGAATGCGCTGTTCGGCATCGTGCAGGGCGGCACATTTCCACAATGGCGCAAAGTATCGGCGGACCGCCTGATCGATATCGGCTTCGACGGCTATGCCGTCGGCGGCCTTGCCGTCGGCGAACCGGAAGCCGAGCGCAACCGCACGCTCGAGGAGACCGTGCCGCTGCTGCCGGCCGCGCGGCCGCGCTACCTCATGGGCGTCGGCCGGCCCGAGGACATCGTCGAGGCGGTGCGCCGCGGCATCGACATGTTCGATTGCGTGATGCCGACGCGCAACGCGCGCAACGCACACATCTTCACGCGCGCCGGCGTGCTGCGCATCCGCAATGCCCGCTACGAACGCGATACGCGGCCGCTCGACGAATCCTGCACCTGCTACACGTGCCGCAGCGGGTTTTCCCGCGCCTATCTGCGCCACCTGGACAAGTGCGGCGAAATGCTCGGGCCGATGCTGGCGACGATCCACAACCTGCATTACTACCAGGATCTGATGCGCGGTCTGCGCGGAGCCATCGCCGCCGGCCGCCTGGAGGATTTTGCTGCCGAATTCCACCAGGGTCTGGCGAGCGGGCGAATGAAGTTGCCGGCCGGCTGTCAGCAGCGCTGCTGATGCCGACGGGCCCCGGCGACGCTTGTCGAGGCTCGGGCAGGCGGTTGCAGGGCGCATCCGGCCCGGCGGACGGCGCAAGAATCCCCGGTGTTTTCATTGGTCGGCAGAGTGCACAAAGCCAGGCACCATGCGATAATCCGCGGCCTTTTCAGCCGATCCCGGTTCCGGGCGGTTTTTCCCTGTGCGAGAGCTTTCGATGGATTTCCTGATTTCCAGTGCTTATGCCCAGGCCGCCGACGCGGCGGCCCAGCCCAACCCGCTGCTGTCGTTCCTGCCGCTGCTGGTGCTGTTCGCGGTGTTCTACTTCATGCTGATCCGGCCGCAGATGCGGCGCGCGAAGGAGCAGCGCAACATGATTTCCGCGCTGGCCAAGGGCGACGAAGTGGTCACCAATGGCGGCGTGGCCGGCCGCATCGACGACATCGGCGAGACGTTCATCACCCTTGAAATTGCGCCGAACGTCAAGATTAAGCTGCAGAAGAGCGCGATTTCGCTGGTGTTGCCGAAAGGCTCGCTGAAGTAATGATTTTTGCGGTCGATAGCTGATCGCGAGGATCGATAAGTGGCCCTCTATGGCCGAAGTCTTCAATCAAGCTTGCCATGCTGTCCGCATGGCTAACGAGTAGCGTTAATGAATGATTTTCCGAAGTGGAAGTATGCGTTGATTGCCGTGGTGATCCTGCTCGGCTTCATCTACGCGCTGCCGAACGTGTTCCCGCCGGTGCCGGCGGTGCAGATCTCGGCGAGCCATGAAGCCAAGGTCGACGAGGCACTGAAGGAGAAGGTGCTCGGCGTCCTGCAGACGAAGAAGATCGAGTTCCGCGATGTGCAACTGCAGGGCGAGCGCCTGCTCGCACGTTTTGCCAATCCCGACCTGCAGTTCGCGGCGCAGGATGCGCTGAAGGCGGACCTCGGCGACGCCTACATCGTGGCGCCGAATCTCGCCTCCACGGTGCCGGCATGGCTTACGGCAATCGGCGCCAACGCAATGCCGCTGGGTCTCGACCTGCAAGGCGGCGTGCACTTCCTGATGGAGATCGACCAGAAGGCGGCGCTCGACAAGATGTCCGAGCGCTACGTCGACGACATTCGCGCGGCGCTGCGCAAGGCGAATATCCGCGGCACGGTGAATCCCGGCGCGCAGGGCATCGTCCTCACGCTGCGTTCGGAGGCCGACCGCAAGGCTGCCGGCGAAGTCATCGCCAAGGAAGTCAACCAGCCGGAGAAGCTCGGTGCGCAGCCGCCGCTCGAACTCAGCGACGGCACGACCAGTGCCGACAGTTTCGCCCTCGTCGCCAAGGTGCGCGACACCGTGTTGCAGGAGCAGGCGCGCAGCATCATCACCAGCGACCTGACCACGCTGCGCACGCGCATCAACCTGTTGCACGTTTCCGAGCCGATCGTGCAGCAGCAGGGCACCAACCGCATCGTCGTCGAACTGCCCGGCGTGCAGGACACCGCCGAGGCGAAGAAGATCCTCGGCGCGACGGCGACGCTCGAATGGCGCGCGGTCGACGAGAGCGTCACGAACCCGTACGACGTCGAGAAGAGCGGCAACGTGCCGCCGGAATCGCGTCTGTACCACATGAAGCAGCTCGGGCATCGACGGCAAGCCGGTGCCGATCGTGCTGAGCAAGAAAGTCATCGCGCGCGGCGACGATCTGGTCGACGCGGTGGCGCAGCCGGACCAGCAGACCGGCCTGCCGGCGGTGGCGGTGCATCTCAATGCCGCCGGCGGCAAGAAGATGCTCGACTTCACCAGCCAGAACGTCGGCAAGCGCATGGGTGTGGTCTACATCGAGCGCATTCCGCAGACCAAGATCGTCGACGGCCAGGAAGTTCCGGCGCCGCCGAAGATCACCGAGGAAGTCATCAACGCGGCGACGATCCAGGGCGTGTTCTCGAACCGCTTCCACACCACGGGCCTGGAGAGCATGAAATACGCGACCGAACTGGCGCTGCTGTTGCGCGCCGGTTCGCTGGCCGCGCCGGCCGACATCATCGAGCAGCACGTGATCGGTCCGAGCCTCGGCCAGGACAACATCAACAAGGGCGTCAAGGCGGTCATTCTCGGCCTGCTGACGGTGCTGGTCCTCGCCGCGATCTACTATCACATCTTCGGTCTCATCGCCGACCTCGGCCTGATCCTGAATCTCGTCTTGCTGGTCGCGGTGTTGTCGGTCTTCCATGCGACGCTGACGATGCCCGCGATCGCCGGTATCGTGCTCACGCTCGGCATGGCGATCGATGCGAACGTGCTGATCTGCGAGCGCATCCGCGAGGAACTGCGCAACGGCTCGACGCCATTGGCGTCTATTCGCGCCGGCTACGAAAAAGCCTGGGCGACGATTCTCGACGCCAACGTCACCCATCTGCTCGCCGCGCTGGCGCTGCTGGTGTTCGGCTCCGGTCCGATTGCCGGCTTCGGCGTCACGCTGCTGATCGGTATCCTGACGTCGATGTTCACCTCGGTGACCGTCACGCACGCGATCGTCAATCTGGTCTACAGCGGGCGCAAGAAGCTCAAGGGCCTCGCGGTTGGCGGTGGCTACGCGCGCGGGTCCGCGGCCTGACCGGTATTTGGAATCAAGGGGTGCCTGCGCTTGCGAGCGCGGGCGGTGATGTGGATGTAATGCGGACTACAGCGAAGCAGATCTGCCGCTTCGTACAATCAGGCTCATAAGCAATGGAAGTTTTCAATCCCAACAGCAACATCAACTTTCTCGGCTGGCGCAAAGTCAGCATGACCATATCGGTCGTGCTGGTCGTGATCGCGCTTGCGGCGATCTTCGTCAAGGGCCTCAACTACGGGCTCGACTTCACCGGCGGCGTGCTGGTCGAAGCCCAGTACACCGACGTCGTTGAAGTCAGCGACGTGCGAACGGCGCTGGGCGAGGCCGGTTTCGGTGATGCGCAGGTCGTCAGTTCCGGCGCACACGAGGTGGCGATCAAGCTGCAGAACCGGCAGATCAAGGCCGATACGAATACCGGCGCCGCCGAATCCAAGGTCAAGAACGACCAGCTCGCGGCCGAAGTGCTCAAGGCGCTGCAGGCCAAGCGCGGCGACGCGAAGATCAAGCACACCGACTTCGTCAGCGCGACCGTCGGCGACGAACTGAAAAGCGACGGCATCATCGCCGTGCTGTTCGTCATCATCGGCATCATGATCTACATCGGCCTGCGCTTCGAGTGGCGCTTCGCCATTGCCGCGATTGCCAGCGAATTCCACGACACGATCCTGACCGTCGGTTTCTACGCGGTCACGCAGCACGAATTCGACATCACGGTGCTGGCTTCCGTGCTTGCGGTGGTCGGCTATTCGATCAACGACAAGGTCGTCGTGTTCGACCGTGTGCGCGAAATCTTCCGCTCCTCGCGTCGCGGCGAGCCGGCCGAGATCCTCAACCGCGCGATCAACTCGACGCTGTCGCGAACGATCATTACCGCGCTCTTCACCGGCGTGACGATGGTCGCGCTGTACCTGTTCGGTGGTCCGGTCGTGCACGGCTTCGCCCTGACGATGATCATCGGTATCGTCATCGGCACGCTGTCGTCGATCTTCTTCGCCAATCCGATCCTGCTCTGGCTCGGCGTCTCGAAGAAGGACCTGATGCCGGTCACGCGCGACAATCCGGAGCTCGCGCGTCGCCCGTAACAGCGCTTGTAGTCGTCGGTCGCCTGCGCCGGCGGGGAAGGCGCTGTGATCGGTTTCACGTTTGTCGCTCGGCGCTGTCGTACCAGAGATGCTGCGGCTTGGCTGCGCCTGAGGATTTCGACCCGAGGCGCACCTTGTAGCAGTCCTTGCCGCGCGTTAACCTGCGGGCATGTCCACGGGGGGCCGGCCACAGACAGGTTGCAACGTGCTTGCGCGCGTGCTTTTCCTTGGGCTGCTTTTCTGCCTCGCGCCAAGCGCTCACGGCCAGGATGGCGTCGGCGCGCGGCAGATCCGCTTTCGCACCTACACCGCGTCCGAGGGGTTGTCGCAGGCGACGTCGCGTGCGCTGGCGCAGGACCGCGACGGCTTCATCTGGATCGGCACGCAGGACGGGCTGAATCGCTTCGATGGCTACAGCTTCCGCATCTACAAACACGATCGCGATGATGCGTCGACCCTGACGCACAACCACATCTGGACGTTGCTCGCCGATCCGGATGGCAGCGTCTGGGTCGGCACGCAGGCCGGCGGGTTGAACCGCTACGATCCGGAGCTCGACCGCTTCGTCGCCTACAAATCCGCCAATACCGCCGACGCCGAGGGATCGCGCCTGGTGACGGCCTTGCTGCGCGACCGTGGCGGGCGCATCTGGGTCGCGAACGGTGTCGGCCGCTTGCAATGGGTCGATCGGCAACACGAACGGCTCGTCGATACGCCGATCGCCGAGTCGGCAAGCCTGCGCATGGTGCGCGCGATGCTGCAGGCAAGCGACGGCAGCATCTGGATCGGCACCTATCAGGGCCTTTATCGAACCGTTGCGAATGCGCGGCCGCTGAGCGAAGTTCGCGCCGGCGAGGAGCAGCCGCTCGACGTGCAGGCGCTGGCGCAGACCGCCGATGGCAACCTGTGGGTCGCCACTTCCGCGTCGGGACTGTACAGGCTCAACGGCACCGGCGAACTCATGGACCACTATCGTCACGACGAAAAGTCCGACGCCGCCCTGACATTGCACGACGACGAGCTGCGCGCCCTGCTCGCTGACGACGACGGCGGTCTGTGGATCGGCGGCAACAGCCACGGCCTGGCGCGCCTCGATCCGCAGCACCAGCGCTTCACGCACTTCGAGCACGATCCCACGCGCAGCGACACGATTGCGGCGAACCGCCTCGCGGCATTGATGCGGGAACGCAACGGCTTGTTGATTGCCGGCTCGTGGACCAACGGTTTCAGCGTGCACGATCCGCGCATGCAGGCTCTCGCCCTGATCGATCGAGTGGCCGAGGGATCGCAGGTCGTGCCGCTGCAATCGGCGCTGACGATCAGTGCGGATGCCGACGGTACATTGTGGACTGGCATCTCGCCGAGTGGCGGGCTAGCTGCACCTGGACGTTTCCGGTCAGGTTCTGCGCCGCTACCGGCACGATGCGGGCCGCGCAGATTCGCTGGCACATGATTTCGTTCAGTACGTCACGCGTACGCGCGACGGCGCCCTCTGGGTCGCGACGATGGGCGGTGGCCTCGATCGCCTGAAGAACGACGGCAGCGGTTTCGAACATCTGCGCCACGACGCGGAAGATCCGGCCAGCCTCGCGAGCGACCGTATCCTGTTCGTCAACGACGACAGCGCCGGTACGCTATGGGTCGGTACATTCGATGCGGGCCTGGACGAACGTTGCGCCGGCTGCTCCGGCTTTCGCCATCACCGCCACGATCCGGCCGACCCGAACAGCGCGGCGGGCGACGCCGTGAACAGCATGCTCGAACTGCGCAACGGCGAGTTCTGGGTTTCCTATCGCACCGAGGGCCTCGACCGGCTCGATCGCGGCAGCGGCCGCTTCGAGCATTTCCGTTCGCACGCCGATCCGAATTCGCTCAGCAGCGATGTCGCCTCGGTCATGACCGAGGATGCGCACGGCGACCTGTGGATCGGCACGCAGGGCGGCGGCCTGGACCATCGGATCGCGAAGGGCGCCACGACCGTGCGCTTCGAGGCCATCGATACGCACGACGGACTCGCCAGCGATGCGATCGGCGCGATCGTCGAGACAACACCCGGCGTCTTCTGGGTCAGCACGACGGCCGGCATCAGCCGGGTCACGTGGTCGGCCGGCGGCGAGCGGCACGTACTCAACTACGGCGGCAGGAACGGCGCGCAGCCGCGCGGCTACTGGGTCAATGCGGCAGCGCGCCTGCCGGATGGGCGCATCGCGTTCGGCGGCCTCGACGGCATCACCGTACTCGATCCACGTGCAATCAGCCCGCCGCCGGCGCCGCGACCAGCGGTGACCACGCTGCTGCTGAGCAACCTGCCCGCCGGTCCGGGCAGCAACGGCGAGTCGCCACTGCAAGGCAGTCTGGCCCACGGCGGAAAGGTCGTCCTGAATCATGAGCAGGACAACGTCACGTTCGAGTTCAGCGCGCTGGACTACACGGATCCGGAATCGATGCGCTATGCGTACCGGCTCGACGACCATGACGAACAATGGATCGAGACGGCGGCGTCGCGTCGTCTGGCAACCTACACGGATCTCGCGTCCGGCAGCTACCGGCTGCGTTTGCGCGTGCGCCCGCAAGGCGGCGACTGGGTCGAGAGCGCCACTCCGCTCGAAATTCGCGTGCTGCCTCCGCCGTGGCGCTCGCCACTTGCGTACGTCGTCTACGCCGCTGCCCTGACGCTGCTCGCGTTGATTGCGTGGCGCTTTGTGCGTGCGAACCTGCGCCGGCGTGCGGCGGTGCAGGAGGCAATGCGTCATGGCGCGGAGCGTCTGAAACTCGCCTTGTGGGGCAGCAGCAGCGAGTTGTGGGATGTCGACCTGACGACCGGCCGCATGGTGCGCGAGAACCGTCTTGAACATCTCGCCGCGAACACCGAGGCGGTCGACGAGACCATGCAGGCCTACGCGCCCTTCATGCATCCGGACGACCTGGAGCCGTTTCAGGAGGCCTTGCGCGCGCACCTGCGCGGCCTCACTCCGACGTTCGAATGCAGCTACCGGACGCTCGACGCCGAGCACAAGTGGGTGTGGATCCTGACCCGCGGCCGCGCGCAGCGCAACGCCGACGGCCGCGCCTTCCGCATCAGCGGCACCAATCACGACATCAATCATCTGAAAGCGGCAGAGGAGGCGCTGCGCTCGTTGAACGAACAACTCGAGTCGCGCGTCGAGCAACGTACCGCGGACCTGCGCGAGGCCAACTTGAAATTGCGCGGCACGCTCGACATCCTGACGATGGCGCAACGGCAGCTGATCGAGACCGAGAAGCTCGCCTCGCTCGGCGGCATGGTTGCGGGCATCGCCCACGAGATCAACACGCCGCTGGGCATCAGCGTCACCGCAGCTTCGCACCTGCAGGACGAAACGCGGCGGCTGTCGCGCATGATCAGCGGCAACGAGCTGACGCGCAGCGCATTGGAACGGTTCGAGCACTCGGCGCAGGAAAGCGCCGACATCGTCCTGCGCAACCTGCGCCGCGCCGACCACCTGGTGAAGAGTTTCAAGCAGGTCGCGGTCGATCAGTCCAGCGAGGAACGCCGCGTCGTCGACCTCGGTGCAAGCCTGGACGATATCGTCACCACCGTGGGTCCGAGCCTGCGGCCCTCCGGCTGCCAGATCGTGCTGAATTGTCCACAATTGATCATCGTGGAAACTGCGCCCGGCGCGTTATACCAAATCGTGACCAACCTGGTGATGAATTCGCTGACGCACGGGTTCACGCCTGGCACTTCCGGACAGATCCACATCGACGTGCACCGCGATGAAACCGCAGTGCGCATCGACTACCGCGACAACGGTCGCGGCATGGACGAGATCGTGCGCAAGCGCATCTTCGAGCCGTTTTTCACGACACGCCGCGGCCAGGGCGGTTCCGGCCTCGGCATGCACATCGTCTACAACCTCGTGACCCAGATGCTGCACGGAAGCATCGAGTGCGTGAGCGCGCGCGGGCGAGGGCGTGCTGTTCCGCATCGTGCTGCCGGCGCAGAAGGCGGCGTAAGCCGCGGAAGAGTGCTGCCTAGCGATCGGGCAGGGAAGCGCGTATTGCCAGCGCTTCGTCCCAGTTCGCCAGCAGGCGGTCGATGAGAAGCGGATCGAACTTGCGCCCACGCTGTTCGGTCATGAACGCGCGAATGCGGTCGGTCGGCCAAGGCTCCTTGTAACAGCGCCGGCTGCCGAGCGCATCGAAAACGTCGGCCACGGCGGTGATGCGGCCGGCAATCGGAATTGCGTCGCCGGTCAACCCCGCGGGGTAACCGCTGCCGTCCCAGTTCTCGTGATGATTGCGCGCGATTTCAGCGGCCATGCGCAGCACCGGCCGGCGCGAGTCGCCGAGCAGCTTCGCGCCGAGTTCGGCATGCGTGCGCATGATCACGGCTTCCGCCGGCGAGTGCGCGCCGCGCTTGCCGAGGATCGCATCCGGTATGCCGATCTTGCCGATGTCGTGCAGCGGCGCGGCATAACGCAGCCGCTCGCACAATGCGGGATCCAGGCCCGCGACGCGGCCGAGCAACTCGGCGATCTGGCCGACGCGGCGCACGTGGTTGGCGGTTTCCTGCGAGCGCGTTTCCGCCGCTCCGGCCAGCAGGTAGACCATTTCGAGCTGCGAGTCGAACAGGTCGTCGGCCAGATGCAGGTTCTCGAACGCGATCGAGACATTCGTGCAGAACAGCTCGACGAGGCGCTGGTCGAGCGGCGTCAGGTCGCCGCCGTGGCCGACGAACAGCAGTGTTTCGTTGTCCTGCCGATCGGTGAAGTGCAGCACGTAGTGATCGTCGCCGAAGTGATGGCTCTTGCGCCGATAGGTATCGCGCAACGCCTTGGCCAACGGCAGCGGCAGGTTTTCATCGGCGTTGGTGCCGGCCAGGTGGCGGTAATCGCCGGTCGCCGCCGCGATGCGGAAATGGGCGAGTGTTTCGCCCGGGTGTTCGATCGCACACAACAGCGCGCCGCGCTGTGAACCGACCAGGTCGCCAAGCTGGTCGAGGACGGCGTTCGCGAATTCGCGAGCATTCTGGTGCGAGAAGACTTGCGCCGACGCGTCGATGACGCGTTCCAAACCGTTGCGCTGCGCTTCGATCGTGCGCATGTCGCGATATGAGCGCAAGGCGGCATACAGCGTCGTCGCGAGCTTCTGCGCCGTCAGCTCGGTCTTTTCCTTGTAGTCGTTGATGTCGTAGGCCGCGATGACATCGTGTTCCGGTGCCTGTCCCGGCTGGCCGGTGCGCAGCACGATGCGCACGAAACTGTTGCGAAGTTCCTCGCGGATGCGGCGGACAAGTTCGAGGCCGGCCTGTTCGGACTCCATGACGACGTCGAGCAGCACGACGGCGATGTCGTCGTGACGGCGCAACGCGTCGAATGCCTGGGCGGCGGAAGCGACCGAGATCAGTTCGATCGGGCGCTCGGCGAAGCGGAACGATCCGAGCACCAGCCGGGTGACTTCATGAACTTCGGGATCGTCGTCGACAACCAGAACGAGCCAAGGCGCTGCCGCCTCCACGACAGGCTCGACGGCGAACTGAAGGTTGTCGTCCATCGGAATCATGCAACCCCCCCGAATTGCACAATCGAGTGTACTCCGCCCCTGTTAAATGTGTGCGAACTGCGTCAACAATCCCTTTTTTCACGTTTTCTTGCTGCGCGCGGGCCTTTAGCGCAGTTCCGCGGGCAACACCGGGGCGATCGCGCCCACCATGGCCGCCGCGAGCAGGTGATTGGCTGCGATCAGATTGCCGCCGGCGGGCATCCCGGACTGGCCGGTGAAATCGCAGAAGTGGCCGCCGGCCTCGCGCACCAGCAGGCAACCGGCGGTCATGTCCCAGGGCTTCAGGCCGATTTCGAAAAAGCCGTCCAGACGTCCGGCCGCGACATAGGCCAGATCGAGCGCCGCCGATCCGGTCCGGCGGATGTCCTCGGCTTCGCGCAACAAGCGCACGCGTCATCGCCAGCTGGCCCTCGAGGTGGGCGCGTTGACGATAGGGAAAGCCGGTGCCGAGCAGGGCACCGGTCAGCGTTTCACGCTTCGTCACGCGCATGCGACGATCGTTGACGAAGGCGCCATCACCCTTGCTCGCGGTGAACAGCTCGTCGCGCAGCGGATCGTAGATCACGGCATGCAGCAGGTCGCCGTGGTCGACAAAACCGATCGAAACGCAGAAGTGCGGAAAACCGTGCAGGTAGTTGTGCGTGCCGTCGAGCGGATCGATGACCCAGACCTTGTCCTTCGACTTGCCGCTGGCGCCGGTTTCCTCGCCGAGGACACCGTGGTCGGGATAGGCGCGCTTGAGTTCGCGCACGATCTCGGCCTCGGCCATGCGGTCGACTTCCGTGGCGAAATCCATGCGCGATTTTTCCTCGACCTTAAGGCCATCTACGCGGTTCATGTAGCGCAGGACGATGGCGCCTGCAGCGCGTGCAGCGCGCACCGCGACGTTGACGGCGGGACGAGCCATGATGGAACTCCGGTTTCGGTAGCTGGTAAAGAACGCCGTCCGGGCTGGCCGGCGGGGCGCGAAGGGTAGCACGATGAGGGCCGAGGGCCTAGGGCTGAGGGCTGAGAGAGGGCAGCGCTGGAGCACTCGTTCGCGTTGTCGTCGATAATAGGCCGGTGAAAAAGAAAGACGAGCCAAACCGCCGCACCGAGGCATCCAGCCCTCAGCCCTCAGCCCTCAGCCCTCTCAGCTGGCAGCCCTCAGCCCTCAGCCCTCAGCCCTCGCTCCATCCGCTTCGTCCTCGTGCGCACCTCGCACCCCGGCAATATAGGCGCGGCGGCACGCGCGATCCGCACGATGGGCTTCATCCGGCTGGTGCTGGTCGCCCCGCACGAGTACCCGCATCCGGAGACCACGGCTCTGGCCGTTGGTGCGACCGACGTGCTGGACAACGTCGTCGTCGTGCCGACACTCGTCGAGGCGATTGCCGATTGCACGCTCATCCTCGGCTGCACTGCGCGCCGGCGCGGCGTTGCATTGCAGGAACTCAACCCGCGCGACGCGGCGCGGCAGGTCTTCGCGGCATCCGCGGGTAGCGAAATCGCCATCGTTTTCGGCAACGAACGCACCGGTCTCGAGAACGACGAGCTCAAGCTTTGCCACGCGGCCGTGCACATTCCGAGCGACCCGACATTCTCCTCGCTGAATCTCGCGCAGGCCGTGCAGGTGCTCGCCTACGAATTGCGCCTCACTTCGCTCGCGGCGCAGGCACCGGCGGCCGACGTGCCGGCGAAATCCGACCCGCCCGCCAGCGCCGAGCAGATGGAGTACTTTTTCTCGCACCTCGCACAGACGCTGGACGACATCGACTTCCACAAGGGCCGCTCGCCGCGCACGATCATGCAGCGCCTGCGCCGGCTGTTCCTGCGCACGCACATGGACGAGCGCGAAGTACGCATCCTGCGCGGGATGTTCGACGATGCGCAGCGCATGGCGCGGCTGGCGCAGGTCAAGAAGAACGCGCAGTAGGCGTACATCGCGGAAGGCCTGATCGATATTGCTATCTCTCCCCCGCATGGTGAGCGGGAAGCGCCTTGGCGCTTCCCGCGAGAGCACGCGCTCAACCGCTTTCGTCCTCCGCCGCGGGTTCGCTTTGCGCGGCAATCAGGATCTTATCGACACGCGCGCCGTCCAGATCGACGACCTCGAACCGGTAGCCTCGCCAGTCGAAGTGCTCGCCAACCTGCGGAATACGGCCGAACTGGTTGATCAGCATTCCGGCCGCGGTGTGGTAGTCCTCTTCGTCCTCGCGCGGCAACTGGCCGCCGCCGAGCAGTTCGCGCAGGTCGTCGATGGCGAGCGCGCCGTCGACCAGCCAGCTGCCGTCGTCGCGTTGCACGATCGGCGACGCGGACGTCTCGACCAGCGGCGTCGCGGCCTTGCCGAGCACCGCGGAGAGCAGATCGTTCAGCGTGACCAGGCCGGTGATGTCGCCGTACTCGTCGACGACGAGCGCCAGGGTCGTCTCGGCGTCGCGGAATTCCTCGATCAGGTCCATGCCGCGCGCCGTGGCCGGTACGAACAAAGGTTTGTCGAGCTTGCGGAACAGGTCGACCTGCGGCGTGCCGAGCCGATCGGCGAGCTGCTTGAGCTGGAAGATGCCGACCACGTCCTTGTCGCTGCCGCGGTAGACCGGGTAGCGCGAATACGGTGTGTCACGCATCACGGCGAGATTGTCCGCGAGCGGCGTCGACACATCGAGCCAGACGATGCGCGGGCGCGGCGTCATCAGGCTGTCCACGCTGCGATCGCCGAGGCGCAGCACGCGGTTGACCATGTTGCGCTCGTCGCTGTCGATGACGCCCTGCTCGGCGCTTTCCGAAACCAGCAGCCGGATTTCTTCTTCGCTGACCCGTTCGCTGCTGGCGCGCTCCACGCCGAGCAGGCGCAGGATCATGCGCGTGATTCCGATCAGCACGAACGCGAACGGCGTCGCGATCGCCGTCATTATTCGCATCGGAATCGCCGTGGCCACGGCAAACTTCTCCGGGTTGACCAGTGCGAGACGCTTGGGCAGCAGTTCGCCGAACAGCATGTTCATGAACGTGATGCCGGCAACGCTCAACGCCACGCCGATCGGCACCGCGTACTTGCCCAGCCACGGCACGTCGAGGCGGTCGAGCACATGGGCGATGTCCTCGCCGATGCTCGCGCCGAGCGCCGTTCCGGTGCCGATACCGATCAAGGTGATGAACACCTGCACCGTGGACAGGAAGCGCTCCGGCGTCTGCGCAAGAGCCAGTGCGATCTGCGCGCGCTTGCTCGTACGCGCCATCTGCTTCAGGCGGAACTTGCGCGACGTCATCAGGGCCATTTCGCTGAGTGCGAAAAAGCCGTTCAGAAAGGACAGTAAGACGACGAGGACGACGGTGAAGGTCATTCAGGCGCGAGCTGCGTCGGAAGCCTCAAGTGTAGACGATCGCCGCCGCCGGCGGCGAATGGATTGGCCGGCGCTGCCGCCGGCCGGGCCTTCAGGACGCGCCGTCGACCTCGTCCATGCTCGATTTGTCGCCTTTCGGCCGCGGTCCGGCGAGGTTTTCGCCGGTGATGAGGTAGTACACCGATTCGGCCACGTTCGTCGCATGATCGCCGATGCGCTCGATGTTCTTGGCGATGAAGAGGAGGTGCGCGCCGATCGCCACGCGTGACGGATCGGCCTTCATGAAGTCGATCAGGCGCCGATAGATGCCGGTGTGAACGTCGTCGATTGCCTCGTCCTGAGCCCACACCTGCATGGCCTTGGTGGCATCGCGTTCGCGGAACGCGGCGACCACCGCGGCGAGTTGCTTCAGCGCAAGGTTGCCGAGTTCGGCGAGTTCGTTGATCCACTCGTCCGGCGAAGTTGCATTCAGCGCGATCGCACGCTTGGCGATGTTGGCGGCGAAATCGCAAATGCGCTCGAACTCGATGCCGATGCGCAGCGCACTGAGCACTTCGCGCAGGTCGCGCGCAATCGGCTGGCGTAGGGCGAGCACGCGGATCGCGCGCGCATCGAGGTCGCGCTCGATTTCGTCGACTTCGAAGTCCTCGCGCACGACACGTGCGGCGGCGACCGTGTCGCGCAGCAGCAGTGCGTCGAGCGCACCGGCCAGCTGCGTTTGCGACAGCTCGCCCATGCGGGCGATCGCCGCGGTCAGCGCAGACAGCTCGGAATCGAAACTTTTTACGATGTGGTCGGACATATGAGGAGCCGCGAATGGGGAATGGGGAGTCGGGAATGGGAGTGATGTGAGATCGTAAATCGGCCTGGGAACTGGCGCATCGAGTCAATAGGTTTTTCGGGGGCGAGCCATCATGCGATTCCCGATTCCCCGTTCCCGATTCCCGACTTCATCCGTACCTTCCCGTAATGTAATCCTCGGTCATCTTCTCCTTCGGATTCTCGAAGATCATCGTAGTGTCGCCGAACTCGATCAATTCGCCCAGATACATGAACGCCGTGTAGTCGGATATGCGGGAAGCCTGCTGCATGTTGTGCGTGACGATCGCGATCGTGTAGTGCTCCTTGAGCTCCTCGACGAGCTGCTCGATCTTGCTCGTCGCGATCGGGTCGAGCGCCGAGGTCGGCTCGTCGAACAGGATCACATCCGGCTTGAGCGCAATCGCGCGGGCTATGCACAGGCGCTGCTGCTGGCCGCCGGAGAGCCCCAGCGCGTTCTGCTTGAGCTTGTCCTTGGCCTCCTCCCACAACGCCGCGTGGCGCAATGCCTGTTCGACGCGCGCGTCCATCTCGGCACGCGTCAGCTTCTCGTAGTGCCTGATCGCATAGGCGATGTTGTCGTAGATCGACATCGGAAACGGCACCGGTTTCTGGAACACCATGCCGACCTTGCTGCGCAGCCGATTCAGCGAATAGCGCGCATCCAGTATGTTCTCGCCGTCGAGAAGCACTTCGCCTTCGGCGCGGAGCTTCGGATAGATCGAATAGATGCGGTTGAAAATGCGCAGCAGCGTCGACTTGCCGCAACCGGAAGGACCGATGATCGCGGTGACCTTGTGCGCGGCGACCTGCATGTTGATGCTCTTCAACGCGAGGTAGTCGCCGTAGTAGAACTTCAGGTCGCGCGCGATCAGCTTTGGCGACTCCGCAGCGGTGACCGGAGCGGCAGGATCGGCGGCGGCGGGAGTGGAATCATTCACGATCAGCATCCTCGAACTCCGAAGTCACGGACGCGCTTGCGCGCAGTCGGCCCCTCTCGGCCATCCATGGCCTTCGGGGCACTTGGGCTCCTGCCCGGCGTTAGTCGTTGGCAACCTTGTTGCGCAATATCAGTGCGCGAGAGACCAGGGACAGCAGCAACACGAATATCGTGACCATGAACGCGCCGGCCCAGGCCAGCGCGTGCCAGGAATCGTACGGGCTCATCGCGTACTGGAAGATCACGACCGGCACGCTGGCCATCGGCTTGGTCAGATCGGAATTCCAGTACTGGTTGTTCAATGCGGTGAAGAGCAGCGGCGCGGTTTCGCCGCTGATTCGCGCCAGAGCGAGCAGCACGCCGGTGACGATGCCGGGCGCGGCCGAGCGATACAAAACCTGAAGGGTCATCTTCCATTGCGGAATGCCGAGCGACAGTGCCGCTTCGCGCATTGCCGAGGGCACCAGCTGCAGCATCTCGTCGGTCGTGCGCACGACGACCGGAATCACGATCAGTGCGAGCGCAAGCGCACCGGCAATGGCCGAGAAATGCCCCATCGTGCGGACCACGATCGTGTAGACGAACAGGCCGAGCACGATCGACGGCGCCGACAGCAGGATGTCGTTGATGAAGCGAATGGTCTCGCCGATCGCCCGCTTGCGCGCGTATTCGGCCAGATACGTGCCGGCAGCGATGCCAATCGGCGCGCCGATGAGGATCGCCAGCAGCGACATGGTCAGGCTGCCGAAGAACGCGTTGAGCAGGCCGCCGTTCTCGCCGGGTGCCGGCGTCATCTGCGTGAACAGCGCGAGATTCATCGCGGCCAGTCCGTTGAACAGGGCCGTCCACAGGATCCAGACGAGCCAGAACAGGCCGAATACCGTTGCCAGCAGCGACAACGTCAGCGCAATCGCATTCCTGATGCGGCGGCGCTGGTACAGGCGCTCCATCGACGCGGCCATCTCAAGTACCTTCCCGGCGCGCCAGGCGCATCAGCATGTACTTGGCGATGGCGAGCACAACGAACGTCACGACGAACAGCAGAAAGCCGAGTGCGATCAGCGAAGAACGGTAGATGTCCGAATCGGCTTCGGTGAATTCGTTGGCCAGCGTCGCGGCGATCGAGTTGCCCGGCATCAGCAGCGACGTGCTCAGCTGGTGCGAATTGCCGAGCACGAAAGTTACGGCCATCGTCTCGCCGAGCGCGCGGCCGAGGCCGAGGAAGACGCCGCCGATCACCGCCGTGCGCGTGTAGGGCAGCACGATGTCCCAGGCGACCTCCCAGGTCGTCGAACCGAGTGCGTAGGCCGATTCCTTCAGGCGCGTCGGCACGGTCAGGAACACGTCGCGCATGACCGCGGTGATGAACGGAATCACCATGATCGCGAGCACGATGCCGGCAGTGAGCATGCCGATGCCGAGCGGCGGCCCGCTGAACAGTGCGCCGATCAGCGGCCAGCTGCCGACATGTGCGTTGAGCCAGGGGATTATGCTCCTGGCCATGAACGGCACGAACACGAACAGGCCCCACATGCCGTAGATGATCGAAGGGATGCCGGCCAGCAGTTCGATGCCGGCGGCGACCGGGCCGCGCATCCAGGCCGGCGCGACTTCGGTGAGGAACAGTGCGATGCCGAAGCTGACCGGCACGGCGATCAGCATGGCGATCAGCGCGGTAACGAGCGTGCCGTAGATCGGCACGAGCGCGCCGAACTTGTGCTGCACGGCATCCCAGTCGCTGCTGGTGATGAAGCTCCAGCCGAACGTGGAAAACGCTTCGCGGCCGCCCCACAGCATCGACAGCGCGACTGCAATCAGCGTGATCAGCACGAACCAGCCGGCAGCGGCAACGATGCCGCGGAACAGACTCTCGGCGCCGGCGTCGCGGCGCGCGCGATCCGCCAGGTCGACTGGATGCGGCATCGTTACGCTGGCACTGGCGGCGGACTCAGCCACTACTTTGTACACCTGTATACGTTTTCAAATCGATCGGGAAAAAGAGCGCGCACCGTTGCCGATGCGCGCGTAAATCCCGACGTTGGGGGTAGCGTCCGGAGCGGCAGTGGAACTGCCGATCCGACGGCACGTCCTTGTGCCGAAGGAACCAATGCAGTCACGCTTACGACTTGAAATCGGACTTCCAGTAGGCTTCGATCTGCTTGACCAGGGATTCCGGCAGCGCGACGTAGTCGAGCGAATCGGCTTCTTTCTGGCCGTGTTCGAACGACCACTGGAAGAACTCGAACGCAGTCTTGGTGTGCGCGGCGTCTTTCGGTGTCTTGTACATGATCGCCCACGTCGTCGCGGTGATCGGCCATGCGGCTTCTCCCGGCGCGTCGGTCATGATCAGGTTGAAGTCCTTGGCACTCTTCCAGTCCGCCGTCGCGGCGGCGGCCGAGAACGCGGCCTTGTCCGGCTTGATCCATTTGCCGGCCTTGTTCTGCAGTTGCGTGTAGGTCAGCTTGTTCTGCAACGCGTAGGCGTACTCGACGTAGCCGATCGAATCCTTGATCTGCTTGACGTAAGCGGCAACGCCTTCGTTGCCCTTGCCACCGACGCCGGTCGGCCACGATACCGAGGTGCCTTCACCGGCCTTCTCTTTCCACTCGGGGCTGACTTTGGAAAGGTAATTGGTGACGTTGAACGTCGTGCCGGAGCCATCCGAACGATGCACGACCGTGATCAGCGTCTCCGGCAGTTTCGCGCCGGGATTGATGTCGGCGATCGCCTTGTCGTTCCACTTCTGTACCTTGCCGAGGAAGATATCGGCGAGGATAGGGCCGGTGAGTTTCAGATCGCCCGCCTGCACGCCTTCGATGTTGACGACCGGCACGATGCCGCCGATCACGACCGGGAACTGGCCGAGGCCGGCGTCGGTGAGGTCCTTCGCTTCAAGCGGCTTGTCGGACGCGCCGAAATCGACGGTCGCGGCCTTGATCTGCGCGATGCCGCCGCCGGAACCGATCGACTGGTAGTTGATCTTGTTGCCGGTCTTCTCGCTGAAGGCCGACGACCACTTGGACAGCACCGGATAGACGAAGGAAGAGCCGGCGCCGGTGATATCGGTCGCGGCCAGGGTGCTGCCGGCGGCGACGCTCAGCGCCGCCCCAGCGGCGAGCGTAGTCAGCGCGTGACGAAAACGGGTGAACATATGAACCTCCGTAGCAGAAAAGAAGCGGAGGCGGCGGTCGCTGCACGTAGTCCCCAAGCCGCGCCACAGCCTTGTCGTTACGCTGCGCAGGCTACGCGGCGAGTTTTAAAGATTTATGACAGTGGGGAGGGCTGAGGGCTGAGGGCCGAGCGCTGAGAGAAGGCAAAGCGCCTCACGGCGGCAGTTATTGCCCGAAAATCCTAGAGGACGCCAGCTCTTGTGGGCTTTTGGCCCTCAGCCCTCAGCCCTCAGCCCTATTTCCCGTAACAAAACGGTAATATTCGCCAGCCCGGCTGCGTCCGCCGCGGCGACCCGACAAGGCGGAAATTTCCATGTTTTCACTCCAGACCATCTTCGGCAAAGGCGACAAGTTCTATGGATTGCTCGAGGCCAGCGCCGACGCGGCGCGGCAGAGCACGCGCGCGCTGATCTCGATGCTGAACCAGAAGTCTTCGAGCCCTTCGCTCGATGAATTCCGCCTGGCGCGCCGGCGTGAAAAAGAGGTCATGAGCCAGATCAGCCAGGAGCTGGTCAACACGTTCGTCACGGCGCTCGAGCGCGAGGACATCGAAGCGCTGTCCGCCGCGCTGTACAAGATTCCCAAGACGATAGAGAAATTCGCCGAACGCTACGCGCTGTTCGCCGGGCAACTCATGGATGTCGACTACGCCTCGCGCGCGGCGATGCTGGAAAAAGCCACCGGCGTGATCGTCGAGATGGTCGCGCAGCTGCGCAAAGGCATGCGCATCGAGGAGATGAAAAACCTCAATGACCACATGCAGGCGATCGAGAGCGAAGCCGACCGCCTGATTCTCTCGCTGTACGGCGAGCTGTTCTCGAACGAGCAGAACCCGTCGCGCCTGCTGCTGCGCAAGGACCTTTTCGAACTGCTGGAGAAGGCAATCGACCGCTGCCGCGACGCCGGCAACGTCATCTACGCGATTGTGCTTGAAGAACTCGTGAGAGCCGGGAATGGGGAATCGGGAATCGGGAATGGGGAAAGACAATAAGCTCATTGTTCCGATGCTTGCGGAGCTACCAACGCAAGGCACCGGCGCCAATGACCGCGTCGGCGAAGGCTCGCGACCCGGATTCGCGCAACGGATGCGACGGGTCAATCACATCGATCCCTCATCGCGATCCCGCGGTCGAGCAACTTCCGCGATCGTTTCCTCGCTGTTCCGATTCCCGATTCCCGATTCCCGAATCCCGTCTTTCCTATGAGTCTCACCCTCGTCTTCACCCTCCTGCTGGTCGCACTGGTCTTCGAGTACATCAATGGTTTCCACGACACCGCGAATTCCATCGCGACCGTCGTCGCGACCAAGGTGCTCAGTCCCGGCCAAGCCGTGCTGCTGGCAGCATTCACCAATCTGCTCGGCGCGATGTGGGGCACCGCAGTCGCCAAGACGATCTCGTCAGGGTTGATCGATTCGGGCGTCGTCGTGATGACGCCGGAATTGCTCATCTGCGCGTTGCTCGGCGCCACGATCTGGGACCTGATCACCTGGTGGTGGGGCTTGCCGTCAAGTTCGTCGCACGCGCTGATCGGCGGGCTGATCGGAGCGGCGTTCGCCGCCGCCAGCGAGAACTGGCACGTCATCATCTGGTCCGTGCCCGGCGAACACTGGTGGCTCGGCAAGGGCATACTCAACAAGGTGATCCTGCCGATGGTCGTGTCGCCGGCCGCCGGTTTCCTGCTCGGCTTCACGATCATGGGATCGCTGTTCGCGCTGCTGTCGTTCCTGTCCTCGCGCGGCGGCGCGATCCAGCGCGCGTCGCGTCCGCGCGTTGTCAATGCCATCTTCGCCAAGGTCCAGATGGTGTCGTCGGGCTTCATGGGCTTTTCGCACGGGCTCAACGACGCGCAGAAGACGATGGGCATCATCGCGCTGGCACTGGCCAGCGCCACCAGCGCCGGCTCGCTCGATCATTTGCCGGGTTGGCTCAATTTCCTGCGTGTCGACGCCGACGCCAAGGGACAGTTCGAAATCGCCACCTGGATCAAGGCGACCTGCGCCGTCGTCATGGCGATGGGCACGATGGCCGGCGGCTGGCGCATCATCCGCACGCTCGGCCACAAGATGGTCAAGCTGCATCCGATCAACGGCGTTGCCGCCGACATCGCCTCGTCCAGCGTGATCGTGACCGCCTCGGCACTCGGCATACCGGTGTCGACCACGCACAATGTCTCCGCCGCGATCATGGGCGTCGGCTCGGCCAAGCGCCTGAACGCGATCAAGTGGACCGTCGTCGAACGCATGGTCTGGGCGTGGATCCTGACGATCCCGATCTCCGGCGCGCTGGCGTATTTCCTCGTGCGCGCGCTCAAGCTGCTGGGATGGGTCTAGCAGCGAGCCACTGAGCCGCCTCGCCGGTTGTTGGCGCGAACGCGCCAAGGCGAAAGCGCCCCACGACACTCCGTTCAAGCGTGACTGGCGGCATTCGGCAGGTCGGCGCAAACTATTGCGCGACAGCGAGCTGCACCCTGAGGCACCGCCATTTCCGACATCGACCTTGATCGAAGGCATATCATTCGCTCGATCCTGATGACCGGCGCGGGTGCGTTGCTTGCGCGCGCGTTGCCGGCAAGCGCCGCGCCGACGTCGATGCTGTCGAGAACCATTCCGCGTTCCGGAGAAAAACTGCCGGTCATTGGCCTGGGCACGTGGCAGGAGTTCGACTTCGCCGGCGACGCCGCCAAGCGCGCGCAGGCCGTCGACACGCTGCGCACGTTCGTCAGCGAAGGGCTGCGCGTGATCGACACCTCGCCGATGTACGGCGCGGCCGAGGCGGTCGTCGGCGAACTGCTCGAACCGATCGACACCCGCCGCAGTGCCTTCCTCGCGACGAAAGTGTGGACGACCGGCGCCGAAGCAGGGCGCCGCCAGATCGAAGACTCCTTCCGCCTGCTGCGCCGCGACCCGATCGACCTGATCCAGGTGCACAACCTGCGCGATGTCGACGTGCATCTGTCCACATTGGCGCAACTCAAGCGCGACGGGCGCGTGCGCTACATCGGCGTCACCAGCTCGGTCGCGTCGGCGCACGCCGGCTTGGTCAAGTATGTCGAGCAGGGCGCGATCGATTTCGTCCAGGTCAACTACTCGCTGATGGAGCGCGACGCCGACAAGACCGTGCTGCCCGCGGCGATCGCCAATCGCGTCGCCGTACTGATCAATCGGCCGTTCGGCGACGGCTCGCTGTTCGCGCGCGTGCGTGGCCGCGAACTGCCGCCGTTCGCCGCGGAGATCGGCGCCGCATCGTGGGCGCAATTCGCGCTCAAGTGGATCATCGCGCATGCGGCCGTCACCTGCGTGATCCCCGGCACGCGCAATCCGGCGCATCTGCTCGACAACATCGGTGCCGCCGCCGGCGCGATGCCCGATGCCGCCATGCGCAGCAAGATGGCCGCCGCGTTCGACAATCCCTGAGTATACAAGTAGCAAGATCGCCCGCGCATTTCGCGCACGCGAATCTCCTGCCGCCAATTCAAGGCGCTTCAGCCAACCAGCAATGAAGCGGTCGCAGCATCTGCACCGCTGGAATGTGCGTGTCCGCTTTCGACGGTTTCGGCGTATTGATCAAGCAGGACCCGAACACCCGCTCCGGGCCATGCCGAAAGTCACGGCCATTCGGCAATGTAAGGTTAAAGTACTGAACTATAAAGATAAATACGACACTTCGTGCCAATGAATCGAACCTGAATATTTTTGAAAACCTTGTGCGGTTTCTTCGCGATTTCGCGTTCTTGTAAGGGCAAGGCGAACGAAGAGGTAGTTCGAACGCCGGCAGAAAAACACACGGCGATCGACGAGTAATTCCGTACCGAAAGAGCTGAATTATTCAGTGAGCCAAGCGAAAAATATATTTCGAGAATTTTCCAAATACGACCAAACAATCGAGGACGAGGAAGCAGTCATGAAAACCAAGATGAAATTGTTGAGCCTGGCCTTTGCCTTTGCGGCGCTCCCTTGCACCGGTGCCTTCGCCACCGAGGGCACCTGCAGCGTGGGCCTGACGCAGGACCCTCTGGTCATGCGCGTTGGCAAGGATGAATTCCGTATCGCCTTCGGCCTGGATGGCGCGAACTGCAAGGACACCGGCTGCAGCGGCACGATCCGCTACAACACGACGTGGGAAACCGAAGACGGCCTGCGCAATACCGAACAGAAGTCCGTGGCGTTCAACATTCCGAGCGGTGCCGCGCGTTCGCTCAGCGTCGACCGCAGCTATTTCGATACCGCCGAAGCCAAGCACAAGACGGAGATCGTCGGCGTCGACGTAAACCAGATCAGCTGCGACGGCGCCCCGCAGTCCGGGCTTGCCAGTCGCTGATCATCTCCTCATTAAGCTGCGGGGAAAAGTGCGCAGGCGCCACACGGCGTGACGCCTAGCGACGCGGATCGGCCACGGGGCCGATCCGCAAATCCCGACCCCTCAAGTCTCCTCCGCTTTCTCTGGTTGCAGTTTCACGGCGACGGTTTCACCAACCCCGACCTTCGCCCCGGCGTCAATCGCAGCCGGCAACAGCAACCAGATTTTTTTCGATCTCGCCACGATGTGGCTTGAGAACTTCAATTCCTTCAGCACACCAGCCACGCGATAGCTTCGGGCGCGGCCAGGGCGGATCTGTTCCTGTTTGATTCCCCAACAGCTCGGATCGAACGGCGCCTCGACCGCGCTTTCCTTATGGCAGAAAAATACGATGCCTATGAATCGATCTTGTCTTCATGTTTCGACTTCAAATTGTCGGTGGTCGCGATCTTGTTCTGGTCGGAGCGCGCATTACCAATTCACTTGTCGCCGACGCGTCGAAATCACCGGCGCCGTGACCCAAACTCCAGCAGCAAGCCTATGAACAGGCTGCGAACTCGCGTGGGCAGACGGCGGAACTGCTTGAGCAGCAGCTCTTCATCCACATCGCGAGCAAAGGAGTCGGGCGTTATCGCCGGCAAAGGCTCGTCCGCCATACGCTGATGGCGCCGTTTGTCGCTGCGACCAGTCAGCAGCCAATCGACCGAGACGCCGACGGCAGCAGCGAGAGCCGGAAATTTTTCGATCCGGGGTGTTGTTCCGTGCGGGCTTTCCCATTGAGCCACGGCGCTGGATGCGACGTCGAGACTGTCAGCAAGGTCGGCTTGGGAGAGCTCAGCCGCCCGTCGCGCCTGACGAATGCGATCGGCAAGCAATCCGGACGTTCCCTCAGCGTTGCTTAGGAATTTCATTAAGGCTCCCTGCTCGTTTAGCGGCACTTATGATTGCGCCGTCGTCGATCTAGCTCGATCGTCGTAGATATCTGAATTGGCTTGAGCCTCCGAGATTATACAGGTGTAAATAGCGAACTTCTGAACAATCTGCGCTCCACCGTCGTATGAAAGCGTTTTCATTGAGATGCCAGCTTGCTTCCAAGTGCCTTCCTGCTCATCTGTTACGCCTGCACTTTGAGTGCTGAGCTGTGCTTACCATCCTGCTGAATCTGGGAAGCGCGAGCAGCGCAAGGTTGCGTTTCGCAACATCGGTTGGCTAGGCTGCGCGACAAGATAGCGTGGCGCTGACGTCGGAAACGAAGGACTTTGGGTACGCGGCACGGCAGGGGCATCAGGGGACAAGATGGATCTTTGCACAGGGGCAGCCCGGACTAGGGCTCGGATCGCGCATTTGTTTCTGGCCGAATGTGCGAGCGCGCAATCCCACGAGCGCGGTGCGCGTCCAAGATTGGCCCACGTCGTTCCGCCGGATTGCTATCTGTCGTCGGCGCATGGGCTGCGTCGCGATTCCAATCGACAAGGCACCGACCCCGCTGAATGGTCATTTCCACTTTTGCTTGAATGGATCGAAAAGCATTAGGGCCAAACTGTAGACGTTTGGCTGTCAACTCAAGCCTGATCGCAATCGGCAGCGGCACCTGCGAGGCCTCAGGTAGATCGGTGGAGCTCGGTATTTGGGGACAGTGGATCGCAGATTCGGAAATGCGGCTGTGGCACCATTGCTCGGGGGATAAATGGATTTACTCAAACGGATTCTTCGGACAGGAGTTGTTGTCTCCTCTGCACTTTTTGGCTTCATCCTGTTGTTTGAGGCCACATCGGTGAGCGCCGCGGTAACCTTAACTGCGACGCAACAAAGAGGTATCGCTTGGCTTGCTACCCAGGTTGGGACCAACGGCGCGCTATCCGGCGAAGGCAATTCGATTGCAACGGCCCTTCAGACTCGCGAGGAAGCAGTCCTCACGCTACATGCCCTGACGACGGCTCCACGCGCGCTAACTGCAGCGGTGGTAGGGAATACGGATCGCAACGTTGAGTACATCGCTCGCCGCGCGCTTGCGGCGTTCACGTCGGGTAATCGCAAATGCGGAAATCGCCGCGCTGTTGGCACGCCAAGGTCTCGATGGTGGATGGGGTTTCGACAGTGGTTATCTGAGCGATGCGCTCGATACGGCGATAGCGCTGCAGGCGCTTGCCGCCGCGAATGTTTCCGCGCCAGCCGCAGCCAACGGGTTGACTTATCTGTCACAAAAAGCACTCGCCGACGGCGGCTGGGGTGTGGCCGACACGAGCTCGATCTACGTCACGGCGAATGTGCTGCTGGCGGCCAATGCGTGGTCGAACAAGGAAGAGGCGAATTCGGCTTTGGCTGCAAGCGCGATCACTTGGTTGCTGGGCGCCCGCAATGCGGCGGAGGAATATGGCGATTCTTTCGACGATGCGATCGCTTTGCTCGCGCTGGCAAGCGTGGGTCATAGCGCCGCACTGCCGCCGCTCGCTTCCGCGCTGGGGGCCGACCAGCTCGCCGACGGCAGCTGGGCGGACGATCCGTACCTCACCGCGCTTGCGCTGCGCGCGTCCTGGCTCGCCTCGCAACCGAGTCCCGGCACGATCTCGCTGACCGGGCGGGTGATCGACGGCCAGACCAATCTTGCTCTCAGTGATGCCAGCATAACGCTAAGCGGACCGCAGTCGTATGCACTGAATACCGACGGCGGCGGCATATTCTTCTTTTCCTCGATCGCTCCGGGCCAGTATGCGTTGACGATAGCGAAGGCCGGATTCAACACGACGACCGCGACAATTCTTGCGGCATCAGGCCAGGCCCTGGATATCGGCACGATCGCGCTGCTGCCGAGTTCATCGGCCAGCCTGACAACCGGCACCGTAAAAGGGACCGCAACGGATGCCGCCACGAATGCGCCTATCGACGGCGCCACGATCACTGTCAACGGTGTCGGCGTCCTTACCGCGACGGACGGCAGCTATGAAGTTCCCAGCGTCCCTGCAGGGCCGATAACGGTCTCAGCAGCGGCAAACGGCTACCAGACGGCGGCAGGAACTGGTTCATTGCCCGCCGGCGGAATCCTGCTGTTCTCGCCGCAACTGTCCGCGGGGACCGCAGCCGGCAGTTCTGCGGCCAGTCTAGTGGGTACGGTGACAGACGCTGGCACGCACCAGCCCATCGTTGGCGCGACGATTACGGTCAGCGGTGCTGCCTCGGCCGTTGCCCACACCGACAGCAACGGCTCTTATGGGCTGACCGGTTTGTCGGTCGGAACCGTTCAAATCCTTGCGAGCGCCTCAGGCTACGAAAGTGTCGGCGCCGCGACGCAGTTCCAGCTCAACACGACCGTGACGTTCTCGCCGACGCTGTTTTCGGCCGGAACGTCGCCGTCGAGTGCGAACACCGCCGGTGTCGATGGCGTGGTTGTCGATTCGACGACTGACGCGCCGTTGGCGAATGTCGCCATCGTTGCGAAATCGCCGGACGGATCGACGCAAAATCTGGTGACGGCAGCAGACGGCAGCTTCTTCGTTACTGGGCTGACGCAGGAACAGGTCGTGTTGAGCTTCTCGCAGGACGGCTACGTATCTGCCGAATTCACGGCGTGGACGTTGCCCCTCCTCGACGTCGACATCGGGCAGGTACGGCTTCGCCCGACTTCGGCGAATGTCCTGTTGCCCGATTCGACCGTTACCACGGTCGATTCAAGAGCTGCGGCGTCAAGCGACCCGCAAACATTCCGTTGAGCGGAACGACGCGCGTCGTCATCAACAACATCGGTACGGCTGCGACGACTAACTACTTCAGTGTCGTTGCGTTCTCCGATGTCAACCAGGACGGTGTGTTCGACAGCGGCAGCGACGTGGTTCTCGGCACTGTCCGCGTCACTCAAGCCATTGCCGTGGGCCAGTCTGCGACGCTCTTCATCGCCACGGACGGCGCCTTGCCGTTTCGCGATACCCCGTATCGGTCGTCGCCGACAGCGGCAGTGAGATTGCGGAACTCAACAAGGCCAACAATTTCGGCATATCCGCGTCGCTGTGCGGAATCACGCCCCATCAGGGTTCCGCTTTCACTCCAAGATTGAAGTGGGCGTGGTCGGGAAGCCCCTGTCCTCCAGGCCTACAAACAAGTGATGATGGCGCCCCTGGTCGCACGCACCCACGACGACGACGGCGACGGCAAGATAGACCAGAACGACTCACCCGATGTGATCTTTGTCGCCTATGGAGGCGGTGGAGACGATTTTGGCGACGGCATCCTGCGCATCATCAGCGGCAAGGACGGCTCGGCACCTGGTTGCCGTCACGGATACGAAGTACCGCTTGACGAGCTATGCAAACCTCGCGGTCGGTGATATCAACGGCGACGGCTACGTCGAGATCGTCGGACCCAAGAAGGGTGGCGGGCTCGTGGCATTCGCCCACGACGGTACGCCGCTGTGGACGGTGTCGTTCGCCGATCAACGGCTGGGACTTTGGTGCGCCCGCCATCGTAGACCTCAACGGAAACGGGCAACCGGTAATAGTGTTTGGCGGTCACGTCATCAGCGCAGGAGGTCAAATCCTGTGGTCGACCACAAATGGCTACAGGGGCGGCTCACATCCCAACGGTGCCGGCGGCATCGCGGTCGATTTGAACAATGATGGCCATACGGCCGTGTTGTTCGGCGCCTCGGCGTTCTCGTCGACGGGCGACCTGCTGTGGCAGAACAGCACGGTGGGCGACGGCATCGACGCGATCGGGCAATTCGATACTGTTCCGATCCCTACCCGGAAATCGTCGTCGTGGGTCGTGGCTTGGTGTCCCTACTCGACCACACCGGCAAACTCATCTGGGGGCCTGTGGGACTTCCCGGCGGCGGCCGCGGAGGCGCACCGATCGTCGCCGACCTCGACGGAGACGGAATTCCCGAGATCGGCGTGGCCGGGCGCAGTAACTATGCTGTTTTCAACGCCGATGGATCGGTACGCTGGTCGAACAAGACGCAGGATACGTCGTCCAACTGCACGTCCTCGACGGTCTTCGATTTCTACAACGACGGCCGAAAAGGAAATCATCTACGGCGACGAGTTGTACCTGAGGGCCTACGGGCAACGATGGCGCGTTGCTCTGGCAGATCCAAAACTCGGACGGTACGGCGTATGAACTGCCGGTAGTCGCCGATATCGACGGAAGCGGGCAGGCCAGTCTGCTGATGCCTTCGAATTACTACTTCGGTCAGTATCCGGGGGCGACCACGGGGATTCGGGCCTACACCGATCGGAACAACAACTGGGCCGGCACACGCCAGATCTGGAACCAGCTTTCCTACCATATTGACAACGTCAACGACGACGGCACCATCCCGCAGCACGAAAGCGCTTCCTGGTCGACCCACAACACGTATCGTTTGAATGCCAAGAAGGATCCGTTTGGCCGCGCCGACCTCAGTGCCGGCAACGTCAAGGTAATCGACAACGGCACGGGGGAAGCAGCCGCTGACGCTGAGTGCCCGCATCGGCAATGGCGGACAGACCCTTTCGGGGACAACGACGATTGCGTTCTACACCGGTGATCCGAACACCGGTGGGTTGCTGATCGGCAGTGTGCCCTTGACTGACTTGATCCGGGTCAGTACCGCGACGTGCAAGCCCGGTCGGCGTGACCGGACTGGAAGGCGTCCAGACGATCTACGCCATGGCTGATCCGGCGAATCTGATCCAGGAGTGCGACAAGAACAACAATCTCGCCCATGTGCTGTTCGCGGCGAGCAATCCGCTGGCGCACCTGAGCATCGCGACCGATGCCACGTCATACGGTTCGAACAGTCCCGTTCAACTCACCGCGACTGCCGCTAACGCCGGCAGTTTCGCCATCGCCATGAACGTTGAAATGCGCATCGAGGATGCCGCCGGCAATCCGGTGACCGGATTTGGCGCCGATCCGCTAGGAATAGTGGCTGCCGGTGCATCGATCGACGACCTTCGTTCGTGGAACACCAGTGTGACGCTGGCTGGTACCTACGTCCTGCACGGCTTCCTGTACGCAGCGGACGGTAGCCTTCTGGACGAGGCGCGAAGGGGGTTCCTGATCAGCGGAGTGCTAAGCTGCGGCGAGTTCCACAGTGCACACGGACAAACAAGTCTACAACCCGAGCGACCACGTGCAGATTCTCTCGCGCGTGGACAGTCTGTCCGCAAACACCGTGCTCGACAATCTGTCGCTGCAGATAAAGGTGTACAGCGTTGCCAACGTCTTGCAGTACTCGAACACCTATGCGATTCCCTGCTGCTACCGGGCCAGATGCTGGAGTTCACAGACGTCGAGACGCTTTCGGATTCGCCGCCGGGACTGTACGAAGTAAGGCAGGATCTGTTCGACAACCAAGGCGCTCTGCTCAATCACGTCGAAGCGGGCTACAGCGTCAGCTCGACGAGCGACACGGGCTTTGGATTGGTCGGCACGATTACGGTACTGCCGAAAACGTTGCCGGTCGGCGGAAAGTTGGCTTTGAGTGCCTCGGCAACGAACCAGGGCAACAGCGCTTTGACCGATTTGCCGTTAACAATCACGATCGTCGATCCGGCGCAAGGCGGCGTACTGCAGGAGTTCAATCAGACCTCGTCGCTGGCGCTCGGCGGAAGCGCGGCATTCGATGTCAGCTGGATCACGCATGGCAGCAGAGACACCACTTACTACGCCGTATTGACCGCGACGGTAGGCAGCGGATCGGCTGCAAAGTCCCTGACGCTGGCGGTCGATACGTTTGAACTGACCTTGAAGCTCAATGCCGAGATGACGCTGAAAGCGACGAAACCACCGTTGGCTGCGTTGGTCCTCGCAGACGCCAACGCGACGTCTAACGAGATCGGCCGGCTCGGCGCCGCACTCGCGTCGCTGAATTATGCGGCCACGTTCGTAAGCACGGCCGACGACTTTTCCGACGGTCTTCGCAGCGGAGCGTATCAGATGTATCTGCTGCTGGCGGCGCAAGTGACGCTCGATGCAACGACATTGCGCCTGCTGCGCGAAGCAGTCCACCGCGGCGAAGGCTTGCTGGCAGCCGACGGCGCGGCAGCGCTGCCCGACGCGTTAGCTCAGATCGCCGGGCTCAGTGCTTCGAATGCATTGCCCATCATCGACGCCCAGGCGATGGATGTGTTGAACCCTGCGCCGGGCGGCACGGCGCATGAGACGTTCAGCCCACCGTTACCGAGTCGTGTCATCGCGCCGGTGCTCTCGCAGACCCGGGCTACGGTAACCGGCCGATTGCGGGCGGAGTCCGATCAAGGCGCGCTCTCGGACGAGCTTTCCGTACACCGCCGCGTCGACATCGGCTTTTTTCTCGCGGATTCCGGCACGAACGGGTCGCACTTGTCGCTGGCGTCGATGGGTCGTATCCGCAATGCGGACGCAAGCGATCGCTACAGCGTCTGGCGGGTTCGCAACAGCGGCGACACGACGCGCAACGTGACGCTGGCCAGTGTCGGCGGCGGCTATTCGCTGGCCCTGGTGATTGCGAACCATACCGACGCGTACGTCGCGAGTCCGATCGTGTCCGGATCGGCCGATCATCGGCT
>CAVTVN010000013.1:0-91452 GCA_963738115.1 uncultured Gammaproteobacteria bacterium | reverse complement strand
GGAGCGGGAGTGGGATGGCGTGAAGCGCACCAGTTTCGCGCAGTGGGCGCAGCTGCAGCAGGGCGGTTTTGTTTTGTCGTTCCTCGTGCAGCACAACAACGAGGCGGAAGTTTTGAAGCCGGGTCGTTACGAGCTGGATCCCACGTCCTTCAGCACGAAGAACGGACGCTTGTCCGTCGAGCGCGTGAGGCTCAAGCCGTTGAGGGCGGTGAGCAAGCCTGCCTAGCGGCGCAGGGTGATGCACATCTCAGGGTGTGCATTGCCGTTGGTCGTGTGGAGGTGAGTGTTATGTGGGTGCTAGCGGTCGTGTTGTTGCTGTTCTGCGGTGTGCATTTGTGATGGTTGTCATCGACCCGGTGCTGGTGCTTGCAATCGTCACTGAGGTTTCTGGCGTTCTTCGTCGCCGTTGGACTGGCGGTGTTGCTGCTCTATTTCACGGCGCGCGCGTATCGGTGGGCGCGAGGGAGGGCGGGGCTTTCGGAGGACCTGAGGAGTATTACGTTTGCGATTCGTGCGGTGAGCGGCTTACCGATGACGAGTTGGAAGGTGTCAGCGGTAGCGGCGACGAGGGCGTGTTGTGCGCGTTTTGTGGGTCAGAGGTTGAGGTTGATTAGTTTTTTCCTGTCGGGGTGTCGAGATGTTGGTTCAAGGCTGCGAGGAAGCAAATTTTGATGCTACGACGGGCACGTGTTCGGCGCCGTTTTGGACCGAGCCGCCCGGCGTCTTTTCCGGATGGACGTCGGCATCCATTTCCCATGCGATCACAGCGGCCTTTCTCGGGCTGTGTGCTCTCGTGGTGGTTTTCCGGATTTTGCTCAAAAACGCTGAAACTTCCTAAGGAGTGCTTGTCATGAAGAAGCTGTTCCAGTTGGCCCGAGGCTATGCCGTGGTTGCGCTGATGCTGGTTCTCACCAGCGTGGCGATGGTGTCGCCGGCGTCTGCGACGGTCACGATCGACCCGACCGACACGCTGGCGATCGTCACCGAGGCGAACGCTTTCATCGTCGCTGTTGGCCTGGCCGTTCTCGGGCTCGTGTACACGGCCCGCGGCATCAAGTGGGCTCGCAAGGCCGGCTGATCTAGCTCTCAAGCGCCGGGCGGGGAAACTCGCCCGGCTTTTTTATGGAGGTGAGTATGCGCTTGTGGATATGTATATTTGTGTTGCTTGCGTTGTCGATTGGCGCTCGAGCGACGACGACGCAGGCGGCTTATGACACATGTGCGAGTGCGTTGTCGTCGGCGATGGCATCGACGGGGTCGGATGGTGTGCACTCGGTGAATGGTGGGTTTTGTTTCGTCAACTCGAGTGCTCCGACGTGTTGGGCCTATAAGTACAACATTTGCCTGCTTTCGGGCTGGTTCCTGTTCGTTCACCCAGAGTACTGTTTCTGGTGCGTGCGATACAGGTAACACGTGCGTGGCGGGAGCTACCAATCATCCTGCGACCGGAGTAAAAGGCCGCTTGAGTACCGGCGATAGTATTTGTGACCACGGGTGTAAGGAGAGCTTTCACGGGGATGCGTTCACGCAGATTTGTGGCTCTAGCGACAGCGGCGCGACGTGTTCGGTTTCTAGTAATTGGACGAGCTTCGGAACAGGCACCGCGACCGGTGGTTATTGCGATAACCCGAATTCCGGTGAGCCTGCCGGTGATGGCACTGTAGGGCCTGCCGGTGTTGGTGGGCCATGCGTTGGAAATCAGTGTTACAAGGCGCCTGCGCAAATTTGCGACGGTCCTGCGTGTGCGTCCGCGGGTTCGACGTCGTCGGTGCTGGTCCTCCGCCGTTGGCAAATCCGAACGATTGCGGCTATGCCAAGTTGGCACCGGGTGGTTTGGATGCGCAGTACGTAGATTGTTTGGGTAACCCGCCTCCTACGCCTAAGCCTTCGGGCGACTCCCACAACGGGGGTAAGCCCGGGGACGGTAGCGGTGATGGGGGAGGGCAGGGTCCGGGCACGGATTGCGGCGGGCAGTCCGCTGTTTTCACGTTGGACGGTGTGACTGTTAGGGCTACCGGTTACGGTCCTTGTAACGACGCGACTGATCAGTGCGGACCCGGCACGGAGAACGTCAACGGTCAATGTGTGGGGAAATGTCCTGACGGTCAGACGTGGAACGGCCACGGCTGTTCGGGGGACTTGCTCTGTCGGTCAGGTCGACAAGGGGAACGGCTGCGAAAGTGTTTGTCCAGTCGCCGCAAGTTCTTGTTGGCACTCAGTGCGTTGATTCATGTTCCAGTGGTTCGACGGCTAATGGCACCGGAGCTTGTTCGTCGGGTTGCCCGACCGGGCAAGCGAAGGCGGCGGACGGTTCGTGTACGGGTGCGTGTGGTGCTGGGAAGCTGTGGTCGAACGGCGGTTGTGTAACAGCTGGTGCGTGTGGAACGGGTTTTACCAATCAGGGCGGCATATGCCAGCCGAACGCCTGCACGGCGGGTCAGGTTAATAACAACGGTACATGTAGCAATACCTGCGATCAGGGCATGACCGCGGTCAACGGCAAGTGTGAGCCGGGCAATACGGATTCTGCTGGCACCGATTGCAACGCGCCGCCTTCTTGCTCGGGGGATCAAATTTTGTGCAACGTGGATTTCCAGAACTGGAAGACGCGTTGCGCGATCGAGACGACTGGTAAGCCGCAGGAGTCCGATTACGGAACGTCGCACACGGCTGCCGAGGCTTTCGGTGCGGCTGATGATGGTACGGCGGCTGCGGCTTCGCTGGACGCGTCTGGGTGGCTCGGCTCGGGTGCTTGTCCGACGCTTCCGCAAGTCACGTTTATGTCGCACGTGTATTCAATGTCGGATTGGCTGCCGTGTTCCATCATGCAGTTGATCGGCGTGTTCGTCGTTCTTGGTGGCTACGTGCAAGCTGCCTTCATCATTGCTAGGAGGTAGGCGGCTATGCCTTTCATCGCTTGGTTGATGGCGGGGCTGTCGACGCTAGTCGCTAGTCGGCTCGGTTCGTGGTTCGTCGGTGCTCTGATTTTCATGGGCATTGAGCTTGCGACGTCGTCGTTTGTGGTCACGCCGATTTTGAACGAGATAAAAGGCGCGGCGGGTGCTGTCACGGGGACCTGCGGCTGAGTGGTTAGCGTTCTTCAAACTGGATAAGTATATAACGCTAATTTTGTCGGCCTACGCTGCAGCTGCCGCGAAAAACGCCTTGTTCTTCCGGGAAGAAGTCGACGTGATCCGGTTCATAACGGGATTGCCGGGGCAGGGAAAACGCTTCGCCTCACGCAGATCATTCGCGCTTACCTCTCTGAGGGTCGCAACGTGTACGTTGCTGGCGTCGATGGGTTGCAGCCGTTCGGTTGGATTCCGATCGAAGACCCGCGCAAGTGGTCTGAGCTTCCGGACGGGTCCGTTATTGTTGCCGACGAGTGTCAGAAATGGTTTCCGACTCGGCGTGTTGCGGATGTCCCGACGTACATCAAGGAGCTTTCAGAGCATCGCCATCACGGCATGGATTTCGTGTTGGTGACGCAACATCCGACGATGGTCGATAAGTACGTTCGGACGCTTTGCGGGCAGCACGAGCACATCATTCGTCAGTTTGGCATGCAGGCATCGCGGATCATCACGTGGAGCCAGTGTCACGAGGACCCGCAGTCGATCAGTACGCGATCGCGGGGCACTGAGTCTCTTTGGAAGTTTCCGGCCGAAAATTACGAGCTCTATTCGTCTGCGTCGATGCACACGGTTAAGTCCCGTTTGCCTCTCCGGTTAAAGTTGTTGCCGGTGCTTATCGTTGCGTCGGCCTTGTTGCTTTGGTACGGCGTGAGCAGTTTGATGAAGATGGCTCACGGCGAGCCGAAGCAGGCGGCTGTTGTGTCCGCTGTTGCACCTGGCGTCTCTGGTTCGGGCTTTGTCGAGTTCGGGCAAGGCGCTCAAGATTCGAGTTCGGCGGAGTACGTGAAGGCGCTGGTGCCGCGTGTCGTCGGTATGCCTTGCAGTGCCCCGCTTTTTGACGATCGCACGCCGGTCGCTAATCCTGACGTGTTCTGCGTCTCCATGGAGGCTCACGAGGACTCGCCGCGCCGGTGTCAGTGCTATACCGAGCAGGTAACGCGCTTGTCGATTCCCCTCGATCGTTGCATGGAGATTGCCCGCAGCGGCGTCTATAATCCGTTTCGGCAGCCTCTGCAGCTGCAAGCGCAGCAGCAACAGCAGCCCGCGCAGCAGTCTCCGTCGCCGGCGTTGCCGAACGCGGAGCAGGCGAGTCATTCCGAGATTGCGGGGACGTCGTCATCCGATGGATCTCTGCAGGTGCCTCACGGGGCCGGTTGGTTTCGGGGTCACTGAGCGCGCTGCAAGCGCATCCCTGCAGGGATGTCTGAGTCTTTGCCTGTTGTGGTTTTCATCCTGCCGAACGCACTTTGTTACTATTTGGCATTGTCGATTCGGCGTAGGGATTTTCCATGCGCAATGTGCTGTTCTGGGTGGCGGTCTTGCTGTTATTCGGTTCGATCGACTACGGTGCGTTCCGTCTTTACGAACACTTTGTTGCAGTTGGTGTCATTTCCCCGATCGGTGGGCGTAAAAAGCCTGTTTTGAATCCTGATCAACATTTGCCCGGCCAATTAACGCTGATGAAGGATTCTGGTTTGCCGGTTAGGGTTCCGCTGGCTGACGGTCAATCGTGTGTGGGTGGGACCGTTGTCGAGCGTGTTCTTATGTCGGATGGTACTCAAGGTGCTTTTCAGCCGTTGGAGTTCGGTAAGCCTATTCTGTGTTCTGGGGGATTTCGTACGCAGTGAGGTGTCGCCACGCGATAGCGAGTGTTGCCGGCGTGAATCGCATGCCTCGAGGCCCGAGCAGGTGTACCGTCCTTGATGGTCCAGCCGGTCCAGTCGCGGCCAAGTCGGAAAAACCCCTCAACGCGTTGGCGGTAAACGGTTTCGGCGCACCCGTTGGCTACGCGGCCAGCGGGGCAGCATGGCGGAAAGTCCATGTTCCCATTCTCCTGATTCCCCGAAGGAGAGCAGCCAGCATTTCGCGTGCCAGCGTCCTGAATGGTGGCATATGTATATTATGTCTAATTACATATATCTGGGATGACCTGACCTTCCGGCGTTACGCTCGGAGCCTTTCCAGCTTCAGCGGAAAGCACCCGATTGATACTGGCTTTCAGGGGTCTATCGCCTTCACCGCACCGGGTTTGCCGGCGGGAAATGCGGCGATCAGGGCACTCTTGACGCGCAACCAGGTGTCGATGACGCGTGTGTCCGCCGACTGCACGGTGGACGCGACCTCGACACGATAGAGCGTCTCGATGCCGCGCTCGTCGGAAATGCGTTTCAAGCGTACGTCGAACTGCGGACGCAGTTCCTTCAGCGAGGCGAGTAACACGGCGGATGGTGCGGACGACGCAACGATGCCTAGCGGCACGTAGGCGCGGTCATCGCTGCCTTGGCCGCCCTCGCCCATATTGGCGTCGCGGTTCGCCCGCATTTTCAGGCTGCCTCAGCAGATCAGATTGATCGCGACAGCGTGCAACGCGATCGCGCCAATGTCATGCATCGCGGCTTGCGCTGTGATAGCCGAGTGCATTTATTGCGTGCGGTAGCGCATATCAGGGATTCTCGACAGCGCTTCCGTGGCGCCGCCGCGTTTTCGGCCAATCACCGGCAGGGACATGCGGCGTTTCGCGGCGAGCACGAACGCGAGAATTATCATGTAGGCAACGGCGAGAACGGATGCTGATATTCCGAGCATCCACACGAGCGTATTTCCCATTTTGCGCCTCCTTTATTGCCACTGCGCCCCCTCGCAACTAGATTCGCAGCCTCTGACGGACTGAGTCCGCGTACCAGGCCGCTACGTTCAATTCACCGGCTGTCTCGCCATCCAGGCGAAACGAGCCACCAGGCCCAAACCGACCTGCCTGACGATACGCTCAGCACATTGCGGAATTCCGTCAGCCTGGCACTGCAGTTTTGTGCAAGAAGAAGTCCAACCGTTCAGCACATGGAATTTTTATCCACTCGCATGTTCTTTTTTCGTCAATGCAATGTTACGCAGACGCCTCTGCATCGCGTTGCGTCGCGGTTTTCTGGATTCGGGAGCCAATTCGAAGTGGCAAGTTCAGCTACTGTTCAAGAAAATCCGAGCACGCAGACAACCGGCAATTTGCAAGGTCATGCGCCTCCTGACTTGCAAATTGCGAGGCCGCGCGGTCGCCTTCAACAGTTTCGGCAAGTCGAATCCTTCGAAGAGGCCACGTCCTGAGGGATTTCAGCCCTATACGACCGACCATTGGTCGAAATCCGGCCGCTCCGGCCCGATTTCAGCTGCTGAAAATCGATGCGCCGGATTTCTTTCAAGAAAGACCGTGCACAAGCAATAACGGCAGCGCATGAGCGTATAACGAAGCGTTGCTTTTGCCCGGTGCGACAAGTACCTACGATGCGTCCATTGAATTTGGACGTCCAAACGTAGAATGCCATGGCTGCCGAACCGGTTCGCGCGCTGATCCCCCTGCCCGAGGAGAAGACGGGTCTGCTGACGCGCCTCGTCGACGGCCTCGATCAGGCGTCGCTGCACTGGCTCTCCGGCTATGCCGCGGGTCTGGCCGCGCATGCATTGCAGCAGCCGCTGCGCGAAGCGTTGCCGCTCGCCGCTGTCGAAACATCGCCTCAGCAGGTCCTGACCATCGTCTACGGCAGCCAGACAGGCAACGCCAGGCGATTGGCCGAAGCGCTGGCGCGCGATGCGGAAGGCGCCGGGCTGACCGTCAAGCTGGCGCGCGCCGACGCCTATCCTGTGCGCGAATTGAAGAACGAGCGCCTGCTCTACGTCGTCATCAGCACGCAGGGCGACGGCGATCCGCCGGACGACGCGCGGGGTTTCGTCGAATTTCTGACCAGCAAGCGCGCGCCGAAGCTCGACGAATTGAAGTTCGCCGTGCTGGGTCTGGGCGACAGCAGTTACGCGCAGTTTTGCGCGGTCGGCACCACGCTGGACGAACGACTGATTGCACTCGGCGCCACGCGTCTGTTTCCGCGCGGCGAAGCCGATGTCGATATCGAAACGATCGCCGGCCCGTGGCTGAAGAAGGCGCTGGCCACCGCACGCGACACGCTCAAGACAGGCGCCTCACTGGCAACCGTGACGCCGTTGCGGCCGCAGCGTGCCGCCGTGGTCTGGACGCGCGATCGCCCCTACCACGCCGAAGTGCTCGACAACCAGCGCATCAGTGCGCGTGGTTCGGCCAAGGACATCCGTCACATCGAACTGTCGCTTGGCATTTCAGACCTGTCCTACGAGCCGGGCGACTCGCTCGGCGTGTGGCCGAGCAACGCCCCTACCCTCGTCGACCAGGTTATCGACGCGCTCAAACTCGACGCGCAGGCACCCGTAGCGCACGACGGGCAGACGCTACCGTTGCGCGAGTGGCTGGTCGACAAACGCGAACTGACGTGCCTGGCCCGCCCGTTCGTGTTCGCGCACGCACAGCGCGCCAAGCACGACGACCTCGATGCCATCGTCGCCTCGCCGGTCGCGTTTCCGGAACTGCTTTCGGACCATCAGGTCATCGATCTGTTGCACGCATTTCCAGCGCAATGGACCGCGCAGGAATTCGTTTCCGCGCTACGTCCGCTGACGCCGCGTCTGTATTCGATCGCGTCGAGCCTCAAGGTCGTCGAAGACGAGGCGCATCTGACGGTCGCGCGAGTCGCCTATGAGGCGTTCGGGCGGCATCACGTCGGTGCTGCGTCTGACTTTCTCGCCACGCGCAATGGCGACAGCCGCGTGCCGATCTTCATCGAATCGAACGAGCGCTTCCGCCTGCCGCAAGACGGTGCGCGCGATGTCATCATGATCGGCCCCGGCACCGGTATCGCGCCGTTCCGTGCGTTCCTGCAGGAGCGCAGTGCAGTCGGTGCGAAAGGCCGGAACTGGCTGTTCTTCGGCAACCCGCACTTCCAGTCCGATTTCCTCTATCAAGTCGAATGGCAGCAGGCGCTCAAGCGCGGCGAGCTGCACCGCCTCGACGTCGCTTTCTCCCGCGACCAACTCGACAAGGTCTACGTGCAGCACCGCCTGCGCCGCAGCGGCCGCGAACTCTACGCATGGCTCGAGAATGGCGCGCATGTCTATGTTTGCGGCGATGGCACGCATATGGCCAAGGACGTGCACGCCGCATTGCGCGACATCATCGTCGAGCACGGCGGCAAGAGCCGTGAAGACGCCGAAGGCTATCTCACGCAACTGGCAGCCGAGCGTCGCTACTCGCGCGATGTGTACTGATGGCCACGCAAAGCACCAATCCGTCACCGGTCGAGGGCATCAAGGCTGCCAGCCGGCGCCTGCGCGGCACGCTGGTCGAGGGATTGGCTGACCCGATCACCGGCGCCATCGCCGATCCAGACACGCAGCTGATCAAGTTCCACGGCTCCTACCAGCAGGATGATCGCGACGTGCGCGACGAACGGCGCCTGCAGAAGCTGGAGCCGTCGTACCAATTCATGATCCGTACGCGCCTGCCGGGAGGCGTGGTCACGCCGCAGCAATGGCTGCGCCTCGATGCGATCGCGACGAACTACGCCAACGGCACGCTTCGCGTTACGACGCGCCAGGCGTTCCAGTTCCACGGCGTGATCAAACGCGAGCTCAAGGCGACTCTGCGCGCGATCAACGGTGCGCTGATCGACACGATCGCCGCCTGCGGCGATGTGAATCGAAACGTCGTCGTCGCCGCAAATCCGCTGGAGTCGAGCGCGCATGCGGCGGTCTACGACAGCGCGCGCCGGCTGTCCGAGCATCTGATGCCGAAGACGCGGGCCTACTACGAGATCTGGCTCGACGAAAAGCAGGTCGCCGGCAGTGGCGAGGAAAACGAGCCGATCTACGGCCCAACCTACCTGCCGCGTAAGTTCAAGATCGCGTTCGCGGTACCGCCGGTCAACGATGTCGACGTGTTCGCCAACGACATCGGATTTATCGCCATCATCGAAGACGGCAAATTGCTCGGATTCAACGTGGCCGCGGGCGGCGGGCTTGGCGCGACGCACGGCGATGCGAAGACCTATCCTCGTCTCGCCGACGTGCTCGGCTTCATCGAACCGGACCAGGTCATCGCCACTGCGGAAGCGATCGTCACGACGCAACGCGACTTCGGCGATCGCACGGAACGCAAGCATGCGCGCCTGAAGTACACGATCGACGACCGCGGCCTGGATTGGTTCAAGGCCGAGGTCGAGCGCCGCGCCGGGTTTGTCTTTGCGCCGGCCCGCGCATTCGTCTTCGAGCACAACAGCGACCGATTCGGCTGGACCGAGGGCGAAAACGGCCGCTTGCATCTGACGCTGCGCATCGAATCGGGACGCATCGCCGATCGCGACGGCGCCTTGATGCTCAAGGGCTTGCGCGAAATTGCACGCGTGCACCATGGCGAATTCCGCCTGACACCGAATCAGAATCTGATCGTCGCCAATGTCGCACCGACCGAGCGCTCACAAATCGACGCGCTGGTCGCGGCGCACGGCCTTGATGCCTACCGGCAGGCGACACCGCTGCGCCTGAATGCGCTTGGCCTGCGTCGCGTTGCCGACCTGCAGTCAGGCGATGGCCGAGGCCGAGCGCTACCTGCCCGAGTTCCTGCAGAAGGTGCAGGCCCAACTGGATCGCCACGGCCTGCATGATGCGCCAATCGGCTTGCGCATTTCCGGCTGCCCGAACGGCTGCTCGCGCCCCTACCTTGGCGAGATCGCGCTCGTCGGCAAGGCGCCGGGCCGCTACAACCTGATGCTCGGTGCGGATGCGCCGGGCCAACGGCTGAATGTGCTATATCGCGAAAATATCGACGAAGCGGAGATTCTCGCCTCGCTCGATCCCCTGTTTGGAAATTACGCCGCGGGAAGAATCAACGAAGAAGGCTTCGGCGATTTTCTCGTGCGCAACGGAGTCGTCGCGACCGCGGCGAAGAACGGCAAGACCATACCTGTGGAGACAATCACGTGACGCCCCCCGATTTGCTAAGCGCGGCTGAAGACGATCGCGCCCTCAAGGATCTCAACGACTGGCTCGGCGCGCTCGATGCGCAGGAGCGCATCACCTGGGCGCTGGCGACGCTGCCCGGCGAACATGCCCTGTCGTCTAGTTTCGGCGTGCAGTCTGCCGCCATGCTGCATCTGGCGACGAGTCAGCGCCGCGACATCCCCGTCGTGCTGATCGATACCGGCTACTTGTTTCCGGAGACGTACCGCTTCGTCGATACCCTGGTTGACCGCTTCGATCTCAATCTGAAGGTGTATCGGCCGAAGATCGGCATCGCCTGGATGGAAGCGCGCTTTGGCCGCCTCTGGGAACAGGGTGTCGAAGGCATCGATCAGTACAACCGCATGCGCAAGGTCGAACCGATGCAACGCGCGCTGACTGAACTCGGCGCCCGCACCTGGATTGCCGGCCTGCGCCGCACCCAGTCGTCGACGCGGCGCGCAATCCAGTTCCTCGAGCTCAACGAAGGCCGCTGGAAGCTGCATCCGATCGCCGACTGGTCCGAGCGGGACGTTTCGATGTACCTGCAGAAGCACGAGTTGCCCCGCCATCCGCTGTGGAATAGCGGCTATGTGTCGATCGGCGACACGCACACGACCCATCGCTGGGAGCCCGGCATGCTCGAGGAAGACACCCGCTTCTTCGGCCTGAAGCGCGAGTGCGGACTGCACTTCGGCTGAAACGATTCGAACTCTGCACGGCTCCATGTCAACGCACGACGCCGCACTACACGCTCAAGCAACGGCCATTTTTTCTTCCGTTGCAGGATGCCATTGCGGCGGCTCGGGCCAGTGCTCCGGCACCTCTCCTGCCAGAGCGCGATGCAGGTCGCGGCGATCCAGTTGCGGGGCGATGAGTTCGACCAGCGCCATGGCATAACTGCGCGGCACGCGATCGCGGCGCAATACCAGCCAGGTCGTGCAGCGCGGAAAGAGATCGGCCGCATCGAGCACCTGCAGGTCGCGCGTGTCCTCGGCGAGCATCGCCATCTCCGCCAGGATGCCGACGCCGAGTCCGGCGCGCACGTAGGTCTTTATCAGATCGGCGTCGCGCGACGTGCAGGCGAACTGCGGCGCCTGCCCCGCCGCGGCAAACGCGTGGCGCAATGACGATTCCGGCCGCAGCGACGACTCGTAACTGACCAGAGGATGGCGCGCAAGGTCGGCCAGCGACAACGGTCCCTTCTGACCGGTCAGCGCGTGACCGCGTTGCGCAACCACGGCGCGGCGCCAGGTGAAGAGCGGCACGGCCAGCCCGCCATCCGGTGCGGCGTCGCTGGTGCTGACGATCGCAAGGTCGGCTTCGCCGCGTTCGAATACCGCCATGACGTGCGCGTCGCCGAGGGCCTTGAGGTGCACGCTGATGTCCGGATAACGCTGCTTGAGCGCGCCGATCGCGCTGGGCAACACGAAGCGTGCCTGCGTGTGCGTCGTCGCGATCGCAAGATCGCCCGCCTCCTCGCCGCGCAGGTCGGCGGCGATCGAGCGGATATTTGCCGCTTCGGAAATGATCACGCGCGCGCGCTCGAGCACCTGCAGGCCGGATGGCGTGATTGCCTGCAGACTCTTGCCCTTGCGCGAGAAGAGCTGGAAGCCGAGTTCGTCCTCGAACTGCTTGAGCTGCTTGCTGACGCCGGGCTGGGTCGCGTGCACGCGCTCCGCGGCCGTCGTGATGTTCAGGCCGGAATCGGCAATGGCGATGAAGTAGCGGAGTTGGGTCAGAGTCATGATCGGGAGCGCGCAGGTTGCCGAGGCCGGTTCACATGAAATGGAACCGGACAACAACAAGACAAGGCGCCGATCGATTGCATGACGCGCTCCAGCGAAGGGCGTTAGTGCACTGCAGCATAGCCGGTTCCCGTTTGGACGTCCAGATGAACAGATTTCCATGGCATATCGGCGTGAACAAAAGTCATTTGTCCGTACCCGGCCGCCTGCCTACGCTGGCGCCAAGCTATCGGATGCGCGCCATGAAGCTCTACCCCCTGTTTGCCCGGCTGCACAGCCTGCCGGTTCTTGTCGTCGGCGGTGGCGAGGTAGCGGCGCGCAAGACGCGCGCGTTGCTCGACGCCGGAGCTGACGTGACCGTGGGCGCGCCGCGCCTGAGCGATCAACTAGTGCTGTTGCGCGAGAGTGGCACGATCCGTCACATCGTCGGCGATTTCGACGAGAGTTGGCTGGGCGACGCGTGGCTGGTCGTTGCCGCGACGGACGAAAATGCGGTCAATCGGCGCGTGGCAAATGCCGCGACCGCGCGCCGCATCTTCATCAATGTCGTCGATGACGCGGAACTTTCCACGTTCCATGTCCCGGCCGTGATCGACCGTGCGCCACTCCAGATCGCGATTTCCTCCGGCGGCACCGCGCCGATGCTGGCACGCTGGCTGCGCGAGCGCCTCGAAACGTTGCTCGATCACGCCCTGGGTCCGCTGGCGCAGTTGCTCGATCGTTCGCGCGACCGCATCCGCGCACGGTTTCGCGACCTGTCGGCTCGCCGCGCGTTCTACACACGTTTGATCGAAGGCAACGCAGTCGCCCTGCTCCGCCGCAATCGCCCGCAGGAAGCGCAGAAAGAACTCGATCGCTCGCTGCTTGCTGAGCGCACGCGGCCCGTCGGCACCGTGGCGCTGGTCGGCGCCGGCCCGGGCGATCCCGGGTTGTTGACGCTGCGCGCGCTGCGCGCGCTCAACGATGCCGACGTGATCCTGCACGATCGCCTCGTCAGCGATGCCATCCTCGACCTCGCGCGGCGCGATGCCGAGCGCATCGAAGTCGGCAAGCAGGCGGGCAACCACCATGTCAGCCAGGGACAGATCCACGAACTGCTCCTGCAACACGCGCGTGCCGGCCGCCGCGTCGTGCGCCTCAAGGGTGGCGACCCCTTCATCTTCGGACGCGGCGGTGAGGAGATGGAGTTCCTGCGCGCAAACGGTGTTCCCTATGAAGTCGTGCCCGGCATTACGGCAGCGCTCGCCTGCGCCGCATATGCTGGCGTACCGCTGACGCATCGCGATCACGCCCAGTCGGTGCGTTTCGTTACAGCGCATACGCGTGAATCGCTGGACAGCCTCGATTGGCGATCGCTCGCGGGGCAGCGGCAGACGCTGGCGGTCTATATGGGCGTGGCGCAGCTGGAATCGATGCGCGACCGTCTGCTGGCCGCGGGCAAACCAGCGCTCACTCCCATCGCGGTAGTCGAAAATGGTACGCGCAGCGAACAACGTGTCATCGTCACGACGCTGCGCGATCTGGATGGATTGGCCGAACGGCACGCCCTGCAATCACCGGCGTTGTTGATCGTCGGCGAAGTCGCCGCGCTGGCCAGACGCCTGGCGTGGTTCGGTTCGGCGCCAATCCGCGATGACGCATCGATCGGCCGATCACCGGCTGCTGCCCGGAAAGCCGCCGCGTAGGATCCAGGCGCGGCTTCGCTAACGCGCCGAGCCTCCCGCCGCAGCCCTGCGCTTGTCGTTGGCGTCGAAGTACGCTGCATGCGTCTTGCGCGGCAGATAGCGCCCAGCACCGCGCTCCGCTCGCAGGGTGCCGCGCGTCCACACCACCTTGCCGCCGGCGATCGTCTGATCGGCGACGCCCTTCACGGTGCGTCCTTCGAAAACGTTGAAGTCGACGTTCTGGTGATGCGTCTTGGCCGAGATCGTGCGCGACGCATTGGCGTCCCAGACGACGAGGTCGGCATCGGCGCCGACTTCGATGGCGCCCTTGCGCGGATAGAGATTGAAGATGCGCGCAGCGTTGGTCGAGGTCACCTGCACGAACTCGCTTGGCGTGAGTCGCCCGGATTCGACGCCGTAATGCCAGAGCAGTGACATGCGATCCTCGATGCCGCCGCAGCCGTTCGGTATCTTGGTGAAGTCGTCGCGGCCGGCCGCCTTCTGCGGTGCGCAGAAACAGCAATGGTCCGTCGCCGTTGTCTGCAGGTGCCCGGCCTGTAAAGCGCGCCACAGGACTTCCTGATGTTCCTTCGGCCGGAATGGTGGACTCATCACATGCGCAGCGGCACGCGTGAAATCGGGATCCAGATAAACCGAGTCGTCGATCAGCAGATGGCCGGCGAGCACTTCGCCGAACACGCGCTGCCCCTCGCCGCGCGCACGCGCGATCGCTTCGACCGACTGTCGCGCCGAGTTGTGCACGATGTACAGCGGCACGCCGATCACCTCGGCCAGGCGGATTGCGCGATTGGCAGCCTCGCCTTCGACCGCGGGTGGACGCGACATCGGATGGCCGGCAGGCGAAGTGATTCCCTTGGCCACGAGTTCCTTCTGCAACTGGAACACGAGTTCGCCGTTTTCCGCATGCACGGTCGGTAGTGCGCCGAGTTCGAGCGCGCGGCGGAAACTGTTAACGAGCACTTCGTCGTCGGCCATGATCGCGTTCTTGTAGGCCATGAAATGCTTGAAGCTCGCCACACCGTGTTCGTTTGCCAGCGTGCCCATGTCGCGATGCACGCTGTCATCCCACCATGTCACGGCAACGTGAAACGCGTAATCGGCAGCGGCCTTTTCTGCCCAGCCGCGCCACAGCTTGAACGCCTCCATCAACGGCTGCTTCGGATTCGGTATGACGAAATCGATGATGCTGGTCGTGCCGCCGGCAAGACCGGCCGCCGTGCCGGTGTAGAAATCATCACTCGCCACGGTGCCCATGAACGGCAGTTCCATGTGCGTGTGCGGATCGATGCCGCCGGGGATCACGTAGCGGTCGCCGGCATCGACGACCTCCGCGCCGGCCGGCGCGTCGAGTTTCGCCGCAACCTGCACGATCTTGCCGCCCTCGCAAAGCACATCGGCACGATAGGCGTGGGTCGAGTCAAGGACGGTGCCGCCGCGGATCAACAGTGACATGACACTTCTCCGGAATCTTGCAGGTAGCGAGCTACACTACCTTTCTTCTGGCCGTCATTGCTATTTACCCAACAACCGTAGCTAGACTGCGTTGCCGAGCGCCGCGCATCAGTACCGCATAGACCAACGCTGAAATTGCGAGCCCGACGAACCATGCGTACGCGTAAATAGTCTTGAACAACGGTCCGACGTTGGCGAATGCATCGGGAAACGCGGCGTTCAGAAAGCCCGGCAGATTGGGCACCACGCCGAGCACCAGCGCGATCACTGCGGCGGGATTCCAGCCATTGCGATACGAATACTGGCCGCGTTCGGCAAACAGTGCCGCCGTGTCGAGGCGGGTGCCGCGCAGGAAGTAATAGTCGACGAGCATGATGCCGGCTACCGGGCCGAGCAGCGCCGAATAGCCGATCAGCCAGGTAAAAATGTAGCCCTGCGTGCTCGCCAGGATCTTCCACGGCATCGCCAACAGCGCGATGAATGCGGTGATCAGTCCACCGGTCCTGTAGGAGATCCGCTTCGGCGCGAGGCTGGCGAAATCGTAAGCCGGGCCGACGAGATTCGCCGCCAGGTTCACGCACATCGTGTCGAGCGTCAGGATGAACAGCGCAACGCCGACGCCGATGCCGGTGAATTTGGCCGACAGGTCGACCGGATCCCAGATCGCCTTGCTGTAAATGACGACGGTGGCCGAGGTGACGATCACCGACATCAGCGCCAGCAGGCCCATCGGCAGCGGCAGGCCGATGGCCTGACCGATCACCTGGTCGCGTTGCGAGCGAGCGAAGCGTGTGAAGTCGGGAATGTTCAACGCGAGGGTCGCCCAGAATCCGACCATGGCCGTCAATGACGGCCAGAATACGTTCCAGAACTGCCCATCCTTCTTGCCGCCGGCGACGAACTGGGACGGCATGTGCATCATCGTGCCGAAGCCGCCGGCGTTGTCGATCGCCCACCAGACGAGCACGAGGCACATCACGATCTTGATCGGCGCAGAGAACGTCTCCAGCCAGCGGATCGAATCCGTACCGTGCAGCACGAAGTACAGCTGCATGACCCAGAATGCGAGAAAGCAGAGCAGCTGCGCCGGATTGATTCCCAATACCGGCAGGTTCTCGCCCGCCAGTGCGTTGCCGGTGAGAATGTTCAGCAGCGTGTAGATCGCCAGACCGCCGAACCAGGTCTGGATGCCGTACCAGCCACAAGCCACGATCGCGCGCAGTAGCGCAGGTAGCCGCGCGCCGACCGTACCGAACGACGAGCGCACGAGCACTGCATACGGAATGCCGTACTTCGTACCGGCGTGGCCGATCAGCAGCATCGGCACGAGCACGATCGCGTTGCCGAGCAATACCGTGGTCACAGCCTGCCACGGCGACATGCCCTGATCGATCAATCCAGCCGCGAGCGTGTACGACGGGATGCACATGACCATGCCGACCCAGAGCGCGGCAAAGTGATACCAGGTCCAGGTGCGCTGTGCCGCCGTCGTTGGCGCAAGATCCTGGTTGTACAGTGCGCCCTGTTCGACGACTGGCTCGGTGCTCATGCGTAAGGCTTCCCCTGTGAGTTTCCTGATTGCATCTTCGCGTGGCCGGCGCCGGAAATTCAAGCGGACGCTGCTTCCTTGCGCATCGGATTGTTCGGATGCGTCGTCCAGTCCGCATGTTTGGCATGATCGACGCGCTCCATCGTGATGCAGCCGTCGACCGGGCAGACGTGCATGCACAAGTTGCAGCCGACGCATTCGGCGTCGATAACCTCGAAGTGACGCTTGCCGTCCTTTTCCTTCGTAATCGCCTGATGGGCGGTGTCCTCGCAGGCGATATGGCAAAGTCCGCACTGGATGCACTTGCCCTGGTCGATGCGCGCCTTGATGTCGTAGTTGAGATTGAGGAACTGCCAGTCCGTGACATTGCCGACCGCGCGACCGCGAAAGGCATCGAGACTCCCGTAACCCTTGCTGTCCATCCAGTTGGACAGGCCTTCGATCATGTCGTCGACGATGCGGAAGCCGTAATGCATCGCGGCAGTGCAGACCTGCACGCTGCCGGCGCCCAACGCGATGAATTCGGCGGCATCGCGCCAGGTGCCGATGCCGCCTATCGCCGAGATCGGCTTGCCGCGCGTGACAGGGTTGCGCGCAATTTCGGCGACCATGGCCAATGCGATCGGGCGCACGGCCGGGCCGCAGTAACCGCCGTGCGTGCCCTTGCCGTCGACCGTTGGCGTCGGCGCCATCAGGTCCAGATCGATCGAGGTGATCGAATTGATCGTGTTGATCAGCGACACCGCGTCGGCGCCGCCGGCAAATGCTGCGCTTGCGGGTTTGCGGATATCCGTGATGTTTGGCGTGAGCTTGACGATGCACGGCAGGCGCGAATGCTGCTTGACCCAGCGCGCGACCATCTCGATGTATTCCGGCACCTGCCCAACCGCTGAGCCCATGCCGCGCTCGGACATGCCGTGCGGGCAGCCGAAGTTCAACTCGACCGCATCGGCACCGGTGTCCTCGACCATCGGCAGTATCCTCTGCCACGAGGCTTCGTCGCACGGCACCATCAGTGAAACGACCATTGCGCGATCCGGCCAGTCGCGCTTGACCTGGCGGATTTCGTCGAGGTTGACCTGCAGCGGCCGGTCGGTGATCAGCTCGATGTTGTTCAGGCCGGCGATGCGCTGGCCGTTCCACTGCACGGCACCGTAGCGCGAGCTGACGTTGACGATGTGCGGATCCTCGCCGAGCGTCTTCCATACCACGCCGCCCCACCCCGCCTCGAATGCGCGGTTGACGTTGTAGGCCTTGTCGGTCGGTGGCGCCGAGGCGAGCCAGAATGGATTCGGCGAGCGCATGCCAGCGAAATCGCAGGAAAGGTCAGCCATTGTCTTGTCCTCGAGCCATGCTCTGCGCCACCAGCGCCCGATCGATCGCGCGCGCCGCACGCTTGCCGTCTTCCACCGCCTGTACCGTCAGGTCGGTGGCCGTGCCGATGCAGTCGCCACCGGCCCATACGCCGGGCAGCGATGTTGCGTAGTCGACGTCGACCACGATGCGGCCTTTCCTGATTTCCAGATTGTCGCCGGGAATGGAAAGCGCCTGGCCGACGGCCTTGAGGACCAGATCGGCTGGAACAGTCAACCGCTCGCCGGTTCCGTCGAGACGACCTTGCGCGTCGAGTTGCGTGTATTCGAATTCAACGGCGCTGGCTGCACCGTCCCTGCCGATGATCCGCTTTGGCTGCACCCATTCGACGATATTGACGCCCTGCGTCTGTGCGAACTCGCGCTCGGCGAACGTGGCGCTCATCTGCGCGGCGCCACGCCGGTAAGCCAATGTCACATGCTCGGCGCCGAGCTTGCGGCTCTGCACCGAGGCATCGATGGCCGTGTTCCCGCCGCCGATAACGACGACGCGCCGGCCGATCGGCAAACGTGTCAGGTCTCGGCTCTGGCGCAATTCGGCGATGAAGTCGACCGCGTTGCGCACGCCACCTAGCGACTCGCCCTCGATGCCCAGACCATTGATGCCCGCGAGGCCCATCGCGAGGAACACCGCATCGTAGTCGCGACGCAGGTCGGCCAGCGAAAAATCCCTGCCGAGTGCGTGGCCGCCACGCACCTCGATGCCGCCGATCGACAGCAGCCACTCGATCTCGCGAGCGGCGAACTCGAGCACCTTGTAGGCGGCGATGCCGTACTCGTTGAGTCCCCCAGCCTTTTCGCGCGCATCGAAGACGACCACATGGTGACCGCAGCGCGCGAGCACATGCGCGCAGGCCAGCCCTGCGGGTCCGGCGCCGACGACGGCGACACGCTTGCCGCTCTCCCTGGCGCGCCGAAACAATTCAACGTTATCTTCGAACACCCAGTCGGTGGCGTAGCGCTGCAGTGCGCCGATCTGCACCGGTGCGTCTTCCGGCCGGTTGCGCACGCAGCTGCCTTCGCAGAGGATCTCGGTCGGACACACGCGCGAGCAGATACCGCCGAAAATGTTTGCGCCAAGAATATCGAGAGCCGCGCCGCGCAGGTTATCGGTCGTGATGCGGCGAATGAAGCTCGGGATGTCGATAGCCGTCGGGCAGGCCTTGATGCACGGCGCATCGAAGCAATACAGGCAGCGTTGTGCGGCGATCAGTGCGGCTTGGCGATCGAGCGGCGGCGATACGTCGCTGAAGTTGTCGGCCAGTTGCGCGGCGGACAAACGTCCCGGAGCGATATCGGCAATTTCCTGACGCGGCATTCAATCCCCTTGGGCTATCGACGTTCCAGTACTGTTTTCATGCAATCTTCAAGCCGTTCGCCCTGAGGTATCCAAGGGCGTATGCCCTCATTCGTGCCTCGATACCTCAGCGTGATTGGCTTCCCTGTCACCCACTCGTCGGCATGACGAATTGCGCGCCGGCGCGGATGCTCGCCGGCCAGCGCGTGGTGATGGTCTTCAGGCGCGTATAGAAACGCACGCCTTCCGGACCGTAGATGTGATGATCGCCGAACAACGACGCCTTCCAGCCGCCGAAACTGTGGAACGCCATCGGCACCGGAATCGGCACGTTGATGCCGACCATGCCGATCTGGATGCGGCTGACGAAATCGCGCGCCGCGTCGCCGTCGCGCGTGAACAACGCGACGCCGTTGCCGTATTCGTGTGCGTTGACCAGCGCGACAGCCTCCTCATAGTCGGCGGCGCGAACGACTCCGAGGACCGGCCCGAAGATTTCCTCCTTGTAGATGCGCATGTCCGGACGCACGCCGTCGAACAGGCAGCCACCGAGGAAATAACCGTTCTCGCATCCTTCGACCTTGAGACCGCGCCCGTCGACGACCAGCGTCGCGCCCTCGGCGACGCCGGTATCGACATACCCCTTGACCTTGTCGCGATGCGCGGCGCTGATCAAAGGCCCCATGTCCCTGCCCTTCGTATCACCGCGCCCGATCGACAGCGCCCGCACGCGCGGAGCCAGCTTCTCGACCAGCGCGTCGGCCACCTTGTCACCGACCGCGACGGCAACCGAAATCGCCATGCAGCGCTCGCCTGCCGAGCCGTAGCCGGCGCCCATCAGTGCGTCGGCGGCCTGATCGAGATCCGCGTCGGGCATCACGACCATATGGTTCTTGGCGCCGCCGAGCGCCTGTACGCGCTTGCCGTGCGCACAGCCGGTTGCGTAGATGTAGCGCGCGATTGCCGTGGAGCCGACGAAGCTCACTGCCTTGATGTCCGGATGCTCGAGGATCGCATCGACGGCGACCTTGTCGCCGTGCACGACATTGAATACGCCATCCGGCAGGCCGGCCTGGGCAAGCCAATCGGCCAGCAGCAGCGACGCCGATGGGTCACGTTCGGACGGCTTGAGCACGAAGCAGTTGCCGCAGGCGATCGCAATCGGCGCCATCCACAGCGGCACCATCGCCGGGAAGTTGAACGGCGTGATGCCGGCAACGACGCCGAGCGGCTGCCTGAGATTGTGCGAGTCGACCTGCGAGCCGACGTTTTCGGTTACCTCGCCCTTGAGCAGCTGCGGAATGCCGCAGGCGAATTCGACGACCTCGATGCCGCGCGCGACCTCGCCGAGCGCGTCGCTGTGTGTCTTTCCGTGCTCGGCCGTGATCTGCGCGGCCAGAACGTCCTGATTCGCTTCGAGCAGTTCGCGGAACTTGAACATCACACGCGCACGCTTCAACGGCGGCGTATGCGCCCAAGACGGGAACGCGGCCTTGGCCGCCTGCACGGCAGCATCGACATCCTCGGCCGTCGCCATCGACAGACGGCCCGACACTTCGCCAGTTGCCGGGTTGTAGACCGGCAGGCTGCGCGCCTGCACGCTGCCGATGCGCTGGCCGCCGATATGGTGCGGAATCATTACGGGTGCGAGCATGTCCTAAACCTTTGCCGAATTAGCCGATCAAGTTCTTAGTGCCGTCATCCCCGCGAAAGCGGGGATCCATCTTGACCTTCGAATTCGTGAAAATGGATTCCCGCTTTCGCGGGAATGACGTCGAAAAAAAAAGACGTTGAATGTCCTGCATGCTACGCCACCGACCGAATGGCCTCACCGACAGCATTGAACATCCGGTCGAGTTCGTCCTGCGTCGTGATCACCGGCGGCGCCATCGCGATCGTGTCTCCGGTGAAGCGCAGCAACATGCCGCGCTTGAGTCCCTCCTCGAACAGCCTCAAGCCGCGCAGGCCGACCTGACCTGGCAGCGGGGAGAGTTCGATTGCCGCCGCGGCACCGCAGTTGCGGATGTCGATCACGTTCGGTTCGTTCCTGAGCGCATGCGCACCATTTTCGATCTGTGTCGCCAGCGCGCCGAAGCGCTTGGGTACGTCGTCCTCGTGCAACATGTCGAGCGTCGCGTTGGCCGCGGCAACCGCGAGCGGATGCGCCGAATAGGTATAGCCGTGGAAAAACTCCACGGCGTAGTCGGGGCCCTGCATGAACGCATCGTAGATGCCCTGGCGTGCGATCACTCCGCCCATCGGCACGGTGCCGTTGTTGACGCACTTGGCGAACGTGATCAGGTCCGGCGTGACGCCGAACGCCTGTGCGCCGAACCAGTCGCCCATGCGGCCGAAACCGCAGATCACTTCGTCGAAAATCAGCAGTATTCCGTGCTTGTCGCAGATCTGCCGCAACCGTTGCAGGTAGCCCAGCGGCGGGACGACGACACCGACCGAACCCTGCATCGGCTCGACGATGACCGCGGCGATGGTGGATGCGTCGTGCAGCGCGACGATGCGTTCCAGATCGTCGGCGAGATGCGCGCCCCATGCCGGCTGGCCTTTCGAGAACGCCATCTCCTTGAGGTTGTGCGTGTGCGGCAGATGATCGACGCCGGGAATCATCGCCGACGCGAACATCTTGCGGTTGGGTAGCATGCCGCCGACCGAAATGCCGCCGAATCCGACGCCGTGGTAGCCCTTCTCGCGGCCGATGAAGCGTGTGCGCGAGGCTTCGCCCTTCAGACGGTGATAGGCCAGCGCGATCTTGAGCGACGTATCGACGGCCTCGGAGCCCGAGTTGGTGAAGAACACGCGATTGAGATCGCCGGGGGCGACTTCGGCGATGCGCTCGGCGAGACGGAACGTATCCGGACTCGCGATCTGGAATGCAGGGATGTAATCGGCACGATCCAGCTGATTCTTGACCGCCTCGACGATCCTGGCCGGGCGATGGCCCAGCGAACTGCACCACAAGCCCGAGAGGCAATCGAACAGGCGCTGGCCCTCCACCGTCGTGTAGTAGGCGCCTTCGGCGCTCGCCATCAGCCGGTTCAGCGGATGATGCTGCTTGAAGTACCGGTTATGCGTGAACGGCATCCAGTACGGATCGAGGTTCAGGTCCGTGACCGCCTGCAGCGTCGACGGTTTTTCTGCAAGATTCATCGGTGACGGCTCCTGGCGGACGAGCGCGCGGCTCGAGGGTAGGCTTGAATAGGCGCACATCGCCACGCAAGCGGGCAGATGGCAGGGCAAGGATTCGTGCGCTGCGGGCAGCGTGCCGCAGCGCTGGGCGACGAAACCGTTTCCGTCGCGTTGAATCCTTGACCATCCTAGGATTGCACTCCGCGCGCTGCGAAGCAACCGGGCCGCCTGAACGGCGTGCCGCGTGATATTTTCGTTTCCTGCCCCTGACTGCCGGCACGCCTTCCTATGGACCTGATCCTGCGCCACGCGAATCTGCCCGACGGCCGCCGGGATATCGACATTGGTATCGAGAACGGCCGGATCGTCGGTGTCGCAGCCGCGCTGCCTGCAACAGCTGCTCAGGAAATCGACGTGCGCGGACGCCTCGTCTCGCCGCCGTTCGTCGATGCGCACTTCCACCTCGACGCGGCCCTCTCGCTCGGCCTACCGCGCCGCAACGTTTCCGGCACGCTGCTCGAGGGCATCGCGCTGTGGGGCGAATTGAAGCCGCAACTGACCCAGGATGCCGTCGTGGCCAGGGCGATGGCGTATTGCGACATGGCGGTCGCGCAGGGATTGCTCGCGATCCGCTCGCACGTCGATATCTGCGACGACCGCCTGCTCGCCGTCGATGCCTTGCTCGACGTGCAGCGTCGCGTTGCGCCGTATCTGGATCTGCAACTCGTCGCGTTTCCGCAGGATGGGTTCTACCGTTCCTCCAACGCGGAGAAGAATCTGCTGCGCGCGCTCGATCGCGGCGTCAGCGTCGTCGGCGGCATCCCGCATTTCGAACGCACGATGGCCGACGGTGCCGCGTCGGTACGTCGCCTGTGCGAAATCGCCGCCGAACGAGGCCTGCTCGTCGACATGCACTGCGACGAATCCGACGATCCGCTGTCGCGGCATATCGAGACACTTGCCGCCGAGGCACATCGGCTGGGTCTGCATGGCCGCGTCGCCGGATCGCATCTGACCTCGATGCATTCGATGGACAACTATTATGTGTCGAAGCTGCTGCCGCTGATCGCCGAGGCAGGCGTTGCCGCAATCGCCAACCCGCTGATCAACATCACGCTGCAGGGCCGCCACGACACGTATCCGAAACGCCGTGGCATGACGCGCGCGCCGGAACTGATCGCAGCGGGCGTTACCGTCGCGTTCGGCCACGACTGCGTCATGGACCCGTGGTATTCGTTCGGTTCGGCCGACATGCTCGAGGTCGCGCACATGGCGATCCATGTCGGCCAGATGACTTCGCTCGACGGCATCGCGGCTGCCTACGCCGGCATCACGACGAACGCGGCGAAGATCCTGCACCTCGACAGCTATGGCATCGAGCCCGGGTGTCGCGCCGATCTCGTCGTGCTGCAAGCCGCCGATCCGTTCGAGGCCATCCGCTTGAAGGCGGCGCGCTTGTTGGTCCTGCGCAATGGCAAGGTCATCGCACGCAGCGCGCCGCGCGGCAGCGAGTTGTCGTTGCCGCATCGGCCATCGTCGATGACTCTCGAATTTGCGCCGGGAAGCATTTGACGGCATGGGCCGGAAAGCACCGCCCTCCGGCCCACGCCGCGTCTCACTGCAAGTGTCGCTTCAACACAACTGCTGGCCGCAGTACGCCGGCAGCACGATCTCGTTGCTCACGGTCTGCTGCGCATGAGTTGCGGTATTGGTGATGACGACCGTAATTACCCAGTCGATGTCGTTCGCATTCCCGGAAAACGTGTGCGAACACGAGTCTGTCGTGCACAGCGCAATCTGGGCGTGGCCTGCGATCAGGCTCCCCGGTTGCGGAGTGGCCGACCATTGAAACGTGTACGAGCCGGGAGAGAGACCGGTGACGACAAATGCCCCGACGTAGCTCCAGCTCGGCTGGTTGGTCGTGCAGCCGCTGGCTGTTCCACTTGGCGTTACCGTGCAATCCAGGCTTGCTGCCGATGCGCTCGCTGGAATGACGGCCAGGGTGGCGACGATCGCGAAAATCGCGAGAAATCCAAAGGCGAACTTCTTCATCTGAGACTCCTTGGGTGAGATTTCCGATTGGCATTCACTCATCATGAATCCCGACTCGCCCGCCCACTGATGCATCGAGAACTCCCGGGCGGTCCGTGCCGGGAGTGCCGATGCTGCACTTTGCAAAACCACGCAGAATGCGCACCCGGTCGCAAAAAGCCGTTAAATTCCGCAAATTGCAATGATGACCTGCGCAGCGATCGCGCCTTGTCGCGAGCGCAACGCGGGAACTGCCTTGCGGATCGGCGCGATCTAGCGACGCCGGCGAAAAAACGCACGCAGCATGTCGGCTGCTTCTTCGCCGCGCAGGCCGCGTTGCACGGCAATGCGGTGGTTATGCTTCGGCGAAAGCAGCGTATCGAACACGCTGCCGGCGGCGCCGGTCTTCGGATCGTCGGCACCGTAGACGACGCGGGCAACGCGAGCGTGTATCAGCGCGCCGGAGCACATGACGCACGGTTCCAGAGTCACGTACAGCGTCGCGCCGGGAAAGCGATAGTTGCCGAGACGCTTGCCCGCATCGCGCAGCGCCATCACTTCGGCATGCGCGCTCGGATCGTTGCCCGAGATGCTGTGGTTCCAGCCTTCGCCGGCAATCTGGCCATCGGCCACCAGCACCGCACCGACCGGCACTTCCGCGTGTTCCTGCTGCGCGTGGCGCGCGAGGTCCAGCGCGCGCTGCATGAAGCGATCGTCGTCGGAACTGAAATCGGTCACTGCGCGCGCCGGTTCGCGTTGCCCGAATGCGTGCAACGGACCACGTCGGGCTCAATGCACCTTGGCGTGGCGCAGATAGCGATCACGCAGTTCCGTCTGCCGCGAGCGCATTTCGATTGCGCGCCCATCGATCCAGACCTGATCGGCGGCGCTCGTAACTTCAAGTGGATCGCCGTCCCAGAGCACGAGGTCCGCCACCTGCCCCTTCTCGATACGTCCGCGCGCGGCACCCAGGCCAAAGATTTCCGCCGGATTCGCCGTGATCGCGGCCAGCGCCGCGTCCCACGGCAGGCCATGCGCGACCGCATTGCCAGCGAGCTGGCGCACTGCGTACGCTTTGTGATTTTCGCCGCTCGAAAACGCGATAAGGACTCCAGCGCGTTGCAGCCGCGCGGCGTTGTCGAGACGCGAGCTCAGGCGATCGAAATCGCTCGGCAGATCCTGCAGCGCATTGAGTACCACCGGGACCTTGGCCCGCGCCAGTTCTTTCGCCACCAACCAGCCTTCACTGCCACCGGAAATCACCGGCTTGATGTGGTTGCGTTCGGAAAAAGCGAGCACGTCGAGAATGTCCGTGGCACGTTCAACCTCGAAAACAACGCGCCCACCTGCAAGGTAGCGGCCCAGTGCGGTCCGTCCGGCGGCGTGCAGCAGCGCATCCTGGCCGACCGGTCCCGATGCACGCGTCTCGCCGATCGCCTGGTCGAGCAGCATGTAGGCCGCCGCGCGGCTGCCACCGGTGAACTTCTCTGTCTCGCTGCCGAGTTTCACGAACAGCGAGCGGCTGCCGTCGAGAACAGCCCTGGCACCCGGCTCAAGCGTGCCGTCGAATGCCACCGCGCCGCCTTGGCCGGCGATGATGCTGTCTCCCGCGCCGGGCGCCAGCACTGTCCAGGTAAGGCCCTCGATACGCATTACCGGCACGAGCGTCGAGCGCGCGTTATAAGCCAGCGTGACATCGAACTCCGGCCGCCACTTCTGATCCCAGGTCGGCGACTTGAAATCAAGGCTTGCATCGACGGTCGAGGACTCCGCACTGATCTCCTCGATACCGATATGCGTCAATCCGGCGAACACGCCCGGTGTCAGCGGCCTCCCCTTCGCTTCCACTACTTTCGCGCCGGCCGGAACCTGCAGGCCTGCAGCGCCGCTTTCGACGACGGCGGCAATCTTCCCACCGTGCACCAGGACATCGGCATTGTCGAGCGTACCGCGAGCGGAAACGGTGTAGACCTTGGCGCCGCGGATCAACACATCCGAGCTGGCGTCAGTCGCGCTGTTTCGATCGCTGTTCTGCGCCCACGCCGCGCTCGTCGCGGATATCGCGCCGGCGAGTGCGACCATGGCGAGGAACGATATTTTTTGCGCTTGCATTGCATTCATGGCAGTTCCTCCGCGTTCGGCTGCCCAAGCAGGAAATCCGAAGGCGGTTTGCGCGGCGGATGCGCGCGATCGAACGCGACCGTACCGTCGATGAACACTTCGTCTGCGAGCGCATACACGCTGAAGGGATTGCGATTCCAGATCACGACGTCCGCGTTCTTTCCGGCCTCGAGCGCACCGATCCGGTCATCCAGGCCGAGTGCCTTCGCCGGGTTGACCGTCAGCCAGCGGATCGCTCGCTCGGGTGGGATATCCAAACCGGCGCGCGAGCCGCGCGACATCGCCTTGGCGGCCTCCTGGTTCAGGCGCTGGATGCCGTCTTCCGAATCCGAATGCAGCATCGCGCAACTGCCGGCTGGGGCATCGACGATCGCGATGTTTTCCTGGATGCCGTCGTATGCCTCGACCTTGAATCCCCACCAGTCGGCCCACATCGCCGCGCACACGCCCTTGCTGGCGAGCAAGTCGGCGACCTTGTAGGCCTCGACCGCGTGGTGAAACGCCACGATCTTGAAACCGAACTCGTCGGCGACGTCGAGCATCGTCGCCATCTGATCGCCGCGGTAGCAATGCATCTGCACGCGTATGTCACCCTTGAGGACGTCAGCCAGGGTTTCGAGCTTGAGGTCGCGTTTCGGCGGCGACGGTGGCGCTTTCTTGTCGCCGCTGTCGCTGCCGGCACCCTCTTTCGAATTCTTCTTCTGGTATTCGGCCAGTTCTCGATCGTACTTCTCCCATTGACGCTTGTAGTCCTGCGCGTCGGCGAATGCCTGACGATAGCCGGCGACGTTGCCCATCAGTGTCGAAGGCGCCTGTCCCTTGCTTCCGTAGACGCGCTTGGGATTTTCGCCGCAGGCCATCTTCAGGCCCTGCTGGGCACCAGGAAATTTCATCGCCTGATAAGTGGTCGCGTGCACGTTCTTGACGACGACGGAGCGGCCGCCGATCAGGTTGCCGGAACCTGGGAGAATCTCGAGCGTCGTCACGCCGCCTTCGAGCGCCATTTCGAAACCGGGGTCCTGCGGCCAGATCGAATGTTCGGCCCAGACATTCGAGGTAACCGGGCTGGTCAGTTCGTTTCCGTCCGACAGTCCCTTGAGTCCCGGGCTCGGGTAAACCCCGAGGTGTGAATGGATGTCGATGACGCCAGGCGTGACCCAGCGGCCGGCCGCGTCGATCACGTTTGCGCCTTCGGGTGCGCGCAGGTTCTTGCCGACTGCTTCGATATGGCCGTTGACGATCAGCACGTCGCCGCCATCGACGCGCGTGCCCGTTCCCGTGAGCACCGTTGCGCCGCGGATCAATGTCGCCGGACTCGGCGTGGCCTTGTAGGTGGACACGAAAGGATCGCGCGCGGTAGATCCGGCGGAATGCGGCGCCGGCGCCGGTGCGGTGGTCGAAGAAGATTGACCTGCAGGAGGAAGTGTTGCGCATGCGGTCAGCGCAGCCGACATCAAGACAAGCGGAAGTTTCGACATGCTTTTCCCTGTGAGAACGGCAAGCGGCGAAGTTTACGGCATCGCGCTGCGGCTACATGGGCCGAAAGTTACGTCGATGCCAGCCCTGCTCGCAGACGGAAAAAACTGCGGGATCACTCCCACTCTATCGTCGCGGGTGGCTTGCCGCTGATGTCATAGACAACACGAGATATACCGCGTAACTCATTGATTATTCTATTTGATACTTTCGCAAGAAAGTCGTACGGAAGATGTGCCCAGTGCGCCGTCATGAAATCGATCGTTTCCACCGCGCGCAGTGCAATCACCCATTCGTAGGCGCGCGCATCACCGACCACGCCCACGGACTTTACCGGCAGGAAGACTGCGAACGCCTGGCTGACCTTGTCGTACAAGCCGGCCGCACGCAGCTCCGAGATGAAGATGTCGTCGGCGCGCTGCAACAGTTCGACGTACTCGCGCTTTACCTCGCCGAGCATGCGCACTCCGAGGCCCGGCCCGGGGAACGGGTGGCGATAAACCATCTCGCGCGGCAGGCCGAGTTCGACGCCGATACGGCGCACCTCATCCTTGAACAACTCGCGCAACGGCTCGATCAGCTTGAAGCGCATGTTGGCCGGCAGGCCGCCGACATTGTGATGCGACTTGATGACGTGCGCCTTGCCGGTCTTGCTGCCGGCCGACTCGATGACGTCGGGATAGATCGTGCCCTGCGCCAGCCACTGGTTGTCAGTCAGTCTGCCTGACTCTTCGTCGAAGATTTCGATGAACAGCCGGCCGATGATCTTGCGCTTGGCTTCGGGATCATCGACGCCCGCCAGCGCGGCGAAATAACGATCGGCGGCATCGACGCGGATGACCTTGACCCCCATTCCGTGCTGATTAGCAGCTGCGGCCATCGTCGCCATGACCTGATCGCCTTCGTGCCAGCGCAGCAGGCCGGTGTCGACGAATACGCACGTGAGTTGATCGCCGATCGCACGCTTGAGCAACGCGGCAACCACGGACGAATCGACGCCGCCGGAGAGTCCGAGCAATACATGATCGTTGCCGACCTGTTCGCGAATGCGTGCAACGGCATCGTCGATGATGTTTGCCGCCGTCCACAACGTCTGGCAGCCGCAGATATCGACGACGAAGCGGCGCAGGATCTCGGCGCCATGCTGTGTGTGCGTGACTTCCGGGTGGAACTGGACGCCGTACCAGCGATTCGTTTCGTCGGCCATCGCCGCGATCGGCAGATCGCTCGTGCATGCGCTGATGCTGAAACCCGGCGGGACAGCCGTAACCCGATCGCCGTGCGACATCCACACGTCGAGCTGCCTCGGCAGTCCAGCGAACAATGCGATGTCGCCGACGATGCCGAGGTTGGCGTGACCGAACTCGCGTGTGTGCTCTGCCTCGGTCCTGCCGCCCAGTTGCACCGCCATCGTCTGCATGCCGTAGCAGATGCCGAGCAAGGGACTGCTGCGGTCGAATACGCGTTCCGGCGCGCGCGGCGACTCGCCTTCGGTCGTCGACTCGGGGCCACCGGAGAGGATGATGCCTTTCGGTGCGAACCGGGCGATCTCGTCCGGATCGTGATCCCAGGCCCAGATTTCGCAGTACACACCGATCTCGCGAATGCGCCGCGCGATCAGCTGCGTGTATTGCGCGCCGAAGTCGAGGATCAGGATCTTGTCGCGGTGGATGTTTTGCATCAGGGCTGAGGGCCTAGGGCTGAGGGCTGAAGATCAAAGGCCACAGTCCCGCGAGCTTTTCAGCTCTCGGCCCTCAGCCCTCAGCCCTGCTCGATTGACTCGCGCGACGCGCGATCAATCGAGCCGGTAATTCGGCGCTTCCTTCGTGATCGCTACATCGTGCACGTGCGACTCGCGCATGCCGGCGTTCGTCACGCGCACGAAATGCGGCTTGGCGTGCATTTCATCGACGGTCGCACAGCCGACATAACCCATCGCGGCACGCAGGCCGCCGACGAGCTGGTGCACGATGCTGCGCAGCGGTCCGCGATACGGCACGCGGCCTTCGATCCCTTCGGGGACCAGTTTGTCGGCGTCGGTCTCGTCCTGGAAGTAGCGATCCTTGGACCCTTTCTGCATCGCGCCGAGCGAGCCCATGCCGCGATAGCTCTTGTACGAGCGGCCCTGGTACAGCTCGACTTCGCCGGGGGCCTCCTCGGTACCGGCGAACATGCCGCCGATCATCACGCAGTTCGCGCCGGCGGCGAGCGCCTTGGCGATGTCGCCCGAATAGCGGATGCCGCCGTCGGCGATCAACCCCGCGCCGGAACCCTTGATCGCTTCGGCGACCATGCCGACCGCGGTGATCTGCGGCACGCCGACTCCAGCGACGACGCGCGTCGTGCAGATCGATCCGGGACCGATGCCGACCTTGACCGCGTCCGCCCCGGCATCGACGAGCGCCTTGGCCGCGTCGCCGGTAACGATATTGCCGCCGACGACCTGCATCTGCGGAAATTGCCGCTTGACCCAGCGCACGCGATCGATCACGCCCTGGGAATGACCGTGCGCGGTGTCGACGATGATCAGGTCGACGCCGGCCGCAACCAGCGCGCCGACGCGCGATTCGGTATCGCCGCCGACGCCGACCGCCGCGCCGACGCGCAGGCGTTCATGCGTGTCCTTGGCCGACAGCGGGTTGTCGCGCGCCTTCTGGATGTCCTTGACCGTGATCAGGCCGCGCAACTGGAACGCGTCGTTGACGACGAGCACTTTCTCGATGCGGTATTTGTGCAGCAGCGCCAGCACTTCTTCTTCGCTCGCGCCCTCCTTGACGGTCACGAGCTTGTCCTTGCGCGTCATGATGTTGCGCACCGGATCGTCGTGCTTTTTCTCGAAGCGCAGGTCGCGATTGGTGACGATGCCGACGAGCTGCTGCTCGCGATCGACCACCGGAACTCCCGAGATGTTCGCGGCGCGCGTGATCTGCATGACGTCGGCGATGGACGTGTCCGGCGTCACGGTGATCGGATCGCGGATTACGCCGGCTTCGAATTTCTTGACGATGCGGACTTCGGCAGCCTGCTGCTCGATCGACATGTTCTTGTGAATGATGCCGATGCCGCCGCATTGGGCCATGGTGATGGCCAGGCGCGCCTCGGTGACCGTGTCCATCGCGGCCGAGAGGATCGGAATATTCAGGCGGATTCCGGGGGTCACGCGCGCGGAGAGGTTGACGTCGCGCGGCAGGACGTTCGAGTAGGCGGGGACGAGCGAAACGTCGTCGAAAGTTAGCGCTTCGGTGAGGATGCGCATCGGCAACATTCCTCAATGGGTAAACCCAGAATTATACCGCCTGGGCGGCGCTAGCGCTAGCGCACGAATACCAGCGAAAGCTGCGGCCAGTACGTGATGATCAGCACGCACAGCAGCAGGATCGCGTAGAACGGCAGGCTGGCGCGGATGATGGACGTGGCCGGCCGGCCGAAGCGCGCGCTGGCGATGAAGATATTCATGCCGACCGGCGGCAGGAAGATGCCGATCTGAAGATTGGCCAGGAAGATGATGCCGAGGTGGATCGGATCGACGCCGTAATGCAATGCAACGGGCAAGACCAGCGGCACGAGGATGATGATCGCCGGGAAACCTTCGAGCAGCATGCCGAATACGAGCAGGAACGCATTGAGCAGCAGCAGGAAGCCAATCTTGCTGTCGATCCCGGCCTTCATGACGCTGAACAGGCGCTCGGGCACGTCGCCGTCGATCAGCCAGTTGGTCAGCGCCAGCGAAAAGCCGAGCACGATCAGGATCGCGCCGACCAGCAGCATCGCCTCGCGGATTACGCGCGGCAATTCCAGCAGCTTGATCTCGCGGCGGATCAGCACGGTCACGATGAGCACGTAGAGCGCGGTCGCGGCGGCGGCTTCCGACGCCGCGAGCCGACCGGAATAGATGCCGGCGAGGATCACGAACGGCAACGGCAATTCCCAGGCCGCGTCCTTGACTGCCGCCCAGACTTCACGCCCGCTGCTGCGCGCGGGCCGCGGCAGGCTGCGCGCGATCCACGCGCTGTAGATCGACAACACGACGATCATCAGCAGGCACGGCAGCAGGCCGGCCTTGAACAGCGCGTCGATCGCAACCGGCGGCGTCGTGTGGAACTGCTGCGCGACCACGCCGTAAAGGATCAGCGGCATCGAAGGCACCAGCAGCAAGCCCAGACTTCCGGACGCGGTCAGCAGGCCCAGCGAGAAGCGCTCTGGATATTGCGCCTGGCGCAGCGCGGGATAGAGGACCGCACCGAGCGCGACCAGGGTCACGCCGGTCGCGCCGGTGAATGCAGTGAACAAGGTGCAAGCGCAAACCGAAACGATGGCGAGGCCGCCGGGAAGCCAACCGAAAAGCGCATTGGTCAGCCGCACGAGGCGGCGCGGCGCTTCACTCTCGGCGAGCAGGTAGCCGGCCAGGGTAAACAGGGGAATCGCGATCAGCGCCGGCATGTCGGCCAGGCGATAGAACTCGATGGCTACGGCCGTGCCGGATTGTCCGCCGGCATTGAATCCGATCAGCGCAATCGCGGCGATCAGCGCGAACAGCGGAGCACCGAGCGCCGCCAGCAGCAACAGCACCAAACCAAGCGCGACGATCATTCGCTGACCGCCCCATCGTGATGCAGCAGCATGGGCGCGTGCGCTGGCGGCGCAAACATGCGCAACGCGAAGCGCAGCGCCATCAGGGCGAAGCCGGCCGGCAGAATGCTTTCGGCAAGGCAGCTGCGCAGCGCCGTCGCCACACTGCCACCGCTGGTCTGCAGTCCTTCGGCATAGTCGATGCCGACCAGTCCAAGGCTGTACCAGGCCATTGCCGCGCAAAGCAACGCCGCGAATCCGAGCGTCGCGGCGCGCGCGATGCGCTGCACCGCCGGCGAGAGGAAACGCTGCAGCACGTCGAGCGCGATGTGCTTGTCGTCGCGCACGGCGGCCAGCGCACCGAGCATGCCGGTCCACAAGACCAAACCGCGCGAAAACGGGTCAGCCCAGCTCAGGCCCGTCTCGAAGAAGACGCGCAGGACGATCTGCGCGCCGGAAAGCGCGACCAGAATCAGCACGAGCGCCGCCAGCAGCCAGCTTTCGATCGTGCGCAGCCACTCGAGACTGCTTGCGGATTTCACCTTCGTCTGCCTCTGTGGACCGATTATCTGTCTTCAGCGAACCACTCATTATTCTACGAAGCGAGCGCTCATTCGGCGCGCATGCACTTTTGCCTTTCCACCGACGAAGTCGGGAGAGAGAGGTGAGAGGGAAGCGCCACACATTTAACTGAGCGCTCGAAGTGGCAGACGTCCCCTCACCCTGCCCTCTCCCCCAAGCCCGGCATGGGGGAGAGAGTTCTCGATGTGCCGGCTCGATTGCGCGTGGAGTGTCTCTACGCGCAGCGAACGGTCGTGCGGCGCCTATTTCGACGCGCGCGCAGCCGCCAATGCCTTGTCGAGCGCCGCAGCCATTTCCGGCGTCACTTCATTCTGGCCAGCCAGATCCTTGCGCGCCGCCGCACCGAGTGCTTCCCACGCCTTTGTCTCCTCGGCGTTCGGCGTGAAAATCGCGACGCCCTGCTTTTCGAGTGCGCCGCGCGCCTGCAGGTTGTCCTCGCGATTGATCTTCTCGAGCCGCGAGAACGCAGCGCCGAGTTCCTCGTTCAGCGCCTTCTGGTCGTCGGCGGACAGGCCGTCCACGACTTTCTTGTCGATCACGAGGATGCCGACGACGTAGGTCAGTGGCAGGTCGATCATGTGCTTGATCTTCGTGTGCCACTGGAACGCGATCGCGCCGGCCGGCGTATTTGCCGCGGTATCGATCAGTCCTGTCTGCAAGCTCGTGTAGACGTCCGCCAGCGGCAATGGAATCGGCGTGACGCCGCCCGCCTTGAATCCGGCCTCGGCGATGCGATCACCCTGCGGCAACCACACTTTGGCCGCCTTGAGGTCATCCTTGTTCCTGATGTCCTTGACGCTCATGAGATAGGCGAAGCCGCCGCCGCTGATGCCGACTGCCTCGAACCCGGCCTGCTGGAAACTCTTCTTCAGCAGCGGATCGAGTTGCGCGCGCACCTTGTCGACTTCTTCCTGATTCTTGAAGACGAACGGCAGGCTGTAGATCTGCGCGTCCTTGACGATCGCCGACAGTTCGCCGCCGGTGAACGCCCCGCCCTGCAGCTGGCCGATCTTGATCTTGCGCAGCACGGATGGCTCGTCGCCCATCACGCCGCCGGGGTAATACTTGATCTCGACACGATCCCCGGTGCGTTTTTTCAGCGCATCGGCACCGGCGCGCATCTCGCGCATCCAGGCCGTGCCGTCGGGTGCCACCGTGGCAATCTTGATCGTCGTGGCAGCTTGGGCAGCCATCGCGAATGCGCCGAGGAAAAATAGAAATAATGCTTTTTTATTCATCGTCAAACCAATCCATTCGTTGCCAGCATCAGGGACGAGCCCTCCCCGGCGAAAGCGCCTAGAAATAATCCTTGCCCGACTCGAGCAGGGCCTTGGCCTTGCCCTTGGCAAGCGTATTGATCAAGGTCAGCCGCGGCGCGACCGGGTCGGCTGCGAGGACCTCGTTCAACAACTTGTCGTGCAACGCCTGATCGAAAACCAGGCGCGCATAGAACTGCGCATAGAGCACTCGAACCATCTGGTTCTTGCCGGCGGACAATTCAAGCGCCTTGTTGAAATTGGCCTTGCCTTCTTCGGGCTTGCCGCCCAGCGACGCCGGCCGCAGCGAGTCGATCACGCCGAGATACAGATAGGCTCCGCCGGAATCGTAGTGTGGATCGATGCTGGCCACGCGCAGCAGCAGGGCCTGCAGCTTCGGCAGATCGGCGATCGCATTCCAGTCGCCGGAGTTGACCTGGATCCTGCCGGCCCATGCCGAAGCAAAGCCGTACAGCGCATCCACGTTTTTTGGATTCGCCTGCTCCAGCGCACCGGCAAATCTCTCGTACGGGGTGTCCAGCGCGGTGCACAGTTCCTTTTCCCGGATGCAAAGCGCGCGTTTCGCGTAACTGTAGGCCCGCTCGGCAAGGCGCTGCGAGCGGACCGGGTCATCGACGAACCCGCCAGCATAGGCGGCGTAAAGCTTCGCGCCGGCCAGCAGTGCCGGGGCACTTTCCGGATCGCTGCCGATGATGCCATCGATCAGCAGCAGATACGCCGGCACGCCGTCGCGCACGGTGCCCGGATCGTCAGCATCAAGGATTGCGTTGGTCAGGTTTTCGGCGAACTGGTTGGTCGCCTTGCGCACGACGTTGGCGCAGGCGCAAAGCATGCACGCGGCGATCAACACAGCGAAGCGCAGTGGGCGGGCTGGCAAATGGCGAGTCAATGACGACATGAAAGCAAAGGGGGCCGGGGCAGCGGGGGCGCATGGTACCGCAAGCGCGGCAGTATGGCAGGCTGCCGGAAGTACTCCTCTGAACGCTCCTCAAGCCAGTTCGGCCGCCTCGACGGTATTCTGCATCAGCGTCGCCACGGTCATGGGCCCCACGCCGCCCGGAACAGGCGTAATCCAAGACGCGCGCTCTGCCGCGGCGCCGAACTCCACATCGCCCACGAGCCGTCCGTCGGCGAGCCGGTTGATGCCGACGTCGATAACCACGGCACCGGGTTTGATCCAGTCGCCGCGCACCAATCCGGCGCGTCCGGTGGCGACGATGACAATATCGCCCTGCCCTACGACTCTGGGAAGGTCGCGCGTGAACTTGTGACAGGCCGTGGTCGTGCAGCCGGCAAGCATGAGTTCGAACGCCATCGGCCGACCGACATGGTTCGAAACGCCGACAACGATGGCATCCTGTCCACGTACCGGCCGATCGGTGTGCGCAAGCAGCGTCATGACTCCCTTCGACGTGCAAGGTCGCAATCCGCGCTGGCGCAAGCGCGAGGCGGCCGATGTTTTCCGGATGAAAGCCGTCGACGTCCTTGCGCGGATCGATGCGATTTACCACGGCGTCCGCGTCGAGGTGCGCCGGCAGCGGCAACTGGACCAGGATGCCGTGAATCTGCGCATCGCCATTCAGTTGCTCGATCAAGGCAATCAGTTCTGCCTGTGTCGCCGTCGCCGGCAGATCGTAGTCGCACGAACGAAAGCCGACATGCGCACAAGCGCGGCGCTTGTTGCGCACGTAGATGGAAGATGCCGGCTCGTTGCCGACCAGGACAACGGCAAGCCCGGGCACGGCCAGCCCCTGCTGCTTGCGCAGTTGCACCCGCGCGCGAAGTTCGTCGAGCAAGTCATCCGCGATGCGCTTGCCGTCCAGTATTCTTGCGGCCATCCGGGATCCAGTTTGATTCTTGTCGAGATCGGGTCTCGGCGCGACGAACTCAGCCAGCAGCGAGAACCAGGGTCCAATTATCGCTGATCCAGGCCATCCCTGTGCAGACGTATCTTTCAAACCATGGCAGCATGGTGCCAAGCTTTCGCACGGTGGACACCATGAGCGACACCCGCACCGAACTCGAAGCCGCCGCCTTTCGCCGGCTGATCGAGCACCTGAACACTCAGCGCACCGACGTGCAGAACATCGACCTGATGATACTGGCCGGTTTCTGCCGCAACTGCCTCGCCGACTGGTATCGCGAAGCGGCCGATGCGCGCGGCATCCCGATGGACAAGGACACCGCGCGGATGCACATCTACGGCGAGCCGTTCGCACAATGGAAGGCCAAGCACCAAAAGAAAGCCACGCCGGAACAATTGGCCGCGTTCGACGCCGCGCAGAAATAACTGCCATGAGCGAACCAATTCCCGATTCGCTCGAGCTGCACGATGCCGGCTTGATCTTGCGCCCCTATCGCGGAGAAGATGCCGGTGCACTGTTCGCCGCGGTACGTGAATCGATAGAGTCCGTCGGTCGCTGGCTGCCTTGGTGCCACGCCGCCTACAGCGAGGCCGATGCACAAGCCTGGATCGCACACTGCGCCGAAGGCTGGCGCAGCGGCGAGCATTACACATTCGCCGTGTTCGAAGCGGATTCGGGGCAGTTCTGCGGCGCCGTCGGTCTGAACCAGCGCAATCGCGCCCACAACTTCATGAACCTTGGTTACTGGATCCGCGCTTCGCGCCAGGGCCAAGGCGTCGTCCGCCGCGCGGCAACTCTTGCTGCAGGATTCGGGTTCGGCCAACTCGGTCTGACGCGCATCGAGATCGTCACCATGAGCGACAACCTGGCGAGTCAGAAAGTCGCCATCGCGTTGGGCGCCGCGTTCGAAGGTATTGCACGCCACCGGGTCGTTGCGCATGGCCGTGCCCATGACGGCCTGGTCTATTCGCTGATTCCGCCGACGGCTCCCGCGCCGGCCGATTCAGTATGACGCGCAGATCTGAGAGACTTCTTCGTAGCCGGAGAATCGTGCATTCTCGCCGCAACCGGGACATTGCGCATCGCGCGGCAGTCGCAGTTCGCGGAAAGTGGCCGCCAGCGCATCGAAGCACAACAGGCGTCCCACCAGCGGACTTCCGGCGCCGAGGATCAACTTGATCGTCTCGTTCGCCTGCAGCAGCCCGATGATTCCCGGCAGCACGCCGAGCACGCCGGCCTCGGCGCAGTTCGGCGCGTCCTGCGCGGCAGGCGGCTCCGGAAACAGACAGCGGTAACACGGCGAGTCCACGCGGCGCGCATCGAATACGCTGACCTGCCCCGTGAAGCGGTGCACGGCGCCGTAGACAAGAGGAATTTTCAGGTGCAGGCACGCGGCGCTGAGCAGATAGCGCGTCGGAAAATTGTCGGCGCCGTCGATGATCACATCGTGGCCGCGAATCAATTCCTCGACATTGCCGGCACGCAGGCGCTGCTCGCGCGCTTCGATGCGCACACGCGGATTCAACCCGTTGAGCGCCTGCCGTGCCGACTCCGCCTTCGCCATGCCGATGCGCGCGTCGGCATGCAGCACCTGACGCTGCAAATTGGACTTCTCCACTTTGTCGTCATCGATCAGGGTGAGCGTGCCGACGCCGGCCGCGGCCAGGTAGAGCGCCGCCGGCGAACCGAGGCCGCCGGCGCCGATCATTGCAACGCGCGCATGGCCGAGCTTGATCTGCCCTGCGGCGCCGACTTCCGGCAGCAACAAATGACGTGAATAGCGCTCTGCCGCATCGGCATCGAGGGCCGCATTGGCAACCGGCAAACCTTCGGCCTGCCAGCGTCGGAATCCACCGCTGACCGAGGCGACGTGCGCGTAACCGAGATGCCGCAGCGTATCGGCAGCCAGCAGCGAACGTTGACCGCTGCCGCAGATGGTCAGGATTTCGCGGTTCCTGTCGGGCGCCAGCGCGCCGATTTCCTGCGGCAACACCACGCGCGCGAGGCCTGTGGCACCTTCCGGCATGCCGCCGGCACGCTCATGGTCTTCGCGTACATCGATCAGCAGGGCGCCGGCACGCAGGCGTTCGCGTGCTTCGGCGGGCGTGATTTGCTCGATGCGAGTCACCGACTCGCCGGATGCTGGACTGGGCTGCGCGGCCATGAGCAAATTATACGCCGCCCGCTAGATGAAACCGGGCAACGGCAACACGTCGACTACCTCGCCCGCACTGAATTCGCGGACGCCTTCCGGTAGCACGGCCAGCGCATTGCCTTCGGCGACACCGCGCAGCATGCCGGAACCCTGTTTCGGAAACACGCGTACCTGCAGGCCGCCTTCGTCGTCGCAGGACAACTGCGCACGTTGGAACTCGGTGCGTGCGTGGCGCTTGTCGATAGCCTGCGTCAGTCGCGCGCGCAACCTCGCCGCATGTGCCGTGGCGCCGGACATCGCGGCAAGCGCCGGCCGCACCAATGTCAGGAATATCGCTATTCCGGAAACTGGATTGCCCGGCAACGCGAACACCTGTGCTGCGCCGACCTCGCCGAACAGGAAAGGCATGCCCGGCTTGATGCGCACTTTCCAGAAATGCACCCTGCCGACGTCCGCGATCAGCTTCGGCAGATAGTCGGCCTCGCCTGCGGACACACCGCCACTGCTGACGACGATATCGGCATCGGCTCCGGCACGCAGCAAGGCGTTGCGCAACACGCGTGGGTCGTCACGGACGCGTTCGTGACGAAGCAGCGTCACTCCGTGCGATTCGAGCAAGGCGCCGAGACTGTAGCGATTCGAATCGTGGATCTGGCCGAAGGCGAGCGGCAATCCCGGCGCGACGAGTTCGTCGCCGGTCGTGAGCAACACGGCGCGCGGCCGCCGGCACACCGGCACGTGCGCCAAGCCAAACGAAGCAAGCACGCCGAGTTGCGCGGGCATCAGCATCGTACCCCGGCACAACGCGATATCGCCGGCACGGTAGTCCTCGCCGGCGGGTCGCACGTTTGCGCCGGCTCTGGTGCCGGCTTCAATCGTCACGCGATCACCTTCGGTTCGTGTGTTCTCCTTCATCACGACCGTATCGGCGCCGCGCGGCAGCGGCGCACCTGTCGTGATGCGCACGCACGTTCCGGCAGCGACTTCGGGCACACTGACGCCGCCTGCAAAGATCTCACCGGCCAATCGAAAGACTCTTTCACCATCGTCGGGCAGATCGATTGCGCGCACGGCAAAGCCGTCCATGGCGGAGTTCACGAAGCCCGGCACATCGAAGGGCGCCGATGCGTCCATGGCGAGTACACGACCCAAGGCCGAGTCGAGAGAGACTTCTTCGTCGCCCAAGGCGTGCGCCGCGCAAACCTCGACGACGCGACGCCGCGCCTCGTCGACGCTGATGCCGATCGGAAAATCAGATCCCTTATCCACGGCGGCGATCTTCCTCCCAGCGCGAAAAATCATCTGCACTGTTCAAATTGACAAAATCGGCGGCTTGAGCGGAGAAGTCGACTTCGGCGATGCCGAGTTCGTCCTGCCAGCGCCAGACGGGCAAGTCGCGCTGCAACGCTTCGGCAGCCGACTCCGACAGGCTGGCAGCGTATAGGGCGAACAACGGTTCACGACGCGCGCCCGTGTGCGCCACCGCCGCACCGGTGCGCCCGGAAACGGCGGCGGCGTGAAGGCGCCGCGACAGGTCCGATGGCGGCCGCGGGCTATCGACAGGCACGGTCAGCAGCCAGCGCGACCGGCATGCCGCAAGCGCGGCAGCGATGCCGGCGAGCGGTCCGTGGAACCCAGGTGTTGTGTCGGTCACAACCGTGCCGTACTGCGCGTACTGATCGGCATTCCGGTTTGCACAGATCAGCAGTGCGCCGGCCTGTGCGCGCAGGCGCTCGCGGACACGGCTGATCAATGGCTCGCCGGCGAGATCCATCAGGCCCTTGTCCTGCCCGCCGACACGCGTGCCCTGCCCGCCGGCAAGAATGGCCACGGTGATGTCGGAAGTCATGAACGGGCCACCATCGACCGGCATTGCGGCGGTGCTCAGCGCTTGCGCGTGTGCCGTACGAGGCGGCGCCGCTTCTTGATCTGCCCCTCGGTCAGCACATTGCGTCGCCCGGCGTACGGATTCTCGCTCTCGCGGAATTCGATGCGCACCGGCGTGCCTTCCAGGCGGTAGCGCTTGCGGAAGAAGTTTTCCAGATAGCGGCGGTAACCGTCGGCGATGTGCTTGGTACGGCTGCCGTGGATCACGATTGTCGGCGGGTTGATGCCGCCCGGATGGGCATAGCGCAGCTTCGGCGCGTGGCCGCGGACCAGCGGCGGCTGATAGGCGGCGTATGCCTGCTCCAGAGCGCGCGTCAGTTCCGACGACGTGAATTCATGTGTCGCCGACTTGTGCGCCCGGTCGATCGCACGCATCAATTCCGCCATGCCTGAACCGTGCAGCGCGGAGATGAACACCGGTTTGGCGTAGGCGACGAAGTCGAGCTTGCGCGACAGCGAACTGACACACTGTTCGCGTTCGTAGGTGGACAGTCCGTCCCATTTGTTGACGGCAATCACCAGCGCCCGATATTCGTCGAGCACGTGGCCGATCAGCGTGGCGTCCTGTTCCGAAACGCCCTCCTTCGCATCGAGCAGAAGCACCGCAACGTTGGCTGCCGCAATCGATTGCAGTGATTTGATCACGCTGAATTTCTCGACCGCCTCCTCGACGCGCGCACGGCGACGCACGCCGGCAGTGTCGATGAGCGTGTAGCGTTTGCCGTCGCGCTCGAGCGGCACGTGGATCGAATCGCGCGTGGTGCCCGCGATCTCGGAGACGACCACGCGCTCTTCGCCGAGCAGTCGATTCACCAGCGTCGACTTGCCGACGTTGGGCCGACCGACGATCGCGACGCGCACACCCCGCTCGGGCGAGGGTTGGTCGTCGGCTGCATCAGGCGCGGGCAGCAATTCGAGAACCGCTCGAGCAGGCTTTCCATGCCGCGCCCATGAGCCGACGAAATCGTCAGCGGTGCGGCGACGCCGAGCGCGGCGAATTCGGCGAGCGCCGCATATTCATCGACACCGTCGATCTTGTTCACCGCGAGCAGGAAGGGTTTGTCCTCGCGCCGCAACGCGGCGAGAATGTTGCGATCCTGCGGCAGCACGCCATCGCGTGCGTCGACGAGGAACAGCACTAGATCGGCCTCCTCGATTGCCAACTGCGACTGGCGGGCGCTCAAGCCGGCGATGCCTTCCATGTCGTCCGTCAGGCCGCCGGTGTCGACGACGACGAATTCGCGCGCGCCGAGATGACACACGCCATAGTGACGGTCACGCGTCAGGCCCGGCAGGTTGGCGACGAGAGCGTCGCGCGTGCGCGTGAGCACGTTGAACAGCGTCGACTTGCCGACATTCGGCCGGCCGACCAGGGCGACGACGGGAAGCATGGGGTTTGTCGGTTGCGGGTTCTGGGTAGTGGGTGTTCGAAACTTCGACCTTCGGCTGCCGGCGGGATTCGACGCGTGCGCGCACAAGCGCCTTCGTCGATGCAATCTGTCGCCCGCTCTTGCCGACTATGCCACGAGACAGCACAGGCGCGAATCGTCGCGCTCGCTTGGCCTCATCGACAAGCGACACCCTTGCGCGGATTCTGCGCCGTCAATCCGCGGGCTAACAGCCCGCGACGGAACTATTTGCCGACGCGAAATGCGCCGATCTCGCCTTCGATGTCCTCGACATAGACGACATCGCCGACCACGATCGGCGCGGCCTCGATGGGTTCCTTGGACAGGCGCGTGCGCGCAACGAACTGGCCGTCGCTGATCGACAGCCAATGCACGAAACCTTCGATGTCGCCGAGCACGACGGCGTCGCCCTGCACCGCCGGCTCGCCCACCCAGCGATACTTCAGCCCGTCCTGCTTCCATTCGGAGGCGCCGCTGCGCAGGTCGAGCGCCCAGATGCTGGAGTCGGCATCGGCCCCGTAGAGTGCGCTGGCCGACAATGCGACGCCGGTAAAGCTCGACAGTTCATGCGTCCACAGCGGTCGTCCGGACTGGGCGATCAAGGCGACGGTCTGGCCACGATAGCCTGAGGCGTAGACGACGCCGCTATCGATCTTGATGGTGCCATCTACGTCCTGCAGGCGCTCGGCATCGGATCGACCTTCGCCGGCGGCTATCTGCTGTTCCCACAACTCGCCGCCATCATTGCCGCGCACGGCGATCACCTTGCCGTTGTCCTCGCCGACGTAAACGACACCGCCGTCGATGAGCGGCGCCGAATTCCCGCGCAGGCTCAGCAGCGGAACGGCTGCGCGATCGAAAACCCACAGACGCTTGCCATCGCGGGCATCCAGACCGAACACACGGCCATCGTGCGTGCGTACGGCGACAAGGCTGCCGCCGATAGCCGGTGCTGTGATGATTTCCGACGACAACTGCGCGCTCCACAGATCGGCGCCGTCCTTCGCTGAAAAGGCCTGCACGCTGCCTTCGAGCGTGCCGACAACGACCAGGTCGCCCTCGACCGACGGGCCGCCGGCCCAGCGCACGGAATTGTCGCCGTGGTGCCAGATCCAGCCGTGGCGGCTGCCCGGCTGCTTGTGCCAAAGCGTATGGCCTGTGGCCGCATCGAATGCGGTCACATCGCCGGTCACGCTGGCGGCGAAGATCTTGCCGTCGGAGTAGGCGACGCCCATGCGTGCGCCGCTGACATCGGCGCCCTTGCCGACGCGTTCGCTCCAGAGTTTCTGCACGCTCAGCGTCTGCGGAAATTCCGTCAGCAGCGTGGGCGGCTCGATGTTCTCGGCCTTGGAATCGCTGAACCATCCCTGGATGGTTGAGCAGCCGCACAGCACGGCGGCCAGTGCAAGCAGGATCAGTGAACGCTTCATGAGCCCTTGTTCTCCGCGCCGCCGAGGTCGCTCAGCTTCATCTGCACGAATGCGCGATTGGGCGAATTCGGGTCGAGATTGGCCAACGCATCGTTGTAGGCCGCGCGTGCATCATCTTTGCGGTTCAGTGCGACCAGTGCGTCGCCGCGCACCTCGCCAATCTGTGCGGTGTAGCCCGACGCCGGCAGCTTGTCGAGTACGTCGAGCGCCTCCTGCGCTTTGGCCTGTCCCAGTTCCACGCGTGCAAGGCGCAGGCCGGCCAGCGCCTTGAGGGCATCGATGCCGGCATGCTGATAGGCCCAATCAAGCGAAGCGTGTGCGCCGTCGAGGTCTGCACGCTGCACCGCGAATTCGGCCTCACGCAGGGCCGCAAGGACAGCGTACGGCGTATCGGCGTAGTCGGACTTGATCTTGGCGGCAATCTGCTTGACCGCGTCGTAATCCTTCTTGTCGGCGTCGCCGCTCAGAACGTCGAACTGCGTCGAAGCATCGAGATTGTGGCGTGCCCGGTGCGAATTCCACTGCTGCCAGCCGAAGATGAGGACCAGACCCAGTCCGACGCCTATCAGGATGGTGAAAACGTTCTCGCGCAACCACTTCTGTACGAGTTCGCCTTGTTCGTGTTCGTCCAAAACCTCGAAAGCCATTACTTGTTCACCTGGAGAAAGGCGCTTTGCGGCGCGCAAAATGGAAGGGCGGGCCCATGGGGCCCGCGCAGATGCGTAGGGTAGCAGGAACGCCGCTGGGCGTGCGCGCCGAGCAGGAGCCCAATGCCTCGGCGGATGGCCGGGAGAGGCCGCCGACTCAGCTACCGTTCAGGCGTCAATTCGAAATCGGCTCGCCGCCCGCAAAAAGTTTGAAGCGTGCGACGTTGGCGCGACGGTACGCTGTCAGGTCCTGGATCTTGCCATCGGCTTCGACTTCGGCACCGTTGCAGTTGCCAAGGCGTACATCCAGTGCCTTGTCGCTGCTGTAGGTTCGGCTGCTGCCAGCCGGCAGCAGGCCGAATTCGAGCTTGTCGCCGCCAGCCGTCGTTACTTCGACCCAACTCGCTTCCTTGAGCGTCAATTTCAGCGAGTGCGCGCCTGCAACGGGCGTGCGTGTCTCGACGTGGGCAGAGTTGTCCGTGAGACTCAAGGCCGAGAACGGAGCAAGCGAAGCGACCAGTGGCGCTGCGGGGGTTGAAGCCATGGCAGGCGCCGCTTCGGACGACGCGCTCGTCGATCCTGCATCCGTCGTGCCGACGGATTCCGCCGCTGCACCGCCCGCGTTGTCTGCGGTGATGTTGGTCACCGGCGCATCGAGAGGCGTCAATTGCGTGACCGCTGGTTGCATGCTGGCGCGCATCGCCAGCAGTACCGCCGGCACGATGATCACGCCAGTGAGAATCAGGTACAGCGCCGACACCGAGTAACGCTGGTACAGGTAACGCGAGTGCGAGATCGTGCCCGAAGCAACCAGAGGCGGCTCGTGACGCCGTTCGCTGGTCACACTGTCGACCAGCACGGTCGGCACATCGACGAGACGGGCGTAGCTCTTGAGGTAACCGCGCAGGTAGATGCCGTGTCCGATCTTGTCGTATTGCTCGGCTTCGATAGCCTGGATGATCTGGATCGGCAGGCGCAGGCGGCCGGCGACGTCGCCTGCTTTCCAACCTCTGACTTCACGCGCGGCGCGTAGACGCTGGCCGAGCGTACCTTGCATTACATTCGGACGTGCCTCGTCAGCCGCTTCCGGCGACGCCGATCGTTCGTTGGCGATCGGCTGTTCAACGGATTGCGACTCGAGCATCGGTTCGTCCGGCCCTGCTGTCGTGGTGTTCATGTCGTGCGTGTCTGCGCCATGGGTAACCGGCTGTTCGGCGTCTTGCCCCGCAACCGGCGACTGCAACGCGGCAAGCATCTGCTTGTCCGACCCCTTGCCTGAGTTCTTTTTTTTGTATTTGGACATTTCTCTTCTTACGTTTTCACGCTGCTGAAATTCCGGGTACCGAAATTCTTCCTGTTCAGGGTGTCGATGCAGCATCGAGCGAATGGGTCTGGCTGGTGTCTGGGAACTGCTCGCGCAGGCGTTGTGCGTAATCGTGGGCGGCAGATGCGTTGCCCAGCTTTACCTCGATGTTGCGAGCCAGCAGCAGCGCATCCGGACTCGGCTGACCCAGCGCGTCGAAGCGCTGGATGAATGCGCGGGCCTTGAAAAAGTCGTTCTTGTCGTAAAGCACGCTCGCCAGCTGGAACAGCGCCTGACCATTGTTCGGATTGACCTCGATAGCGCGCCGGAAGTCGGCTTCGGCCGCTTCCTTCGAGCCCTTCGCCAGCAACGTGCACGTACCGGAATTCAGATAGACGATATCGCGGCTCGTGTAGAAGCCATCGGCCTTGGCAATGTCGAAGCGCTTCTGCGCCTGGTCGAAACGGCCGAGCTTGCACAGATACAGGCCGTAGTTGTTGTTCGCGGAAGCAGCGGTCGGCGCGAGGTCCGCGGCCGCGCGGTAATGTTGTTCGGCACTGGTCTGATCGCCGACGCGATCGTACAGCGTGGCCAGGACCGTATGCGCGTCGACGGATTTCGGATCGAACTTCAGCGCCTTCTGCAGGTCTTCCTTGGCGATTTCGTATTTGCCGAGTTCGAGATAGTGCTGGCCAAGCTGGACCCAGATCGCCGCCGATTCCTGCGGCGTGCGCTCCGTTTTCTGCAGGCTCTTTTTCGGTGTGGTCGAAGACTCCGGCGCCGGCATTATCTGCGGCGACGAGCACGCGACAGTGGCCATGCCCAGCACCATCAATATCGCGCGCAGGTCATGCCGCATGGCGCGCTCCGTCTTCGAGTTTGCGCCGGAACTCGGCATTGCGCCGCGTGCGATCGAGCACCTGGCCCTTCAGCTGACCGCAGGCTGCATCGATATCGTCGCCGCGCGTGCGCCGCACCATCGTCAGCACGCCGGCATCGAGCAGCTGCTTCTGGAACGTGCGGATCACCGCTTCGTCGGAGCGCTCGTACTGCGTGCCGGTGAACGTGTTGAAGGGAATCAGGTTGACCTTGCTCGGCACCTGGCGCATCAGCTTGATCAGCTGGCGCGCATGCTCGGGCTTGTCGTTTATGCCCTTGAGCATCGTGTACTCGAACGTGATCGACGTGCGCGGGCGACGCGCCGCGTAGCGCTGGCACGCACCGATCAGCTCGGCGATCGGATACTTCTTGTTCAACGGCACCAGTTGCGTGCGCAACTCGTCGTTCGCCGCGTGCAGCGAAACGGCCAGCGACACGTCGGTGGTCTCGCTCAGCTTGTCGATCATCGGCACGAGCCCTGCCGTCGACAGCGTGACGCGCTTGTTGGCGAGCCCGAAACCCAGATCGTCGCGCATCACGCTCATGGCGCACACGACGTTGTCGAAATTCAACAGCGGCTCGCCCATGCCCATCATCACGACATTGGTCAGCTTGCGCTGCCGGTGCGGCACGTTGCCGAGATGACGCGCGGCAACGAATACCTGGCCGATGATCTCGGCTGCCGACAGGTTGCGGTTGAATCCCTGCGTGCCGGTCGAGCAGAACGTGCAATTCAGGCCGCAGCCGACCTGCGATGAAACGCACAGCGTGCCGCGCGTCGACTCGGGAATGAAGACCGCTTCGATCGCGTTGCCGCCGTCCATGCCGAGCAGCCACTTGTGCGTGGCATCAGCCGCCTGCTTTTCGAACAGAACCTTCGGCGGAACGATTTCAACCGCCGCTTCGAGCTTGTCGCGCAACGCCTTGCCGACGTCGGTCATCGCAGCGAAGTCGGTGACGTGACGGTGGTAGATCCATTTCATCACCTGCTCGGCGCGATACGGCTTTTCGCCGAGCTGCGCAAACAGGTCGCGCAGACCCTGGCGGTCGTAGTCGAGCAGATTGACTCTGGATGCGGTCACGTCGGTGTTCAGCGCGGGCAGATCTCGGTGCCGGAGAAAAAGTACGCAATTTCCACTTGTGCAGTTTCCGGCGCGTCGGAACCGTGCACCGCATTCGCGTCGATCGACTGCGCGAAATCCGCGCGGATCGTTCCGGGCGCAGCCTTCTTCGGATCGGTTGCGCCCATCAGATCGCGGTTCTTCGCGATCGCGCCCTCGCCTTCGAGCACCTGGATCATCACCGGTCCGGAAATCATGAACTCGACAAGCGGCTTGAAGAACGGACGCTCACGATGCACCGCATAGAAGCCTTCGGCTTCGGCGCGCGACAGATGCTTCATTTTCGCTGCGACGATTTTCAGTCCAGCTTTTTCGAAACGTGAATAGATCTCGCCGATGACGTTCTTGGCTACGGCATCGGGTTTGGCGATCGACAGGGTGCGCTCCAGCGCCATTTTCTGGTCTCTCTTTCCTGGGGATTTGAATCGGGGAATGCTGGCTGACGGCACGGATGGTAACACCGAATCCGTGGCAAAACCGTGGACTTACGTCGCAATTTCTGTGCGAATTCTAACTCATCTTCACGCACATTTTAAGTGCCCGGCATACGGTCCTGCGGGCACGGTGCTAAAGTCTTCGGTTGACCGCGACGCATCCACGTCCGTAGAATTTCAAACGGACGTTTGACCTGGCCCGCGCCATGTGGGCGCCGGTGCAAATCGGGGAACGCACGCACGCTTGCAGACAGGGCGAGATGGCACCTTGAGTACTCCGCTTTTTTCCACGAAGCAGCGCATCCTCGGCGCGGCGGAGGAACTGTTCGCGCGCCACGGTTTCGCCGGCGCATCGCTGCGCCAGGTCACTTCTGCGGCGCACGTCAACCTGGCGGCCGTCAACTACCATTTCGGCTCCAAGGAAAACCTCATCAACGAGGTCTTCCGCCGGCGCCTCGACGGGCTCAATGCGGAGCGGCTCCAGGCGCTGATGCTCGCGCGCAGCAAGCCCGACTACCGGCTCGAAGACACGCTCGAAGCGTTCGTGCGCCCCGCGCTCGCACTGACCGGCGACGACCAGGGCGGCGCGCCGTTCGTTCGCGTCCTCGCGCGCGCCTATGCCGAGCACAACGAACGCCTGCGCAAATTCCTGCACGACAACTACGGCCATATCCTCAAGGAATTCGCTGCGGATTTCGCCCGCTTCCTGCCCCACCTGGACAAGCAGGAGCTTTACTGGCGTCTCGACATCGTCAGTGGCGCCCTGACCTACGCAATGGCTGACTTCGGCGTGATCAAGCGCCGCGGCACGTCCGAGCAGCAGCACCGCGATCTCGCGGCCCAGCATCTGATCAAGTTTGCCTACAGCAGGGCTGAGGGCTGAAGGCTGAGGTCGAAGAGCCGGCGGCGATTCCCGTGGCCGCTCGTGATCTTCTGCCCTCAGCCCTCCGCCCACAGCCCTGATTTCGAAAGCCCACCGGAGCTCCAAATGCCCTCCAATTCCCTCCGCATTCGCAAAGCCGCGGTCCTCGGTGCCGGCGTCATGGGCGCCCAGATCGCGGCCCACCTGACCAACGCCGGTGTCGAAACCGTGTTGTTCGACTTGCCGGCCAAGGACGGTGACCCCAACGGCATCGTTACCAAGGCGATCGAGAACCTGAAGAAACTTTCGCCGGCGCCGCTCGCCGACAAGTCGCGCGCCGGCGCGATCACGCCGGCAAACTACGACCAGCACCTGGCGCTTGCTCAAGGACTGCGACCTGATCGTCGAAGCGATCGCGGAACGGCTCGACTGGAAACGCGACCTGTTCGCGAAGATCGCTCCGCACGTCGGTGCGAGCAGCGTGCTGGCGAGCAACACTTCCGGCTTGAGCATCAATGCCTTGGCCGATGTACTTGACAAAAACCTGCATCATCGTTTCTGCGGCGTGCACTTCTTCAATCCGCCGCGCTACATGCACCTGGTCGAGCTGATTCCGTGCGCCGACACCGATGCGGCCGTGCTCGCCGGGCTGGAGGCATTCCTGACGACGACGCTGGGCAAGGGCGTCGTCTGCGCCAAGGACACGCCGAATTTCATCGGCAATCGCATCGGCGTGTTCTCGATGCTGGCGACGATGTACCACACCAGTCAGTACAAGCTCGGTTTCGACGTCGTCGATGCGCTCACCGGCCCGGCGATCGGCCATCCGAAGAGCGCCACTTACCGTACATCGGACGTCGTCGGCCTGGACACCATGGGCCACGTCATCAAGACGATGGACGACACGCTGCCGAACGACCCCTGGCACGACTACTTCAAGGCGCCTGCCGTCGTGCAGGCCTTGATCGCCAAGGGCGCACTCGGGCAGAAGTCGGGTGCCGGTTTCTTCCGCAAGGTCGGCAAGGACATCCTCGTGCTCGACCCGGCAAAAGCAGACTATGTGCCGCAGACCGGCAAGGTCAGCGACGAGGTCGCGGCGATCCTGAAGCTGAAGTCGCCGGCCGAGAAGTTCGCCAAGCTGCGTGCCAGTGCGGACGCGCAGGCGCAGTTCCTCTGGGCCGTGCATCGAGACCTTTTCCACTACGCGGCCTATTTCCTCGGCGATATCGCCACGAGCGCACGCGACATCGACTTCGCCATGCGCTGGGGCTATGGCTGGCAGCTCGGACCGTTCGAAACCTGGCAGGCCGCGGGCTGGGCCGACGTTGCCAAGTGGATCGCAGAGGACATCGCGGCGGGCAAGAGCATGAGCAAGGCTCCGCTGCCGGCGTGGGCCTCGGATCCGAAACGCGCCGGCGTACACGATGCGCAGGGCTCCTACTCTGCCGCGACCGGCAAGCAGGTGCCGGCGTCGTCGGCGCCGGTCTACAAACGCCAGCTGTACCCGGAAACGGTGCTCGGCACACCGGCGGACAAGGGCAAGACGATCTTCGAGACCGATGATGCGCGGCTGTGGAATCTCGGCGGCGACGACATCGCGATCCTGTCGTTCAAGACCAAGATGCATACGGTCAGCGCCGGCGTCATCGACGCGATCCACCGGGCCGTCGACGAATCCGAACGCAACTTCAAGGGACTCGTGATCTGGCAGGACAGTGAGCCGTTCAGCGCCGGAGCCAATCTCAAGGAGGCGGTGGCGACGCTGCAGGCCGGCAAGATCGACGAGTTCGAAAAATTCATCGACCGCTTTCAGCAGACCAGCATGCGCATCAAGCATTCGCTCGTTCCGGTCGTCGCCGCCGTGCGCGGCATGGCATTCGGCGGCGGTTGCGAATTCCAGATGCATACGGCGCGCACGGTCGCCGCGCTGGAAAGCTATATCGGCCTCGTCGAGGCCGGCGTCGGCCTGCTGCCGGCCGGCGGCGGCCTCAAGGAACTCGCGCTGCGTGCGTCACAGGCAGCGGTCGGCGGCGATGTATTCACGCAGCTCAAGAGCGTGTTCGAGACCGTCGCCATGGCCAAGGTGTCGGCCAGTGCGCTGGAGGCCAAGGAAATGGGCCTGCTACGAGCAAGCGACGTCGTCGTGTTCCACGCCGACGAACTGCTCTACGTCGCGAAGAGCGAAGCCAACGCGCTGGCCGAGTCCGGCTGGCGCCCGCCCCTGCCAAACCGGCAGATCGTCGTCGCCGGCGATGTCGGCACGGCAACGCTGAAGGCCAGTCTCGTCAACATGCTCGAAGGGCGTTTCATCTCGCCGCACGACATGGAGATCGCGGGCCGCATCGCCGATACCTTGTGTGGTGGCCAGATCGAGCGCGGTTCGATGGTCGACGAGCAATGGCTGCTCGACCTGGAACGCAGGCACTTCGTCGCGCTTGCACAGATGCCCAAGACGCAGGAGCGCATCGCCCATACCTTGACGACAGGCAAGCCGTTACGGAATTGAAGAACAGTGGCGTGAGGGCAGAGAGAGGTCAGAAGCAAGCCCGCACGCCTCGCTCTTCACCCTCAGCTCCTCAGCCGATTTAAGGACTCCGCCATGACCCGCCAAATTCAAGACGCCTACATCGTCGCCGCCGTCCGCACTCCTGTCGGCAAGGCCCCGCGCGGCGTATTCCGCAACACACGCCCGGACGACCTGCTTGCGTTCGCCATCGACGCGGCATTGTCCAGGTGCCCGTCCGTGGACAAGGCACGCATCGACGACGCCGTGATCGGCTGTGCGATGCCCGAGGCCGAGCAAGGCATGAACGTGGCGCGCATCGCCGTACTGCTCGCCGGTTTGCCGAACGTCGTGTCGGCGGTCACGGTGAACCGATTCTGTTCTTCTGGTCTGCAGGCAGTAGCGATGGCAGCGGACCGGATACGGCTGGGCGAGGCCGATCTGATGATCGGCGGCGGCACCGAGAGCATGAGCATGGTGCCGATGATGGGCTACCACCCGGTGTTCAATCCGCGCATCTACGAGAACGAACATATCGGCATCGCCTACGGCATGGGCATCACGGCGGAAAAAGTTGCGGAACAATGGAAAGTCACGCGCGAGGAGCAGGACGCGTTCGCCGTCGCCAGCCACGCGAAGGCTCTGGCCGGCATTGCCAGCGGGGAATTCGCCGACGAGATTGCACCCTATACGCTTGCGGACCGCTATCCCGACTTGAACAAGCGCGGTATCGTCGACGATACGCGGGTCGTCAAGATCGATGAAGGTCCGCGCGCGGGCACCACGCTCGATGCGCTGGCCAAGCTCAAGACCGTGTTTCGCGCCGGTGGCAGCGTCACTGCCGGCAATTCGTCGCAGATGTCCGACGGTGCCGGCGCCGTGTTGCTGGCCAGCGAGAAAGCGATCAAGGACTACGGCCTGACACCGTTCGCCCGCTTCGTCGGTTTTGCCGTTGCCGGCGTGCCGCCTGAAATCATGGGCATCGGTCCGAAGGCGGCGATTCCGAAAGTCTGCAAGCAGACCGGCATCAAGCAGGACGATCTCGACTGGATCGAACTCAACGAAGCGTTTGCCGCGCAGGCGCTTGCCGTGATCAAGGACATCGGTCTGAATCCCGACAAGGTCAATCCGCTCGGCGGCGCAATCGCCCTCGGCCATCCGCTCGGCGCCACCGGCGCCGTGCGCATCGCCACGCTGGTCAACGGCCTGCGCCGGCGCAAGCAGAAGTACGGCATGGTGACAATGTGCATCGGTACCGGCATGGGCGCTGCAGGGATTTTTGAGCGCGTCTAGCTTCTATCTTCACCACTCTACTCGCCTCCATCGCATTTCACGCGGATCGTTCTTGACCGTGCGCTGCTGCCTTCGCTCGTGAACATGCCGGATAGTCCATAGGTCGGATCGCCGGCTGGCGTTCAGGTAGCGGCCGTCGTGCACCGTGGACATCGACGGACGATGGCGACGCCGGGCCATATCGGTCGGCGACCTGCGCCCGGCTCCATGATCTGCGGCGACAAGCGGCGGCGGCGTGATCGCCATGCCTATCTCGCCGACCGGCTTGATCGCAGATCTTGTCGTCGCCCATCACTCTGCACTAGCTGCTTGCTGCACTTCGTCGATCGGCGTGCCCGGCAGGATGCGGCAGTTGACGTTGGCGTGCACGTGCTGCGGCAGCGCGTTCGGCGCGTGCCCGCCCTCGATCTGGTGTCGGCACGCAGGTCGTGCGCATCATGCCGTTGCAGCCGGGGTCGATCGCCCACAGTCGCTCGCACCGCGGCTTCGTCCGGCGGCGTCTGCGAGATATCGCGCGCATGTCCGCGCCCATTTGCGGCGACTCAGCTTCGGTTCCGCCTCGAAGTACGCGCGCGTCGCCTCGTTGAGCTGCGATCGGGAAATCGTAGGCGCCGATCTTCGCCAGGCCGTCGCTCTGGCGCACGATCGGATCGCTGTGCGTCGGCCGCGAGCTGTGTCCACCGACGTCGTCGGCATCGAGCGGAAGTCCTGGTAGATCTTCTCGCCGGCCTGGATCTGCAGCTCTACGGCTTGCCGCTCTCGTCGAGTTCGCCGCCGGCGCCCTCGTTCAGCGCAAAGCCGCGTCCAGCGCATCCGGCCTGGTCTCGGTCAGCCAGTGCACGCCGTTGAACGTGTCCGGCGTTCCTCGCCGCAGGTCAGCGCCAGCTTGATGTCGCGGCGCGGCTTGAAGCCCTCCTGTCTCGTAGCGGATCAGGCTGTCGGTGAAGACGGGCCATGGCCTTGTCGTCGCTCGCGCCGCGCGCGTAGAAGCAGCCGTTCTCCTCGACCAGCTTGAACGGATCGCGCGTCCCAGTCCTCGCGCTTGGCCTCGACCACGTCGATGTGCGCGAGCAGCAGCATCGCCTTGGCCTTCGCGATCGCGCCTGCAGCACGCGATCAGGGCCCGTTCTCGCGGATTGCGGTAATCGTATCGTCGGCACACGCAGCGAAAACCGGCGCATTAGGTAGCCGTGCACGCCCCCAGCGCGTGGTGTTGATCTCGACCAGCTCCCTGTACATCCGAACCTTCATCCTCCACGCCTCATTGGCCGCGTCGTGACATGGCGTTTCGGTCAGTGCCCGACCGAGGATTGTGCAAACCATTCGTACTTGCAGGCGTTCTCGATGGTCGGTGGGCGGGTTGCAAGCGTGCACAGTGCTGCGCGAGACTGCAAGCAACCGGCGCACGCATTTACCAACATTTATGCACTCCGACGAGCAAGCGATCCGCGACCTGATCTCCGCCTGGCTTTCCGCGAGCAAGGCCGGTGACCGGGACACCGTCCTGGGGCTGATGTCCGAGGATGTCGCATTCCTTCTGCCCGGACAGACGCCGATGCGTGGCCGTGCCGCGTTCGCCGCGGCGCAGGAAGGCATGGCGGGCGTCAGGATCGATGCGCTGGCTGACATCCGCGAGATCAAGGTCTTTGGCGACTGGGCTTATTGCTGGAACTGCCTGACTGTGACCGTGACGCCACCCGAAGGCACGCCCGTGAAGCGCGCCGGCGATGTACTTTCGATCCTGCGCAAGGAGGATGGTCGGTGGATGATCTTCCGTGATGCGAACCTGCTGGCCGCGGTCAAGGACTAAGACATGCGTTCCGGCGCGAAGAGGCGAACTAGGCCATGAGTAATGCACCTGACTGCGGAACCGCGTCGAACGGTTGGCGGTCTATCCTTCTGCCCTGGCGGAGCGGACTCATGCGACTGCGTACTCGAACGAGGCATCTGTTGGCAGCGAACAAGTCGCTGCTGATTTTTTTCGGACTGATGATGGTGTTCCGTTCGGCGGTCGCCGACTGGATGTACGTGCCGAGCGGATCGATGAACCCGACCATTGTCGAGGGTGATCGTATTCTGGTGGACAAGTCGGCGTATGGCTTGCGCGTACCGTTCACGACGTTCCGCTTGACCCGCGGGGAGGACCCGCAGCGCGGCGACATTGCAATTTTCCCGTCGCCCGAAGATGGAATCACACTAGTCAAGCGCGTGATCGGCCTGCCCGGCGACAGTGTCGAAATGCGCGACGAGCGCCTGCTCATCAACGGCGTGGAAACCCGCTACGCCCCGGCGCAAGCAGGTGCCGATGCGGAACTGCCCGCCGCGACGCGTCTGCAGGACCGCCGCTATTTCACCGAGAACCTCGCCGAGCGTCCGCACGCGATCATGTTGCTGCCGGCACGGACGATGCCCCGGTCGTTCGGCCCGGTCGTCGTGCCGGAAGGGCAATACCTGATGCTCGGCGACAGCCGCGACAACAGCAAGGATTCGCGCTTCATCGGTTTCGTGCCGCGCGACAGCATCGTCGGCCGTGCGCACCACGTGCTGTACTCGCTCGATGCCGAACGCTGGTACCTGCCGCGCGGCGACCGCCTTCTGTCCATTCTCGAATAGCAAGCCGTCGAGAACGCGCCACCCAGCTGATGCTCCGCGGCGACCACCGGTCGGCGCGGTGCTCCTGGTTTTCTACCAGATACGCACTCGCTTATCCGGCGCGACGAACAACTTCTCGCTGGACTTCACGCCGAATATCTCGTACCACGCGTCGATGTTGCGCACGACGCCGTTGACGCGGAACTGCCGCGGCGAGTGCGGATCGCTGACGACTTGGCGGCGCACCGCATCGTCACGCACCTTGCCGCGCCAGGCCTGCGCCCAGCCGAGGAAGACGCGCTGGTCGCCGCTGTAGCCATCGATAACGGGAGCAGGCTTGCCATGCAATGAGGCGTGATAGGCGTCGAGCGCCAGCGTCAGGCCACCCAGATCGGCAATGTTCTCGCCCATCGTCAACTCGCCATTGATGTGCACGCCGGGCAGCGGCTCGAACGCCGAATATTGCGCCGCGAGCACTTTCGCGCGAGCGTCGAACGCCTTCGCGTCGTCGGCGGTCCACCAATCGCGCAGCGCGCCGTCCGCGTCGATCTTGCGGCCTTCGTCGTCGAAGCCGTGCGTCAGTTCATGGCCGATCACGCCGCCGACGGCGCCGTAGTTCATCGCCGCGTCGGCGTTCGCATCGAAGATCGGCGGCTGCAGGATGCCGGCCGGGAAAACGATGTCGCGCAGGGATCCGTTGTAGGCATCGTTGGTCTGCGGCGTCATGCCCCAATCGAGGCGATCGACGGGCCCGTTCAAGCGGCCGACGAAGAAACCCCAGTCGGCAGCCGCCGCGCGCGTGACGTTGCCGATCAGATCATCGTCGCGAACGACGACGTTCGAGTAATCACGTTGATGCTCCGGATAGCCGACCTTGATCGTGTAGGTATCGAGCTTCTTCAACGCCTCGCTTTTGGTCGGCGCACTCATCCAATCGAGCTTCTCGATGCGCGCGCGATACGCAGCCTTGAGGTTCGCCACGAGCTCCTCGATCTTCGCCTTCGACTGTGGCGGAAAGTATTTCGCGCTGTACAACTGGCCAACCGCCCAGCCCAGGTTGCCGAACGTGTCCGCACGATCGCCGACGCCATAGTCGCCACCCGAAACGGCATGCACGCCGCGTTTCCAGCGCAGCGACTGCGCCTGCTGGCCGGACAGCGTCTTGTTGTGCATCTCGAAATACGCATCGGCGAACGGCTGCGACAGGTAGTAGGCCGCGTTGTCGACGATGTGGAACGCCTGCCACGCCTTGAGCGTGTCGAGGGGCGTCTGCGCGTAGATTGCCGCGAGTTTCGGGAACGCACTGTTCTCGGCGACGATGATGCGCTTGAGGTCGCCGAGCTTTGTCTCCTTGAGATAACTCGCCCACGCGAAGCCTGGCGCGAGCGCCGCCAGTTCCGGAATCGACATCGGGTTGTAGACCTTGTTCAGGTCGCGCTGCTCGCTCTTGGTCCAGCTCGCTTCGGCGATCTTGGTCTCGAACGCGACGACATCCTTTGCCGCAGCGTCCGGATTCTTCCAGCCGGCCAGTCTCAGCAGCTTGGCCGTGTAACTTTCGTAGGCACCTTTCTGTTTCGCGAAATCGGGCTTGAGGTAGTAGTCACGATCCGGCAGGCCGAGTCCACCCTGGAAAATGTACACGGCGTACTTCTTCGGATCCTTCAGGTCGATATCGGTGGCAAGATTGAACAACGCGCCTTCGAAATCGAAATTCGTCCGTCCCATCATGGCCGCGAGTTCATCGCGATCCTTCGCCTTGCGCACGGCGTCCAGCTGCGGCGCGATCGCCGACTTGCCAAGCTTCTCGATGCGCGCTTCATCCATGAACGACTTGTAGAACGCGCCGACCTTTCCATCGAGGGTCTGGGGTTCGTGTTCGGCCTTTGCGGCAGCAGCCTCCATGATCTCGTGCAGGCGCTGCTCCGTGAGATCGGTCATCGCGAGGCGCAGCGAATAGCCGGGCTTGTCGGCGGGAATCTCGGTCTTGTCGATCCAGGTGCCGTTGGCATAGCGAAAGAAATCGTCGCCCGGCTTCGTCGACTTGTCGGCACCGGCGATGTCGTATCCCCACTCGCCATACTGCGGCTTGGCTTGTTGTGCCGACGCGCCGAACGTCGAGACAGCCAGAGCCATGGCGCAGGCAAAGACAATGCGTTTGACTTTCATGACCTTCCCCAATTTTGAATGTCGCGTGATCGTACGAGCGTGCCGATGGTCGGCAGCAGTGCCGAAAGTCGCGCCTATGGCACATCAGGCCATGCGCGGCAGACGTCCCTTCACACTGTCGGCATCGTGAGGCCCGGGCTCCGCGATCAGATCGCGCGCTGCCTCGACTTGCCCCCAGACGTTCCACAGCAGCACGCCACGCACGCGCCCGTTGTCGAGGTAATAGACGACGCCTTCGCGATACGGCTGCGTCCAGTCCTCCACCACGTCGAGGCGATCGTCGAGCAGGCCGACCGCTTCGTAACCGAGGTCGAACAGGTCAGAATAGAAGAACGGAAACTTCGTGTACGCCTCATCCGAGCCGGTCATGGCCCGACCGGCGTGGTGACCCATGCCGACAGCCGCGCTTTCGTGCTCGACGCGCTGACGCAGGTCCAGTGCCGCATTGTGGAAATTGGCCACGTCGCCGGCTGCCCAGATGTCCGGATCGCTGCTGCGCAGGCGCTCGTCGACGACGATGCCGTTGTCGACGTTGAGCCCGGCCTGCACCGCGAGTTCCACGTTCGGCGTCACGCCGAGCCCGGCGACCACGGCATCGGCATGCTGCGTCGTGCCGTCGGACAGCGCAATCTCGACTTGATCGCCGTCGATGCGCCCGTCAACGACCTTGGCCCCGGCCTTCAGCTCGACGCCGCGTTCGCGGTAATAGGCGTTGAGGAAGTTCGCCAGAGCGCTCGGATAGCGCCCTGCGCCGATTGCCTCGCCGGGAAACATCATGGTCACCTTGCAGCCGTTGCTCGCCAGCGACGCCGCGAGCTCGCTGCCGATGAAGCCGCCGCCGACGACGGCGATCTTCGCTCCGCTTATGGCGTAGCGGCGCAACGCCAGGTAATCGTCCAGCGTGCGGAAATTGATCACGCGTGCTCCGGCGACCGGCAATTTGCGTGGCGTGGCGCCCGTCGCCAGCAGCAGGCGCCGGTAGCGGTAGATGTCGCCCTCGCCATCGCGTGCACTGCGATCGACGCAATCGAGCACCTTTACGCGGCGGCCAAGGTGCAATACCGCCCCGCTTCTCTCCGTTGCCAGGTCGATCGACTCGACCGGCTTGTCGCCCTTCCACAGCGCTTTCGACAGCGGCGGCCGCTCGTACGGGGCCTGCGGCTCGTCGCCGACGATGCCGATGCGTCCTTCGGCGTCTGCCTTGCGGATCGACTTGGCTGCGGCGTCGGCGGTCATGCCGGCGCCGACAATCAGGTAGTCATAGTCGTATTCCATGCGTGCCTCCGCGTCACTACAGTGCCTTTCCGCATGGCGACAACGACGAATTTGCCGGGACGGCAGCGGGGAAACAACAATCGCGCTTTCTCGCCAGCGCCGACTGCGCGATAATTATGCGCTCTTTTCCGCATTTCCCGCGCAAGGACTCCCGCCATGACCGACTCGTTCGCGACCCACGATACCCTCGAAGTCAACGGCGAGCGCTATCGCTTCGCCAGCCTGGCCAAGCTCGGCAAGCGCTTCAACCTGGCGCGCCTGCCGTACTCGATGAAGATCCTGCTGGAGAACCTGCTGCGGCACGAGGACGGCCTCAATGTCACGGCGAAGGAGATCGAGGCGGTTGCGAACTGGGAAGCGAAGAAGGAACCGGACTCCGAGATCGCCTTCATGCCGGCGCGCGTCGTGCTGCAGGATTTCACAGGGGTGCCGTGCGTCGTCGACCTCGCCGCGATGCGCGACGCGATCGTCAAGCTCGGCGGCAATCCGGAGCAGATCAATCCGCTGATTCCCTCCGAACTCGTGATCGATCACTCCGTGCAGGTCGACGAGTTCGGCAAAGCCGATTCGCTCGAAAACAATGTCAGGATCGAATTCGATCGCAACATCGAACGCTACGGCTTTCTGCGCTGGGGCCAGAAGGCGTTCAAGAACTTCAAGGTGGTACCGCCACGCACCGGCATCGTGCATCAGGTCAACCTCGAGTATCTCGCGCGCGTCGTGATGACCGGGCCGAAGGACGGCGCGACCTGGGCCTTCCCGGATACCGTGTTCGGCACGGATTCGCACACCACGATGATCAACGGCATCGGCGTGCTCGGCTGGGGCGTAGGCGGCATCGAGGCAGAAGCAGCCATGCTCGGCCAGCCTTCGTCGATGCTGATTCCGCAGGTCGTCGGTTTCAAATTGACAGGCAAGCTGCCGGAAGGCTCCACGGCGACCGACCTCGTCCTCACGGTGACGCAGATGCTGCGCAAGCACGGCGTCGTCGGCAAGTTCGTCGAATTCTTCGGCGACGGTCTGCAGCACCTGCCGCTGGCCGATCGCGCGACGATCGCCAACATGGCGCCGGAGTACGGCGCCACCTGCGGCATTTTCCCGATCGATGCGGAATCGCTGACTTATCTGCGCCTGTCCGGCCGTGACGAAAAACAGATCAGCCTGGTAGAAGCCTACGCGAAGGCGCAGGGCCTGTGGCACGACGCGAATACGCCGCACGCGGAATTTTCGTCGACGCTGGAATTGAATCTGGCCGACGTCAAGCCGTCGCTCGCTGGACCCAAGCGCCCGCAGGATCGCGTACTGCTCGGCGATGTCGGCAAAAGTTATCGCGACTCGCTCGTCTCGCTTGCGGCAAATCGCAAGCCGAAGGCGGCGGCTCTGGAGCGCTTCGCGGGCGAAGGCGGAGCAACTGCTGTCGGCCACGATGAAAGCGCCATGGCTGAAGGCCAACACGTGTCGCTCAATGGCTCGACCTTCAAACTGCGCGACGGCGCCGTCGTGATTGCCGCGATCACCTCGTGCACCAATACGTCCAATCCCGCCGTCATGCTCGGCGCCGGCCTGCTCGCGCGCAACGCCGTGAAGAAGGGGCTCAAGGCCGCGCCCTGGGTCAAGACATCGCTCGGTCCGGGCTCGCTGGTCGTGACCGACTACCTCAAGAAAGCCGGCGTAATGGCGGATCTGGAGAAGCTCGGCTTCTTCGTCGTCGGCTACGGTTGCACCACGTGCATCGGCAATTCAGGTCCGCTGCCGGCGGAGATCAGCAAGGGCGTCGCCGACGGCGATCTCGTCGTTGCATCGGTACTCTCCGGCAACCGCAACTTCGAAGGCCGCGTGCATCCCGAGGTCAAGATGAACTACCTCGCCTCGCCGCCGCTCGTGGTTGCCTTTGCGCTCGCCGGCACGGTCGATATCGACCTGAACACACAGCCGCTCGGCAACGGCAGCGACGGCAAGCCGGTTTACCTCAGGGACATCTGGCCGACGAACAAGGAGATCGGCGACGTCATCGCGCGCACGATCGGGCCGGACCTGTTCAAGCACAACTACGCCGACGTATTCCGCGGCGACAGCCGCTGGAACCAGATCGCCGCACCTGATGGCGGCCGCTATGTCTGGGACGATGCCTCGACCTACATCAAGAATCCCCCCTACTTCGACGGCATGCGCATGCAGATCGGCAAGATCGCCGACATCCACGGCGCGCGCGCGCTCGGCGTGTTCGGCGACTCGATCACGACCGACCACATCTCGCCGGCCGGCGACATCAAGGCGACATCACCTGCCGGACAGTTCCTGCAGGCACACGGCGTGGTCAAGGCCGACTTCAATTCCTACGGCTCGCGTCGCGGCAACGACGACGTCATGGTGCGCGGCACATTCGCCAACATCCGCATCAAGAACCTGATGCTGGGCGGCGAGGAAGGCGGCAATACTTTGCACTTCCCGGATGGCGCCAGGCTGCCGATCTACGACGCGGCGATGATGTATAAAAAGGAAAATGTGCCGCTGGTGGTCATCGCCGGCAAGGAGTACGGCACCGGCTCGTCGCGCGACTGGGCGGCCAAGGGCACGGTGCTGCTCGGCGTGAAAGCCGTCATCGCCGAGAGCTTCGAGCGCATTCATCGATCCAACCTTGTCGGCATGGGCGTGCTGCCCTTCCAGTTCATGGACGGCCAGAACGCGCAGAGCATCGGCCTCAAGGGCGACGAAGTCTTCGATATCGCCGGTTTGAACGACGGCGCAGCCAAGGAAGTCGAAGTCGTCGCCAAGGGTTCTTCCGGGGAAAAGCGTTTCAAGGTCAAGGTTCTGCTGCTGACGCCGAAGGAAGTCGAGTACTACCGCCACGGCGGAATCCTGCCCTACGTGCTGCGGCAACTCGCTGGCGGCGGAACCAAGGCGGCAGCGTAAGCGCGACCGATTGCTTGCGAAGAGCGAGACGGCAGGAGGCTTCGTGCTGTCCTGCCGAAACTTATGATCTCGCGGCAGCTTGCGCGGCGTTCATTCGCCGCGCCTCGTCGACGCGCTACAGCTTCTGCTCCCACCGTCCGCTGTAGCAAACCCACTTGCTGCCGTCGCGTTTCCAGCCGCTGGTGATGTCGTAGATCGAGCCGTGTTCGGGTAAAAGACCGCCCGAACCGCCGGTGAACGTCGCCGTGACATGGGCGGTTGCGCGGTCGCCTTGCAGTTCGATGTCGATCGGGCCGAGCATCACGCTCACCTGATCGTTGCGAAACACCTCTAGGCGCAACAGATTGGCGAGTGCCGCGCGGTCAAAGTCGGCACCGTTGCCGATGAAGTCCTCGCTGACGTAGGCCAGGAACGCCCGCGGATTGCGCTCCTCCATGGCATGTTGCATCGCGGTGATCGACTCGCGGATGCGCTGTTCATCCGGCGTCCGCGAGCAGGCGCACAGCAGCGCCAGCATGACCCACAGCACCATTGCGCGCATCGGCCGCCACCAGACATCCGGCCACTGAGTATACCCCGCGCAACCGATGCCAACGCCCGCCTGATTCGTGCGCCGCAATGCAGCTTGCCGGTTTTTCTCGGGCTGTGGTCCAATCGGTGCCAGCCGGAACCACAAGAGCGGCCAACGCCACTTTGAGGGGAGGATCGGACACAAATGAGCACCCAGCGCCCCTGGCTCGCCAGCTATCCACCCGGAGTTCCGGCGACGATCGACGTCGAGGCCTATCGCTCCCTCGCGCATGTTCTGGAGAGCGCCTGCGAGCGTTTTCGCCATCGCCCCGCTTTCGCGAACATGGGCAAGGTGCTGACCTACGCCGATATCGATCGCCTGAGCCGCAACTTTGCGTCGTATTTGCGCAATGTTGCCGGGTTGAACAAGGGCGACCGCGTCGCGATCATGCTGCCGAACGTGTTGCAGTATCCGATTGCGATCTTCGGCGCGTTGCGCGCCGGCCTTACGGTCGTCAACACGAATCCAATGTATACGGCTCGCGAGTTGCGCCATCAGTTGCACGACTCCGGCGCCAGCGTGATCGTCGTGCTCGACAACTTCGCCTCGACGCTGGCCGAAGTGTTGCACGACACGCCGGTTGCCCACGTCATCACCACGGGCTTGGGCGATATGCTCGGTTTTCCGAAGGCAGCCGTCGTCAACCTGATGCTGCGCCACGTCAAGAAGATGGTGCCGGCGTATTCGATCCCGCATGCGGTGCGCTTCAATCGTGTGCTGGCCGCCGGCGCGCGCAAGCCGCCGCCAAGAGTCGACATTGGTCATGGCGACATCGCGTTCCTGCAATACACCGGCGGCACGACGGGTGTTGCCAAGGGCGCAATGCTGACCCACGGCAACATGGTCGCCAACATGCAGCAGGCCTCGGCGTGGCTCGGCGCGCGCGTGCGCGAGGGCGAAGAAATCATCATCACGGCGATTCCGCTGTATCACATCTTCGCGCTGACCGCGAATTGCCTGGTGTTCATGAAGTTCGGCGGTCTCAACCACCTGGTTACGAATCCGCGCGACATGCCGGGTTTCGTCAAGTTGCTGCAGGGCATCCGCTTCACGGCAATGACCGGTGTCAACACGCTGTTCAACGGGTTGCTCAACACGCCGGGATTCGAAAAGGTGGATTTTTCCAAATTGCATCTGACCCTCGGCGGCGGCATGGCCGTGCAGCGCGCGGTTGCGGAGCGCTGGAAAAAAGTCACCGGCATCACGCTGGTCGAGGCCTACGGATTGACCGAGACCTCGCCCGCCGCCTGCATGAATCCGCTCGATCTGGGCGAATACAACGGTGCTATCGGGCTGCCGATACCCTCGACCGATGCCTCGATCCAGGACGACAACGGCAAGGAGCTCGGCGTCGGCGAGGTCGGCGAACTGTGCATCCGCGGGCCCCAGGTCATGAAGGGTTACTGGAACCGCGAAGATGAAACGGCGAAGGTACTCGGCGCCGACGGCTGGCTGCATACCGGCGACATAGCGAAGATGGACGACAAGGGTTACTTCGCCATCGTCGATCGCAAGAAGGACATGATTCTGGTGTCCGGCTTCAACGTGTATCCGAACGAAATCGAAGACGTCGTCGCGCAATGCCCGGGCGTGCTCGAGGTGGCAGCCGTCGGCGTGCCCGATGAAAAGTCCGGCGAGGCAGTCAAGATCGTCGTGGTAAGAAAGGACCCGGCGTTGACCGCAGAAATACTAAAGGAGCATTGCCGCGCCAACCTGACCGGCTACAAGCTGCCCAAGTACATCGAGTTCCGCGACAGCCTGCCGAAAACCAACGTCGGCAAGATACTCAGGCGCGAATTGCGCGACCCGGTCCAGTCAAAGCCGGGCTGATCGGCAGCGCCTGCCGTTTCCGGTCAGATTGCGATCGACTCGACCTGATCGGCGAAGCTGCCGAGCAGGTTCCACAGTGGCGCTTCCTTGTCGGCCGGGATGCGCTCGTAGGCGAAACCGACATGCCAGTCGGTGATGCGGGCGACCGTCGCTTCGAGGTGGATGTTCAGATCGGGCCCGATCAGCATCTCGAGTACGTAGCGATCGCCGAGGTCGCCGCGCCAGTCGAACGGCCGGCGCAGCATGACGCCAGTCGCCGAGATATCGACCATGTCGGTCGACCACGACTCGGCTCCGTGCATCATGAAAACTGCCGAATTGAACGGCATGCGCGCGTGGCGCACGGTGTCGCTGTCGGAATTCGCGCTCATTACAGGACATCCCCTTGCCGGCCAAGATGCCGTCGGACTTTTTTAACCGAGCACGCCGTGAAAATCAAACGCGGCGACCGAACCGCTCGATCATCCAGTGCGGTCAAAGAAACCTCAAGCAATAAATCTGCCAATCGGCATTTACCGCCTCGGGCGGAAGGCAACTGCCTGGAAAACGTTTACATCCGGACGCGCGCGAATGGCAGCCATGCTGTACAAGACCGCCTGAACGGGCGTAAAAACGTCCGCGCGTAACGGTCCTTCCCCGGCTGGAGATATTCATGAATACCCAAGTACTTATTCCCAACAAACCAAACGTCAGACACATCCGCGTCGAAACCGAATCCGAACAAGCCGTGTATTGGGGCTTCATGCACGCGTCGGAAGAGCAACGCGCGAGGCCTTGCTGCACTCTGGAGATCATCGAGGAAGGGATCGCCCTGCAGGCCTATATCGCACGCCAGCAGATGCTGCGGCAGAGCGGCGGTAACGGCGGCATCGGCTACTTCGTGCTCGGCTCGGATGCCCCAGTATTCAGCCTCGGCGGCGATCTTGCGCTGTTCGCTGCGGCCATTCGCGCCGGAGACCGCCAGAAACTGCTCGACTACGCCTTGTGCTGCGCCGATGGCGCCCATAGCCTGCAGTCGATCGGCGATGGCAGCGTGCAATCGATTGCGCTGGTTCAGGGCGACGCTCTGGGCGGCGGCTTCGAGATCGCGCTGGCGTGCAACATGATCGTCGCCGAGGAAGGCGTGACCATGGGCTTCCCTGAAGCGCTTTTCGGACTGTTCCCCGGCATGGGCGCCTACTCGTTCCTGCGCCGGCGGGTGCCTGCGCACAAGGCGCAGCGCATGATTCTCGACGCGCACTTGTATACGGCCGACGAGTTGCAGGCCATGGGTATCGTCGACGTAGTCGTGCCGCGCGGAACCGGAATCGAGGCAGTCGAGGGCCTGATCCATCAGCGTCGCCGTTCCGCCCACGCATACCTGGCGGTGGCGAAATTCCATCAGCGCTACGAAACCGTCCCGCTGGAAGAGTTGCGCGACATCACCACCGACTGGGTCGACACGGCGCTGAAACTGGGCGAGAAGTCGCTGCAGACGATGGAACGAATTCTGCGCGCGCAATCGCGTCGATTCGATGTGGACACTCGTGCGCCGCGGATTTCCGAAACGAAGGTGTAACTGCCTTCGCGCCTTGTAGCCATTCGTCGGCCGCCAGCGGGCGACGAAGAGGCTAGTGCGTCTTGCCGGATCCGGGTCGGGAGGATTCGGCGATGTGCAAGTTGCCGACGACGGAAGGAAGCGCCTCGCGTACTTCGTCGACCAGCACCTCGAGCCGCGCCGCATAGTCCCGAAACTCGCGATTCGGGCGACCCGGCGCGAGTACCGACTTGTCCGCACAGGCCCCAGCGAGACGCAAGGCGCCGATGTTCATGGCGATGCCGCGCAGCGTGTGAATCTCGTCGCGGAATCCAAGCCTGTTGCCCGAGCTTGCGGCTGCCTTGACGCGCTCGAACACGACCGCTATGTCACGCAGCGAATCGTCGACGAATTGCCCGACGAAGTCCTCGCCCAAGCCCACGTCGAGCAGGTCGTTGATCATGGAGCGGTCGATGACGGCCTTGGTGTCGCCAGACGCCGCGGCGCGCGGCACGATTTTGCGCGGAGCGGAGCGTTTCGGGCCGGCAATGGCGGCAACTGCGTCGAGCAGCACCGCCGCCGTCACCGGCTTGATCAGGAAGTCGACGACCCCAGCGGCCCGCGCCGCCTGAATCGTCTCGACCGTCGCGTCGGCACTCACGGCAATGAACGGAGTGGCCTCGCCGCCGACCTCGAGGACGCGCGCCTGCTTGAGCACGTCGATCCCGGACACGTCGGGCATATGCATGTCGACCAGCACAAGGTCGAATTTTTCCTCGGCAATCCGATCGAGCAAGGCGGAGCCGTCCGCGACCTGCTCGCAGCGGTGACCGGCTTTTTCCAGCATGCGATCGAGCACGATGCGATTGGTTACCTGGTCGTCTGCGATCAGGATGCGCAGCGCGGGGACGCGGCTGCGATGGCGCACGAACGGATCCGCCAGCGAAATCACCTTCTCGGCCTGGTCGCTGCCGGAAGTGATGCCGCGCTGGAGGACGACCGCCACGCTTATCAACGCGCCGCCACCGGGATTGTCGGCGATCGTTATCGTTCCACCGAGCTGCTGCGCCAGCGTGCGCACGATGCTCATGCCCAGCCCGGTGCCCCCGTACTTGCGCGCAATTCCGCTATCGACCTGCTCGAACGCTTCGAAGATGCGCTTGCGCGCCTGTAGTGGAATGCCCGGACCGGTGTCGCGCACGTCGAAACGAACACCAACGTCGGGCGCGGCGACATCGCCCTCGAGGTGCGCCGACAAGGTGACCGATCCGGCTGCCGTGAACTTCACCGCATTGTGCGCGAGATTGATCAATATCTGACGCAAATGCGACATGTCGCCGTAGACGGCCTCGGGCAATTGCGGATCGACCACGACGCCGAGCGAAAGGCCCTTCGACTGGGCCAGCTGCTGCAGCATGTTGGTTACGTCGTTGAGCATCTTCGGCAGGTCGAATTGCTCGTCGCGGCGCGCCACCTTGCCGGCCTCGATTGCGGCGAAATCGAGCACGTCGTTGACCTGAGCCAGCAGAGCCTGCGACGAATTCTGGATGATGCCGAGATAGTCGGCCTGCTCGGTCGACAGATGCGTATCGCGGAGCAGTTCCGACATGCCGATGATGCCGTTGAGCGGCGTGCGGAACTCGTGGCTCATGTTGGCCAGGAAGCGGGTCTTGGCCGCGCTGGCCTGCTGCGCGGTTTCCTTGGCGGCAGTCAAGGCGCGCAGCAGCGTGGAGAGATAAAGCGGAATGACGATGACCGCGAGCAGCACGCCGGTGCCGAGCATGCGTGCGCCCGACCAGTACGGGCTGAACACCATGACCAGCGATACGACGCTGCCGGCCATGACACTGGCCAGCAGCAGATAGCGTGGCCCGAAGCGCAGACCGTGGCCGATCGTCGTCCACATCAGGAACATGGCGAATGGCGCCGCGACCGCATCGCCGGCCAGCAGCACGCCGCCCAGACTGCCGTAGTCGATGAGCATTCCCGCGACCTGGCGCAGGTGGCTCGGCTTCGGGCGCATCCGGTTGAGTACGGCGAGCAGGATCGCGCTCGGAATGGCGATTACCGCCAGCCAGATCACGTCCTCCCAGCGCGAATCGGTCAACAGGCCGCCCCAGTTGGCAAAGCCCAGGTAGACCAGCATCGTCAGCATGATCAGCAGGCGCAGGGTGATCTGCTGACGCTCCGTGTAGGTGCGCTGCCGGTCGCCTTCCTGAAGTGGTGTCATCGTTCGCATGATTGGAATATGCTACAGAAACGAGGCCGATCCGAGGGAGAGGATCGACGCTCCAAATCGGGGGCCGCGACCGGTAAATCCGTTTTCATGACGACTTGTTCTCCCTTGCAACCCGTGCTGCAGCCGCGCCGATTTCTGGCGAACTACAGCGAAGATACACCACGTCACTGGTGCGAGGGTAATGCTGCCCTCACCCACATCCTGAACACCTATACCCTGCTGGTTCCCGGCAATGAGGGCTTCTTCATCCGCACCCTCAAACAGGGCCTCCCGCGCATGGATCCCGAAATGCGCGAAATGGTCATGCATTTCTCGCACCAAGAGGGCCAGCACGGAGCGGGGCACCTGCGTTTTTGGCATATTCTAGAGAGACAGGGCTACCGGATTCGGGGATTTCAGCGAAGGGTCGACTTCTTCCTGTACCGCATCATCGAACGCGTGACCCCATTCAAGCTGCGCCTTTCGTTCGTTGCCTGCATCGAACATGTCAACGCCTATGTCGGCCACGAATTTCTGGCGCAGCAGCGGCTGCGTGACGCCGATCCGGCCTTGAGGGCCCTGTTCGAGTGGCATTTTGCCGAGGAAATCGAGCACAAGTCCGTGGCGTTCGACGTCCTGAAGAGATTCGCGCCCAGCTATGCGATGCGTCTGCTCGGCGCCCTGCTGGTGCTGCCACTGTTCTACTTCCTGTCGAGCCTGGGGACCCTCTACCTGCTGGGTCAGGACAAGCTGCTGTTTCGGGCCGAAACCTGGCGCTCCCTGCGCGATCACCTCTGGCGGCGCGACCACATGGCGCGGCGGACGCTGAAGCACATCGTCAACTACCTGCGCCCGGGCTTTCACCCGGCACAGCTGCGTGACGAGCACCTCGCTCAGGTTGTCTTCGACCGCTACTCGTCGCCGCTTTCCAAGCTGATCGAGCCGATCTCGCGCGCCGCCTGAAGCGGCCTCGCGGCTGCAGTCACACGAACAGATGGGGCGGCGGCGCCAACTGCGTCTGCGCGATCAGCTGCACCTGCGCGACATCGCGCAGCAGCGCTTCCACGCAAGCCGGGTCGAAGTGCTTGCCGCTCTGGCTGAGCACATAAGCGACCGCCTCGTCGTGCGTCCAAGCGGGCTTGTAGGGCCGCTCTGAAATCAACGCATCGAACACGTCGGCGAGCGCCACTATCCGCGCGGCGATCGGAATCTGGTTGCCGGCCAGGCTGTCCGGATAGCCGCAGCCATCCCATCGCTCATGATGATGCAGGGCGATGCTGGCACCCAGTTGTATGAAGCGGCTATGGCTGTCGCGCAGGATTTCAAAGCCGATCTGCGGGTGCGTGCGCATCACGCTGAGTTCGTCGGCGGTGAGTTGTCCGCGCTTGAGCAGGATGGCATCGGGAATGCCGATCTTGCCGATGTCGTGCAACGGCGCAGCAAGTTCGAGCATGCGCACTTCGTCCTCGGGAAGACCTAGTCCCTCGGCGATCAACCCCGTCAGCCGCGACATGCGCATCAGGTGCGCGCCGGTGCCGAAGTCGCGCAGCTCGATCGCCTTGGCCAGACGAAACAGTGTTTCACGTTCGCGTTCGTCGACTTCGCGCAGACCTTCGAGCACCTGCCGTTCGAGCGAACGCGCGCGCTCCTTCACCGACTCGCCCTGCTGCCGCAGCGACAGCAGGTTGCGGCAACGTGAGCGCAGCTCGCGCGGGCGCACCGGTTTGACCAGGAAATCGATCACGCCGGCGTCCAGCGCCGCCTGACGCACGGGTTCGTCGCCAACCACGCTGATGAGCACGATGGGCACGTCGCGCTTGATCAGGGGCCGCCGGAAATGGCGCGCGAACTTCAACCCGTCCATGCCGGGCATTCGGTAATCGAGCAGCAGGAGGTCGATCGCGTTCTCCTCCGACCAGTGCAAGGCAGCGATCGGATCCTCGAAATCAGTGACGTTGACGCCGGGGCTTATGCCCTCGACCACGTGCCGCATCATCGTGCGTGCGGACTGCTGATCGTCGACGATGAGAATATTCACCCTGTTCGCCCTCTGCCCCCGCAGCGATTCGCCCTGCCCAGTGCCCGCCAGCGCGAATCGCTTGCGATATCAGCAGGTTCTAATCAGTTTCTAGCGTATCACATTCGGCGCAGTGTGCACGCCATCACACCACTCGTCGCCACAGCGCTCGCCCAGTCTGCGGCAAGGGCTGCAAGGCCGCAACGAATTTGAGCCGTGTGGTGCCGGCATCGCCCTCGTGGGAGTGGCGTCCAGTCAGGCTTCCGGACGCATGTACGGAAACAGTAGCACGTCGCGAATCGACGGCACATTCGCCACGAACATGACGAGGCGGTCGATACCCACGCCGAGGCCGCCGGTCGGCGGCAGACCATACTCCAGCGCACGGATGTAGTCGGCGTCGAAGTGCATCGCCTCGTCATCGCCGGAATCCTTCGCCGCGACCTGGGCGCGAAAGCGCTCGGCCTGGTCTTCAGGGTCGTTCAATTCGGAAAAACCGTTCGCCAGTTCCTTTGCGTTGATGAACAGTTCGAATCGGTCAGTGATGCCGGAGTCGTCGTCGTTCGCCCGCGCAAGCGGCGACACCTCGGTCGGATGTGCGGTAATGAACGTCGGCTGGATCAACGTGTGCTCGACCGTGTGCTCGAAGATCGAAAGCAGTAGCTTGCCCCAGCCGAAATCGGGTTTGACTGGAATCTGAAGTCGCGCGCAGTGCGTAGCCAGCGCCCCGCGATCGCGCAGTTCGCCGCGCTGGATTTCCGGGTTGTGCTCGAGCACTGCATCCTCCATGCGCCAGCGCCGGAACGGCGGGCCCAGGTCGATCTCGCTGCCCTCCCACTGCAGGGTCGTATTCCCTGTTACCGCACTCGCTGCGTCGCGGACCATCGATTCGGTCAGGTCCATGATCTCGTTATAGGTCGCATACGCCTGGTACAGCTCGAGCATCGTGAATTCGGGGTTGTGCCGCGTCGAAACGCCCTCGTTGCGGAAGTTGCGGTTGATCTCGTAGACGCGATCGAAGCCACCGACGGTCAGACGCTTCAGGTACAACTCTGGCGCCACGCGCAGGTACAGATCGAGATCGAGCGCATTGTGATGCGTCTTGAACGGACGCGCGGTCGCTCCGCCGGGAATGATATGCATCATCGGCGTTTCGACTTCCATGAAGCGCCGCGGCTCGGCCTCGAGCCACTGGCGGATGAAACGGATGATCGACGAGCGCAATGCAAATACGCGTCGCGCTTCCGCCGTGATGATCAGGTCGACGTAGCGCTGGCGATAGCGCTGCTCGACATCGGCCAGGCCATGCCACTTGTCCGGCAGCGGGCGCAGCGACTTCGTCAGCAGGCGCAACTTGTCCACTTTTACCGAAAGTTCGCCGGTCTTGGTGCGCATCAGTACGCCTTCGGCGCCGACGATGTCGCCGACGTCCCAAGCCTTGAACGCATCGTAGATTTCACCGAGTGTGCTTTGCTGCAGGAACAACTGGATGCGTCCAGTCATGTCCTGGATCTGCACGAAGCTGGCCTTGCCCATGACGCGCTTGGCCAGCAGGCGGCCGGCAACGCTGACGCGCCGCTGCACCGCTTCGATCTCTGCTGCGTCCTTGCCCTCGAAGCTGCGGCGCAGGTCTTCGGCAAACGCGTCTGGACGAAAATCGTTCGGAAATGCGTTGCCGTGTGCACGCAGCGCCTTGAGCTTTTCGCGGCGCTCGGCGATCAGCTTGTTTTCATCCTGCGGCAGGTTGTCGCTCGAATCATTCATGTGTTGTAAGTGCTTCTGGAAGCCCTCTCCCAACGGGAGAAGGCGAATATGAGGGCCGGCCGAATGTGAGTCGCCAGTCAAGTCTACGCGTCTGCACGCTTTGCGCCGGCTTCCAGGCCCGACTTCAGGCTCGCTTCGATGAATTCGTCGAGGTCGCCGTCGAGTACCTTCTGGGTATCGGTACGCTCGATGCCCGTGCGCAGGTCCTTGATGCGTGACTGGTCGAGCACATAGTTGCGGATCTGGCTGCCCCAGCCGATGTCCGACTTCGTCGCTTCGAGCGCCGCTTTTTCGGTATTGCGCTTCTGTATCTCCATCTCGTAGAGCTTGGCCTTCAGCATCTTCATCGCGCGATCACGGTTCGCGTGTTGCGAGCGTTCGGTCTGGCAGGCGACGACGATGCCGCTCGGCACGTGCGTGATGCGCACGGCCGATTCGGTCTTGTTGACGTGCTGGCCGCCGGCGCCCGACGAACGATAGACATCCGTCTTCAGGTCGGCAGGATTGATCGTGATGTCGATATCGTCATCGACTTCGGGTGAGACGAAGATCGACGAAAACGACGTGTGCCGCCGATTGTCCGAGTCGAACGGCGATTTGCGCACCAGGCGGTGCACGCCGATTTCCGTCTTCAACCAGCCGTAGGCGTAGTCACCCTCGACGCGGAACGTGGCGCTCTTGATCCCAGCGACGTCGCCGGCGCTGACTTCAAGCAGTTCGGTCTTCCAACCCCTGCCCTCGCACCAGCGCAAATACATGCGCAGCAGCATCTCGGCCCAATCCTGCGCCTCGGTGCCGCCGGCGCCGGCCTGGACGTCGACGAAAGCATTGTGCGAGTCCATCTTGCCGGAGAACATGCGCTGGAATTCCAGCTTCTCGACATGGGCGGTAAGCGCATCGACGTCGCTGGAGACCGCAACGGCTGTCCCTTCGTCGTTTTCCGATTCGGCGAGCTCGAGCAGTTCATTGGCGCCGGTCAGGCCGTCGCCGAGCGTGCGTATGCCGTTGACGATGCGGTCGAGAGATGCGCGCTCCTTGCCGAGCTGCTGCGCGCGTTCCGGATTGTCCCAGACGTTCGGATTCTCGAGCTCGCGGCCTACTTCCTCGAGCCTTTCGCGCTTGGTGTCGTAGTCAAAGATACCCCCTGAGCGACGCGATGCGACCTTGCAGGTCGGCGATACGCGCGCGGATTGGATTGGTCTCGATCATGGTTCGGTCGATGGTGGTGTTGGAAAACGTTAATGATAACAGGGCGCGCTGAGGGAGAGGGGAGAGGAAAATCGAAAGCGGCTTGCTCCTTCTCGTCGCTTTCCCCTCTCCCTTGTCCCTTCTTTCCTTCAGGCGCCAATGCCCGACTCGGCAATTACCTCGTCTTCGAAATCCACGAACCGCTGCAGGTCGATCCGATCCAGGCGGAGCCGCTGCGCCGCCGCAGAAAACGCCATGATTGACAGCACGCGCTGAGGATCCCGTGCCCAAGGCGGTACGTACGTCGCCGGTGCAATCAGGCCGCTGTCGCGGAACGGCGCCAGTGTAATGACATCGGCTGTGGTCACACGGCCTAAGAACAGCATTCGCAGCAATTCGCCGCGCCCTTCCTGCAGCACCTTGCGGATGAAGACGTGGACCAGCATCACACCCTCGAGATATGCGCCGTCCTTGGTAAAACAGATTTTGCCGCGCACATCACCGCCGCGGAATACACGTGCGGCGCTGCGATAGCTCTCCACCTCGCTCTGCCCTGCGTCGAGAAATCCGCGGAACACCTCGACGAAGTCGGCGCCTTCGAGCGCGCGCTTCACCATGACCACACGCAGCGCAATACGCCGCAAACGCGAAATGTCCATTGAGCCGGTAATGATCTCGGCGAACGTCGCCAATCCTTCCTGTGTGCGCGTCGTGCGCGGTGCGCCCAGTCCCAGCGCTTTGAGGTGAGGTTGATGCTGGCCGTTGAGCGCGGTGAGCGTGTGGATGAAGGCTTCATGCTCCGTGAGCTGCGCCAGATCGCGTTCGGAGAACAGAGCCGTCGCGCGCAGGGTAATGCGCTTGCTGCTGGCGGTGGCCTTGGACGGCAGGTTCGGATCGAGCACGACCTTGACGTCGTCGTGCTGGAAAATCGGGCCGATGCGTTCGCGCAGCATTTCGGCGAACGATTCGGCCGGAATGTCGAATGGCACCGGCGGCAGCCCCTGGTTGCCGACCAGTTCATCGGTGATCGCCAACATCTCCTGCGCGCTGTCGGCGTTGGTCACATCCTGGCTGCGGTAGCGAAAGTCGGGGCGACCGTACAACAGCGTGGAGCAACGCGTAAATTCTGGGGTGCCGATGCCGCCCAGCATCGACGCGGCGACGTGATAGCTCCACGCCGTCTTGTACAGCCAGTTTCCGACCGGGTGGCCGCGATCGATCCTGCCCATCAGCCCCTTTAGCGCGGTGATTTCGTCGGTGAGCAATTTCGGCTGCGACGGTGCTGCCGGCAACTCCGCTTTTCCGCGCCGCCAGCCATCGAGAAATCGCTCTTCCAACGCGAGCGGCCAGTCGATCGCCTTAAGCACCCTGATGCGACGGCCGATCGCAACGAGTGCGCGGTCGCACTCGATCAATGCAGTCAGGGCCGGATCGCTCGGCGCCGGAGCAAGCTTGGGAACCGTGGCCATGGTAAACATCTCCGCTCGCGCGCCCGCCCTACGCAACCGGCGACGATGCGGGCATAAGGCGTCGTCGGCCACTGTGCGCCGACCGCCGGTAAAATCTCTTGACGTTGCTGCGGTCGGCGTGTCACCCGGGATTCTACGCACTTGCGGACTCGGCGCCATCGGCGGCTGGCATGACATGTGGCGCGGTTCGCCCGGTCAGCAATGATGCTATCGTGCGGGTGTCTCACATCCGGTGGTGAGGGCCCCGAATGACGGCGACGGAAACTTTCGACGTGGTCGTGATTGGCGCCGGCCCGGCCGGTGTGAACGGCGCGCTGACGGCGGCGATGATGGGGGCGAAAACGGTCCTGATCGATCGCGAGGCCGATCTCGGCGGCGCCGGCATCAACACCGGCACCATCCCGAGCAAGACGTTGCGCGAAACCGCGCTGGCACTATCCGGGCTCCGCTCGCGCCGCCTGCATGGGGTCGACCTGTCGCTGCGGCGCGAAGCCTCGGTGGCGGACTTCACGCGCCATCGCGACAACGTCATGGCCGGGGAACGTGAGCGCGTCGGGTCACGATTGCAACATCTGGGCGTCGAGTTGCGCAGAGGTGCCGCGGCGTTCCTCGATCCGCATACGCTGCGCGTCAGGGATGCCGAGGGAAGTATCGCGTCCTTGCGTGGCAATATCGTGCTCATCGCGACCGGATCGTCGCCATTCCGGCCCACGGAATTTCCGTTCGAGCACCCGCGTGTCCACGACTCGAACGAGATTCTCGAGATTGGCACGCTGCCGCGCGTCCTGGCCGTCGTCGGCGCCGGTGTGATTGGCTGCGAGTACGCGTCGACATTCGCGGCGCTCGGCACGCAAGTGCATCTGGTCGACGGACGCGAATCCCTTCTGCCCTTCCTCGATGGCGAGATCTCAGGCGCCCTTGCCGCGGCGATCGCCTCCCTGGGCGTGCACCTGCATCTGGGTGAGCGGGTCGAACAGTGCGCAGTCGGCGTCGACGACAGGATCACGTTACGGCTGGCATCGGGCAAATCGCTCGCCTGTGATGACGTGCTGGTCTGTTCCGGAAGAACCAGCAATACGCAAGACCTGAATCTCGCGGCGGCGGGCATCGTTGCCGGCAAACGCGGGCTGATCGAGGTCGACGCGAATTTCCGCACCTCGACGCCGCATATCTACGCCGCCGGCGACGTGATCGGTGCACCTGCTCTCGCCGCCACCGGCATGGAGCAGGCTCGTGCGGCGGTCAGCCGCGCGCTGGGCTCGGATCTCAAGCGCAACCTGGCGACACTGCTGCCTGCCGGCATCTACACGATCCCGGAAGTCGGTACGGTGGGGGCAACCGAAGAGTCGTTGCGCGCCGCGGGCGTCGACTACGTCGCAGGGCGCTGGCGTGCTGCCGACAGTCCGCGAGGCCGCATCCTCGGCGATGATCACGGGCTGCTAAAACTGCTGTTCCGTCGCTCCGACATGCGTCTGCTCGGCGTCCACGTGATCGGCGAACAAGCGACCGAGACGGTACATGTCGGCATGATCGCGATGCTCGTGGACGGCGATGCTGACCTGTTCAATCGCGCGTGTTTCAACTACCCCACACTGGGCGACCTGTACAAATACGCGACCTACGATGCGCTCGTGAAGATTCGCGCGCGCATCTGACCTCTCCCTCGCCTGCCTAGGTCCAAGGTCCAATACCGCGGGAGCACGAATTGGTTCGAACTATGCGAGGCGCCTCGAAGCATTGCCGAACCTGAGCTTTCGGCCAGAGGTGCAGGGGATCACTAGGCTCATGCCTCAAGGCCCGCGAGGAGACATTCCATGCTGCTCACGCCGGATTCCCAAAGGACCCTTTCGCGCGGCCTGCTCGATGTGCTGATCCGCGCCGGGTTGGTCGCGGGTCTGGTCATCTATTGCTACCAGGTGTTGCGCCCTTTCCTGTACCTGATGATCTGGTCGGTGATTCTGGCGATCAACCTCTATCCGGTGCACCGTGTTCTCAGGGGCAAGCTGGGCGGCAAGGACGGCCGCGCCGCGACCTTGATCGTGCTGACATCCTTCGCCTTGCTTGCCGTACCCATCTACCTGTTGGCCATGTCGGTGACCGACTCTGCAGAAAGTGCGCTGGAGTGGGTCAGAGGGGGCACGTTCCATATTTCGCCGCCGCCCGAGTCAGTGGCCGGCTGGCCGCTGGTGGGCGAGAGGATATACGCCTTCTGGCAGCAGGCAGCCACCAACCTGACCGATCTGGCGCTGAAGTTCGCGCCGCAGCTCAAAGACGTCAGTCTCGCGCTGCTCGGCACGCTGGCGGGCTTCGGGCTGGGTCTGATGATGTTCCTCGTTGCCGTGATCATCGGTGGCATCATCATGGCCTTTGGCGAGAACGGCAGCCGCAGCGCCGTGCGCATCGCCGAGCGTGTCTTCGGCCCTGGCCGCGGAGCCAGTATCGCCCAGCTCTGCACCGCTACCATCCGTACGGTGGCCCAGGGTGTCATCGGCATCGCCTTTGCCCAGATGCTGCTGATCGGCGTCGGCTTCGTGCTCATGGGAGTTCCCGGCGCTGGTCTTCTGGCCTTGGGGGTGCTGCTGTTGGGCATCGGGCAGTTGCCCGCCTCGCTGATCACACTCCCGGTCATTGGTTATGTTTTCGCCACCCAGGGCGCCAGCGTGGCGACCATCATCTTCGCCATCTATGTCTTCATCGCCGGTCTCGTCGACAACGTACTCAAGCCACTGCTGTTCGGTCGCGGCGTCGATGTTCCGATGGCGGTGATTCTGATCGGCTCCCTCGGTGGCATGGCTACCGCCGGAATCATTGGCCTGTTCATCGGCCCGGTAATCCTCGCGGTAGGTTACGAGTTGTTCTGGCGATGGGTCGACCAGCCACCGGAGAGCGAGTTGTCGCTCCCGAACTCGCAAAGCTGATTCCTGCGGCCGCCATGCGCGCCGCCACACTCGATCACTAGCGCCTGCATATGTTTCGCAACCTGCTGACCGGCCTGCCCGTCATCCTGCTCTGCCTGGTGTTGCAGGCCTTCTTCGTGTCCAAGTGCCTGTTCTACTACTCGAGTTTCAGGCAGACCCACCAGCACCGTCTGTCGCAGTGGCTGGACGTCACGGTGCTGTCGATGGTGATGCTGCTCGCCCTGCTCGGCAATTGCGTGCAAATGGTGATCTGGGCAATCTTGTTTCTGCTGCTTGGCGAGTTCGACGATTTCGCCACGGCGCTGTATCACTCGGGAGTCAACTTCGCCACGCTCGGTTATGGCGACATTGTCATGAGCGAACGCTGGCGCCTGCTCGGCCCGCTGGAGGCGGCCAACGGCATCCTGATGTTCGGTGTCTCCACTTCGGTGATGACCGCGGCGGTGATCGACGTCGTCAAGTACAACCTGTCCGTGCAACAGCAGAACGACAAGCCCGGTTCCTGAGCAGATCCCGACCCGCCTACAACGGTTCGATGTGCCGCAGCAGCAGGCGCAGCGACTGCGAGCCATCCCATTCGTCGATTTCCAGATGGAACGCCGCGCGGATACATGACGGAAGCGGGCCGCAACGATCGGCATTGAACAAGACGGCGTCGAGCAGCGCGCTGTCGCCACGCTGGCGCAACTTCAGGCGCAGGTGCGCCTCGCCGATCGCGCGCGTTCCGGCGATGTCGAACTCGCCGTCGAACAGCGGCTCGGGAAACGCCTGGCCCCATGGACCGGCACTGCGCAACTGGCGGGCGAGATCGAGCGAGTAGTCGGCGGGGGTCAGTTCGCCGTCCGTCGCCAGTACGGCATCGAGTTGTTCGGGCAACAGGCGACGCTGGGCAACCTGATCGAACGCAGCGGAGAATCGTTCCAGATCGCAGCGCCGCAAACTGAGCCCGGCGGCCATTGCGTGGCCGCCGAAGCGACCGAGCAATCCGGGATTCGCAGCGTCGACTTCGGCGAGCACGTCGCGCAGGTGAAACCCGGCGATCGAGCGCCCGGATCCCTTGACCTCGCCGCTGCCCTCGCCTGCCGGCGCGCAGGCGATCACTGGCCGGTTCAACAGATCCTTGAGCCGCGATGCAACGAGGCCGACGATGCCTTGATGCCAATCCGGCTTCGAACAGGACCAGCCCGAACGGCAGCGATCCGCTACCGTGCTGCGAAATCCACCGATGCACCGTCGTTTCGGCCTGCGCAGTCATGTCCGATTGCAGTTCGCGACGTTCGGCGTTCAACGCGGACAAACGCTCCGCCAACTCGCGTGCGCGGACCGGATCGTCCGCAAGCAGGCATTCGATACCCAGGCTGATGTCGTCGATGCGCCCGGCCGCATTGAGCCGCGGCGCGACGACAAACCCCAAGTCCGCGGCGCTGGCCTTGGCGCAATCTCGCTTGCCGCAGCTGAAAAGCGCGGCGATGCCGGCGCACGCGCGGCCTTTGCGGATACGCCGCAGACCGGATTCGACGAGGATGCGATTGTTGTAGTCCAGGGCAACGAGGTCGGCGACCGTGCCGAGGGCCACGAGATCGAGCAGCGGCGAAAGATCGGGTTCGAGCACTCCAGATTCGGCGAACCATCCGTCAGCGCGCAGGCTGGCGCGCAATGCCAGCAGCAGATAGAACATCACGCCGACGCCGGCCAGGGACTTGCTCGCGAACGCGTCGCCGGGAAGATTCGGGTTGACCATCGCATCGGCATCCGGGAGCGTAGCTCCAGGCAGATGATGATCGGTGACGACGACACGAATCCCGCGCGCTCGCGCCGCCGCGATGCCTGCGTGTGCCGCCACGCCATTGTCGACCGTGATGAGCAAGTCGGGTCGCTGCGCGGACAGTTCCTCGACCAGGGCCGGGCTCAGGCCGTAGCCGTGCACGGCGCGATTCGGCACGCCGTAGCACACATTGCGCGCACCCAGCAGGCGCAGGCCGCGCAGCGCAACCGCTGTTCCGGTCGCGCCGTCGCAATCGAAATCGCCGACCACGACGATGCGCTGCTGCAGGCGAATCGCGTCTCCGACGATCGCGCAGGCACGCTCGAGGCCGCCGAGATTCGGCGGCAACATTCCGGCGAGGCGATAGTCGACCTGCGCGGCACTCGTCACGCCGCGCGCCGCGAAGATGCGCCGCAGAACCGGATGCCCTGGCAGCTCCGGAGCGAATGCGGGCAGCGGCCGGCGAACGATACGCGGCGGCTTCATGCCTTCGGTGCCGCCGGGACCTTCCGCCAGAAACGCCAGCGGTGCCTATGCCGGTAACGGTAGCGTTCACCGCTGGCAAAGTGCAAATGCACTTCAGTGATGACGCGATCGTTCAGCGCCCGCTGGATCGGTTCCTGCCATTCGCCCTCAGGAGCTGGCCTGTCGAGATCGATCAGTATCCGCGTGCCGGCCGCAGAAGTCGGCAGCGCATCAGCCAGCGAGGCTCCAGCCGGGACTTTTGCGAGGCGTGCCAGTGCATATACGATCTCGTCGCTGCTGACTACGAAGCCGTGTGTCGTCCTGACCCAGTCGGGCAGCATTCCCGCACCCCAGATCCACAAGCTGTTGACCGGAGCCACGCCGCGGCGCACGCGCTCGGCGTTCAGTGGATGGTTGTGCAGGATCACCTGCGCCTCGTTGAGCAGGTGTCGCCAGCGTCGGCCAGCATCGCCTTCCGGCAGATGCCTCGCGATGTCGTCGCCAAGCGCTGCCTGTGGCGAAGAGAATGCCGGCAGTTTCGCACCCGGCGGGCAGCGCAGGTACCAGCGCGCCGGCGTCACCGGTTCGAGCAGGAAACCGGCATCGCCGAACAGAGGCTTCAGGGGGCGCGCAAGCGCCACACAGTCGTCCGTCGATAGCTGCATGTCCCCACAAGCGAGCAAGCGCAGGGTCACCGCATCCGCCACGACCCAGGCGGGATCCGCGCGCAGCCAGAGTGCCGAGCCGGTATCGGCGGCGTCGAGGCTGTGCGTCAGCGCAGCAACGGGAATTTCGATGCCGGTGAACTCGAAGCATTCGCGCAACGCTACATCGCGTCCCGGCGCGGCATCGGCGAGACGGTCGCCGCGCGCAAGCCACGTGCCGAGGATGCTAGGTCCGGCATTCGCGAGAAGGCGTTCGCGATCCGGCAGCAGCAGCGTCAAGTCGCCCATGGTCCTTCCGCGGCGATCGAGACTGCGCTACGCCTCGTAGCGCACGGCCACGATCTCGTAGCGCTTGGTGCCGTTCGCCGCGGTGAAATCGAAGCTGTCCCCTTCGCTCTTGCCGATCAGCGCGCGGGCCAGCGGCGAACTCACGGAAATCAGTTTCTGCTTGATGTCCGCTTCGAGGTCGCCGACGATCTGGTAGCTGACCTCGTCGCCGTTGCTTTCATCGGCCAGATCCACGGTTGCGCCGAACACGATGCGCGCGCCGGCGGCAAGCCGGTTCACGTCGATGATTTCGGCATAGCTCAGGGCTGCTTCGAGCGCCTGGATGCGGCCTTCGATGAAGCCCTGCTGCTCGCGCGCCGCGTGGTACTCGGCGTTCTCCTTCAGATCGCCGTGCGCACGCGCTTCGGCAATCGCCTGGATGACCTTGGGGCGATCGGAAGATTTCAGCCGCTCGAGTTCGGCGCGCAGACGCTCCGCCCCTTTCGCCGTCATCGGAGATCGCTTCACGCCAATTCCTTATGCAGTTGTTGCAGGCTGTGGACGTCGCCGCCGCCGCGAAAGTCGAGCGAGTGCAGCAGCGCGCGCGCCCCGGCGATAGTCGTTGAATACGTGATGCGCTGCTGCAGCGCTTCGCGCCGGATCGAGAACGAATCGGCGATGGCCTGCTTGCCTTCGGTCGTGTTGACGATGAAGACGATCTCGCCGTTCTTGATCAGGTCGACGATGTGGGGGCGGCCTTCGAGCACCTTGTTGATGCGTTCGCAGTCGATGCCATGCTCGGCGAGAAACGCGCAGGTGCCGCTGGTCGCGACGATGCTGAAGCCGCGCTTGAGCAGTTCGCGCGCCACCGGCAGCAGGCGCTGCTTGTCGGGATCGCGCACCGAAACGAAGGCCTTGCCGGCGCGTGGCGCGGTGATGTTGGCCGCCTCGTGCGCGCGCGCAAACGCGGCGCCGAAGCTGCGACCGACACCCATGACTTCACCGGTGGAACGCATTTCCGGTCCGAGGATCGGATCGACGTTCTGGAATTTCAGGAACGGGAAGATCGCTTCCTTGACCGAGTAGTAGTCCGGCACGACTTCGCGCGTCGCCTTCTGCTCGGCCAGGGATTTGCCGACCATGCAGCGCGCCGCGATCTTGGCCAGCGCCACACCGGTCGCCTTGGACACGAACGGCACCGTGCGCGAGGCGCGCGGATTGACTTCGAGAATATAGATCGTCGCGGTGCCGGCCTCGTCGGTCTGGATCGCGAACTGCGTGTTCATGAGGCCGACGACCTTGAGCTCGCGCGCCATTTGCGCGACCTGCACGCGCAGTGCGTCCTGCACCGCGACCGGCAGCGAATACGGCGGCAGCGAGCACGACGAATCGCCGGAGTGCACGCCTGCCTCTTCGATATGCTCCATGATGCCGCCGATCAGCACGTTGCCCTGTACGTCGGCGACGACGTCAACATCGACCTCGACCGCATTGTCGAGGAAGCGGTCGAGCAGCACCGGCGAGTCGTTCGATACGCGCACCGCGTCGGTGATGTAGCGTTTCAGGTCCGCGTCGCCGTGCACGACTTCCATCGCACGGCCGCCGAGCACGTAGCTCGGGCGCACGACCAGCGGATAGCCGATCTCGCGCGCCAGTGCGAGCGCCTCGTCCGGATTGCGCGCGGTACGGTTCGGCGGCTGTGTCAGCTTGAGCTTCGCCACCATCTGCTGGAAACGCTCGCGGTCTTCGGCCAGATCGATCGAATCCGGCGACGTGCCGATGATCGGTGCACCGTTGGCTTCGAGCGCGCGCGCGAGCTTCAGCGGCGTCTGCCCGCCGTACTGCACGATGACGCCCTTCGGTTTTTCCTTGTCGATGATCTCGAGTACGTCCTCGAGCGTCAGCGGCTCGAAATACAAGCGGTCGGACGTGTCGTAGTCGGTCGACACGGTCTCCGGATTGCAGTTGACCATGATCGTCTCATAGCCGTCTTCGCGCAGTGCCAGCGCGGCATGCACGCAGCAATAGTCGAACTCGATGCCCTGCCCGATCCGATTCGGGCCGCCACCCAGCACCATGATCTTGTCGCGCGCGGTCGGTTCGGCCTCGCACTGTTCTTCGTAGGTCGAGTACATGTACGCGGTCGTCGTCGCAAACTCGGCCGCGCACGAGTCGACACGCTTGTACACGGGCCGCACGCCGAATGCGTGGCGCAGCGTTGCGCACCGCCGCTTCGTCGGTGCCGAGCAGCGCGGCGAGGCGCGAGTCGGAAAAACCCTTGCGCTTGAGCTGGCGCATGCGCGGCGCGTCGAGCGAATTGAGCCCGCCATTTCGTACTTCGCCCTCGATCTCGACCAACTCGGCGATCTGGTCGAGGAACCAGTGGTCGATGTGCGTCAGGCCGTAGATCTCCTGCAGCGACAAGCCCCGCGCGGAATCCATCGGCCACATAGAACAGGCGTTCGGGTCCCGGCTCGCGCAACTCGCGCTTGAGCGTGGCGACGTCATCGGGATTGTCCGGATCGAGCCGACCGGGATTCAGGCCGTCCTTGCCGGTCTCCAGTCCGCGCAATGCCTTCTGCAGCGATTCCTGGAACGTGCGCCCGATCGCCATGACCTCGCCGACCGATTTCATCTGCGTCGTCAGGCGCGCGTCCGCCGCCGGAAACTTCTCGAATGCAAAGCGCGGAATCTTGGTGACGACGTAGTCGATGGTCGGTTCGAACGAAGCCGGCGTCGCGCCGCCGGTGATCTCGTTGCGCAACTCGTCCAGCGTGTAGCCGACGGCAAGCTTGGCCGCCACCTTGGCGATCGGGAAGCCGGTCGCCTTCGACGCCAGCGCCGACGAACGCGATACGCGCGGGTTCATCTCGATGACGACGACGCGGCCGTCCTCGCTGTTCACGCCGAACTGCACGTTCGAGCCGCCGGTGTCGACGCCGATCTTGCGCAGCACCGCGATGCTGGCGTCGCGCAGGCGCTGGTATTCCTTGTCGGTCAGCGTCTGCGCCGGCGCCACGGTGATCGAGTCGCCGGTGTGCACGCCCATCGGGTCGAGATTCTCGATCGAGCAGACGATGATGCAGTTGTCGGCCGTGTCGCGCACGACCTCCATCTCGAATTCCTTCCAGCCGAGCACCGATTCCTCGATCAGCACCTCGTGCACCGGCGACAGCTCGAGGCCGCGCGCGACGATCTCGACGAACTCCTCGCGGTTGTAGGCGATGCCGCCGCCGGAACCGCCGAGCGTGAAGCTCGGCCGGATGATGGTCGGGAATCCTACCCGCGTCTGGATGTCGAGCGCCTGTTCGAGCGTGCGCGCAACTTCGGCCTTCGGGCAATCCAGGCCGATGTCGATCATGGCGCGACGGAACAGCTCGCGGTCCTCGGCCATGCGGATGGCCTCGCGCGACGCGCCGATCAGCTCGACGTCGTACTTTTCCAGAATTCCACTGTCGGCGAGGTCCAGTGCGCAATTCAGCGCCGTCTGTCCGCCCATCGTCGGCAGCAGCGCGTCCGGCCGTTCCTTTTCGATGATGCGCTCGAGCGTATGCCGGTTGATCGGTTCGATATAGACCGCGTCGGCCGTTTCCGGGTCGGTCATGATCGTTGCCGGATTCGAATTGACCAGCACGATGCGGAAGCCTTCCTGCTTCAGCGCCTTGCAAGCCTGGGCACCGGAGTAGTCGAACTCGCAAGCCTGGCCGATGACGATCGGGCCGGCGCCGATGATCAGGATCGATTTTAGGTCGGTTCTTTTCGGCACGGGCGATCCGTCAATGTTTGGCCGGTGTTGGCGCTGGCGCCGGCACGATGCTGACGACCGTGTCCTTCGGAATCGTCAACTCGGTCGAACCGGACGCCGTGTCGATGCTCAAGGTCAATTCGATCTTCGTGAACTTCGCCAGCGTGCCGACACGGGTGCTCTTGAACGTCGTGCGCACGGCAATGCGCTCGCCGACGTGACTGCCAAGATCGTCGTAGGCTATTTCCGCTGCTGCCGGCGCCGCGTCGGGCTTGGCGGCTTTGGTCGTGTGTGCGGCAGCCTTGTCGGCGTCCGATGCTGCTGCAGCGAAGCCCGGAATCAATGACCCGGCGAGAATCAACGCGATCAATGCGAAGGATTGGTGCATGCGTTCACGCCGCGGCAGCCGCGCGCGCCTCCATGAGCTGGATGAATCGATCGAACAGACCGGACACGTCATGCGGTCCGGGACTCGCTTCGGGATGCCCCTGGAAACTGAACGCCGGTGCGTCGAGCACGCGGATGCCTTGGTTGGAGCCGTCGAACAGCGACCGGTGCGTCACTTCGACATTGCCCGGCAACGTCGCTTCGTCGACGGCGAAGCCATGGTTCTGGCTCGAGATCATGACCCGGCCGCTGGCCAGGTCGATGACCGGATGATTGGCGCCATGGTGGCCGAATTTCATTTTCACCGTTCTGGCGCCGGCAGCCAGGCCGAGAATCTGGTGTCCCAGACAGATGCCGAACAATGGAATCTGGCGGCGCATGAACTCGCGTGCCGCGGCAATCGCGTAATCGCACGGTTCCGGATCGCCGGGGCCATTGGAAAGAAAAACGCCGTCGGGCTTGTGCGCCAGCGCCTCGGCCGCGGCAGTCTGCGCCGGAACCACGATGACCTCGCAACCACGATCGACCAGCATGCGCAGGATATTGCGCTTGACGCCGAAGTCGTAGGCGACGACGCGGCGGCAAGGCGAAGGCGCGGCAAACGCAGTGCGGTCGAGGTCATAGCTGCCGGCGTCGAACCGATAGCTGTCGCGCACGCTGACGACCTTCGCCAGGTCCATGCCCTTGAGGCCGGGAAACCCGCGTGCAGCTGCTAGCGCCGCTTCCGCGGACACCGACGTGCCGGCGGCGATGCAGCCGCTCTGTGCACCGCCGTCGCGCAGCAGGCGCGTCAGCTGGCGTGTATCGATATCGGCGATGGCGACGATGCCGTGCCGGCGCAAGTAGGCATCGAGTGGTTCCCGCGAGCGCCAGTTGCTCGCCAGGCGCGGCAGATCGCGAATCACGAGTCCCGCCGCGTGGACCTGTGCGGATTCCTCGTCGACGGCATTGCATCCGGTGTTGCCGATATGCGGATAGGTGAGCGTGACGATCTGACGCGCGTAGGACGGGTCGGTCAGGATTTCCTGGTAGCCGGTGATCGCCGTGTTGAACACCACCTCGCCAACGGTCTGTCCCTCCGCACCGATCGAAATACCGCGGAACAACGTGCCATCAGCGAGTGCAAGAATTGCCGGTGTCATCAGCGCCTGCTATCCAAAGTAACGCAACCTTCAGGTGCAGCAGAACCCGCGGGCTGGCCTGGGCCAGTCCGTGGAAGAGGTTACGGGCGAGCGGGAATGATACCGGCCGGACGCGTGTCCTGTCCACCGCGGAGAGTTAGAATGGCCACATAGCTGATGCATTGAGGCGCCCATGTCCGCCGCCGTTTCCGTCGTTAGTCCCCCCGTGCTGTTCGACCCGGCGCGACTCGATCGCGCCGACACGCTCGTGCGCGATCAGCCGTTCGCCTTCCTCGTCGCGCACGAGCAACTGCCGCGCGAGGCGGCGGCGGAATTGCAGCGCGATTTTCCGCGCTATGCCGGTGCCGGCTTCTTCCCGTACGAGGACAAGGATTGCGGCCCGAGCATCAACCGGCTGATCGCCGACCTGACCGAACCGGCCGTCGCCAGCGCCGTCGGCGCGCGCCTCGGCATAGACAACCTCGGACAATACCCGACGCTGGTCACGCTGTGCCGCAGTCTCAACAAGCGTCACGGCACGATCCACACGGACAGCAGATCCAAGGTCGCCACCGCCCTGCTCTACCTGCACGAGTCCTGGCCGGACACCAGCGACGGCTGCTTCCGCTTCCTCAACCGCGTCGACGACATCGACGATCTCGCCGCACCGGAAATCCGGCCGCTGTACGGCAATCTCGCCGTTTTCAAACGCGCGGACAATTCCTTTCACGGCCACCTGCCGTATGAAGGCGAGCGGCGCGTGATCCAGGTTGCGTGGCTGACCAGCGAAGACGAAAAGCTGCGCAAGACCCAGCGTGGAAAGCTGTCGCGCCTGTTCAAGAGACTGTTCGGCGCCCTCGACCGCAAGCTCGGCGCCGGCCGCGACAAGAACGCCGCGCACAAGGACTAAGCCAAGTGGCCTGCGACGCTCAAACTGAAAGCGGCTCGCTCGATCTCGGACGCCAATCCTGCGGCACTCGTCGTCGCCATAGCACCACTATGTCTTCCTCCTCGCTCCTTGCCTTGGCGTCCGATCTCTTCGCGATCCTACTTCCACTTTAAGCGTCGCAGGCCACTCTCGCATGCCGCCCATCGCCTGGCACACCGCGTTCGAACTCGCGGCGTATGCGGTCGGCGTGCGCCTGTTCCTCTGGCAGCGCCGACGCCTGAACCTGCCGGTCCTCACCGACCGTGACGCCAGCTTGTGGATCGGCGTCGCCGCGATCGTCGGCGCGGCATTCGGGGCGAAACTCGGTTACTGGATCGAGGATCCGCACAACGCATTTGCCGATTTTCCCGACTGGCGCCACCTGCTCGAGGGCAAGACCATCGTCGGCGCGCTGCTGGGCGGATTGATCGGCGTCGAATTGATCAAACGCGCCGTCGGTGCACATGGATCGAGCGGCGATGCCTTTGCGCTGCCGCTGATCGTCGGCATCGCGATCGGCCGCATCGGCTGCTTTCTTGCCGGACTCGGCGATCACACCTACGGCACTCCGACGGACTTGCCGTGGGCCGTGGATTTCGGCGACGGCGTTCCGCGGCATCCCACGCAGCTGTATGAAATTGCATACCTCGTCGTGCTCGCCGCGGCAATCCAGTTTCGCCGTGCAGCGTTCGACCGGCCCGGCGATGCGTTCCGTACCTTCATGGTCGCCTATCTGGCATTTCGCCTGGCCATCGACTTCATCAAGCCGATGCCGGTCGCCTACCTGGGTTTTCTGTCCGGCATCCAGCTGTTATGCATCGGCGGGCTGGTCTACTATCATCGCGACATCGTTCGGCTGGCAGGGGCGGTCGCGTGGGGGCGAAGCTAAGGCCGTACCTGTTCTACGACAGCGCCGTTTCGGTGTGCAGCACGTGCCTGCGCCGCGTCGAGGCGAAGATCCTGATCAAGGACGAGCGCGTCTTCCTCGAAAAGTGGTGTCCGGAGCATGGTCGCGAACGCGTGTTGATCGCGGATGACGCGGCGTATTACCGCAAGTCGCGCGAAGTCTTCATCAAGCCACCGGAACTGCCGCGGCGCTTCAACACCGAACAACGCTGGGGCTGTCCGTACGATTGCGGCTTGTGCCCGGAGCACATGCAGCACAGCTGCCTGACCCTGGTCGAGATCACCGATCACTGCAACCTGCGCTGCCCGATCTGCTACGCAGAGTCGGGCCCGCATCGCCCGGGCTTCCGCGATCTGGCGACCGTCGAGCGCATGCTCGACGCAATCGTCGCCAATGAGGGCGAACCGGACGTCGTGCAGATATCCGGCGGCGAGCCGACGCTGCATCCGGAGTTCTTCGCCATCCTCGACGCGGCGCGGCAACGTCCGATCCGCCATTTGATGATCAACACCAATGGGCTGCGTATTGCCAAGGAGCCCGACTTTGCCGCACGTCTGGCCGCTTATCAGCCGGGCTTCGAGGTCTATCTGCAGTTCGACTCGCTGCGCGACGAGGTGCACCAGGAATTGCGCGGCGCACGTCTCGCCGATATCCGCCTGCGTGCGCTCGAGAACCTCAACGCGCACGACATCTCGACGACACTGGTCGTCACGGTCAAGAAGGGACTCAACGACCACGAACTCGGCGGCATCGTCGAATTCGCGCTGAGTCAGCCGTGCGTGCGTGGGGTGACGTTCCAGCCGATCCAGGCGGCCGGTCGCCTGGAAAACTACGATCCGGCCATCAATCGGCTGACGTTGACGGAAGTGCGCCGGCGCATCCTCGAACAGACGAGCGTATTTCAGCCCGATGACCTGATACCGGTGCCGTGCAATCCCGATTGCCTGGCGATGGCGTATGCGCTGAAGCTCGACGGCGCCACGGTGCCGCTGACGCGCTTCGTCGCGCCGGAAACGCTCGTCGCCAAGGGCCGCAACACGATCGTCGTCGAGCGCGATGAAGAGTTGCGCGCCCACGTGTTCGAACTGTTCGCGACGAATCACTCGCCGCAATCGCAGGCCTGCTCGCTGTCGGATCTGCTTTGCTGCCTGCCGCAGGTACAGGCGCCCGCCGACCTTTCCTATCGCAACGTGTTCCGCGTGCTGATCATGCAATTCATCGACGCGATGAGCTTCGACCTGCGCGCCGTGAAGAAGTCGTGCGTGCACATCGCCCAGCCCGACGGCACGATCGTTCCGTTCGACACGTTCAACCTGTTTTATCGCGACGCGCGCGCGCAACGTCTGGCGCAATTGCGCGCGGATGTCGGCGCCCGCGGCGGCGCTACCTACTGAAGGAGAGCTGCGATGTCAGATTTGCCGACGCAACCCGCTCCGCCGACCCAGCCGAACGTCAATCCTGCCGGTACGCTCGGCTCCGGCATCGCGATCGCCTGGGCCTGCCTGATCGGCGGCTACATCGTCGTCAGCGTAATGGCCGGCGGCATTTTCAGCGTGTTCAACGGAGTCAATTCAGACGTCGGGGTCATTCTCGCCGTGCTGTTGTGCCTTTCGCCGTGGATCGTGATGGTCGCCCTGATCGTTCACTTCGCGAAAAAAAACCAACGGCGCACGGCTCTGGGCATCGGTGTCGGAATCGCGTCGATCATTGGCGTATTGCTGCTGCTGGTTGCGGCGTGCTTCGGGCTGCTATCGAACACCAACTTCCACTAGGCGTTGCGGTCAGGCCGACGGCGCCAGCACTTCGTCGAACGTGTAGATGCCCGGCTCGCGGCGGGCGAGCCAGATCGCGGCGGCAAGTGCCCCGCGCGCGAAAATGTCGCGGCTCGTCGCGCGATGCGTCAGTTCCAGGCGTTCGCCGCCGGCATTGAAGATGACGGTGTGCTCACCGACGACGTCGCCGCCGCGCAACGCAGCGAAGCCGATTTCACCCGGCTTGCGCGGCCCGACCTGGCCGTGGCGCGCGTAGACCGCCTTGTCGTCGAGTTCGACACCGTGCCCCTCGGCAACAGCCCGCCCCAACAACAGAGCCGTCCCGGACGGCGCATCCTGCTTGCGCGCGTGGTGCATTTCCACGATGTCGCAATCCCATTCCGGCAACGCGTTGGCCACGCGCCTCGCGCAACGCACCAGCATGGCAACGCCGAGACTGAAGTTGGCAGCCCAAAGCACCGGTATCGTACGCGCCGCGTTCTGCATCGAAGCGAATTGCTCGTCGCGCAACCCGGTCGTGCCGCTGACGAAACCGGCACGCCGCTCGATCGCCAATGCCAACGCCGCATCGAACGCGACCGGGCCGCTGAAATCGACCAGCACGTCGCACGGCATGTCGGGATCGAGTGAAGTCGAGAAATCGACGTCGCGCTTCTGCGCACCGAACACGCGGTCGACCGGTTCATCGGCAAGGCCCGAACCCGGACGCACGAGCGCGCAACTCAGTCGCGCCTGTGTCGATTCGAGGATAGCGCGCGCTATCGCCTGGCCCATTCGGCCCGATGATCCGTAGACAACGACGTTGACCAGATCGCCCATTCGGTCAATGCTAGCAGAGCGCGGTGAGGTCGCGCGCTGCGCGCGCTCGTGAGGAGGTTAGGAGTTAGGAGAGCGTGAAAGACGAGGCAGATCTTTCGACTAACGAGGCCGTGAAGCGGCCGGCCTTACGAGGGCGCGCAGCGCCCGACCTCACAAGCCGCGCAGCGGCGACCTAACTCCTGACTCGCAGTTGCTAGCTCGTGACGCGTTCCCAGAACTGCTTGACGCCGTCGAGCCACGAGCTGGCACGTGGCGTATGCGCGCGTACATCGTCGCCGAAGCTCGCCTCGAATTGCTCGAGCAAGTCGCGCTGCTGTTTGTTCAGTTTTACCGGCGTTTCCACGACCACCTTGCAGATCAGGTCGCCGACATGGCCGTTGCGCACGTTGCGCACGCCCTTGCCGCGCAGGCGGAACAGCTTGCCGGTCTGGGTCTCCGCCGGAATCTTGATGACGGCCTCGCCGCCGAGCGTCGGCACTTCCATCTCGGCGCCGAGCGCGGCTTGCGAGAAGCGGATAGGCACCTCGCAATACAGGTCGTCGTGCTCGCGCTGGAAGATAGCGTGTTCGCGCACGTGAACTTCTACGTACAGGTCGCCCGCGGGCGCTCCGCTCGGGCCCGCCTCCCCTTCGCCGGCCAGGCGAATGCGGTCGCCGCTGTCGACGCCGGCCGGAATCTTCACGGCGAGCTTCTTGTCCTGGCGCACGCGCGCCTCGCCTCGGCAGGCGCGGCACGGATTGGCGATCCTCTTGCCGCTGCCGCCGCATTGCGGGCACGACTGCTGGATCGAGAAAATTCCGTTCTGCATGCGCACGCGGCCCTGGCCGCGGCAGGTGTCGCAGGTACTCAGCTTGCCGTCGGTGGAGCCCGAGCCGCTGCAACTATCGCACGCGACCAACGTCGGCACATCGATCTGGCGATCGACGCCAAACACGGCTTCCTCCAGATCGAGTTCGAGCACGTAACGCAGGTCCGAACCGCGGCGCTGCCGGCCCTGACCGCCCATGCCGAAGATGTCCGAGAAAATGTCGCCGAAGATGTCGCCGACATCGGCAAACCCGCCGCCGCCGCGTCCCGTGCCAGCCTCGAACGCGGCGTGGCCATGACGGTCGTAGAGGGTGCGTTTTTGTGCATCGCCCAGCACTTCATAGGCTTCCTTCGCCTCCTTGAAGTGCCCTTCGCATTCCTTGTTGTCCGGGTTGCGATCCGGATGATGCTTCATCGCCAGGCGGCGAAACGCCTTCTTCAGATCGTCGTCTGAAGCGGTCTTTTCCACGCCGAGGACTTCGTAGTAACAGCGCTTGCTCATGGGTACGTGCCTTCCGATCGTCCCTACGGCAGACGCGCGTGGACTTGCTTTGCAACGATATTCACTGCGTCACCCGATTCTCGATACGCCGATCCGGAACCAACCACATTGCTGCGACGGCAGCATACAACCCGCATGAAATTATTGGGATGAAAAATGCCAAAGCAACCGCCACCGCGTAAACGACGACCGACACCCGTTCCTTCCAGTCGTTGCGGATGGCCTTTTTCAGCTCGCTCTTCGGACCGCCGTTGCATTCGATCAACGAGCGCATGAGCGGAAGCCATGAAAGCGCCGCCATCAGCAGCACGAAACCATACAGCGCGGTCGGCACCGGCGATGGCACCGGGTGCGCTTCGTTCAGCCAGCTGGTGACGAAAGGAAACAGCGACAGCCAGAACAGCAGGTGCAGGTTCGCCCACATGACCTTGCCGTTCACGTTTTCGACGACGTGCATCATGTGATGGTGATTGTTCCAGTAGATGCCGACATAGACGAAACTCAGGACGTAGCTGAGCATGATCGGCCAGTTCGCGAGCAGCGCCTGCCAACTTGCCTCGTGCGGCGCCTTCAGCTCCAGCACCATGATCGTGATGATCACCGCGATCACGCCGTCCGTGAAGGCTTCGAGTCTCCCCTTTTCCATCTCTGCCTCTCACATCTGCGAAGCCACCTCGTCGCAACACGAGGCGTGTCCACCTCTTTTTCGCCGGCGTTGAGCCTCGCGTCCTTTGCGAGGCTCGAACGGCGGCAGTTGATCCGTCGACGCGCAGCGTCGATGGATAATCAA
>CAVTVN010000012.1:0-83281 GCA_963738115.1 uncultured Gammaproteobacteria bacterium | reverse complement strand
CGTTCTTTGCGATCATCCCTGATCGCGAAGATCAAATGGGCAGCCATCCATGGCTGCACTTCTCAATAACTACTTTTTGTCTTTGACTTCCGTGAACTCGGCGTCGACGACATCGTCCTTCGGCGCCGATCCGCCGCCAGCCTGCGCTCCGCCGTCGCCACCCGCGGCTTGACCCGATGCGGCCGCCGCGGCCAGCGGCTGTGCCGCCTGCTCGAGCGCCGCGATCTTCGACTCGATCGCATCCTTGTCTTCGCCCTTCATGACTTTTTCCAGGTCCGCCAGCGCCGCCTCGATTGCGCCGATCTGGCCACCGACCTTGCCGCCATGCTCCTTGATCGCCGCGCGGGTGGCGTGCACGAGCTGATCGGCTTTGTTGCGCGTGCCGACGAGTTCATGGAATTTCTTGTCGTCTTCCTTGTTTGCTTCGGCGTCGCGCACCATGCGCTGGATCTCGTCCTCGGACAGGCCCGATCCGGCCTTGATCTCGATGCGCTGCTCCTTGCCGGTCTTCTTGTCCTTCGCGTGCACGTGCAGGATGCCGTTCGCGTCGATGTCGAACGTGACCTCGACCTGCGGCATACCACGCGGCGCCGCGTCGATGCCGGCAAGATCGAATTTCGCCAGCGACTTGTTCGCGCTCGCGCGCTCGCGCTCGCCCTGCAGCACGTGCACGGTGACCGCGGTCTGGTTGTCTTCGGCCGTCGAGAATACCTGCGTGTTCTTGGTCGGAATCGTCGTGTTCTTCTCGATCAGTTTGGTCATGACGCCGCCGAGCGTCTCGATGCCGAGCGACAGCGGCGTGACGTCGAGCAACAGCACGTCCTTGACCGAACCGCCGAGCACGCCGCCCTGAATCGCCGCGCCGACAGCCACGGCCTCGTCCGGGTTGACGTCCTTGCGCGGCTCCTTGCCGAAGAATTCCTTGACCGCTTCCTGCACCTTCGGCATGCGCGTCTGGCCGCCGACCAGGATGACTTCCTGGATGTCGGAGATCTTCAGGCCGGCATCGTTCAGAGCCGTGCGGCACGGGCCGATCGTGGCCTTGATCAGGTCGTCGACCAATGCTTCGAGCTTGGCGCGCGTCAGCTTGATGTTCAAATGTTTCGGGCCGGAAGAATCGGCCGTGATGTACGGCAGGTTCACCTCGGTCTGGTGCGCGCTCGACAACTCGATCTTCGCGCGCTCGGCCCCGTCCTTCAGGCGCTGCAGCGCGAGCGAGTCGTTCTTCAGGTCGACGCCCGTGTCCTTCCTGAACTCGTCGACGAGATAGTCGATGAGGCGCTTGTCGAAGTCTTCACCGCCGAGGAACGTGTCGCCGTTCGTCGCCAGCACTTCGAACTGCTTCTCGCCGTCGACTTCGGCGATCTCGATGATCGACACGTCGAACGTGCCGCCGCCGAGGTCATAGACCGCAATCTTGCGATCGCCGCCCTTCTTGTCGATGCCGTAGGCAAGGGCAGCCGCTGTCGGCTCATTGATGATGCGCTTGACGTCGAGACCCGCGATGCGGCCGGCGTCCTTGGTCGCCTGGCGCTGCGAGTCGTTGAAATACGCCGGCACCGTGATGACCGCTTCGGTCACCGGCTCGCCCAGGTAATCCTCGGCGGTCTTCTTCATCTTCATCAGGATCTTCGCCGAGATCTCCTGCGACGAGAGTTTCTTGCCGTCGGCGGTTTCCAGCCACGCATCGCCGTTGTCGTGCGCCAGGATCTTGTACGGCACGAGGTCGAGATCCTTCTTCACTTCGGCATCGGTGAACTTGCGGCCGATCAGGCGCTTCACCGCGTAGAACGTGTTCTTCGGATTGGTCACCGCCTGGCGCTTTGCCGTGGCGCCGACCAGCACTTCATTGTCCTTGAACGCGACGATCGACGGCGTCGTACGATCGCCTTCGGCGTTCTCGATGACGCGCGCGGAAGTACCTTCCATGATCGCAACGCACGAGTTCGTCGTGCCCAGGTCGATACCGATGATCTTGCCCATGTTTCAAATCTCCCGAGATTCTTGATTTGCAAAACCGGAGAGGTCCGCTTTTGCAGGTTCTAAATTTGCAATCCGGAAGTCCGGTTTGCAGGTTCTGGGTTGCAAACCGGATATCCGATTTGCAGATGCGGCTCCAACGCCGCGCATGCCACGAATACTATGGTCGGCGGGCTCCAATTCAAGCGCCCGGTGCCTTGGCGATGGCTACCAGCGCCGGTCGCAGCAACCGTTCGTTCAGCACGTAGCCCTTCTGCATGACCGCGACCACCGTATTCGCCGCCTTGCCCGGCGCCTCGACCATGGTCATGGCCTGATGCAGTTCCGGATTGAACGGCTGCCCGATCGGGTCGACCGCCTTCAGGCCGTTGCCCTCGCCAACCTTGGTCAGCGCCTTGAGCGTCAGATCCATGCCTTCGCGCAGGGCCGCCGTATCCGAGGTATCGGCCAGCAAGCCGTGCTCCAGGCCGTCGAATACCGGCAGCAGGTCGCCGAGCAAGCGCTCGTTGGCGAACTTGCGCGCCTGCTCCAGATCGCGCTGCAGCCGCTTGCGCTGGTTTTCGATCTCGGCTCGCTCGCGCAGCAACACCTCGCGCATCTCGCCGATCTTGTTCTCGTATTCCGCCAGCTTCTGGCCGAGCAGGTCGGCGTCGGCCTGCATCTCGTCGGCCGCGCCGGCTTCCGGCTGGTCGGACTGGGTGGGATTGGTGTTTTCCATCATTCAACTCGCTCCACAAAGCAATGAACCGGCTCGCATCAGGCTGCGCGCCGCAAGTAGTTTCCTGGCTTCTTCACCCTGTCTGCCGCCTGCCGCGCACCAGCAGACAGAGCGCCCCTTACCCTCGCTTCTTCCCGTCGCAAGCGATGGGGCGAGGGAAAATCGAATCCGTGGCGACGACGTCGCCGTCGCCGTAGGACGGCGGAAGCTATGGGGTCTGGCGGGCCTGATTCAAGGCGCCGGACAGGATTTGGGCCGTAGCCTGAACCACCGGAATCACGCGCTGGTAAGCCATGCGCGTCGGCCCGATCACGCCGAGCACGCCGAGTACGCGTCCCTCGACTCCATACGGCGCCGTCACGACGCTGTAGTTGTCCAGCGCATCGAAACCGGACTCCTCGCCAATGAACAAGCGTACGCCTTCGGCCCGCGAGCAGCTCTCGAGCAGCACGAGCAGATCGCGCTTGCGCTGGAAGGCCTCGAACAGATCACGCAGACGCTCCATGTCGGCAAAGCCCTGCGAGTCCATCAGGTTGATCTGACCGGCAACCAGCATGTCGCCGCCCTGATCCGCGTTCCGGTCCGGGAAGGCCTGCTGGGTGACGTCGGCCGCGGCAACCATCAGCTGGTGCAGGCGCTGGCTCGTTTCGCGCATCTCGCGTTTCAGGCGCTCGCGGATTTCGGCCATGCGCAAACCGGCATAGTTCGCATTGAGGAAATTTGCGACCTGCTCGAGTTCGCTCGGCGAATAGACATGCTGCGTCACGATGACGCGGTTCTGCACTTCGTTGTCGGCAAACACCAGGATCACGAGCACGCGATTGCCGCCGAGCGCGACGAAATCGATGTGCCGGAACGGAAACTCCTCGCGCTTGGGCACCGTCACGACGCCGACGAAGTGGGTCACGTCCGACAGCAGCGACGACACGCCGGTCAGCAAGTCCTGCGTCGGCGCCTGCGACGGCAATCCGCGCCGCATCTGCTCGATCTGGGTTTCTTCGAGCGGCTTGAGCTCCAGCAGGCTGTCGACGAACACGCGATAGCCCTGCGCGGTCGGCACGCGGCCCGCGGAAGTGTGCGGCGCCGCGAGCAGACCGATCTCCTCGAGATCGGCCATGACGTTACGGATCGTCGCCGGACTGACATCGAGTCCCGAGTTCTTCGCCAGCGTCCGCGAACCCACCGGCTGGCCGTCGGCGATGTACTGCGATATGAGCGTCCGCAGCAGCTGGCGGGCGCGCGCATCGAGTTTGGGACCGAACTGTGCAGACATGATGGATCGATTCTACAGCGGCTGCGCCCGTGCAACCGCGTTGCAAATGATGAATATGGCGTTCTGTGATGCCGTTCAAGGCGCTTTCCGGCCCATCGCCCGGCGCGGGGGCCAGACGCCCCGCCGGCGCGCGACCATCTCTTGGCGCTGCGATCCCTGCGTGCTAGCTTCGCTGCCCTCACCGACCGCACCGCAGATGCTGCAGACACTCTTCGTCAAGGATTTCGCCATCGTCGGCGAGGCCGAGATCGGCTTCGACGCGGGCCTGACCGTCGTCACCGGCGAGACCGGTGCCGGCAAGTCGCTGCTGGTCGATGCGCTGCTGCTGCTGGCCGGCCAGCGCGCGGAGACCGGCGTCGTGCGCCACGGCAGCGAGCGCGCCGAGTTGATCGCCGAATTCGACCTGCGCGATGCTCCGGCCGCCAAGTCCTGGCTGGCCGGCGAGGAATTCGACGCCGGCGAAAGCTGCCAGCTGCGTCGCGTGATCCGCGCCGAAGGCACGTCGCGGGCGTGGATCAACGGCAGTCCCGCGACCTTGAGCCAGCTGCAGGCCCTGTCGGAACGGCTGATCGAGATCCACGGCCAGCATGAGCACCAGGCGTTGCTCGAAAGATCGAGCCAGCTCGCTCTGTTGGACGCTTACGGCGGCCACGCTGAAGCGTTGGCGCAAGTCGCTGCGCTGGCCGCCCGCTGGCGTTCCATCGACGCGCAAATCCGCGAGCTCAGCGGCGAGCAGGATCATTCCGAACGCATCGCCCTGCTCGATCACCAGGTCTCCGAACTCGACCGGCACGCACTCGAACCGGCCGAACTCGACCAGCTCGACGAAACGCACAGGCGCCTGAGTAACGCCGGGCAGCTCATCCAGGGCACGAGTGCCGTCGCCGAACTCATCGATGGCGAAGGAGAATTCAACCTGTTGCGCATGATGGTGCGCGCGCAGGGCGAGACCCTGCGCCTGGCCGAGGTCGATCCGAACCTCGCCGGTGTGCGCGAGTTGCTCGACGCCGCACAGATCCAGCTCGGCGAAGCCAACGACGCGCTGGCGCGCTATCGCGATTCGCTCGACCTCGACCCCGATCGCCTCGCCGAAGCCGAAGCGCAGATCGCCAAGCTGCACGAGCTGGGGCGCAAGCACCGCATGCCAGTCGCCCAGCTCAAGGCCCACGCGCTCGCGATGCACGACGAACTCGAATCCTTGCGCAATGCCGGCGTCGCGCTGCAAAAGTTCGAACGCGAGCGCGCTGCGGTCGAGCGCGACTGCCGTGTGGCGGCGAAGGAGCTGACTGCGCTGCGCACGGCGACGGCACAGCGTCTCGGCGCGGATGTCAGCGCGCTGATGAGCGAACTCGGCATGGCCGGGGGATCCTTCGAGGCGCAGCTGGAACCCACCGGGAAGTCCACACCGGATGCGCAAGGCGACGAGCGCGTCGAGTTCCTGGTCAGCGCGAATCCGGGTCAGCCGCCGCGCGCGCTGCGCAAGGTTGCGTCCGGCGGCGAGTTGTCGCGCATCAGCCTGGCCATCGAAGTCGCCGCGCTCGGGCTCGACGAAATCGGCACGATGGTGTTCGACGAAGTCGATGCAGGCATCGGCGGCGCCGTCGCCGAAGTCGTCGGCCAGAAACTGCGCCGCCTCGGCAGTCGCCGGCAGGTGCTATGCGTGACGCATCTGGCGCAAGTTGCCGCGCAGGGCCATCAACACCTGCTTGTGGCCAAGTCCAGCGACGGTTCCAGCACGCAGACGCGCATCGACGCGCTCGGCGACAAGGCTCGCCGCGACGAAATCGCGCGCATGCTCGGCGGCATCGAGATCACGCGCGAAACGCTGGCGCACGCGAAGCAGATGCTCGAACGAGGGCTGAGGGCTGGGACTTGAAGGCTAGGGCTGAGGGCTGAGGGCTGAGGGCCGAGAAACCAGAGCGGCGCCGCTCCTAGCTTTCAGCCCTTGGCCCTCAGCCCTCAGCCCTCGCTTCAACCAACCAACCATCACCAACAACGCCGAGGCCAGGCCGAACACGATCCGCATGTCGCGCTCGGCCATCTCGTGGCGCGCGATGCCGGGGTCCGCCATTGCCGAGGCAACGCGTTGCGGCGACTCTGCGGTGATGTAGCCGAGGCCAGCTGAAGCGCCGATGAGCTTCAGGTATTCCTCGTTCAATGCGGAGCGGTGCTCCTGCACTTCGTCGAGCGCGCCGGATCGCTCCAGTTCGGCTGGCGATGCGGCCTGCTTCACGAGTTCCGCCAGGTTCGGATAAAACCCCTCGCGCACGGCGTCGACTGCTGTCCAATAACCGACGATGCGATTGTCCGCGTCGAGCCGCGGGATCGGCTGCGGTTGCGGACCGCCGACACCGACCAGCCAACCCTTGACCTTGCCCTGCACGGCGAGCAGGTCGGCCATGTGCGGCACGAAGGCGTGCGGTGCCTCGTCACCATCGCTCAGGAAGATCAGATCCAATCCGCGCTGGCCGGCCTCGTGCAGCGCCGCCAGAACCGCCGACTCGACGCGGGAGTCTCCATCCCAGGCCATGCGCCAGTCGATGCCGCGCACGACCTCCTCGATCGCCGGGTAATGCCGGCAGACTTCCATCGGCTCGAACAGCACGAGCGTATCGCTGCCGGCAAACAGCCCTACGGCCGCTTGCGATCCGCACGGCAGCGCGGCGAGCGATGCGATCACGGATTCCTTGGCGCGATCCAGGCGCGACTCGTCTGGCCGTCCATTGGACGCGTCACGAACGTTCATGCTTTCGCTGACGTCGATCACGAACAGGTATGAGTAAGTCGCGCCGGGCAACAACCAGTGCGGCGCAAAGAACACCGGCAGCAGCACGATCGCGGCCAACGCGAAGGCGCCGAGGCGCCGCGACAGCGCGATCTGCAACCATTGCCGCGCGCGCTTCACGGCAGACCTCGCTTGTTGTCGTCCTGCATCGAGGTCCAACCATTGTGCTTGTCCGGCGCGAGCAGAATCGGGTCGGTACTGCGCCGCCAGCCTTGCAGGTGCCGTACTGGCGCCAGGCGCTCGAGCAGTTCGAGGTTGTAGCGCGCGCCCGACATCTGCGGGTCGATGCGCAGCGCGCTGCGATAGGCATCGCGCGCCAGGTCGAACTGCGCGTTCTCGAACACCGGCCCCACCGTCGCTTCATAGTTGCGGCTTTCGACGATACCGGTCTTGAAGTAGACGTTGCCGAGCGCAAACCACGCCTGCGCCGAGCGCACCGGGTCGGCCGGATCCTGGGCGTCCGTGTATCGCTGCACCGCCTGCGTGTACTCGAGCTTGCGCTCGGCCTGCCAGCCAGCCGCGTAGTGGACACGCGAGTCGGTCACCGTGGACGCCGGAATCTCGACGGTACCGGCGCGTATCGCCGCGTTGATGGCGACCAGCTGCAGCCAGCGATGCGCGGACCAGAACGAAAACCCAAGCGCCAGAGTCAGCAGCGCCCACACCAGAGGATTGATCCAGCGTTTCAGGCGCGCCATGTCTGCACTTCCATCAGTCGCGCACCGAGTAAAGCGAGAATGCACGCGAACGCGAATGCGAAAAGTGGCTCGCCGAGGTCCTTGCGCGGCAAATGCTGTTCGTAGCGCGTCGGCAGATTGGTCAGCCGTCCGATTTCGGCGATCGCGCGTTCGAGTCCCTCGCTGCTGGTCACTTCGAACATCTGGTAAGGACTGCCGAGCGACTCGAAGAATTCGTGCATCGACAGGCTTTCGGATGCTCGGTCCTTGGGCACGCGGATGCTCGGTTCCTGGTCGCCGCGCGTGTAGATCCAGATCAGCGACGCCTCGCGCTCGCGGAACAGGTCGGTCAGTTTCGCGCGGTTCTCCGAACTGATCGTCGCACCGCCGTCGGAGACGAGCAGAACGACGCGCGACGCAGTCAGCGGCCGGTCGCGGAAGTAGTCGAGCGCAAGGCCGAGCGCGCGCGCGGGCGCCGTGTAGCCCTCGCTGCGCGCTTCGGCACTGATCAGCGCCGACTCGACCAGCGCGCGATCTTCGCCGAGCGGCGCGACGCCGATCGGCGAGGCGTTGAACGTGACCATGCCGAACGTGTCGCCGGGTCGGCGCTGCATGAAGGCGAGCAGGATCCGTCGCGCCGATTCGATCTTGCTCTCCGCATGCGTCTCGCCGCGGATGCTTCCAGCATCGCCGGTGCCGAGCAATGGCTCGGACATGCTGCCGCTGCGGTCGAGCACGATAACGATCTCGGCGCCGCTTCCCGACAAGGTCTGCGTGCCGCCTTCGAGATACGGCGCTGCCGACGCCACGATCAGCGTGGCGAGGGTCACCGCGCCGATCGCGCGCAGCAGCATCTGCAGGATCTCCGAAGGCAGGTCGCGCGGCCAGTCCGCGGTCGCCGGGTGGGCGAATGTGCGCGCTGCGTAACTCAGCAGCGGCAGCACGGCGAGCGGCAGCGCCCACAGTGCCCACGCATAGGTCCAGTGCAGATGCGTCAACATGGCACGCCGCGCTCGCGCTCGGCCGAGCGGCGCAGCAGATCGAGAATCTCCGCGGCGTCCGGGCCCGGCGACTGCGACACGCCGTAGAACGATTTCCACGACGCGTCGAAGGCACCTTCGACCTGCGCGCGCAGCGCCTCCAGGTATGGCGCGCGCGCAAACAGTTGCGGCAGGGTCGATGTATACAATGTCTCACCGGCCGCCTGATTCAGCGCCGCGTGCCAGTCGCGCAGCAGCTCGATTCGCTCGCCCTCGGTGATCGCGTACCGGCTGCGTCGGCCCCTCTCGGCCATCCATGGCCTCCGGGGACCGCTCTCCGCCATCCCTGGCGTTCGCGGCACTTGGGCTCCTGCCCTGCGCCGCCAGTGCCGCCACGCACGCGCGAACGGACCAGGCGAACGCGGCAGGAACGGCAATCGATCGTACACCCACAGCAGGTAGAGTCCGCAGGCAAGCACGGCGAGCATGCCGAGCGCGAACATGGAAATCGTGCGAGCCAGCGGGAGCGCTTGTGGCATGGGCGACGGTTTCAGCTCGCGATCCTCGTCGGTCAGCGTCGCCGGCAGAGCCGGCGACATCAGGAATGATCTCTCCGGCACGCTTACGGCTCGGGCCTGCACGCCGTCGCGAACGCGCAACTTGAACGGCGGAATCGGCACGCGCTCGGCCTGCTCGACCTCGGCGAAGACCTGATAGGTCACGATGACGCTCGTCTGCCCCGCTACCTGGCCCGCTTCGAGGCGCGCGCGGCGCACTTCCATCCACGGCGCCACGCGGCCCGGCAGAGGCAGCGAATCGGCATCGACGCTGAAGCCGGCGGGCAGTGTCAGCTCGATGCTCTCGTCGACCAGGTCGCCCAGGAGATAACCGGAATCGCGCAACGTCACGATCGGCTGGATCGTGTTGTCGATCGCATCGGCGGCGGGGGCTCCGCATGCGCTTTCGCAGAGCAGCGTCATGGCGCACACGGCCGGCAACAGCCATGCAGCGAGCCGCGACGCAGTCCGGTGACGCGTCATGTCAATGCCTCGAGAAAGTAGCGCGTCAGTTCGATCGGGTCGAAACGATCGCGCACGAAGAACGGCGTGCTGCCGAAACTTGCGCAGATGCGCCGTAGTTCGGCTTCGCGATCGCGCCGCCGCACGCGCAGCGACTCGACAAGACCAGGCCGCAGCCAGACGAAGCGGCGCGCACCGCTTTCAAGGTCGCGCAGCACGGCGATGCCGTGGCGATGAATCGCCTGCACCTCGGCCGGATCCCAGAGCACGACCGGGACGACCGAGTGGTGCGCGAGCCGGCGCATCAGTACGTCAAGGTCACCCGCGGGCCAGTGGAAATCCGAGAGCAGGAAAACCAACGCGCGCCGATGCGGCAGTCGCGCCGCCACCTGCGACAGTCCGCGTGCACTGCTCCCTTGCGGGGAACACTGCGCCAGCTTGCGCTCGAGCCATTCGGCCGCACCGCGATTGAGCCGCGCCGGCAGCGTGAGTTCGGTGCGCGGCGCCTCGTTCGCTGCGTAGAAACCGAACGCATCGCCGTTGCGCCAGGCGCTGCGCGCGAGGGCGGCCGCGATCCGTCGTACCTGCACCATCTTGTCGTGACTGCCGACATAACCCATCGATGCAGAAACGTCGGCAAGCACGAGCACCTTGAGCGCCGATTGCTGCTCGAAGTCGCGCACCCAGACGCTGCCGAGCGGATCGCGCAGCGTCGCGCGCACGTCGATGCGGCGCGGGTCGGCGCGCGCGTGCAGCGGCACGCTGGTACGGAAGCGCTCCCCCGGCCCGGACTGCATGCCGCGAAACGCGCCCGGGCGAATGCCGGCGGTCTTCCAGTGCACGCGGTATTCAACGTAGATCGAGCCGGAGTCGGCCATGGCGTGCTGCTACGGTGCCGGAACCTTGCGCAGGATCGCATCGGTGAACGCGACAGCCAGCCGCGCACGCTGCAGTTCGTAGATCGGCGTGAAGAAAACGCGGTGCGCAACGACCTCGTGGAAAACGCTGCGCAGATGATCGGGAGAAAGATCGGTATCGCCCTGCAGCCACGCGACCGCCTTCGCCGCCCGCACGAGCATGCTCATGCCGCGCGGACTCGCGCCGGTCAGGATCAGCTCGCTCATGTCGACGCCGTCGAGATCGATGCCGTAGGCGCCGGGCTTGTGCGTCGCCAGACGCAGATGATCGACGAACTGCTCGATGGCCGGGCCGGCGCGCACCGCCTTCTGGATTCCGGCCGCGACCGTCGCCAAGGCCTGATAGTCGAGGTGGCCCGGCGGCACGGCGGCGATCAGTCCCTCGGTATCGTGGAAACGCGCATCGAACGTCAGGCGGCGGTGAATCTCGAACGATTCCTCCGGTGCGATCTCGATTTCCATGAGAAAACGGTCGCGCGCCGCGCCGGGCAGTTCGAACGTCTCTTCCTTCTCGACGCGATTGCGGTCGGCGAACACCTGCAGATGCGGAAATCTGTACTCGGTATTGAATGCCGTCAGGCTGCGTTCGGCCATCGCCCGCAGCAGCAGAGAATGCACCTGCGGACGCGCGCGATTGATCTCGTTGAAGAAGAACACCGACAGCGCGGACCCGTGCGCCAGCAATGGTCCGGGCTCGACCCGCGGCTTGCCGTCGCGGTCGATGAAGGTGTGATAGACCAGATCCTGCGGCATCAGGTCGATCGTGCCCTCGATGCGCTCGTAGGCGCCGCCGAGGCCCCGCGCTGCGGCGCGCAGAAGCGTCGTCTTGCCGACGCCAACGTTGCCTTCGAGCAGCACGTGGCCGCGCGCGAGGATTGCAATCATCAGCAGGCGGACTGCGCGCGTCAGACCGAGCACGCAACCGTTCAGCGCGCGCTCGAACTCGAGCGTCCGCGTGCGCCACTGGTCAAGCTCGCTGTCGAATCCGTCCATCGCACTCGCCGCGCCTCATGCTCACGAGCGTAGTCGCGGTGCGGGCCGCCTGCAAGACAGTCACGCGCCGCTCGGAACCGCACTGCGTCAGATTCGTGGCAGGTTGCGCCGGCTTCGCCGGACAACGGCGCACGCACCCTTGCGTGCTGAACGCGGAAAGGACATCAGCCCTTTTTCTTCTTCGACCGCACGTACAAAACCAGACTGTGCTCTTCGATCACGTATCCGTGCCGGTCGGCGATCTCGCGTTGCAACTTCTCGATGTCTTCGCTGACGAACTCGATGATGCGCCCGGACTCGAGGTCGACCATGTGATCGTGGTGCTTGCCGCGCTCGATCTCGTAGACCGCCTGCCCGCTCTCGAAGTTGTGCTTGGCGACGAGGCCTGCGGCTTCGAACTGGGTCAGCACGCGATAGACCGTCGCCAGTCCGATGTCGTCCTGGTGATCGAGAAGCTTCCGGTAAATATCTTCTGCAGTCATATGCTTACCGTCAGAAGCTTCGAGTATTTCGAGGATACGCATGCGCGGATGCGTGACCTTGAGACCGGCCTTGCGCAGATCCTGGGTTTCCATGCGAACCTCCTTCTTGCGGCCCTGTGAGAAGCTCGTCATCCCGGTAAAACCCTGGAGTCCATCCTGGTCTGCCGGCGACGACGGGATGGAGCCCCACTTGCGCGGGAATGAACGGCAGTCGGCGGCTATCGGGCGACTTCATAACGCGAGCCAACGTAACGCTAGTGTATCATTCGGCGCTTTCCGCTTTCCGGTATATCAGGCATGACCAAGGTTTCACGCGCGTTCGCCCTCATCGCCATCAGCTGCGTGCTCGCGGCCTGTACGCCTGTCTACAAGCTCGACATCCAGCAGGGCAACCTGTTCAGCAAGTCGCTGGTCGACACCCTCAAGCCCGGCATGACAAAACACCAGGTGACCCTGGTCATGGGATCGCCGTCGGTCGTCAGCCCATTCGAGCAGAGCCGCTGGGACTATGTGTCGACAATCCGCCGCGGCAACGGCCGCATGGAGTCCAAGGACCTCGTGCTGTACTTCGAGAACGACGCACTTGCGCGCATCGAAGGCGATTACTTCGCCGAGAATCCGCAGGAACTGATCAAGGAAGCGACCAAGTACAAGCGCCAGTATCCGGACGACAAGCGGCCCAAGGAAGAAGAAGAGAAGCACAAGCAGGGTGGCAGCGGGGCATAACTTGTGCGATCGATCCATATCGCGAGGATCACGAAGCTGCCATTCATGGCCGCACTTTCAATGAGAGCGACTCATCGTCTTGTTTCTGCGCGGCGGCGGCGTGCTTCCTTCGGATCGATTTTGAGCGGACGATAGATTTCGACGCGATCGCCATCGCGTAGCATTGCGCTCATTGCGACGGGCTTGCCAAAGATGCCGGCGCACGTGAGATCCGCTTCGCTCAAGTTTGCCAGTTCGGCGATCGCGCTCAGGCGGATAGCCTCGGCCACGGTCGTGCCGGGAGCAACATCGAGTTCGCGCACGAATTGCCGCGTCGGGTCCGCATAGGCAACGCTGACGCGCAGGTCAGCCATAGATGCGCGCCGCTTCGCGACAGAATTCATCGACCATGCGATCGGCCAGCTTCTCGAAACCGATACGCATCACCGGCGCCATCATGCGGCCGGAATATTCGAAGTCGAGTGCCAGGGCGATCTTGCAGCCGGAGTCGCCGAGCGCGGTGAAGCTCCAGGTGCCGGCGAGGCTGCGGAACGGGCCTTCGACAAGCTGCATCGCGATGCGCCGGTTCGGCTCGAGCGTGTTGCGCGTCGTGAAGGCCTGGGTCATGCCGCCGACCTTCACTTCGAGGCGCGCGGTCAATGCGTCGTCCGTGCGCTCGATCACGCGCGCATCGGCGCACCACTGGAAACGCGTCGGATATGCCTCGATATCGTTGACGAGGCCGTACATCTGCGCAGCGGTGTGATTGACGATGGCATTGCGGCGAATCTGTATCACGCGTATCCGTCCGGAAACCAGCTAAGCTATCCGGCGACATTCTAACTCGCGAGATTCAAAACCCTCCCCTTCAAGGGGAGGGTTGGGTGGGGATGGGATTGCTTGCGAGTTCGATGTAACCCATCTCCAACCGACCTACCCTCCTTCGACTGCACATTCAGGACAGGCTTGAAGGGGGAGGAGTAACAGCGCAAGGCAATCCGATTGAGTATGTCCAAGGTAAAAGAAAAATCAGGCAAAGGCGACTCGACCATCGCGTTGAACAAGCGCGCGCGCCACGAATATCACATCGACGAGCGCTATGAGGCGGGACTGTCGCTGCAGGGCTGGGAAGTCAAGAGCCTGCGCGCCGGCCGCATCAATCTCGGCGAGGCCTACGCCATCGTCAAGAACGGCGAGATGTTCCTGTTTGGCGCCTCGATCCCGCCGCTGCTTTCGGCATCGACGCACGTCGTCGCCGACGACCGCCGCACGCGCAAGCTGCTGCTGCATCGCGAGGAAATCGACAAGCTGATCGGCGCGGTCGAACGCAAGGGCTACACGATCATTCCCATGGCGATGTACTGGAAGCACAACCGCGTCAAGGTCGAATTGGGCCTGGCCAAGGGCAAGCAGGATCACGACAAGCGCGCCGCCGAGAAGGAACGCGACTGGAACCGCGAGAAGCAGCAGACCATGCGCGCAAAAAATCGGCTCGGCTGAAACGGTGCCTCCCTGCCGGAGCAACTCACGGTCTGGCAGGCGGCCCTCGGCGAAGGCAAAGAAGATGAACTGAGCACAACCGAGGCTCACCGACTCGTCGCCGCCATTGAACGGCTCGCCTTCACTGCCACCTGTTATACTGAAGGCCTGCAGTCGTAGCAGGATTCAAGGCAATTTCATCTTCCGGGGGCGATCGGCTTCGACGGGGGTTACGAAATCGCCTGGTGCATGCCGAGGGGGCAGCTTTCCTCGTTAAACCAGCGGCAAAACTTTAGTTGCCAACGACGACAACTACGCACTGGCCGCTTAAGGCCTAAGCCCCGAACCCACTTGTGTCTGTGCTCGTGGATGTAGGGTCACTATCACAGAATCGCTGCTGATTGCTGCCAGTCGATCATCGGCTAACTCCTAACCGGCTGGTTCTGCGGTGCGCTTTGCACGTCGTGTTGCCGCGGAATGAGATCAAACGGCGTGCTATGCATGTAGATCCGGGGACGTAGGACTTTCGGACGGGGGTTCAATTCCCCCCGCCTCCACCATCAGCACCATCCGCAGCAATCCGCAGCGGTTCATAGAAGACCCCAGACCCCGCATAACAGCGGGGTTTTTTCTTGTTTTCGGCGTGCCCAGCCGTCCACCGCCAACGTCGCCGCCTTCTCCACCCTCAGCGCGACCATCAACCGCTGCACGGCGCCTGGAGTCATAGGAACGGCCAAGGCTTCGCCCGTCTATTTCGAGGAATGCGAAATAGAGATTCCTGACGCCAGTCACACCGGCTGCGCATTCACGTCGCACATCGGCCAAACCGTCAACAATGGCGCGTCCTTTTCCTTCGATATCCTGCCGTGCGTCTGGCGCTTCCGTTACGGGGCCGCCACGACTGACTGGTTCCCGCTCTACTTCCGAGTGGGCGACATCATGACGGTCCACCAACTCCCACCGAAGCGGCCGAACCTCCCGGCTCAGCATCTGGCGCGCCAGCAGCGCCTTCTTGGCCGGCAGTGCGACGTTGAGATGATCGATCCGACAGACGATCCGCAATGGCTCGCGGAGCAACTCCCGAACATGGCGAAGTCGATCACGAATGCCTTCAGCACGATCGCTTCAGAGCCGACGATCGAGCGCTGCGAGCTGGCCGCGGCGCAGCTGCATCATATCGTCGTGCACTTGACGTGGATCTCTGCGGGGCTGCGAAAGCGCGGGAAATAGAAGCGCCGCGATCGAGGCTTACAGGGATGGAAGCCAACCGGAGCAGGCAGATTCTATGTTATGCCCTCGGGATCGACAAGACCAAAATCAGCCTATAGACTGATGCGCTTTCATCCCTGCGACCGATGGAACAGGTCACCCCATCCGGGCGCGCGAATGACATCTGACTCAGACGACATCGTGGAATCCGGTCTACGGCTGCTCTGCGAGCTCGACGCCCTTTTTTCCGTCGGAGCCCATATTCGCTTGAACGCAACGCCGGAAGCTGACCGCGATAATCTGCACGCGTCAATCAAGGCTACATTAGCGGCATTCGCTGCGACGCATCCGCGGAGTCATCACAAGCCTGGCTAACTTGGCAACGTGTTGCTGGAGCCGCCACTGCACCTTGGGCGGCCATACTTCAAACACCCCCCGACCATAGGGGGGCATTGCGGCCATCACGTGGCCGAGAATCCCCCCTTCTTCCTGGACGGATTCGAGGGGGCAAAGGTGAGCTTCAAGCGCTATCAGGTAGTAAGCGTGATGGTGTTGCGCGGGCAGTTGAGCGTGGAATCTTTCCGGGTTCGCGACGCGTTGGCGAACGAGCCGATACTCCGCGATCTCATTTTCGCGACCGAACAAGACGCGCAGGAATTCGCAGATAACCTCAACGCGGCCGAGTCGACATCAATCCACAATGCGGTGCCGGGTTCGTCGCGTTGAGTATCTGCGACCTGCCATCGCGATCCCTGAGACGCGCGCGCCTATCATCGGCGCATGGTCTAGCGAACCCCGGCCGGCGTCTGCGATCACTGCGGACGGTTTCTCGTCGCTGCAGTGGTCGGTTGGTTCTTCGAGTTCACTCCGGAAGGACTCAAGCGTCGTCCATAGTCCTGCAATGTGGTGCAACCCGACTCTGTTTTCAGTTTTCGAGGTTTCGTTCTATTGCAATTCGAACCCGTTGCGAAAGATCACGAGGGTATCCACGTCGCTGACGATTGCCGCTCCGCTCGCATGAGCACTCAGCGTTGCCGTTTCAGCCGGTGACGCGGCATTGGCCTGAACATACACGAACCACGTCAACGTCGTGTTGGGCCCGATGGTGACTGTCGTGTCGAGGTGACCTGGATTGTTGGGGAGGGAGCAAGGGTCGGGGCAGGGATTGGGGAAGAAGACCCAGTAGGCATTGGCGTTGTCCAGCGCCTCGGAACCTGCCGTGGTCACGTGGACATCGACAGCGCCGAAGAGTGGGTTCGAGTTGTACAACGTTACCCAATACCAGAGCACGTCGCCGTAGTGGGCGTACTGGAGATAGTCGGTGATGGTCATGACGAGCCGCGTCGACTCCACCGCGCCGATGTCGCAGAACAGGCCGAATGGCCGGTGCATGCCGCGCTGATCGATGCTTGCGACGGGTTGCGCCGAACACGCGCTGCTCAGGCCGTGATCCTCGGCCGAACTGCCGTTGCCCGGCATCAGCGTCGGGGTGCTGCCGCCATTGTCCCTGAGCACGCCGAGATCAGGGTCAGCATTGAGGTTGCCGCCGCCGTCGGTGCCGAAGCTCGAGTCCCAAGCGGCGCTTCCGCCCGACCCCTGTACGACGCTGTTCTGGAACGTCAGCGCGCTGCAGACGTGAACTACCTCGCCTACTGCATCACCCCACAGGATCGCGTTGACCAGTGTCGAAGTCAGCGTTGCGCCGCACGAATACTCGGCCAGCGCACCTGCGCCCACGTCACCCTGGTTGCCGTTGAAAGTCACGTTCGACATCGTCACGGCGGCGCTGCCGCTATCCGAGTGGTCGTAGACGGCGCCGCCATAGGCCGTGGCGTGGTTGCCGTAAAATGTGACGTTCGCGAACTGCGGATGGCTCAGGTTGCCGACGTCATTGTAGACTGCGCCGCCGTTCGCGGCGACGTTTCCGCTGAACGTCGTCGCGGAGACGAGTGGACTCACAACGCCGCTGCTGCTGCCGTCGACGTAAAGGCCGCCGCCGACGTAACTGGCGTTGTTGCCGGAAACGTGCAGGTTGGACAGCGTCGGGCTGCACGCATGGCTGGCGCCGGAGCCTTTGCACAGCACGCCGCCACCGCTGTCGTCCGGCGCAGAACCCGTCGCCGCGCCGCCGGTAATCGTGAATCCGTCGAGAATCGTGCCGGCAAGCACCTGACCGGCCGCGCTCGTTCCGTCCAGGGTAACGACGTGATAGCTGTTGTTGCCGATGATCTGGCTCGCGTCGCTATCGATGCCATTCGTTCCGTTGTCGTTGTTGTCGATGTCGCCGGAAAGCACGGTCCGATACAAACCGGGATCGCGCACCTCGTCGTAGCCGGCAAAGCCGCCGTATACGGCCACGAAAGGGCGAATGTTGAAACTGATCGCGCGATTGGGCGTCGCCGTGGGTTTGTACGTCCCACGCGCGACCCACACTTCGTAGATTTTCGGCGTCGTCAGCGCGGATTGCAGATCGACGAACGCGTCGGCCCATGACAGGCCGTTGTTCGCGCCAGTCGCGTCCGCCTTGACGTAAGCACGCGTCTTGGCCTCGACGGCGCCGACATCGCAGTGCGGGCCGACCGGACGCGGCATGCCGCGCTGGTCCAGGTTGCTGACCGGTGCCGCGGCACAGGAAGCGTCGTTGCCGAAATCGATCGCCTTGCTGCCCAGACCCGGCAACATCGTTTTGGTCGAGCCGCCATTGGGTTGCAGCGGGCCGAGATTCAGGACCGCGTTGCTGTTGGCCAGCACCTGACCGCAACTCGTGCCGGCGTCGAGGTTGGCGGCGCCGCTGATGCTTCCGCCAGCGCTTACGGCGCAGCCATCGGCAAATATCGTGTTGGTGGAAGTGACCGCATGATCGGCGACGAGATCGCCACCGTATGCGGACACGTTTCCGGCGAACGTATCATTTGTCAGCGTGAGCGTACCGGCCAGATGGTTCACTACATGGTTCACTCCACCGGCGCTTGCCGTGCCCGTATTCTGTGCCACGGTGCTGTTCGCCATGGAGAGCGTTCCGGCACCGAAGATCGCCCCGCCGCTATCCGACGCGGTATTCGAATAGATCGTCGAGCCCAGCACCGTCAGCGTGCCGGAATTCGTCAGGCCACCGCCGTCCGGTGCCGAGTTCAGCTTGACCGTGCTGGTCCGCAGCGTCAGCGTAGCGCCGTTGTTGTCTATCGCACCACCAGAGCTTCCCGCGGTGTTCGATACGAAACTGCTGTCCGTGATGTCCGCGTTCCCGAAGTTCAGGAGGCCACCGCCAATCTGGCCCGCGTTGTTGCCAAGAAACTCGCATCCGGTAACCACGAGCGTACCGGACTCGATGGCCAGTGCTCCGCCCAGCGTTGCCGAATTGCCGGTCAACAGGCAATCGTCCAGGGTCAGGTTGCCGGAGCTGTCGATCGCTCCGGCGTTCACGCCTTTGCCGTTTTGAATGATCAGATGCGCCATCGACACGGTCACGCCGGCAGGTATCGTGAATGCCGTTGCACCCTGATTGCCGTCGATGGTCACGTTGAGGCTGCCCGAGGCATCGATCGTCGTGTTGTGCGCAATGGTCAGCGTCGTGTTGCTGGTCAGCGTGACCGTCTGGTTGTCGCCGATGCTGAAAAGTATCGTGTCGCCGTTGGTCGCTGCGGCGAGCGCGTCGCGCAACGAACACGTGCCGACGTTTGCCGGCGCACAGTTTGCGGCCGTGCCGCTGGCCGGATCGCTGGTGTTGTTGACCGTCCAAGTATTGGCCGCGTGCGCGAGCGGCGCGATCGCGATCAGGCAAGCTGCAATCAGCCAGCGGCTGCCGCGCGGGCGCATTTGAAGCGGCAGGAACGAACCTGCCAGCGGTCGATGGAGCATGACGCCCTCCGGTTTCCCCCAAACCTCAGGCGCGCAGTCGCTGCTGCTTGTAGCGCCCCCCTGATTCCGCATACCTTCGACCGACCGTCCAACGGACGGAGCCGTCTGTCAACCGGAAAATCTGCTTACGAGTTCACGTAGCGGCGGCGGCCTTCGTCGTCCGCCTGCGTTGGTGTCTTATATCACCTGAACCCTTGCAACAACCTGACTATGCAGCTGATCATTGTCGCCCGCGAAACATTCGGCCGATGATGAGTATTGCGCCTCTACAGCAAATCGTCGCGCCGTGCTGCAGGAAATCTCTGACAGTGCGACGAGCGCCTCGTAGATTCGCGCCATGCCTGGTCGCCTGCTCGAATTCTCCCTGGTTGCTGCCGGTGGCAGCGAATACTGGCACATCTACTACAACCGGTATTACGTTGGCAGGATTCTCTCATCCCGTGTCGGCTGGTGCCTCTGGCACCTCGGCAGTAACTTTGACAGTAACTCCGGCGGAATCGAATCAGGAATGGCTATAGATTGCGCAATTTCCGCGCAATGTGAGTGACCCCGCCCCATCAGCACTATCCGCAGCAATCCGCAGCGGTTCATAGAAGACCCCAGACCCCGCATAACAGCGGGGTTTTTTCTTGTTTTCGGCGTGCGCAGCCGTCCGCCAGAATCCGCACCAAGCGCCCCTTCTCCATCTCCGCAGCCGACCATTGCCACCATGCAAGGCGGCGCAAGCGGACGCTGGCGCGATCATTTTGAGGTCACAAGCCCGACACCGGCGCGTCACTGCCTCGTGAAGTTCCAGATCGTCGCGATAAGGTCATAGTCGCCGATGATCCAGTGGCCGACGAAGCAGCTGCCGTCACTGCTGCGCGTCAGCGTCATTGGAACGCTGTTGGCGGTATCGCTGCCGGACAGCGTGCGCCCGTCCGCGGAAAGCGTGAAGGAATACGCAGCCGGTCCGAGGCAAGTGTTGTTGGAAACCGACAAGCCGGTCATCGTGAAGCTGCCATCGGCGGCATCCGCGAGGCTGCCGTCGGTGTGTTCGATGCCGACGCATGTTGCGCCGTCTACCTCGACCCAATAGATGTCGAGCGAATTGGCCACGGAGGCACATTGCGTGGGATCGTAGCCCGCCGGTTCGAAATCGCCCGCGTTAAAGCCGTCGGCGAACAGATGGTCGTCCGTGCTCGTGAGCTCGATCGCACCGATGTCGCAGGCGGCGCCCTGCGGCCGAACGACCCCGCGCTGGTCGGTGGACGTGCATACCGAGCCGGTGTCGATGGCCGGACTGTGGACGGCTGGCATCAGCGCCGGCGTCAAACCGCCATACGTCTCGAACAAGGGCAGCAGGTGCGGGTCGGCGGTCGATTCGGAGCTGCATGTGTAGGTCGGCAAGCAACCGCCCTGCTGGATACCGTGGTCGATCGTTATCGATCCGTTCGTGCCCTTGTGCACCTCCGGATCGGTAGGCGCGGAATCACCCCAGAAGATCGAATCCCTGACCGTCGCCGTCGAGGCGTCTGCAGCATTGGTAGGATCAACGCTCAGGCCGCCCCCTGCGGCTGAGGGTGCCTTGTTGCCTGCCAGAGTTGCGTTTCGCAGGAGGAGGCTGGCCGGTGTCCCGCCAATGCCGGAAACCGCGATGGCGCCGCCCTCGCTGCTGTTGGAAGTGCTGTTGTCCCGGAAAGAAGAATTGGTGATCACGGTAGCGTTTCCGTTGACTGAGACCGCGCCGCCGGCGTTTAACGCGACATTGCCCACGAAAGCACTGCGATCGACAGTCACCGTGCCGAAGTCTGCGTAGATCGCCCCGCCTCCATTTGACGGTCCGTTGTTCGCAAACAGTGTGTCGCTAACAGTCATTGCGCCGCCACCCTCGAGGGAAATGGCGCCGCCGACACCAAAGTTTCCGCCATCGATGTAGGCGGTGTTCCCGGCAAACATGCCGCGCGCGAAGCTTGCCGTACTGGCCGCATGTGCGAAATACGCGATGTAGATCGCACCGCCTTCAATCGCAACGTTGTGGGCAAACGCCACCGAGGTAAATTGCACGCTCGCGACGCCGTCGGCGTCTGTTTGATACACGGCGCCGCCGAATAGGGAGACATGGTTGCCGCGGAATGTGACGTTGACGAACCTCGAGTTAGCAGCGTCTGCGTATATCGCACCGCCGGTAGTGCCGTAGTTGTTGTCGAACAGGGTCGAGACGAGTTGGGGCATGCTGACGCCGCCCGAGGTGCCGAGAAAGCACGCCGCCCCGCCCGGTCCACCCGCCGTATTGCCCGTGAAGGTGACACCGGTAAGGACCGGGCTGCTCACGCCCGCATCCCCATCGGCAAATAACGCGCCACAATTGGAGCTCGCATGATTGTTGACGAACGTCACGGCTGACAGCGTCGGGCTGCTCATGCCGTTGGATCCGTTTGCAAACAGAGCGCCGCCGGCAACCGCACTGTTGTTGTTGAACACGAGATTGGCGAGCGTCGGGTTGCAGGTAAAGCCAGTGTTGCCATTGCAGAACAGTCCACCACCGTACTGGTTGATCCCGGTAGAATTCGCGTTGCCGCCCGTGATCGTGAACCCGTCGAGCACAGTCGAACCGGCGACGTTCTTCGCGGTGGCGTTCGCATCGATCAAGACCACGTGCAGCATGCCCAGGCCGTTGAGGGTCGTCTCGTTCTTTACCGGATCGCGCTGGCTGCGCGCGGTTTCCGTGCCGACGAACCCCCCGTAAAGCCCCTTCCCGGACGGTATGCTGAACGCTGCCACGTCGAACAGGTTGTTCGCGGAGTAGTAGCCAGGACCCTTCGCGACCCATATCTCGCTGCAGTTCGCGTTGTTCAGTGCCGGATAGATGGTTTGATACGCCGTCGCCCAACTCTGGCCGTCGAGCACGCTGTTCGACGCTCCATTCACGTAACAGCGATGCCTTTCGGCGTTGCGCAGCTCTACGGCACCGAGATCGCATTGCGCGCCCTGCGCCCGCGTGATGCCGCGCTGGTCGAAGGCCGGACAGTTGGTGGCATTGCCGGCGTCGATTGCCGGGCTGCCGACGTCCGGCATCAGCGTCTGGGAAAAACCGTCGTTGTCCTGCAGCGGTCTGAGCAGCGGATTGGCATTGATGCAGCCGACCGCTACCGGTGCACATTCCGGCGTGATGACGTACTCGGCGCTCGGCGTCGTCAGCGATTGGGTCGCCATTTCGACCGGTGCGAACGGGGCCTGGTCGGCCCACAGGATCACGCCGCTCAGGCTCGGCGCGGCGTCACCATCGGCGGCGATATTGCGGATCGCGCCGCCCGAACCAAACTTGGCGACGTTGCCGGTGAACGTCAGGTAGCGCAGCACCGGGCTGGAATGGCCGGAACCCGTGGCGACGTTGGCCATCGCGCCGGCGAAGTTCGCTGTGTTTGCGTAGAACGTCGAGCTGTGCACGGTCGGGCTGCTGTGGCCCGACGTGGTGCCGTCGTTGTACATCGCGCCGGCCGTGGAGGCCGCCGAATTGGTGATGAAGGCTGCCCGGTCGACGAGCGGACTCGAAGTGCCGTTTCGACCGTTGTTGTACATGCCGCCGCCGGAGTCCGTAACCGTGTTGTTGCGAAACATCACGTCGTGCACGTCAGGGCTACTTTTGCCGCCGCTGTCGCCGTCGTTGTACACCGCGCCGCCATCCGTCGCGCTGTTGTTTTCGAAGACCAGGTTGGCCAACTCCGGGCTGCATTCATGGCCGGCGCCATTGCCGTTGCAGAACAGGCCGCCTCCGTTGCCCTGATTCGTGCCTGCGCCGTTGGCGTTGCCGTCGCGGATCGTGAAATCCGACAGCAGGTTGCCGGTCGTGATAGTTCCGCCCGCTGTCGTGCCGTCCATGACGACGACATGGTAGCTGTTGTCGGTGTTGTCGCCGGCGACGCCAATGTCACCGGACAGGATCGTTGGGTTCGCCACCAGGAAGCGGTCGCCGATCGTCGCTTCGGTGCCGTTGAAGCCGCCGTACACCACAGCGCCCGGCCTGAGGTTGAAGCTGATCGTTCGATCCGTGCCGGATGTGGGCCGGTAGGTTCCACGCGCCACCCAGATCTGCAGGCAACCGGCCTGCGCGAGCGCCGACTGCAGATCGGTGTAGGCGTTAGCCCACGACGTGCCGATGTTGCTGCCGGTCGCGGCAGAGTTCACAAAGCAGGTCGCGGCGTTCGCCAGGGGCGAGGCGCACACAAGCAGCACGAGCGCGACTCGCGCCAGCAATCGACGAAGCATGGTATTCCCCTTGTTTAGAATTCGAAGCTGCTGTTGAACGGATAATCCTCTACGCTGCGCCGCTCGATAGAACGGCCGTCGCTGCCGCACTCACGAAGCATGTCGTAGCGCGGGCGAGTGACGAAAAGCAGGCAAGCACAACGCAGAGCGCAACGCGCCCAGCCGATCGACCAATGATTCATCCCCCTGTTCGTCTCTTATCGCACTTGCGGCCCGGACCTGCGGTGGACGCCCGTAGACGCAGCACCCTCGCACTCTACATTGTTGAACCTTGCATTTGCCTTACAAACGCCACAGCGCATTGCGCCGCGCGACAGTCCTGGCGCAGACGCCGCCATTGGGAACTGGGATCGCCGCGGCGCCGGCGCTTACTTTCGGCTTCCCTCGCGGGCGCGTGTGGCCTGGGCTCTGCGGGCGCTAGGGCAAATCGCCGTGGCGCGCTGTAGGAGATTTCTCACAAGCCCGTGAGGTGCCTGCGCCTAAGCGCTGGCGCCTACTTCGATATAGCTATCCGAGAGCTGCTCGAAAAACGCGCCAGAGTCTTTGGCCAACTCTTCTCGCAACTTTTCAAACTCAGGTCTACTCGCGCACTATCGCCTTTTCTCGATTTTTTCTTCACTTCGCATGGAGCCGACACCTCCCTGCGTGCCTGCTCTTCCTCGAACAAATCTTTGCGCCGAAACGTGACGCATCCGGCAATTTCGCCCCGAATTCCAGCGCACCCTCGCCGAATTGCGCACACGGGGAAAACAAGAATGGCAGGCCAAGACCTGACCGATGAGCAAGCGCGCTGGCTCGCCAAGCTCCTTCTCGCTCGACCGCGCAATGGGGAGACGGACAACCTCTCGATGCCGGACGACGTGCACGACGTGCTCGCAGCGAAAGGCTTCCTCCAGTGGAAAAAGGGCGCCATGGAGATCACGCTCGATGGCATCAAGGAAGTCGCCAGAAGGAGACGATCGCTGCAGGAAATGACGTCGGTCGAATTGAACGGTGACGAAAAACTCTGGCTGTCGGCACTCAGCAGAGGCCCGTTCAAGCCGTCGGCGGCCCGGCACATGTCCGAGAAGGTGCGCGATTCGCTGATTGCGAAAGGCCTGATTCGCTGGAAGGTCGGCTTCCTCGAGATCACGCCCAGGGGCGTGACTGCGGCGACGAGCATGAAGACGGCTCAGGACGCAGTCTGAGCTGTCATTGCGAACGAATGGAAAGCGTGTGGTCTTTTGCCTGCTGCCGCGGCGTCATTCACGGGTTACGGAAAACTTCGGCCTATAGCTGCCGACGAAGGCTGGATCGTCGTAGCCGCCAGTGTACGACTGGTACCCGGCACGCAGCCTGAGGACCTTCAGCGTTTTTGCCCTTCCGAACCGATGATGCGCAACGTCGGCTCGTTCTTTCCGTAGAAGCGGAATCGGCCGGATTGCTTGGCGTGGTACATCGCATTGTCGGCTCGATGCATCCATTCCGAACGCGTTAGATCAGCACGGTCGTGCAGCGCGACGCCGAACGCAATCGACATTTTCAGATGCGTGCCGTCGGTCAGCGTCTGCGGCAGTTCGAACAGTTCGGTCAACTTCCGGCATACCTCGCCGACCTCGCGTTCGGGCTCGGCAAGATCGCGAAACAGCACGACGAACTCATCGCCCGCCAGACGCGCGACAAAGTCGCAGTCGCGCACATTCTTGCGCAGGATCTCCGCAATGCAGCACAGCGCAATGTCGCCGACCTTGTGGCCGAAGCTATCGTTGATTGTCTTGAATCCGTTGACGTCGGCGAAGAGCAGTGCCATCGTTCCCGGCGCATCGCCGCCGTGGAACACGGCGACTTCGAGCGCCTCGTCGAAACTGCGGCGGTTCGGCAAGCCAGTCAGCGGATCGAGCATGGCTGCCTGCCGGTAGCCTTCGCGCTCGGCCATACTAGCCTTGAGTTCCAGCGAGAGTGCTTCGCTGTCGCGCTCTGTCGCCTCGATCCGCAATTGGCGCCCGACGACAGCGGCAATGATGCCGACAGCCAGTTGCAGAGCCTGCACTTGTTCGTCGTTGAACGCGGACGTCCGCTCGGAGGTGGCCTTCAGCACACCAACCACGTTGCCGCCGAACAACAATGGTACGACGAGCATCGAACGAATGCCGGCCTTGAGGCACATTTCGCGGTTGACGCGATCGTCCGAATTACAGTCATCACTGCGCTGGATCGACTGCTCCTGTACAGACAATCCGGAAAGGCTGTGCGCCTGCGGCACGCGCAAGCCGACGAATCTTGCCAGCATGCCCGAAGCCTTGACGTAGACGAGGTCTTCCCCTTCCACCCACTCCACGGCGGCGCCGCCGGCATTGGTGAGACGCATCGTTTCGGTGACAACGAGGTCCAGCAGCCCATAGGAATCCTCGGCCGCACTGATCGCGTTCAGCGATAGCAGCAGTTTGTGCAGCCGTTCCAGTCGATCGATCTCGTTCATTCGTTCTCACGAGTAATCCGACATGCGCTGCCAGCGTTGCTCTTCCCCCGCCGATGGAGGTACGACCAACAAAGTACTGAAGAAAGGTATCAACGCTGCATGAGGCATCGCACCTCACATTCGAGCGCCGACTGCAAACCAGCATGACCCCGTCTGCTACGGCCGTCATTCTAGCGAATCAACACGGCGCGCACAGCAACAGAAACTATGCAGTCAATGTGCCAAACATCGGATCCAGAAGCGAACGGGGCCGACTTGTCAGAGCAAAAGCCAACTGTACGCCATTAGTGGTGCCAGAATTCGTTCTACGTCGCTGAGCGCTGCGACCCGAAGAGCGTGTCGCAAGTACGCATGCAGTCCGCGCGGCGACGCAACAGGCGAGTTGTGAAACGTCATCAAGACTGGCCCGATGCGGCGTTGGAAGAGGAGGCAGGCCAATTGCGACCTGCCTCCCAAGCTTGCTACTGAACCGCAGGAAGCGCAGCCTGGTCACCCGTATTGATGCAGGTCGGGTGGCCGAAGCCGCTGGTGCTGGCACCCGCCGTGATGTCGTAGATGATGTTGTCCGGCCGCGCCGCATCACCGGAGACGCCCTTGCCGGCGAGGTGGTCGAAGCCGAGATTGTTGCGGACCCGCCAGGCGATCATATGATCCGCACAGGAGGTATCGCCGCTGACACCGACAGCGCCGACGACTTTTCCAAACGCGCTGTACAGTCCCAGGCCGCCGCCGAACACATTCACTCCACCGATCTTCTGCCCAGTCATCGGATCGCTGGCAGTGCCGTACTTCGACGATGGTCCCTGGTAGGCGACGCCCGTGTCGACGGGATTGCTGGCCTGTAATCCGTACAGACTGCCGCCGGGCTGGACGGCCGAATACAGGTTCGCCGTCGAAAGGGCCAAGCCGTTGAGGCTGAATGCGTTCGCCGTATTGGCCTTCTGCGCCGAGATTACGCGGCTGCCGGGCCACTGCGCGCCGCGATCGGCTCCGGAGAAAGCCACTGCGCAAACGATACCATCGCGGTCGACAATCGTGGCCCACATCTGGAAGTCCAGGCCCGATGTTTCATCGTTGACTGCAGCTGTCAGGGCCGTTTTCAGCGCCGCACTATCCGGCAGACCGCGACAGCCGTCGACAGCGGCAAGGCCCGGGACTTGGGCCCATCCAGCAATCGGGAACGTGACCACGCACCCCATGACAAGACCGATCTTCTGGATTCGTTTCATCGAGATTCCTCCTCTATGCGTTAGGTTGGTCGAACAGGACCCAAACCTCACGGGCAGCCGGCTTCCCTGCCGACTCCGGCTACCCCGATCGCAAGCATTCGCGCCAATGGTATGCGCAGCCGTGTACCTCAATGAACCCTGATGGTTTTCCCAAAGCCGTTTGTCTGGAAGTGTCGCCCATCGGGCTGATCAATGAAGTCATGACTGCAACTGCCGCTTGGCAGATGCAGCGTCCGATCGCTGACCAGCCACCCTCCCCCTGTGCGGGAGGCGTGGGAAGCGACTGATGTGTGGTGCCCCAGGTGCTGTCGGAAGCGACCCCCGCGGGCCTTGCATATGCCCGCGCGGTCATTCGACGCCCGGTGGCGGGCCGTGTCAAGGACTTCTTCGATTGGCCTTCTATCCGGCCACGACTTCATCCGGAATGTTCGCTTGGCAGTACATTGGACGTTGGCTTCGAGTGCCGGTGTCGCGACGTCACGGTATGTCAGGGTCGTTGCATGTGCATGAATTCGCCGCAACGCCGTCCGTGGAAAGTCATATCCGCGCCTATAATTCTTGCCGCAACAGGGTCATTGGGGTACTCCATGTCAAGTTCGTCGATGTCCTCGCCGTTCGCGCGTCGCGACCGGCTGCGCGCGCTGCTCTGGCTTCTGCTGTCGCTAGTCCTCTTCGCCGCCGCGGGTTGCGGCAAGTCCGAAGCGCCCGCCCCCGCCGCGACCGCACCGCCCGCCAAGGGTACGGCAGCCGCACCGGCGCAGAAACCTGCCGGCTTCGCGCTCGAGGACATCAAGTCGGAGATGCACGAAGGGCAACTCGCGATCACTTTGACGTTCACGCAGAACCTCGCCGGTGCACAGACGTTCGACGCACTGCTGAAGGTGACCGGCGCGAAGGGCGAAAACGTCACCGGCAGCTGGGCGCTCGACGAGAACGGCAGGACCTTGCGCTTTCCATATGTCGAGGCCGACAAGAACTACAAGGTGACGGTCGACGCGGCGCTTGCGGCAGCCGACGGCAAGACTCTGCCGGCCGGAATCGAGAAGGAAATCTATACGGGGCCGCTGCAGCCGGCGGTCGGCTTCGCCTCGCAGGGCAGCGTCCTTCCTGCTCGCGGCACGCGCGGCCTGCCGGTCGTTGCCGTCAACGTCAAGGAAGTCGATGTCGAATTCCTGCGCGTGCGCGACAAGGAGTTGTCGAACTTCTTCGCCGCGTATCAGCGCAGCGGCAAGCGCAGCGCCTGGGATCTCGACGACGAACGCGGCTACTGGGGCCGCAAGGGCAAGCCGCTCGCCGCAATCGCCGATTCGGTCTACAGCAACCGCTTCGTGCTCGATAGCAAGCAGAACCAGCGCACGCTGTCGTATCTGCCGATCCAGAACATCAACGAGCTGTCCGAGCCGGGCCTGTACTTCGCTGTGATGAAGCGCGCCGGCACGTTTCACGACCAGTTCGAGACGTCGTTCTTCTTCGTCAGCGACATCGGCCTGCACGCGCGCGTCTATCGAGACAAGCTATGGCTGCACACGGCCTCGCTGAAGAGCGGCGACGCATCGTCCGGTGTCGACGTGCAGATCCTAGACGCTGCGGGCAATGCGATAGCGACGGCAAAGACCGATGGCGACGGCAACGCCACGCTCGCGTACGAACTGAAGTCGGAGCATGTGCTGGTCGCGCGCAGCGGCAAGGACGTTTCGATCCTGCCGTTCAACCAACCAGCGCTCGACCTGTCAGACTTCCAGGTCAGCGGACGCAAGCAGCAGTGGTTCGATGTATTCGCCTGGTCAGGCCGCGACCTGTATCGCCCCGGCGAAACGCTGCGCCTGTCCGCGCTGCTGCGCGACTACGACGGCAAGCCGATCAAGCCGCAGCCGCTGATCGCGACATTGAAACAACCCGATGGACGCCTCTACGACACGGTGACTCTGCAACCGAAGGATCTCGGCTACTTGCAGTGGTCGCGCACGATTCCCGAGGACGCGCCGACAGGCCGCTGGCAGGTCGAGTTCCGTCTCGATCCGGCGGCCAAAGAGGCCGCGCAGAGCTACACGTTCCGTGTCGAGGAATTCCTGCCCGAGCGCTTGAAACTTGCACTCGACTCGAAGCAGGCGGTGCTCAAGCCGGGCGAGCCGTTCAAGCTCGACGTCGCGGCGGACTATCTCTACGGGGCGCCGGCCGCCGGCAATCGTTTCACGGCGCGGCTGACGCTTTCGGCCGATCAGCATCCGATCGACACGCACAAGGACTTCTTCTTCGGCGATCCGACGATCGACCTGCCGAAGAAGGCCGACGATGTCGTCGACGAGAAGCTCGACGCGCACGGCAAGCTCGAAGCCGAAGTTCCGATCCTGCCCGATGCGAAGCCGGCGGCGCCGATTGCCGCGATGCTGGCCGGCAGCGTCTACGAAAGCGGCGGCCGCACCGTGTCGCGCACGCTCAAGCGCACCGTGTGGCCGGCCGATGCGCTGGTCGGCGTGCGGCCGCTGTTCGACGTCAAGGACGGCGCGAATGCGAATGGCCCTGCCGGATTCGAAATCATCAGCAGCAACGCCAAGGGCGATCTGCTCGCAGCGAACAATCTCAAGGTCACGCTGGTGCGCGAGCGCCGCGACTATCACTGGACCTGGGACAAGGAAAGCGGCTGGCACTTCGACTACACGCAGCGCTACGAGGAGGGCGACAAGCGCGATCTCAAGATCGACGCCGGCAAGGCCGCGCGTATCGACTTTCCGGTCGAATGGGGCGAGTACCGCATCGAGGTGCTCGATCCGGCCAGTGGCCTGACGATGCGCTACCCGTTCGTCGCCGGCTGGAGTTGGGATAACGAGAACCGCGGAACCGAGGCGCGCCCTGACAAGGTCAAGCTCGCGCTCGACAAGGAGCGCTACAAGGCCGGCGACACGTTGAAAGTCACGCTGACACCGCCGCACGCCGGACCTGGCGTGCTGATGGTCGAGTCGGACAAGCTGCTGTACACGAAGAACATCGACGCCAAGGCCGGTGCGACGTTCGAGATTCCGGTGACTGCGGACTGGGAACGCCACGACGTCTATGTCAGCGCACTGGTATTCCGCCCGGGCTCGGCTGCGGACAAGGTCACGCCGGCGCGCGCCGTCGGCGAGGCGTTCGTAACGATGGATCGCAGCGCGCGCAAGATCGATATCGACATCGACGCACCCAAGCAGATGAAACCGGAAACCGACCTTCCGGTGACGATCAAGGCGCCGAAGCTCGCCGGCAAGACGGCGTGGGCGACGGTGTCGGCGGTCGACGTCGGCATCCTCAACATCACACGCTTTGCGCTGCCCGATGCGAACGACTACTTCTTCGCGCAGCGACGGCTCGGCATCGACGCGTACGATCTGTACGGCAAGATCATCGAAAGCTACGACGGCACGAATGCCAAGCTGCGCTTCGGCGGCGACATGGCGCTCGCCGCGCTGCCGCAGGCACGCCGGCCGACGGCGAAGGTGCTGACCGTCGATCTGTTCAGCGGACCGGTGCAACTCGACGCCAAAGGCGAAGCGACGGTCAAGGTCGGCGTGCCGGATTTCAACGGCACCCTGCGCGTCAGCACACTGGTGTACGGCGAAAGCGACTACGGCGATGCCAGCACCGAGACGATCGTGCGCGCGCCGCTGGTCGTCGAAGTGTCGACGCCACGCGCGATGGCGCCCGGCGATTTGTCGACGATGACGGTCGATCTTCAGAACTTCTCCGGCGCGGAGCACGACTTCAAGCTCAAGATCGACGCGAAGCCGCCGCTGATCATCGCCGACACAACGCACAAGATCACGCTCGCCGATGGCGCGAAGAAAACCGTCACGTTCCCGCTGCGTGCGGCCGAGGACTACGGTGTCGGCAAGTTTGCCGTCAATGTCGACGGCGGCGACGCCAAGCCGGGTGAGATCAGGGTCCATCGGGAATTCGAAGTGGCGGTACGCGCGGCGTGGCCGTCCGTTCTCAAAAGCGAACCAAAGGTGCTCGACACGCTGGCACCGATTTCGCTCGACGCTTCGGCGGTCGATGGTTTCATGGCCGGATCCGTCAACGCGCGGCTGACAGTCAGCGCACTGCCGCCATTGCCGTTCTCGTCGGCGGTGCACGATCTGATCCACTACCCCTATGGCTGCATCGAGCAGACGACGAGCAAGGCCTGGGCTGTGCTCCTCGACGACGACCAGGCCGCGGCGAATTTCGGCCTCGACCCGATCCCGGCGGCGCGGCGCAAGGAGCTGCTTGCGGGTGCGATGAGCCGCATCTCGGCGATGCAGATTCCGTCCGGGCATTTCTCGATGTGGGGCGGCGACAGCTACGTCAACGAATTGCTGACGCCGTATGTCGTCGAGTTCCTGCTCGACGCGCGCGACGCCGGCGTCGACGTGCCCGACACCGTGTTGCAGAAGGCGCTGAAACGCCTCAACGACGATCTGCTGTCCGGCGGGCATCCGTATTACGGCTACGAGAACTCCAACCACCTGCGCTTTGCCGATGAAGCCTATTCAGCGTATGCGCTAGCGCGTGTGCAACGCGCGCCGCTCGGCACGCTGCGTGCGCTGTACGACAACGAACGCAGCAAGTCGCTGACTGCCCTGCCCCTGGTTCACCTCGGTATCGCGCTGTCGTTGCAAGGCGACAAGCCGCGCGGCGAAAAAGCGCTCGACGAGGCGTTCGCGAAGAAGGTCGAGCGGCCGTGGTATCTCGGCGATTACGGCAGCGACTTGCGCGATGCCGCGTTGATGATCGCGCTCGTCCATCAGAACGGCGTGTCGAAGCCGGAGTACGAGGCCAGCGTGATCAAGCTCGGCCGAGATTTCGTCGCGCGCCGATCCGCACGCGAAGCGCAGGCGAAGAAATATGGGTACTCATGGTTGTACCTGTCGACGCAGGAGCAACTTGCGCTGTTCCGCCTCGGCAAGGCTCTCGTCAAGGACGGCAACGCGACGTTCTCCGGACAGCTGAGCGTCGGCGACAAGACCAGCGCGCTCGAAGCGAAAAAGATTTGGAGTCGCACGTTCAGCGCAGCGGAAGTCAAGTCGGGCGTACGCCTGACGCCGACCGGCAATCCGCCGCTGTATGTCACTCAGGACGTCGCCGGCGTACCGAGAACGGGCCCCGAGCCGAACGATGCGAAAGTGTGGATAAAGCGCACTTTCTACGAACTCGACGGCAAGGTTTACGACGGTCATGCGCTCAAGGAAGGCGAAGGCCTGGTCGTCGGCATTGCGATCGAGGCCAAGGAAGAAATGGCCGATGCGCTGTTCACCGACCTGCTGCCCGGCGGCCTCGAGATCGAGAACTTCAATCTGTCGGACGCCAAGCAATGGGCCGACGTCGTCATCGATGGCGTGCAGATCGACAACCGCGAATCGGCTGCCGAGGTACGCCACGAGGAATTCCGCGACGACCGCTACGTGGCGGCATTGAAGTTGTACAAGGGCCAGAAAGCGCACGTCTTCTACCTGGTCCGCGCCGTCTCTCCCGGCACGTTCGTCGTCCCGCCGCCGCAGATCGAGGACATGTATCGCCCGGAGATCCGCGGCATCGGCAAGAGCGAACCGGCGCAGATCAAGGTCGTCGAGCCATGATGAGGACTCTCGTGACAGCGGCGCTGCTCTTAAAGCCCTCCCCTTCAAGGGGAGGGTTGGGTGGGGATGGGTTTAGCCGCGAGATCGTATGAAAGGCCAGACCAACCAACGCATCCTCAAACCGGCACTGCAGCAGCGGTTGCGCAACTCGCCGACTGACGCCGACCATCGGCCTTGGCAACGTTTGCGCGGACGGCAAATCGAAGGATGCAAGTTTCGCCGTCAACATCCTTACGAGGACTTCATTCTCGACTTCGTCTGTCTGGAGCGTCATGTCGTCGTCGAGTTGGATGGTAGCCAGCACGTCGAAGCGCAGCGGCGCGATGCGTTTCGGACGACGAAGCTCGAGGTCGCTGGTTTCGAGATTCTCAGGTTTTGGAACAACGAAGTGTCGGAAAATCTCGAAGGCGTCCTGGAAAGCATTCGCCAGTGCCTGGAGCACAGAGCAAACCCATCCCCACCCAACCCTCCCCTTGAAGGGGAGGGCTAAAGCTGATGTGTGCCGACCACACCAAGGTCTCTGTTTTTGTCAGGGCTGCAAAGATTGCACGGCCGCTCGCGGCATGTTGCTTCCTCATGTTCGCGCTTGCCGTTTCGCTCGACCGACTCTTCCCGCTTCCACTGCCGGACCGAAACACCGGCGCGACCGTCGTGCTAGCCCGCGATGGCACACCGTTACGCGCGTTTGCCGACGACAACGGCATCTGGCGCTACCCGGTGACGCCGGAGCAGGTTTCGCCCTTGTACATCGATGCATTGCTGAACTATGAGGATCGCTGGTTCTGGAAGCATCCGGGCGTCAATCCGCTCGCGCTGATGCGTGCGGTCGGTCAGATGATCTGGTATCGCAAGCCGGTCTCCGGCGGCTCTACGTTGACGATGCAGGTCGCGCGCATCATCGATCCGCATTCGCGCACGCTGCACGGAAAACTCAAGCAGATCTTCCGTGCGCTACAGCTCGAGGCGCACTTGTCGAAACGCGAAATACTGGCGCTGTATCTGGATTACGCGCCGTTCGGCGGTTCGATCCAGGGCGTGCAGGCGGCAAGTTACGCGTACCTCGGCAAGCCGGCCGACCGGCTGAGCCGTGCCGAGGCGGCGCTGCTCGCCGTGCTGCCGCAGAGTCCGAGCCGTCTGCGCCCCGATCGCGAGCCGGCCGCTGCGCAGGTGTCGAGGGACAAGGTGCTCGTGCGCATGCGCGACCTGCACGTGTGGAGTGCCGCCGAAGTCGCCGACGCGAAGATCGAAAGCGTCGCCGCGCGTACTCTCGCGCCGCCACTGAAAGCCGCATTGCTCGCCGAGCGCCTGCGCGAAGCGATGCCCGATCGGCGCAGCATTCGTACGACAATCGACGTCGAGTTGCAGAGCGCGATGGAAGCGCGTGTGACGTCCTACCTTGCCCGCCTGCCCGACCGCACCTCGGCCGCGCTGCTGCTCGTGGACAATGCGACATTGGAGACGCTGGCCTACGTCGGTTCCGGCGCATTCGGCGACGAGGCGCGCCTCGGCCACGTCGACATGGTGCGCGCGTGGCGTTCGCCGGGATCAACGTTGAAACCATTCCTGTACGGGCTGGCGCTCGACGACGGCCTGATCGATTCGGAAAGCCTGCTCGTCGATGCGCCGCAGTCGTTCGGCAGTTACCGTCCGGCAAACTTCAACGATGCCTTCAACGGCCCGGTCGGCGCCGCGCAGGCGCTGCGCCTCTCGCTGAACGTGCCTGCGGTCGATCTGCTCGACCGCGTCGGCCCGGCGCGCTTCATGGCACGCCTCGCCAATGGCGGCGTCAGCCTGCAATTGCCGCGGGGTGCCGACCCGAATCTGTCGATCATCCTCGGCGGCGCCGGCGGCCGGCTCGAGGACCTGGTCGGCGCATACACCGCGTTCAATCGCGGCGGCGTCGCCGCGCGCGTGCGCCTGACCGGCGACGATGCGCTGATCGAGCGCCGCCTGATGTCGGACGGCGCAGCCTGGATCATCCGCACGATTCTCGAGGCCAATCCGCGTCCCGGCTACGCCAGCGACACGTTCGACACCAGCGGCAAGCCGCGCGTCGCCTGGAAGACGGGAACCAGTTACGGATTTCGCGATGCGTGGGCGATCGGCGCAACCCGCCGCTACACGCTCGGCGTCTGGGTCGGGCGCCCCGACGGCACGCCGATGCCGGGGCAATACGGCGCGGTCACTGCGCTGCCACTGCTGTTTCAAGCGATCGACAGCCTGCCGCGTCCGCCGTCGAACCTGTTCGCCGATACGCCGCCTGCCAGTGTCACGCAGGCGGACATCTGCTGGCCGCTCGGCCTGGCCTACGATTCGGCCAATCCCGGTGTATGCCACGAGAAGCGTTCGGCGTGGGTCTTGAACGGCGTGATTCCGGCGACATTGCCCGATCGCGACGTCGGCAGCTGGGTCGCCGCGACGACGCACGTGCGCGTCGATGCAAAGACAGGCCAGCGCCTGAGCGGCGACTGCCATTCAGCACAGGAGCAGCAGATCGACGTTGCGCGCTGGCCTGCGCTGGCATATCCATGGCTGTCGCACGCTCAGCGCCAGCGCGCTAGCCTGCCGCCGCTGGCGCCGCAATGCTCCGCCGACGCGCTCGAGCGCTACGCCAACGTGCGGATCGATGGTATCGGCAACGGTGCGGCGATCGCACGCGCACCGGGCAGCGAAAAGCCGGCGCAGCTGAGCCTCAAGGCACTCGGCGCGAGCGGCAAGGTGCTGTGGCTGGTCAACGGCAAGCTCGAAGGCGAAACGAACGGCGCGCATCCGTTCGTCCATGGGTTTGCCGACTCAGGACCTCAGACCATCACGGCGCTCACCTCAGGCGGCGCCTGGTCGCAGGTCGACATCCGCGTGCTGCGCTAGCTGCCTGCCGCGAGCCTCGCGGCATCATCACAACAACACGAAGTCGACCGCCGTCGGGTTCGGATCAGCGACCCGCGACGATGATCGTGAAGCTGTCCGCTACCATCGGCGGGCGCGGCTTCGGTTGCTCGGCAGTCGGTGCCGGCGTTGCGCCGAATTCGGCCGCCGAAAGGAAAATTTTGTGCGTCGTCGGATCGAGCGCCATCGTTCTCGCGCTTTTCTGCGTCGCCAGGGTCTGCACGACGCTGAAATGATCCGGATCGTCCTCGTGAACGACGGTCAACGTGCCATCGGCTCCATTCGATGTGAACGCGAAGCCGAGTTGTGTGTCGAATGCAGCGCCGTCGGGTCCTTTGCCGATCGGCACGCTGGCGACCTGGCGGCCGTTCGTCGCGTCGGTGACGGCCAGGCGTTCGTTCGAGCACGCGGAAAAGAGACGGTGGTGGGCAACGTCGATGGCCAGTCCCGTCGGCTCCTCGCACGTTGCCAGAGGCCACTTCGCCGTGACCTTGCGTGACTTCGCATCGATTGCGGCGAGTTCGGCCTTGTCTTCGATGTTCACGAAGACGTGACCGTGATCGTCGGTGACGGCAAATTCCGGCTTGCCGCCGAGCGCTATCGCTGCGGTCACCTTGCCGCTCTTCGCGTCGATGACGGTGGCATCGGCGCTGCGGCCGTTGAACACGAATACCTGTTTCGTCGAAGCGTCGTAGAGGATCAAGTCGGGGTTCTGTCCGTCGATCTTGATTTCCTGCAACGTCTTCAGCGTCTTCAGATCGAAGACCGTGACGCTGTTCGTCTTGCCGTTGCTCGTGTATCCGCGGCCGAATTCGTGTGCGAGCGCGACGCCATGCACGCCGGACGTGTTCGGAATTTCGCCCACGCTTTTCCCGGTCTCGGTGTCGACGACGACGACGCGATCGCCTCGCGTCACATAGAGTCGCTTCGCCGCAGGATCGGCGACCAGACAATCCCATCCGCCGGGTCCGCCGAGCTTCCACTGCCCCGCCACGGCGTAATCGCCTGTCCCGGCAAACGCGCGGCCGGACACGGAAGTTGCGGCAAGGGCAAACAGGACGGCAGCAGCCAGTCGGCACACATTCGAAACTCGCATCGCTCTATCTCTCACTCGGCTGGATCAATGGCCGAATGTAGCATTGAAGGTCGCCGGTAAAATTTTGCTGAACTGTGCTATTGCGCGCGGCACAGCCGGGTACATGCGCGAACGACGCGTCGGTGCAGGCCTTTTTTTCGGCTATTCCCTTGCCAGTTTGACTCCGCGCCGGTCAGGCTCGGTTTTCCGCCTGATGGCCTACTTTTTGGCTCAGCCTGTAGACTGACCCCATCTCATCCTATATCCTAGCCGCTACAGCCCGACATAGCGCGCCGCAGCTCTGCAGGAAACGGCGCAACGAACCAGAAAAGCAAGCGATCGCCGCGAAAATGCCCGATCGCTTTTTGTTTGTTCGCGAATTCTCATACCGAGCATTTCTTGCTACTCCTTCAGGAGCTGACCGCATGAACCGAGTTCAACTGATCGTGGCGATCCTCGCCGGATGTTGTGCTACAGGCGCCTATGCGCAAAACGGGCCAGTGGGGCCGGTCGAAGTGACCAAGGCCATCCAGCAGGACACGCTGCCGTCCCTGGCGCACGCGACCGTCCACGCCGACGGCTACAACCGCTGGCATTTCCATCCGGAGCACGAACTGCCGCTACCCTATTTCCCCAAGGGACAGGAAGACGGCGCAGTGCAGGCTTCGACCTTCGGCCCACAGTTCGCCCCGGCGTTCCAGAATGGCGTCGATGGCGTCGGCAACGGTTTCTCGGGACCGCAGGGTTCGTTCACGGTGCAATACGCTCCGCCGGATACTGTCGGCGCAGTTGGCGCTACGCAGTACGTTCAGATCGTCAACGTCGGCTTGGCTGTGTTCAACAAGTCGACCAAGGCGGTGGTCTATGGCCCGGTGCCGACGAGCACGCTGTGGTCCGGTTTCGGCGGACAGTGCGAAACGGACAACGACGGTGACGCAGTAGTCGTCTACGACAAGGCCGCCAATCGCTGGATCATTTCGCAGTTCGCGGTCGGCACCACGCCGTATCTGCAGTGCGTTGCCGTGTCGCAGACTTTCGACGCGACTGGCACCTGGTACCGCTATGCGTTCTCGTACGGTAGCGTGTTCCCGGACTATCCGAAGATGGGCGTGTGGCCGGACGGCTACTACGAGACCTTCAACATGTTCACCGGCAACACGTTCAGCGGCGCAAAGCTGTGCGCGTTCAACCGCAGCGCGATGCTGACCGGCGCCGCCGCGACGCAGCAGTGCTTCCAGCTGTCGAGCAGCTTCGGTGGCGTGCTGCCCTCGGATCTGGATGGCGCGACCGCACCGCCCACCGGTTCGCCGAACTTCATGCTCAACTTCGGCACCAATTCGCTGAACCTGTGGAAGTTCCACGTCGACTGGACCACGCCGACCAACTCGTCACTGAGTGCGGCCAAGAACCTCGCAGTCTCGACTTTCACCCCGGCTTGCGGTGGTGGCACTTGCATCCCGCAGTCCGGAGTGCGCCAGCAGCTCGATTCGCTGGCCGATCGCCTGATGTTCCGCCTGTCCTATCGCAACTTCGGCACCTATGAATCGCTGCTGGTCAACCATTCGGTGCAGGTCAGCAGCAGCGGAAAGGGCAAGCCGACCTCGTCTTCAGGTGTCCGCTGGTACGAGTTGCGTGCTCCGAACGCCGCCACCCCGACTGTCTTCCAGCAGTCGACATTCGCGCCCGACGCGAACTACCGCTGGATGGGATCGATCGCGCAGGACAAGCAGGGCAACATGGCGCTTGGCTACAGCGTGTCGAGCAGTTCCCTGTTCCCGTCGATCCGCTACACCGGCCGCCTCACGACCGATCCGCTCAGCACGATGCAGGCCGAAGCGACGATCATCGCCGGCACCGGTTCACAGACCGGTCAGAACCTCACGCGTTGGGGCGACTACAGCGCGATGACCGTCGATCCGACCGACGACTGCACGTTCTGGTATACCGACGAATACATCAAGTCGAACGGCGCATTCAACTGGAACACGCGCATCGGCTCGTTCAAGTTTGCGGGTTGCCAGTAAGCCCCACAACGATTTACTCGGAGTCAATTCAAGGCCCGCGAAAGCGGGCCTTTTTTCACCGCCATGGATGGCGGGGATGCCGAAAATGCAGGAGCATTTTTCGGCGGGTCAACGGTCTTTGCAGCCGCAATAGCAGACATGCCGGAGCATTTTCCGGCCGCGGCCTCTCCCGGCCATCCCTGGCCTCCGAGGGCCGCTCACGGCCATCCTGGCCGTCGCGGCACTTGGGCTCCTGCCCCGCGGACATGCCGAAAATGCAGGAGCATTTTTCGGCGGGTTACGCAGTCTTCGCAACGGCAACCGTATCGATGGTCGCAAGCTTTTCGACACCGGCGCGCGCCAGTTCGCTCATACCGCCAGCGCCATGATCCCGCACGTGGGCAATGATCTGGCGGCGCATGCGCGGATCCCAGAATTTTCTGAGGTGGTTGCAGACGCTATCGATCGCCACACTGCGATCCGGTTCTATGGCGAAGAAATTGGCTATGTCATTGACCATTTCGGCCAGGTGCTCGACGTTCATCCGCTGGCACTCCGGGTCAACGCCGGATCGGGGCGTACGCGTTGTGCGTGCGCGTAGACGGAATATCCTTCTGGCCGGGCGAAGGCGATCAGCGTGACATTGGTTTCATGAGCCAGGGCAATTGCCAACGCCGTCGGCGCGGAAATCGCGGCGAGGATGCCGATGCCGACCGTCGCCGACTTCATGATCATCTCGTAGCTGGCCCGGCTGGTGACGACAACAAAACCATCGTGCACATCGACGTTTGCCGCGAGCATCGCGCCGATCAGTTTGTCGAGCGCATTGTGCCGGCCGACGTCCTCGCGCACGAGATCGACGCCCCCATCGCCGCAAGCCCAAGCGGCCGCATGCGTGGCGCCGGTCGCGACGTTGATCGTCTGCCGGCTCTTGAGCTCAACAAGCGCACGTTGCAACGCCGCCGTGTCGATCGAAGTTGACTCGACCACCGCCGCTGGATGGCGAATCGCCGCATCGAGCGTCTGCGCCCCGCACAGCCCGCAACCGGTGCGGCCGGTCAACTGGCGCACGCGTTCGTCGAGGACGGCGGCGCGCGCTTCGGGAACTCGGATGCGCAGCTCGACGCCGGCAAGAGCAGGTACGACTTCCACCCCCCCGAATTCGGCCGCACTCACGATGATCGCCTCACTGAGCGAAAAGCCGAGCGCGAAATCCTCCAAATCCGTCGGCGTCGCCAGCATTACCGCGTGCGGTCGCTCGTTGTAGACGAAAGCGACCGGAATTTCTTCTGCGATCGCATCGGCAACGCGCACCACCGCGCCGCCACGATGACGCTCGACTTCGCGCCGCACCGCTCCGGCCGGGAGCGACGCGCCGGACGGCTTATTTTCCGACGCTGGCATGATCGAGCAGATCCTGTTGCTGAATGCTGAAGGCTTCGAAACGCTTCTGCCATTCCGAGGGTTGGCTGACGCGCGTCACCTCAACCGCCGTGACCTTGTACTCCGGACAATTCGTCGCCCAGTCGGAGTTCTCCGTGGTGATGACGTTGGCGCCGGAGCCGGGGAAATGAAATGTCGTATAGACCACGCCGGGCTGCATACGGTCGCTGATCGAAGCGTGCAAGACGGTATCACCCGCGCGGCTCGCGATGCCTACCCAATCGCCTTCCTTGATGCCGCGCTGCTCGGCGTCGTGCGGATGGATTTCGAGGCGGTCCTCGTTGTGCCAGACGACGTTCGCGGTCCGTCGCGTCTGCGCGCCGACGTTGTATTGGCTCAGGATGCGGCCAGTCGTCAGGATCAGCGGATACTTCGCGTTGACCTTCTCGTGCGTCGGCACATATTCGGTGAGCAGGAACTTGCCTTTGCCGCGCACGAATTCGCCGACGTGCATGGTCGGCGTGCCTTGCGGGTGCTCCGCGTTGCATGGCCACTGGATGCTGCCGAGCTCATCGATCTTGGCAAAGCTCACGCCCGTGAACGTCGGCGTCAAGCGCGCGACCTCATCCATGATTTCTGACGGATGCGCGTAATTCATCGGATAGCCCATGGCGTTCGACAGCAATTGCGTGATCTCCCAGTCGGCGTAGCCATTCCTGGGTCGCATCACCGTTCGCACGCGCGAGATGCGTCGCTCAGCGTTCGTGAACGTGCCGTCCTTCTCGAGAAAGGTGGAACCAGGCAGGAACACATGTGCAAACTTCGCCGTTTCGTTGAGGAACAAGTCCTGAACGACGATGCATTCCATCGCGGACAACGCCGCAGTCACATGCTGCGTGTTCGGATCGCTCTGGCCGATATCCTCACCTTCGATGTACAAGCCCATGAAATCGCCATCCAACGCGGCTTCGAACATGTTCGGGATGCGCAGCCCCGGTTCGGACTGCAGCTTGACACCCCACGCACGCTCGAACAATCCACGCACCGCATCGTCGCTAACGTGACGATAGCCCGGGAACTCGTGCGGAAACGAACCCATGTCGCAGGAACCCTGCACGTTGTTCTGTCCGCGCAGCGGGTTGACGCCGACGCCTTCACGGCCGATGTTGCCGGTCGCCATGGCGAGGTTGGCTATGCCCATGACCATTGTCGAGCCCTGCGAGTGCTCGGTCACGCCGAGGCCGTAATAGATCGCACCGTTGCCGCCGGTCGCATACAGGCGCGCCGCGGCACGCACGTCGGCAGCCGGCACCCCAGTTGCCGCTTCCATCGCTTCCGGCGAATTGCGCGGCTCGGCAATGAACTTGCGCCAGTTCTCGAACGGGCCGGGTTCACAACGCTCGCGCACGAAAGCCTCGTCCACCAGACCTTCGGTAACGACCACGTGCGCCAACGAGTTGATCAGCGCGACGTTGGTGCCGGGCCTGAGCTTCAGGTGATGGTCGGCCGTGATGTGCGGTGTGCGCACCAGGTCGATGCGGCGCGGATCGGCGATGATCAGTTTCGCGCCCTGGCGCAAGCGGCGCTTCATCTGCGAAGCGAATACCGGATGGCCGTCGGTGGGATTGGCGCCGATGACCATGATCACGTCGGCCTTCATGACCGAATCGAAATTCTGCGTGCCGGCTGATTCTCCGAGCGTGTTCTTGAGCCCGTAGCCAGTCGGCGAATGGCAGACGCGCGCACACGTATCGACGTTGTTGTTGCCGAAACCGGCGCGCACGAGCTTCTGCACGAGGTAGGTTTCCTCGTTGGTGCAGCGCGACGACGTGATCCCACCGATCGAGTCCTGGCCATGCTTGGCCTGGATGCGCTTGAACTCCGCGGCAGAATAGGCGATCGCCTCTTCCCAGGACACCTCACGCCACGGATCGGAAATCTTCGCGCGGATCATCGGCTTCAGGATGCGGTCCGGGTGCGTCGCATAGCCGATAGCGAAACGGCCCTTCACGCATGAATGGCCGTGATTGGCATGGCCGTTCTTGTTTGGCACCATGCGCACGAGTTCCTCGCCGCGCATCTCGGCGCGGAATGAGCAACCGACGCCGCAGTACGCACAGGTCGTGATCTCGCTATGTTCGGCTTGGCCAACCGCGATCAGCGATTTCTCGCTCAGCGTCGCGGTCGGGCACGCCTGCACGCATGCACCGCACGAGACGCATTCGGAATCGAGAAACGACTCGTCCATGCTGGCCGAGACTTTCGATTCGAAGCCGCGGCCCTGGATCGTCAGCGCGAACGTGCCCTGCACTTCATCGCAGGCGCGCACGCAGCGCGAACAGACGATGCACTTGGACGGATCGAACGTGAAATACGGATTGCTCTCGTCTTTCTTCACGAACAACGCATTGGCTCCCGGCGCATGAGTATGACCATGGCCATTGCGCACCGGCCAGCCGGCATCAGCGGGCTGCGCCTCGGCATAGACATGATTCGCGCCCGTGTAGCCGTAGCGCACTTCGCGCAGCCCGACCGCTCCGGCCATGTCCTGAAGCTCGCAGTGCCCGTTCGCCGGGCAGGTCAGGCAGTCGAGCGGGTGATCGGAAATGTACAGTTCCATGACCCCGCGGCGAATGTCGGCGAGCTTGGCGTTTTGCGTCGTCACCTTCATGCCGTCCGTTACCGGCGTCGTGCAGGAGGCCGGATAGCCTTTCATGCCCTCGATCTGGACCAGGCAAAGGCGGCACGAACCGAATGCGTCGAGCAGTTCGGTCGCGCACAGTTTCGGGATCTGGATGCCGATTTCCGATGCCGCACGCAGGACCGACGTGCCAGCGGGAACGCTGACTTCGCGCCCATCGACCGTCAAGGTCACTTTCTTCGTGATCTGTATCGGAAGTGGCGTGCCAAAGTCGGTTTCGTTGATCGATAACATGACGCTTACCTCGAATTAAAGAGCTTCTGAACGCAGATAGAGCGTGATGTGCGCTCGCTGACCGATGTCCATGTTTTGGGTTCCGCGCTCTCAGAGTTCACTTGTGTTGTTCGCCTTATTGCGTCTCAATCCGCGTTCCTTGCACCTATCCGCGTTCGAACGATTTTTTTCTTCATCCTCCGCCGACTGCACTCAACGGCAGAGGAACCTCACGCGTAAAATCTTCCGGAAAATGCTCGAGCGCGCTCAATACGGGATACGGCGTCAAACCACCGAGCGCACACAAGGAGCCGTTGACCATCGTGTCGCAGAGGTCGCGCAGCAGGGTCGTATTCATCGCGCGCGAATGATCGGCGATGATGCGGTCGATCACCTCGACGCCACGCGTCGATCCGATGCGGCATGGCGTGCACTTGCCACACGATTCGATCGCGCAGAACTCCATCGCGAAACGTGCCTGCTGTGCCATATCGACGCTGTCGTCGAACACGACGATGCCGCCATGGCCGAGCATGCCCTTGATCGCGGCGAACGCCTCGTAATCGATCGGCGTGTCGAACTGCGACTCGGGCAGATACGCGCCAAGCGGACCGCCGACCTGCACGGCGCGGATCGGGCGTCCGCTCGCCGAGCCGCCACCGTAGTCGTAGAGCAATTCGCGAAGGGTCAGGCCGAACGCCTTTTCCACCAGCCCGCCGTGCTTGATGTTTCCGGCCAGCTGCAGCGGCAACGTGCCGCGTGATCGACCCATGCCGAAATCGCGGTAGTACTGCGCGCCTTTGTCGAGAATGATCGGCACGCTCGCCAGTGTGATGACGTTGTTGATGATCGTCGGCTTGCCGAACAAGCCGCTGATCGCCGGCAGCGGCGGCTTGGCACGCACCTGGCCGCGCTTGCCTTCGAGGCTGTCGAGCAGCGAGGTCTCCTCGCCGCAGATGTAGGCACCGGCGCCGAGCCGCACGTCGAGATCGAAGCGCTTGCCGCTGTCGAGGATGTCGTTTCCGAGCAGGCGATTGGCATAAGCCGACGCAATGGCGGACTTCAGCGCCGCGTGAGCGTGGGGATACTCGCAGCGCAGGTAGATGTAGCCCTGCGTCGCTCCGACCGCAAGCCCGGCGATGATCATGCCCTCGATGAGCACGAATGGATCGCCTTCCATGAGCATGCGATCGGAAAACGTGCCGGAGTCACCTTCGTCGGCGTTGCACACGATGTATTTCTGCGTACCCGCCGCGTCGAGCGCGGTCTTCCACTTGATGCCGGCGGGGAATGCCGCGCCGCCGCGTCCACGCAGGCCGGAATCCGTCACGGCCTTGACGATATCGGCCGGCGCCATGTCGAGCGCCCGCTTCAGGCCGAGCAACCCGTCATGGCTGCGGTAGTCCTCGATGCTCCGTGGATCGGTGATGCCGACACGTGCGAATGTCAGGCGTTCCTGCTTGCGGAAATATGCGATGTCTTCGAGCTTGCCGAGTTTGGTCGGATGCGCGGCGCCCTGCAGGAATCCCGCCGAGAACAACCCTTCGACGTCCTTGACCTGCACCGGCCCATAGGCGATGCGGCCGGTCGGCGTAGCGACTTCGACCAGCGGCTCGAGCCAGAACATGCCGCGCGAACCGTTGCGCACGACGCGCACATCCAAACCGGTGTGCACCGCGCGCTCCGCAATCGCGCGCGCCACATGCTCGGCGCCGACAGCAAGCGCCGAGGCATCGCGAGAAACATAGAGTGTAGTCGTCATTCCGCAGCCTCCGCCGCTTCGACCAGCAAAGCCTCGAAGCGTTCCGCGTCAACGCGGCCGTGCAATGTCTTGTCGACCATGACCGATGGTGCGCAGGCACAGTTGCCGAGACAGTACACGGGTTCGAGGGTGAACTTGCCGTCAGCCGTCGTCTCGTGGAACTCGATGCCGAGTTGCTGCTTGACCTGAGCTTCGAGTTCGCGCGCACCCATCGACTGGCATGCCTCCGCGCGACAGAGGTAGACGATGTGCCGGCCGGACGGCCGCGTACGGAAATAATGGTAGAAGCTCAGCATGCCGTGAACTTCGGCGCGCGACTGGTTCAGGTCATGCGCGATGACAGGGACCGCCGCCTCCGGGATGAAGCCCAATGCGTCCTGGATTGCATGCAGGATCGGCAGCAGTGCACCAGCGGAGTCGCGATGCGCGCCGAGCGCCTCGCGCACCGCGCGTTCCTGCTCCGCCGGCAGTGCAGTTGGAGGATGCACCACGACCTTCAGCGGGATCTGTTCTGCAACCTTGCGCATCACCTGCCATTCTCCGTTCGCTCACGCGAGAATCCGCGCGAGATTCCGAATGATGCCGAACGCAGTTCTTGCCGGTGCGTCGAACAATTCTGCCGGCAATATGCTTTCGACAACATAATAAAAATCAATCGACCTCATGCCTGCCGCCAACAATAGAGCAAAGGTGGTCAGCATAATATGCTTACCAAAGCATATACGGGCTGTTTCGTCAGCCGCAGCCCTCCGCAGTTGGGCCACGTTCCTTGAATGCGGAGTTCCTTCCACACGTCCTTCGCGACGGTGAAGTTGGACGGACGAAGGATTGGGAATCCAAGGCCGTCATGATCAGCGAAGCGGCCGGCCGAGCGACGTCGACGACCCGGCGTCCTGAGGACGCCGGGTCGCGCAAGATCAGTTGAACAGGACCAGCGCCTTTTGCAGCGTAATCCAGGCGCCCCACAGGATCGGGATGCCGACAAAAAGCCAGGCTCCAATCAGTATCGGCGACACGCCTGCTGCTGCGGGTGTCGCTGCATTCGCCGGAATGACGACATTGCTTTCGTGCGCCTTTTTCTGCTCCGCGGCGAGATCGGCCTCGCTCATGTAGTACTTCTCGTCGACCGGCTTGATCAGCCAGTTGCAGAGAAAACCGAGCACCAGCAGTCCGACCAGGATATACATCGTGATGTCGTAGGCCAACGCCTTGGACACACCGTGCGCCAGCTGGAACTCGCGGATGTAGTTGATCAGTACCGGACCGATGATGCCGGCGGCCGACCATGCGGTCAGCAGTCGGCCGTGGATGGCTCCAACCATCTGCGTGCCGAAGACGTCGGCCAGGTAGGCCGGCACGGTAGCGAAGCCACCGCCATACATCGACAGGATGATGCCGAACGCGGCCACGAACAGGGCGATCAGCCCGAGGTGACCCAAGGTTGGCACCGATGCGTACAGCGCGATGCCGAGCGTGAAGAACGTGAAATAGGTCAGCTTGCGGCCGAGCTTGTCCGACAGTGAGGCCCAGAAGAATCGTCCGGCAATGTTGAACAGGCTCAAAAGGCCGGTGAAGCCCGCCGCAATGGTCGCAATCTTCGCCTTCTGGTCTGCGCTGAGATCATTGAACGCGACGTCGACGCCGAGCAGTTTGCCGGCGAAAACTTCCTGGAGCATCGGCGAAGCCATGCCGATGACACCGATGCCGGCGCTGACGTTGAGACACAGCACGCCCCAGATCAGCCAGAACTGCGGCGTCTTCCAGGCAACGTCCAGATGCACCTGGCGCTGCGTGATCAGCGTGTTCTGCTTCATGCTGGCCGGCGGAGTCCAGCCCGCCGGTGTCCAGCCGCGCGGCGGAATGCGGTAGCCGAAGGCACCGCACGTCATGAAGACGAAATAGATCACCGCCAATGTCAGGAACGTCGGCCAGACGCCAACGTCGGTCGGTGTCGCGTAGTGTTTCATCAGCATGTCGGCCAGCGGCGAACCGATCATGGCGCCGCCGCCGAAGCCCATGATCGCCATGCCCGTTGCCATGCCGCGCCGATCGGGAAACCACTTGATCAACGTCGACACCGGCGAGATATAACCCAGGCCCAGGCCAACGCCGCCGATGACGCCGGAGCCGATCCAGAGCATCCAGATCTCGTGCATGTAGACGCCGATCGCGGAGATGACCAGGCCGCCGCACCAGCACACTGCGGCGATGAACCCGGCCTTGCGCGGTCCGGCGCGTTCGAGCCAGCCGCCCCACAGCGCAGCCGCCGAGCCGAGAAAAACGAAGAACAACGTATACATCCAGCCCAGCGTGGACACCTTCCAGTCGCAGTTCGAGGCGAACAGCGACGTGACGAAGCTCATGTCGGCTGGGCAATCAACCGCTTTGCTGATGCCCACCGCCTTCGACAGAGGCAGCCAGAACACACTGAAGCCGTAGGCCATGCCGATGCAAAGATGTATACAAAGTGCGGCCGGCGGCACCAGCCAGCGATTGAAGTTCGGGCCTGCGACGGTACGCTCCTTCGCAAGGATGCTCGTGCCGCCTCCCGCCTGTGGAATTGCTACGCTCGACATCTCCCCTCCTCCTGTCATGCCCTGGTTGCCGCTGGCAGCGGCTCTGATTTTTTCTGCGTTGTCCCCAAACGACTGTCAGCGCCAAGCCGCCGCAGTTGCGGATCTGGCGTCCGCGCGATCGTCCCGCGCGGTGCAGTCTTCCGTGGCCGCGTTCGGATTTCATATGCTTTCAACAACATAACGCGGGATGACGAGGCCCCTCGTTCATGCGGACGATAGAACAAGGACCGTTGATACAATATGCTATATGGAGCTTATTTAGACTAAAGTCTGGACGGATCAGATTTCGATGTTCAAGGTATCGATACAACCGCATTGGCAACTGCAGGCGCCCGACGGCGACACCGTCGTCCAGCGCCTGATCGACCTGCTTGTCGGCATCCACGAAAGCGGCAGTCTCGCCGGCGCCTGCGCACGCTCGGACGTTTCCTACCGTTATGCCTGGGGAATATTGCAGCGCGGCCAGAAGATCTTCGGCACACCGCTGGTGACCTCGTCCCGTGGCAGCGGCGCGCAGCTGACGGCGCTCGGGGAAAAGCTCGTCTGGGCCGACAAACGCATCTCGGCCCGCCTGTCGCCGCTGCTCGACAGCCTCGCTTCGGAGATCGAAGTCGAGTTCGAGCGCGCCGTCGCGCACGCCGACGCAATCCTGCGCATTCACGCCAGCCACGGCTTCGCGGTCGAAACGCTCCACCGCTTTCTCACGCGCCGCCAGATTGCAGCAGACCTGAAGTACCGCAGCAGCCGCGAAGTGCTGGCGTCACTGACGCGCGGCAATTGCGACATGGCCGGACTGCACGTGCCGATCGGCGAACTCGAAGGCAAGTTTCTGCGTCTTTACGCCACGGCGTTTCGCTCCGGTGCGTACCGGCTCATCGACCTGAGCACGCGCCGGCAGGGCCTGATGGTGGCACACGGCAATCCGAAGAAGATCCGCGGCATTGCCGAACTCACCCGGCGTGGCGTGCGCTTCGTCAATCGTGAGCCCGATTCCGGTACGCGCTTCCTGTTCGATCAATTGCTCATCAAGCACCGCGTCGACGGCAGCGCGATCGACGGTTACGAAACCGGCGAATTCACGCACGCCGCGGTTGCCGCATACGTAGCCAGCGGAATGGCCGATGCAGGATTCGGCATCGAAACGCCGGCGCAGCGCTTCGGCCTCGACTTCATCCCCCTGGTCAAGGAACGCTACTTCTTCCTCGTGCGCAACGAGCAGGCCGATTCACCGACGATCGCGCAGGCGATGTCGATCCTGCACAGCAGCGAGTTTCGCAAGGCCGTGCAGACGTTGCCCGGCTACGACGCAGCGCACTGCGGACGCATGCTCGACCTGCGCGCCGCATTTCCGGCGCTGGGCGATCGTTGAATGATTGAGAAGAAGAAGAGCCTCTGACGCGGATGAACGCAGATGAGCGCGGATTAGAGCGGACCAACAATGAAGGCTCTGCGTAATCCGCGTCAAGCCTTCGCTCCTGAGCAGTTGTGCTGACTGCTCTCAAAGCAGGCCGAAGCGCCGGATCATCCAGGTCTTTACGAACTGCGTCAGCGCCATGTACGCCACCAGGATCGCCGCGAGCGCGAGCCAGTAAATTCCGGGCAGCGGCGTGAAGCCGAACCATGCGCCGATCGGCAGGAACGGCAACGCGACGCCGATCGCGCAGATGACCACGCCCGTGATCGTCAGCGGCAGACTGGCCATGCTCTCGAAGAAAGGAACGCGGCCCGTGCGGATGATGTGCACGATCAGCGTCTGCGACAACAGCGATTCGACGAACCAACCCGTCTGGAACAGCTTCTGGTGCTCCGGCAGATTCGCACCGAGCACGAACCACATCAGCGCGAACGTGGCATAGTCGAAAATCGAGCTGATCGGTCCGATGTACAGCATGAAGCGCGTGATCGCCTTCAGGTCCCACTGCCGCGGCTTTGCCAGATATTCGGCATCGACCTCGTCGGATGCGACCGAAGTTTGCGAGAAGTCGTACATCAGGTTGTTGAGCAGTACCTGCACCGGCAGCATCGGCAGGAACGGCAGCAGCGCGCTCGCGCCGATCATGCTGAACATGTTGCCGAAGTTCGAGCTCGCGGTCATCTTGATGTACTTGAGGATGTTGCCGAACACCTTGCGGCCTTCGATCACGCCCTCTTCGAGCACGAGCAGGCTCTTTTCGAGCAGGATGATGTCGGCCGATTCCTTGGCGATGTCGACCGCGGTGTCGACCGAAATGCCGACATCGGCCGCGCGCAGCGCGGGACCGTCGTTGATACCGTCGCCGAGGAAGCCGACGACATGGTTGTCGCGATGCAGCGCCTGGATCACGCGCACCTTCTGCTGCGGATTCAGGCGCGCGAACACCTGCGTCGTGCGCGCGGCGAGGGTCAGTTGGTCGTCGCCCATTTCCTCGACCTGCGGCCCGACCAGATAGTTGTCGACCGCAATGCCGACCTGACGGCATACGTTGAGCGTGACGATTGCGTTGTCGCCGGTGAGGATCTTCACCGCCACGCCATTGGCGTTGAGCGCCTCGATCGCCTCGGCCGCGCTGTCCTTGGGCGGGTCGAGGAAGGCGATGAAACCCATCAAGGTCAGGTCGCTTTCATCGTCGCGCGAGTAGCTCGGCTTCACCTCGATCTCGCGCATGCCAAGCGCAAGGACACGGAAGCCGTCGTCGTTCATGTCGCGCGCGACGGTCTTCACCTCGTCGAGCAAGGTCGGCGACAGCATTTCGACCTCATCGCCACTGGCCAGGCGCGTGCAGACGCCAACGGTCTCGGCGACCGCACCCTTGGAAATCAGAAAGTGGCGCCCGCTGTCGTCGCGCACGATGACCGACATGCGGCGACGCGTGAAATCGAACGGCACCTCGTCGACCAGCGTGTACGCCGCCTTCAGCCGTTCGGCTGTGACCGGCTCGGTGCGCTCGAGCACGGCGACGTCGAGCAGGTTCTTCAATCCCGTCTGGTGATGGCTGTTGAGCCAGGCGAATTCGAGCACGCGTTCGTCCTCGTCGCCACGCACGTTGGTGTGGCGTTCGAGGATGACGCGATCCTGCGTCAGCGTGCCGGTCTTGTCCGTGCACAGCACGTCGATCGCGCCGAAGTTCTGGATCGCGTTCAAGCGCTTGACGATGACGTCCTTGCGCGCCATCTTCAGCGCCCCCTTGGCGAGGTTGATCGCAACGATCATCGGCAGCATTTCCGGCGTCAGGCCGACCGCGACCGCAACGGCGAACATGAAGGCCTGGTACCAGTCGTGCTTGGTCAGCCCGTTGATCAGGAAGACGACCGGCACCATCACCGCCATGAAGCGCAACATCAGCCAGGCGAAACGCGACACGCCGCGATCGAAACTGGTCTGCACGCGCTGACCGATCAGCGAGCCGGCAAGTGCGCCGAAATACGTGTTGGCTCCAGTGGCGGCGATCACCGCGGTCGCGCTGCCACTGACGACGTTCGACCCCATGAAACAGAGGCTGCGCGCCTCGAGTGCGGTTTTTGCCTCGCTGTCGGCGCCGGAGAATTTCTCCACCGGCATCGATTCGCCGGTCAGCGCCGACTGGTTGATGAACAAGTCCTTGGCAGCGAGCAGCCGCAGGTCCGCCGGTACCATGTCGCCCGCGGACAGATAGACGATGTCGCCCGGAACGAGCGCATCGATCGGCACTTCGAGCTTTTTGACGATGCGCAGTGGCTCGACATCGTCGTCGGATCCTTCGGGCAGTTCCTCGATCACCTCGCGCCGCGCCGTCGCCGTATTGCTGACCATGCGCCGCAGTTGCTCGACCGCGCGGCTCGAGCGCGCTTCCTGGAAATGCGCGACGAACACGGCCATCACGACCATGGCAAACATGATGATGGCGGCGATCTTGTCGCTCGCCTCCTCGCCGCTGACCCAGGTGATCACCGCGAGCACGCTCAACAGAATGTTGATCGGATTGGTGACGAACCGCTCGAGCAGTTGCAAAAGGACGGGCTTGGGCTTTTCCTGGGCGACGACGTTCGTGCCGAAGCGCTCGACGCGTTCTTCGACCTGCTCGGGCTTGAGTCCTTCCGGAGTCGCGTCGAGGCGCGCCAGCGCGTCGGCTGCATCGACGCGTGCGAGTGCGACCAGCTCGGCCGCCGCGCGGGCCGCAGCCTCGTTGCGCGCACGCTCGCGCCCGGCGCCACCGCCGATCAGCATGGAGAGGTTGGACAAATCCAGCATTACTTGCTCCCGAATCGTTCGGGCAGCCTGCCAGGGAAGTGTGACAGATTCCTGGACGCTGGTTCTCGCCTCAGGGGCGAGTCGCCGACGCACATTCCGCCTGCGCGGAAACGGCCGGTGGGCTTCTTCCGCGGACTACGCTGGGTTGGCTGCAGTGTTTCTACTGCAAGGGTCCACGGAAGGACAGCCTCGTTCTGTAAAGGTGCGCGCACGGTAGTCGCGCATCGTGAAGTTGTCAACCCATTTACGCATTGTGAATCCGGGAGTTCAGGACCTATTTCGCTCGGGATCCGACCCTGCCCTACAAGGCAAGGATCGGGCGCAGGCCATGTCGTTCCGTCTCTCGTCGGCCGCGATACGATTTGACGACCCGCACAGCGACGCCGACAATCGACCGACATTCGCCGCGGGGAGAGCGTCATGAAGGCTTCAGAGCTGTTCGTGAAGGCATTGGAAGCCGAGGGCGTCAAGTACGTATTCGGCATCCCCGGCGAAGAAAATCTCGACCTGCTCGAATCGTTGCGCACCTCGTCGATCAAGCTGATCCTCACGCGCCACGAACAGGCGGCCGGTTTCATGGCGGCGACATACGGACGCCTGACCGGCAAGGTCGGCGTGTGCCTGGCCACGCTCGGCCCCGGCGCGACGAACTTCGTCACCGCCGCCGCCTACGCGCAACTCGGTGGCATGCCGATGCTGATGATCACCGGGCAGAAGCCAGTCAAGGCTTCGAAGCAGGGGCATTTCCAGATCGTCGACATCGTCGACATGATGAAGCCGCTGACCAAGTACACGCGGCAGATCGTCTCCGCCGACAACATACCGGCGCGCGTGCGCGAATCGTTCCGCCGCGCCGTCGAGGAAAGGCCCGGGGCCGTGCATCTGGAACTGCCCGAGGACATCGCCCGCGACGAAACCGACGTGATCCTGATTGCGGAAAGCTATCACCGGCGCCCGATCGCCGACGGCAAGGCGACCCTGCACGCCGCCGAAGCGATACTCGCCGCGAAGCGCCCGATCCTGATGCTCGGCGCGGCCTCGAATCGCAAGACCAGCAGCCGCATGCTGCGCGAATTCATCGACAAGACCGGCATCCCGTTCTTCACCACGCAGATGGGCAAGGGTGTGGTCGACGAGACGCATCCGCTTTGGCTCGGCAATGCCGCTTTGTCCGACGGCGACTTCGTGCATCGCGCGATCGAGCATGCCGATTGCATCATCAATGTCGGCCACGATGTCATCGAAAAGCCGCCATTCTTCATGCGCCGTGGCCTGCGCAAGGTCATCCATATCAACTACCTGTCGGCGGAAGTCGACACCGTGTATTTCCCGCAGATCGAAGTCGTCGGCGACATCGGCAACACGATCTGGCGCCTGTGCCAGGCGATCGAGAAGCAGCCGCACTGGGACTTCAGCTACGCCGATACGGTACGAGCGCACCATGACGCACACCTGGCCGAAGGCAAGGACGATGCGCGCTGGCCGATCTACCCGCAACGGCTCGTCGCCGACGTGCGCAAGGTCATGCCCGACGACGGCATCCTGTGCCTCGACAACGGCATGTACAAGATCTGGTTCGCCCGGTACTACCGCTGTCGCAAGCCGAACACGCTGCTGCTCGACAACGCGCTGGCGACGATGGGCGCCGGCCTGCCATCGGCAATCGGTGCGAAGATCGTCCATCCGGAGCGCAAGGTCGTCGCCGTCGCCGGCGATGGTGGCTTCATGATGAACTCGCAGGAAATCGAAACCGCGGTGCGCCTGAAACTCGACCTGACCGTACTGCTGCTGCGCGACAACGCCTACGGCATGATCAAATGGAAACAGGCGCACATGCACTTCGCCAACTTCGGCATGGACATGGGCAACCCCGACTTCGTCGCCTACGCGCAGAGTTACGGCGCACAGGGACACCGCCCGGGATCGGCGGCGGAGTTCGCGCCGACGCTGCAGAAGTGCCTCGACACGCCTGGAGTACATCTGATCGATGTGCCTATCGACTACTCGGACAACGACCGAATTCTGAATCGTGAAATTCGCGAGCTCTCCGCCAAGCTGTAATGACATCGATTGTCGAGCTTTCACTGCTTCTGGCCAGCGGGAAGCTCACCAGCCGCCAACTCGTCGAACAGTCGATCACGGCGATCCGGAACCCCGAGGGCGAAGGCTCGCGCGCCTTTCTCGTCGTCCATGAGCATCGAGCGCTCGCTGAAGCGGACCGCGTCGATGCTTTGCGCCGCGGTGGTTCGCCGCTGCCCACCCTCAGCGGCATACCGATTTCGATCAAGGATCTTTTCGACGAAGCCGGTTCGACAACGCTGGGCGGTTCGAAGGTGCTGGTCGGATCTCCGCCAGCGACTCACGATTGCGTCGTCGTCGAAAAGTTGAAGCGCGCAGGCGCGATCATCATCGGCCGCACCAATCTCACCGAGTTCGCGTACTCCGGCTTGGGGCTCAATCCGCATTACGGAACGCCGAAAAACATTTTCGACCGCTCGGTCGGACGCATTCCTGGCGGTTCGTCGTCCGGCGCCGCGATTTCCGTTACGGACGGCATGGCGGCAGCGGCCATCGGCACGGATACCGGAGGATCGGTGCGCATCCCCGCCGCGCTGAACGGCATCGTCGGATTCAAGCCTACGGCTCGGCGCGTGCCGCTCGATGGCGTGCTGCCGCTATCTTTCTCGCTCGATTCCGTCGGCCCGATCGCGAAGACCGTCGCCGATTGCGCCTTGCTTGATCAGATTTTGTCCGGCGACACCGACCCAATTCCAGCGCCCGCCGATCTGCACGATCTGCGCTTCGCCGTGCCAACAGCAATCTTCCAGGCAGATCTGTCGCCGGCGGTGGGCAACGCATTCATCACGGCGCTTGCACTCCTGTCGAAAGCTGGGGCGACCATCGTCGAGTTGCCAATGAGGGAATTCGAACAAGCCATCGAAGTGAATCCACGCGGCGCGCTGGCCAGCGCCGAAGCCTGGTGGCAGCACCGGCAGTGGGTGAAGGACGGAGCGGACCGGTACGACCCACGCGTCCTCATGCGCATTCGTCGCGGCGAAACGACCAGCGCTGCCGACTACATCGACATGCTGCGCCACCGCGAACGCTTCATACGCACGATCAACGGTGCCGCGCACGGTTACGACGCAATGCTCATGCCTACGACTCTAGACACCGCACCAACGATTGCGGAAGCCGGCAAGGATGACGAAACCTACCTGCGCCTCAATACACGCATGCTGCGCAACACGTCGATCGTCAACTCATTCGATGGCTGCGCACTTTCCGTACCGTGCCATGAAACCGGGCAGGCCCCGATAGGCCTGATGATTGCCGGGACGCAGAACACCGACCGCGGGATCCTGGCGATCGGGCTTGCGGTCGAGCAGGTCATCCGAGGCACCCAGGTCAGCAATGCGGCGTCGAACCCGTAGACGCATCCGTGCGCGCTTCGCAGAGCAGCGTGAATTGCCGCTTCCGGCAACATCGGCAGCCGATCCGATGCTCCAAAATCGTTCGCAACGCTCCAATCCGTGGCGCGCTCGCCTCTGACTTTCGACCTCCAGAGAAGGACCAGGAATGTTCCGAAAACCGCGTCTGCTTTGCCTCGTGTCTGTCCTATGCACCGCGCTCTTCGGGCCCGCTGCGAACGCGCACGCGGACGACGTCGTTCGACCGAATCCCGCGCTGGACGTATACGCCCGGCCAGCACAACTTGTGGATATCGGCGCGGGACGCCGCTTGAACCTTCGCTGCACCGGCAAAGGCAAACCGACCGTAGTCTTCGAGAGCGGAGCGATCTCCGATTCGATGGCATGGTCCAGGGTGCAGCCGCTCGTTGCAAAATTCACTCGGGCTTGCGCCTACGATCGGGCGGGTTTCGGTTTCAGCGACCTCGGTCCGTTGCCGCGCGACATCGAGGCCGGAGCGCGCGACCTGCATGCGCTGATTCTCGCCGCGAACATCGAGCGTCCCGTGGTACTGGTCGGTCATTCACTCGGCACGAACATCGTGCGCCGCTACGCCGACCTGAATCCGGCGGACGTCGCCGCGCTCGTGCTGCTCGATCCGCCGCCGCAACGGATCTCGGAATTTGCGCCGGACTGGATCAGGCTCGATGACCAGGAGCGTGCAGCCGGGATCGCAATGATGCGCAAGTGTGAGCAAGGCGCCGAAAAAGGCCAGCTCGATTCGCCGCCGGCGGAACTCGACCGTTGCCTGCGCAAGCCCAATCCGGAATTCAGCACAGCGCTGAATTCCGCGCTGCATGCGAACAAATCGCGCCCGGCATTCTGGCAGACGCTGATTTCAGTGCAGGAAACGAGCGGCCCGACGCTGGAGCGGCCTGTTCCGCCTGAGGAACACCACGGCTCCATGCCGCTCTTGCTGCTCGTGGCGGATTCGACCTACGAGGACATAGAGCCCAAGGATCGTGGGGCACTGCAGGCCGCAGGCGCGAAGACCAACAAACTCATAGCCGGTACTTCCAGCCGCAGCGAAATGATTCCTGTCGCGCACTCCTCGCACGATATCGAAATCGATCGTCCGGACGCAGTCGTCGACGCGATCCGCACTGCCTTCAAGCGCGTCGCGCGCTGAGGAAGTTCCGGATCAGGGTCGCAGCCCCTTTCGGAAGCCGGCCCGCCCGATCGCGTCTGCAAGCTGATTACGCGCGGGACCGCCGAAGCGGCCTCAGTCGAAGGCGTTTTGAAAAATGATGCCGCTCTCATACGCGCCGATATCGACGCGCACGCCTTGCGTGCGAGGCGAACCACCGAGATCGGCTACGGTCAGGCCGCCGGCGGGATCTTGCAGACCCGCGTCGATCAGCGGCGAAGTGGCTGACAGGCGGAAGTCGCCGTGCTCCGCGTCGGCGAATTCGGGATCGACCGCCGTGTTGCCCGTGTCCGTGGCCGACGTTCCGTGCACAGCCTGCAGATCGTTGTTGAACAGATCGGCGGCAAGGTCGGCGCGGACGGTGCTGTCGGCGCGCAGATCGTAAGTGGCGTCGAGGTTGTCCGGATTGTTGGCGCGGAAGATGTTGTTGCTGTAGTTGATTCCGGTCAGGGTAAACACCGTAAACGTGCTGCGCACCGCCAAAGTTGCGCTGAACGACTGGTTATTCGTCACCGTATTGTTGTTCGCGGCGATCGCATTGTTCGAAAACAGCTGCGCGGCCGCGCCGTCCGGCGCACGATTGCCGGTGAACAGGTTGCCGCGAATCGTCAGAAAGACGTTGCCGCTGAAGTCAGGACCATCGGTGGCGGCCACCAGCGCGCCGGCGCTGTTGTCCGGCTGATAGTCCACGGCGACGTTGTTGCGGAATATGTTGCGCTCGACCAGGATCGTGCCGTTGTAGATCGGGCCGCTGTCACTGATTTTCAGGCCACCGACCGAACCGCCTGCACCGTTGGCAAACGTGAGCCCGCGTACCACGATGTCGCGCACGGCCGGAAGCGGGAACCCAGCAAAGGACGTGTCGATCGTGAGCGGACGCACGGCCGCGTGGCCGTCCAGCACCGTTAGCGAGGCGTCCGCAGAATCGGTGTCGCAATTTTCGCCGTCGAAGCCACCGGCGATCTCGATGCTGCGCTGCTGGATATCGACATGCCAACCGCCGGCCGGAGCGGAGTAGTTGCCCTTGCGGATGTGGACGACATGACCGCTGGTCGTGTCCTGCTGCGCAGCCGCGAGCGCGGTCGTCAGTTCGTCGGCAGTTGCGACGCAGAATGTCGTTGCGAATGCCTGGCCGCACGTCAGCAGCCCAGCGACCAGCGCCGCGGTGCGAAACCCAATCATCCGATCTCCTCGACCACGCGCAGTATCAATAAGTCAGCCTGCGCCGGTCGCGCACCCTCGACTGTTGTGTACCCTGATCTCGGTCCGAGGTTCATTTGAGGCCCTACCACGCGGCCTTGCGAGCTTTCGACACGCACACTCGCGAATCACGAACAGATTGCGCCGCGCGGGAACTGTCGCTGACATCCTTTCGCTGAGGCCGTTGTCAGTTGTCCCCGGGGGTGCCCGGGCCACTGTCGCGCTTGCGCGGAAATGACGAGTCTGTCAGCGTGAGGCAAAATCCCCTTACCCCGCCCTCTCCTGCCCGCAGGAGAGGGAACCGAAGGAGCGCGCGATCATGCTCAGACCGACCTACCCGTACTATCTCGCGAACGAAGCCAGCCAACCAAACACCGATCTCGAAGTCACCGACAAGTACACCGGCGAGGTTGCCACGCGCGTGGCAATGGCTGACGCGAAGGCGATCGATGCCGGTATCGCGGCAGCAGTCGAGGCGCAGGAAGCCTGCCGCAAGATGGCGCCCTACCAGCGCCAGGCCGTGCTCGAACATTGTGTCAAGCGCTTTCGCGAACGCTACGACGAACTGGCGATGGCGCTGTGCATCGAGGCGGGCAAGCCGATCAAGGATTCGCGCGGTGAAGTCACGCGGCTGATCGATACGTTCAAGGTCGCGGCCGAGGAGTCGGTTCGGATCGATGGCGAAGTGATCAACCTCGAGATCTCGGCTCGGGCGAAAGGCTATCGCGGCTTCTCCAAGCGCGTGCCGATCGGGCCGTGCTCGTTCATCTCGCCGTTCAACTTTCCGCTGAACCTCGCCGCACACAAGGTTGCGCCGGCGCTCGCAGTCGGCTGTCCGTTCGTGCTCAAGCCAGCGAGCCGCACGCCGATCGGGGCGCTGATCATGGGCGAGGTCATGGCCGAAACGGATCTGCCGAAAGGCGCGTTCTCGATCCTGCCGGCGCATCGCGACGGCGCCGACCTGTTCACGACCGACGACCGCTTCAAGCTGCTGTCGTTTACCGGCTCGCCTTCCGTCGGCTGGGATCTGAAGGCGCGCGCGGGCAGGAAGAAGGTTGTGCTCGAACTCGGCGGCAACGCCGCCTGCATCGTCGATTCGGATCAGGGAGATCGCCTGGACTTCGTCGTCGAGCGCATGATCTTCGGCGCGTTCTATCAGTCCGGCCAGAGCTGTATCGGCGTGCAGCGCATCCTCGTGCAGGAGGATTTCTACGACAAGTTTCCGCGATGCGTTCATCGCCGCGACGAAGAAACTGATTGCCGGCGATCCGAAGGACGAAAAAACGTTCGTCGGCCCGATGATCGACGAGAAGGAAGCCAAGCGGCTCGACGACTGGGTCCAGGAAGCCGTGAAGTCAGGCGCCAGGCTGCTCTGCGGCGGCAAGCGCGACAAGGCGATGCTCGAAGCCACCGTGCTCGAAAACGTCGACCCGCGGCAGAAGGTCAGTTGCATGGAGGCGTTCGGCCCCGTCGCGCTGCTGCAGAAGTACAAGTCGTTCGACGAGGCGATCGCCTATGTCAACGACAGTGTCTTCGGATTGCAGGCCGGCCTGTTCACCTACGACGTGCGCAAGGCGATGCGCGCGTGGGATGAGCTCGATGTCGGCGGTGTCGTTGTCGGCGACGTGCCGAGTTTCCGTGTCGACAACATGCCCTACGGCGGCGTCAAGGATTCCGGCCTCGGCCGCGAAGGTATCCGTTATGCGATCGAGGACATGACGGAGTTACGCTTGATGGTGATGCGCGATCCGTGAGATTGCTCCGGCATTGCTACTCCTCCCCTTCAAAGGGGGAGGCTGGAAGGAGGATGGGTTGCTCTCCGACCTCAGGCCCAATCAACACCATCCCCACCCTACCCTCCCCTTGAAGGGGAGGGCTTCCAGATCGAGGAATTCACGAATGTCCCTGCGTTTGCTCGTTGTCCTTGCGTTTTCCGCCCTCGCCGCAGCCTCGATCGCGCACGCAGCAAATTGGCCCCAGCCTATCGAAGGCGATTACACGATCAAGGATTTCAAGTTCGCGAGCGGCGAAACGCTGCCGGAGCTGAAGATCCACTACCGCACGCTCGGTTCGATCCATAAGGACAAGAACGGACATGTGGATAATGCCGTACTGATCATGCACGGCACCGGCGGCACCGGAACGCAGTTCCTGCAGGACCGCTTTGCCGGCGAGTTGTTCGGCGCCGGCCAGCCGCTCGATGCAGCGAAGTTCTATATCGTGCTGATAGACGACATCGGTCACGGCAAGTCGAGCAAGCCAAGTGATGGTTTGCACATGAGGTTCCCGCGTTACACCTACGACGACATGATCGTGTCGGAATACCGCGTCGTCGCCGAGAAACTCAAGGTCGACCACCTGCGCCTCGTGATGGGTACGTCGATGGGCGGCATGCACACCTGGCTATGGGGCGAGGCGCATCCCGATTTCATGGACGCGCTGATGCCGCTGGCGTCCCTGCCGGTGCAGATCGCCGGCCGCAACCGCATGATGCGCAAGATGTACATGGACTCGATCCGTAACGATCCCGAGTGGAACAACGGCGAGTACACGAAGCAGCCGCGCGGACTCGCCGATGCGATTCACATCCTGCTGATCATGGGCTCGAGCCCGCTGCAGATGGCAGAAGGAAGCGCCGGACCGCGACAGCGCCGACAAGTACCTCGAGGACCGCGTCGCGCGCCTGATGAAGGAGGACGACGCGAACGACTGCCTGTATCAGATCGATTCGTCACGCGACTACAACCCGCAACCGAAACTCGCGACGATCAAGGCGCCGTTGCTCGCCATCAACTCGGCCGACGACCAGATCAATCCGCCGGAACTGGGCATCCTGGAGCGCGAGATCAAGAATGTGCCGCGCGGGCGCGCCGTCGTGATTCCAATCGGCGACGCGACGCATGGCCACAGCACACACACCTGGGCGGCGGTGTGGAAGAACTACCTCGTTGAACTGTTGTCGGAGTCCCAACCAAGGTAGAAGGATGGATCCCAGTGAGTCGCACGATCTTGGTCATTGCGGCGATCGGTATTTTGAGCCGCGCCTCCGGAGCGGAATTCGCCGGGACGACATATCAATTGCCATTCGACAAGTCGGCGCGAGACGCGAATGGAACGCCTTTGTACGTCGATGATGCGGAAATCGCGAAAACGATTCCACAATTCGCACTCAGTGTTCGGATCAGCACATGCATGGCGAGCGAGGTAAGACCAGAGCCCCTGTACGTCGCTTTCGCTCCTACGGTAACGAGGCCGCATAGGGCCTTGAGCAACACGCTCCAATGCGAAAAGGCTGAAGACGCGGACGTATTGACCTGTCGTGCCCATGTTCAGGAGCGCGCGGTAATCTTCGATGCCGATCCGTCGAAGTATTTCGAAATAGACGCGAACACCGATCCCGAGGATGCCTTGGCCATCTATCGCGCATTCCGCGATGGCCAGATCTCGTTTCCGGACGGCGCAGGACCGCATATAAAGACATTGCCGGTCCGCCAGATCACGCGTGACGGAGATCGGTTTCTGATCAGGAATGCAGATTGCGGCTGCAGCGAAACGTTCGCGATCAGCCGTCACAAGTCAGGAGACGTAATGACCTTTGAGGGAGCGAAAATCGAAGGCATGTGCATTTGACGAGAGGTACGATCCTGCGGCCGCGGGCTGTTCAATCGTCGGCGGTTCCTTCCAATCCCGGAAAGAGCACTTCTGTAAAGCCGAACTTCGAAAAATCCTCGATGCGCGACGGATACAGGCGGCCGAGCAGATGGTCGACTTCGTGCTGCACGACGCGAGCGTGGAAACCCTCGGCCTCGCGCTCGATCGGCGCGCCGGATGGATCGAAACCCGAGTAGAAGATATGCGTGTAGCGCGGCACTGCGCCGCGCATGCCGGGCACCGACAGGCACCCTTCCCAGCCCTCCTCGCGGTCCGGCGACAACGGCGTGATCATCGGATTCAGCAAGATCGAGCGCGGTACCGGCGGCGCATCGGGATAGCGATCGCTGTGCTCGAAGCCGAAGATGACGAGTTGCAGGTCGACGCCGATCTGCGGTGCGGCGAGCCCGACGCCGCCGGCGGCGTGCATCGTCTCGAACATGTCGGCAATCAACGTATCGAGTTCCGTGGTGCCGAACGCCTCGACCGGCTTGGCGATGCGCAGCAGGCGCGGATCGCCCATCTTCAGGATCGGGTGAATCATCGAACAACTCCAAATACGTGCCAGATCATCATGTTAACCCCGTGCGTCCGCTTCGTGCGTTGTACCGTCCATGGCAACATTGGCGCTCAATTCAGGTTTCGCAATGATCGATCGCCCGACGACATGGCGCGGGGATGATTCCCGCGCACGAATTGTCGTACCCTTCGAGCGCATGGGGGCCGAAAAAACGGACGAAGAACTGATGCTCGCCTACGCGCAAGGCGACGTACGTGCATTTGACGCGCTGTACGCACGTCAGCGCGGCATGTTGTATCGGTTCATCCTGCGTAGTGTGCCCGATCGCCCCAGTGCGGACGAGTTGTACCAGGAGACCTGGAGCCGCCTCATCGCGTCGCGAACGCGCTATCGCGTCGAAGCGAAGTTCAGCACCTGGCTGCTGCAGATCGCGCACAATCTGATCGTCGACAGTTTCCGCCGCGCGCGGCCGCAGGCCGGCGCCGAAGAAACCGAAACCGTGCTGCGCGAACTCGATGTCCCGGAGTCCGACCGGCCCGAGCAGGTCTTGAGCGAATTCGAACAGCGCCGCCGCTTGCAACTGGCGCTCGAAGCCCTACCCTGCGAACAGCGCGAGGCGTTTCTGCTGCGTGTCGAGAGCGGCCTCGGGCTCGAGGAGATCGCCGCGATAACCAGCGCCGGGCACGAAACCGTCAAGTCGCGACTGCGCTATGCATTCGCGAAATTGCGCGAAAAGTTGAACGAATGAGCAGCAACGAAAAATTCGAGCGCGAATTCGAGGCCTTCATGAACGAGGAGGACTCGCGTCTGGCTGCGCTCTATCGCAAGCTGCCGCAGCCCGAACCCGATGCGAAGCTCGACGCGGCTGTGCGTTCGATGGCGCATCGCGCGCTGAATCCGCAACTGGTGGCAACGCCGCAGGCACAATTGCAGCGGCGCCGCGCGCGCTGGCTGCCGGTGTTCGGCGCCGCCGCCGGAATCGTGCTGGCCGCCGGCATCGCGTGGCGCGTCGAAACGGACCAGCGCCGCGAGCGAAACGAACTTGGCGCTCCGGCCAGCGACGTGATCACCGTACGCCAGCTCGATGCGCCACCACCTCCGGCCGAGGCTCCGCTTTCGCCAGCGCCGCCCGCCGATTCGGCGCCGTCCGTGCCGGCGGCGCGCGCGAATGGCTTGAAGGCGCAGAGCGCTGTCCCCGACTCCGACTTCGCCGAACCGGCCAAACCTGCGTCGGCAGCACTCGAACGCGAGAAGGCTGCAAAACTCTCCGAGCAGACCGAGAATCAGCCAGTCGCGGGCGGCGAGTTGGGCAAAGTGGAAAATGCGGCAAAGCCCGCACCACCGCAGGCATTTCCGGCGCCGGCGCAGAAACGTTCATCGGAGATGGACGCCGTGGAACGCAAGCAGATCATGGCCGCCGGCGCCTGGCAGAACCTGCACGATCGGGACGCCAAGGAGGAAAAAAAAGCCGACGCGAAAGCCAAATCGTTCGACGACAAGGCACCGGCGGCGACAGCTGGATCGGCCGATGCAGCGCAAATGCGCGCAGCAGCGCCAGCGAGTCCGGCGCCTGCAGCCGTCATGAAATCGGCCAATGCGCCGACCACATCGCCTTCTGCGCCGCGCATCGAGTCGACGGCGAGGCCACCGTCTGCTGTGCGGGCAGAATCGGCAAGCACCCTGCCGGCAGCACCGCCACCGCCGCCGGTCACGACCCAAGCGTCGCCGATGGCACAACCGGCGCGTGAGTCCGCCGCGCCGGCGCATGCAGACGCCACCGGCCACGGCGCACGCGACGAGCCTGCGCCGGGTGCGGCAGGCAAAGACGCAGCACGCGCTCGTTCCGACGACCCGAATGCAGGCCTCTACCCCGAGCATTGGCTGGCCAACATCCGCAACATGCTCAAGGAAAACCGTCGCGACGAAGCCCTGCGCAGCCTCGCCGAATTTCGCAGGATGTATCCCGGCTACAAGCTGCCGGACGACCTTCGCGACCTGGCGAATCCCTGATGAGCACGATGCGGTCTGACGCTCGTCGCACCGGCCCGTCTCGCCCAGGAAGTGCGCAAAAGCAGATTCGTCGCAAATGCGGCAAATGTCTCCACGCCGCAGGCGGCGCTGGCCTTAATCGATGAAGTCGCCGATCGCTCCGCCACGCACAACTGCTGGGCTTATCGCATTGGCCTCGACTACCGATTCAACGACGACGGCGAGCCCGGCGGCACGGCCGGCAAACCGATCCTGCAGGCAATCGACGGCCAAGGGTTCGATCAGGTCGCCGTTGTCGTCACGCGTTGGTTCGGCGGAATCAAACTCGGCGCCGGCGGTCTGATGAGGGCGTACGGCGGTTGTGCGGCAGAATGCCTGCGCACCGCTGCCACGCGTGAGATGATCCAGATGAGCCGCGTCGAGTTCGCGCTCAACTTCGCGGCAATCCCCATTCTGCACTCGCGCCTTGCGGAATTCGCTGCAGAAAAGGTCGGCGAGACATTCAGCGGTGATGGCGCGGTCCTTCGGTTGTGCCTGCCAACTGATCGAGTCGACGCGTTGAGTATCCTGCTCGCCGACCTGTCGCGTGGGCGGGCAAGCGTGCGGCGCCTCGACAGCAACTAGAACGCCACCCATCAGTCAGTGTCTGCAGCGTAGCCCGGTTGAATTCCCCAGCTTCGCCACTATGCTGAACCGGGACACCCAGGACGTCCATGACCGAAGCCCCGACCGAAACGCGCCGCAACCGCTTCTCTGCATTGCGACTGCTGCTGCCCTATTTCCGGCCCTACCGCGCGTTGATGGCCGGTTGGCTGGGATTCCTGCTGTTGTCTTCGCTGGCAACGCTGTCGCTGCCGGTCGCGGTACGCCTGATGATCGATCACGGTTTCGCGCGCGCCGATCCGAGCAGGCTCAACGCCGCCTTCGCGGGATTGTTCTCCGTCGCCGTCGTGATGGCCATCGCCACGGCGGCACGCTACTTCTGCATCAGCGTGCTCGGCGAGCGCGTCGTCGCTGACCTGCGCCGCCAGCTCTATGCCCACCTGCTGACGCTCGACCAGGCGTTCTACGAGCGCACACGGGTCGGCGAACTGATCTCGCGCCTCGGTGCGGACACCGAACTGGTACAGACCGTCGTCAGCTCGAGCATTTCCGTCGCTCTGCGTGGAATCGTCACGGCGCTCGGCGGCGCGATCATGCTGGTCGCCACCAGCCCGCGCCTGGCCGGTTATGCCGCGCTGGTGATTCCGCTGGTGATCCTGCCAATCGTCGTCGCCGGCCGGCGCCAGCAGAAACTCGCTCGCGCCAACCAGGACCGCGTCGCGGATGCCTCCGCCGTCGCCAACGAAACCTTGAATGCGATGTATGCCGTACAGGCCTATGCGCGCGAGCCGGTCGAGACGGCCCGCTACGACAGCGCGATTTCACGCGCACTGGCAAGCGCACGCCGACGCATCGCCCAGCGCGCCGGCTTGACGGCTCTGGTGATCCTGCTGATCTTCGGCGCCATCACCCTGGTGTTATGGAGCGGCGCGCACTCGGTCGTCAGCGGCAAGCTCGATCCCGGGGTACTCAGCCAGTTCGTGCTGTACGCGGTGATCTCGGCCGGCTCGATCGGCGGCCTGACCGAGGTGTGGAGCGAAGTGTCGCGCGCCGGCGGCGCGATGGAGCGAATCGGCGAGTTGATGGCGACGCAGCCGGAAATCCGCTCGCCGACGCAGCCGATTCCACTGCCGCGACCCATTCGCGGCGCGATCCGCTTCGACCGTGTGGATTTCCGCTATCCATCCCGCCCAGATGCGCCGGCGCTGCACGACTTCAGCCTCGACATCGCGCCGGGCGAAAGCGTCGCCCTGGTCGGCCCCTCCGGCGCAGGCAAGAGTACCGTTTTTCACCTGCTGCTGCGCTTCTACGATCCGCAGCGAGGCGCGATCCGCATCGACGGCGCCGACTTGAAATCGATCGCGCTGCCGGAATTGCGCGGCTCGATCGCGCTGGTGCCGCAGGACACGGTGATCTTCGGCGCGAGCGCCCGCGACAACATCCGTTTCGGCAAGATCGACGCCGACGAAGACAGCGTGATCGCCGCGGCCAAGGCCGCAGAAGCCGACGATTTCCTGGCTGCACAACCCGAAGGCTATGAAACCTATCTCGGCGAACGCGGCGTGCGACTTTCCGGCGGTCAGCAGCAGCGCATCGCGATCGCGCGCGCCGTGCTCAAGGATGCGCCGATCCTGCTGCTCGACGAAGCCACGAGCAATCTGGATGCGCACTCCGAAGCGGCCGTGCAGCATGCACTGGAACGCCTCATGCGCGGGCGCACGACACTCGTCATCGCGCACAGGCTGGCGACGGTGCAGAAAGCCGACCGCATCATCGTCATGGATGCCGGACGCGTCGTCGCGCACGGCTCGCACGCCGAGCTCATGCGCCAGGGCGGGCTTTACTCCGAACTCGCCCGCCTCCAGTTCGCGGCTTGAGGGAGGCTATTGCTCGCGCGCATCGAGGATGCCTTCAGCGCAGCGACTTCGCCCCGTGAATGCCGAGAAGCTGTCCACCGACCGCCAGCACCTGACGCTGGCGTTGCGCAACTTCGGCCGCTATGAGGAAGCACTCGAGTAATGTATCGCAACTATATGTATTGTCGATAAAATAATCGGACAAACACTCGATATAAGCCTCGCGCTTTACACGCTCGGCACTACTCTCTATCACATGGCACGCTACGAGGAACCCCAGACCGCGATGCGGCGCAGAGTCGCCGTTGCGCGCGCGAGCCTCGGCGATCATCCGACCACGGCGACAGCGCTCAACAATCCGGGCTTGGCAGCCTAACGGACGCGACGAGGGAGGGATCTGCTGCGCGAAGTCGTCGCACTCAGGGAGCGCTTTCCCGGTGCCGACGGTGCACGCACGCTCGAGGCGCGCAAGGCGCTCGCTGCAGCGACGAGGAAATAAAAAATAAGGCCTCGTTTGCGCGAGGCCTCGTGTGTCCTCCCACTGATACGCGAAGGCTATTTCACCGGCACGACGCCGGCCGCCTGCGAACCTTTGGGACCTTGTACTACTTCGAAACTCACCTTCTGCCCCTGTTGCAGAGTGCGGAAGCCCTCGGAATTGATGGCGGAATAGTGGACGAATACGTCCTCGCTACCATCCTCCGGAGCTATGAAACCGAACCCCTTGGCATCGTTGAACCACTTCACAGTTCCAGTACGCATGAAACCAACCTCGACGCTTGTTTGAACGAATGCAACGGCGACGCCCCGCGCGCGATTACTTCCCCAAGCACGTTGTCGCGGTGCGCGCAACAAGTATAACAATCAATTAACGAAAAAATACAAGTCCGGCAAGAGGACCGCGAGTCAGCATGCCGTCAGCATTTGCGCAATGATTGCGGGGACTTGCGCCGTCGCAGCTTCGAGGTTGGCGAAGATTTCTGGCAGGCTGATCGGCTCCGTCTGTCCGCCCGGGCCGGCCGGACCGCAACCGGCAGCCCAATTGGCCACGAGTGCCAGGCAGGCGTAGTTGATGCCCAGTTCGCGCGCAAGGACGGCTTCGGGCATCCCCGTCATGCCGACCAGGTCGCAACCATCGCGGCGCAGACGCGCGATTTCGGCGGAGGTTTCGAGCCGAGGCCCTTGTGTTGCCGCGTAACAACCTCCGGCAACGAGATCGATCTTCGCCCGCGCGGCGGCATCGATCAGCGCAGCGCGCAGCGCCACGCTGTAGGGCTCGGTGAAATCAATGTGCTCGACCTTGGCACCGTCGACGTCGCAGAAGCTGCTCAGCCGGCTGTGCGTGTAGTCGATGATCTGCTCCGGGACGACCAGCGTGCGCGGACCCATGTCGGCGCGAATGCCGCCGACCGCGTTGACGCCGACGATGCGGCGCGCGCCAAGGTCGTGCAGTGCCTTGACGTTGGCGCGGTAGTTGACCCGGTGCGGCGCCAGCGTGTGTTGCTCGCCATGCCGCGCAAGAAAGGCCAACCGCTTGCCGCAAAACTCGCCCAAAACGACCGCAGCCGAAGGCGCACCGAAAGGCGTTGCCACGTCGCGCCGCTCGACGCGTTGGAGCCCCGGAAAATCGTACAGGCCGGTGCCGCCGATGACGGCAAGGTCAATCGCCACGATCAACTTTCCTTGAGCGCGTAAATGCCGGGCAGATTTCGGCCCTGTTCGTGAAAATCCATGCCGTAACCGAACACATAACGGTCCGGCACTTCGACACCGACCCAGTCCGCCGCTACGCCCGGTGCGGCACGATCATGCTGTTTGCGGCACAACACCGCGATCAGTACGCGCCGCGCACCCTGGTCGATGCAGAAGTCGCGGATCGCCCGCAACGTATAGCCCTCATCGAGAATATCGTCGGCAAGCAGCACGACACGGCCGCGCATTGCCAGACGCGGCTGCTTGATCCAGAGCAGCTCGCTGCCGCGTGTGCCGCCGTGATAGCGCGTCGCATGGACGTAGTCGAACTCGAGGTCGGCAGGAATGGCCAATGCCAGCGTGGCACCGAAGATCAGCCCGCCGTTCATGATCGTGAGGAAGATTGGCGTCTCGCCGCTCAAACTGGTCGCGATGGCGCGCCCCATCGAGCCGATTGTGGCATCGAGCTGTTGCCGATCGAACAACTGGTCCGCCGTGCGCAGCGCGGCTTCGAGCGAAGGCTGGTTCACGCCGCTTTCCCCTTCGCCTGTTCCGTGACCGCCATCAGTCGAGCGAGGAAGCGTTCGCGTTGCGGATTGGCGAGCAATGCGTCCCACGACGCGGCAACACCACCGGCAAGGGTCGCAATGCGCTCGCTCGCACAGGGCACCTTTCCGCGTGCCGCCCGCAGCGCCTCGGCGACGACGTCGGGCTTGCACACCAGGATCAGATCACAACCGGCAGCATGGTGCGCGTCGACCCTCGCCTCTAGCCCGCCGACGCCTTCGGCGGCAGCCATGCTGATGTCGTCGCTGAAAACGACGCCGCGGAAGCCGTACTCGCCGCGCAGGATATCTTCGATCCAGATGCGCGAATATCCGGCGGGATGTGCGTCAACAAGCGGATAGCCGACGTAGGCCATCATCACCGCTTCGGCACCCGCGGCAATCGCGTCGGCGAACGGCAGCAGATCGCTGCCGCGCAACTCCTCGAGCGTACGCGGATCAGCCGCGCTGTCGAAGTGGGTGTCCTCGAGCACCGAGCCGTGACCTGGAAAATGCTTGATCGTTGCCGCCATGCCGGCCAAGCGCATGCCGCGCAGGTATGCCAGTCCGAGCGCCGACACGGCAGCGGGGTCACTGTGAAACGCACGCTCGCCGATCGCACGGTTGCCCCGCTTGAGGTCGATGACCGGCGCAAAGCTCAGGTCGATATCGAGTGCGCGCATCTCGGTCGCCATCAGCCATGCATGCTCTTCGGCGATCGCAACCGCCTGCTTCGCGTCGCGATCGTACAGGTCACCGATGCGGGCCAGGGCCGGCAGATCGGTGAACCCTTCGCGAAACCTCTGCACGAGACCGCCTTCCTGGTCGACGCTGAGCAGGAACGGTTCGCCGCGCACGGCGCGAATTGCCGCGACGAGCTCGGACACCTGCGTGCGCGAGATAAAATTTCGGGTGAACAGGATGACGCCACTGACGCACGGGTTGGCGATCCAGTCGCGCTCCTCATCGCTCAGTTCCCTGCCGCGTATGCCGATAACTAACAAGACTTCACTCTCCGTCGTGTTCGGCCGCACTCCAATGCGAGTACGGATGGTCCAGCAGATGCAGATTGTAATAGCGCGGCTCGTCGCTCACTTCTCGACCCAGCCAGGGCGGTCGCTCGAATTGTGCGGTCGTCGCTTCCAGCTCCAGTTCGGCCACGATCAGGCCGGCATTGTCGCCGAGGAATTCGTCGACCTCGAAGATCCGCCCGCCGTACGGCACATAATGCCGGATTTTCCCGACAACGCCATCGCAGAATTCGTCGAGCATGTTTTCCGCATCCGCTAGCGGAATGGCATATTCGTACTCGCGGCGTTCGATCCCGGCCATCGCCGACTTGATGTTGAGCCACGCCAGATCGCCCGCGATGCGCACGCGGACGGAGCAGGCAGTGCGCGCGCTGGCTCCGGTGCTCGTCAAATATCCCTGCTTCATGCGTTGCGAACGCTCGACTGCATCGCGCCATGCGTCGGAAGCGAGCAGGAACTTGCGCTCGATCTCGGTCGCCATGCTCAACCGGCCCGATTGCCGGACAGACGGAACGTTTGCGGCCGGGTGCCCTGCATCGCTACTTGCGCTCGAACATGGCGATCGACTCGACGTGCGCCGTGTGCGGAAACATGTCCATGACGCCGGCGGTGCGGAGTTCGAAGCCATGGCGTTCAACCAGGATGCCCGCGTCGCGCGCCAGCGAGCCGGGGTGGCAGGAAACGTACACGACTCGCTTCACGCCGCGACCTGGCAGGAACTCGAGTACCTCGGCAGCGCCTGATCGCGGCGGATCGAGCAGCAGGAGATCATGATCGATCGTCGCCCATGGCGCCCGGCGCTGGTCGGCGGTGAGGTCGGCCGCGTAAAACCTCGCGTTCTCGACGCCATTGCGCTTCGCGTTTTCTTCTGCGCGGCGCACTAGTCCAGCCTCGCCTTCGACACCGACGACATCGGCGCCGCGGCGCGCGATTGGCAGGGTGAAGTTGCCCAGACCGCAGAACAGATCGAGCACCCGATTGCCGGGCTTCGGATCGAGCAATTGCAACGCATGATCGATCATGCGCAGGTTCATGCCGCCGTTGACCTGGATGAAATCGAGCGGACGGAATTCGATATCCAGATCGTAGGCAGGCAAGCGAAAGCTCAGGCGCGCATCGGGCGGCCACAAGGATGCGACACTGTCGATGCCTCCCGATTGCAAGTAGATGCCGAGCCCGTGGCGTTGCCCGAATTCGCGCAATGCTTGCTGGTCAGTCGCTGACAGCGGATGCAGGTGACGGAATATCAGTGCGACCAGGTCGTCGCCCGCGGCGATCTCGATCTGTGGGATCGTGCGTTTGGCGTCGAGCGATTCGATCAGCGACGCCAACGCCTCGATCCGTCCGCCGACGGCCGGGTGCAGGATCTCGCAGCGCTTGATGTCGGCGATGTAGCGCCCGTTGCTTTCGCGAAAGCCCACGAGGACGCGACCCTTTTTTTCGACGAACTTGACGCCGAGGCGCGCCTTGCGCCGATAGCCCCAGGGCTCGTCTGTCAGGGCCGGCAGTATCTGCTGCGGACGGACCTTGCCGATGCGCTCGAAATTCTCCAGCAGCACGTGCTGCTTGGCTGCAATCTGCGCCGCCGGTGCGAGGTGCTGCAGCGCACAGCCGTTGCAGATGCCAAAATGCGCGCAGCGCGGCGTGACACGGTCGGCAGAAGGCTGCAGGATTTCCTCGACGACCGCCTCGTCGTAATGACGGTGTTTGCCGCTGAAACGCAGGCGAACGCGTTCGCCCGGCAGTGCGCCGGACACGAACACGGCCTTGCCGTCGATGCGGGCCACGCCGCGACCGTCGTGGGACAAATCGACGATATCGGCATCCATTACAGTCATGCAGCAGGTCTCGGGCACATCGTGGAAGAGGAATCGTGAATGATAGCAGCCAAGCCACTTGTCCTGATTGCCGATGACGACCCCGTCAGCCGCAGCTTTCTTCGCGCGGCAATCGAACGTTGCGGCTGCACCGTGCTGGCCGTCGCGGACGCGCAATCCGCGCTGCGTGCATTGCGCTCGAAAGCGCCAGCGCTGCTGCTGATCGATCGACGCATGCCCGGCATGGACGGTGTGGCCTTGCTGCGCGCTGCGCGAGCGCAGGGAATCGAGGCGCCGGCGATCGCGACCAGTGCCGAACTCGATGCTCAGCTGATTGCCGACCTGCGCGCGGCAGGATTCGCCACGACCCTGTCGAAGCCGGCGAGCCTAGCCGCGATTCACGGTGTGCTCGCGAACTTCCTCGCAGACGCGATCCTGCCGGTCGACACAATTGCACAAGCGGACGCGAACGAGCCGACGCAGTTGCTCGACGATGCTGCTGCCCTCACCGCGATCGGCGGCGACCGCGACGCATTGCGCGCTTTGCGCGGCATGTTCGCCAGGGAACTCGATGTACTTGCCGTCGAACTTGAAACGGCCGACGCTGGGCCGACGACCGGCCTGGGTGAGCGCTTGCATCGCCTGCGCGCGTCCTGCGGGTTTTGCGGTGCAGGGGCGCTCAGCGCCGCTGCGTGGCGTCTGGAGTACGCGCTTCGCCAAGGCTCGAGCGATATCGAGAGCGCGCGCGACGCGCTGGTCGACTTGTGTAGCGCAACGAAACAGATGCTCGACGAGACTCGCTGATCGACTACTCACGCTGCCGGAGCGAGGCATCGGTGAGCAGTTTCCAGGCGTGCAACTCCACGCCGTCGAGATGCGCAGCAAGCACGCCACGCATCCAGCGTCGCAGCGAAGGCAACTCGGCTTCAGCCGGCTGGATATCCATGGCTAGTGCAAGCAAGGCCGCTCCGCTGATTTTCGGACCGTCCGCGCTGCTGCGCCACGCCACCGGTCCCAGTTCGTGCCGGTAGCCGTAGATCGCGCCCGCGTCGACCGAGATTCCCGTCTGGGCATCCATGGCAGGATTCAAGCCATAGCCCAGGTGCTCGAGCAGGTCACGCTCGAAGCGCCGCAGGGTCCACGCCGGCGCTTCGCCATTCGCCAGGCGCAGCAAGGTCTGCGCGTAAGCCGCGAACAGTTCAGTGTGCGCATCCTGTCGCACCGTCAGGCGCAGCAGCAGTTCATTGAGGTACAGGCCGCACAGCAGCGGCTCACCGACGAATACCAGCGGATCGGCGCGCGCCTCCACGGCGGTGAGCGTGGCGAGTTCCCCGGCGCCGCTCCAGGCGAGGCTCACTGGCGTCAACGGTTGAAGCAGCGCGCGCGGCAGGCGCGACTTTTCCTTGCGCACGCCGCGCGCAACCAGGCCGACACGGCCGTGGTCACGCGTGAAACATTCCAGCAGCAACGAAGTCTCGCGATAGGCGCGGCCGTGCAGGACGAAGGCGGGTTGCTGTTCTACGCGCATTGAGAAAGGTTACCGCATCGCAGATTAGGTCGCGCGCTTGCGCGCACTCGTGGGCGGGGTCAGGTCGCTCGCTGGTGCTCGCTTGTTAGGAGTAAGGTCGCGCGCTGCGCGCGCTTGTGAGGAAACGATGGCGCTGCTTTTCCCTGACGAGGCCGCACAGCGCCCGACCTGATCAGCGAGCGCCCTTACGAGCCGCGAGTGGCCGACCTCCCAGCGAGCACCGCGAGCTGCGTGGCCAGCTACTCGGCATAGCCGAAGCGGCGCAGCGCTGCTTCATCGTCCGACCAGTTCTCGCGCACCTTCACCCAAAGGCGCAGAAATACGCGGCGCCCGAACAGACGCTCCATCGCAAGCCGCGCCGAGGTACCGATCGCCTTAAGCTGCGCACCGCCGGCGCCGATGACGATCGACTTCTGCCCGTCGCGCTCCACCCAAATCACCGCGCCGACGTCGCAGCGCTCGTCGTGTTCTTCGAATTGCTCGATCTCGACCGTCGTCGCGTACGGCAGTTCCTGCGACAGACGCAGCATCAGCTGCTCGCGGACAAGTTCTGCGGCGAGAAAGCGTTCGCTTCGGTCGGTCAGTTCGTCAGCCGCATACATCGCGTCCGCCAGCGGCAACCGCTCGATGATGGCGCGCTCCAGCTCCGCGAGGCCCTTGCGTGCCTTCGCTGACACCGGAACGACGGCATCGTAGTTACGACCTGAACTGACCTTTGCGATAAATGGCAGGAGCTTGCTCTTGTCCTTGCTCAGGTCGATCTTGTTCAACGCGGCGATCCTGGGGCGCGATGACTCCGCAAGGGCCCGCCAGACGCTTTCGTCCTCGTCTGTCCAGCGCCCAGCTTCGATCACGTGCACGGCAACATCGGCGTCGACGAGCACCTGGCGCGCGGTGCGGTTGAGCTGGCGGCTGATCGCACGCGAATCAGGCTTGTGCAAACCCGGCGTGTCGAGGAGCAGGATCTGCCCGGCCGGCCGTGTAACGATGCCGAGGATGCGATGCCGTGTCGTCTGCGGCTTTGGCCCCGTGATGCTCAAACGCTCGCCGACCAGCGCGTTCAGCAGAGTCGACTTGCCCACGTTTGGGCGTCCGACCACGGCGACGGTTCCGCAGCGGTGGTCGCCGTCTTGCGAGCCACCCTCAGCCCTTGCCATGGGCTTGTTCCAACTGCTCAAGTGCAGCGCCGGCAGCGGCCTGCTCGGCGGCTCGGCGGCTGACGCCGCGACCCGTCGTACGCATTTGCAGCGAAGCGATCTCACATTCGACTTCGAAGGTCTTCGCGTGATCGGCACCGATCGCCGCCTGCAGCGTATACAGGGGCAGAGGCTGACCGCGCGACTGCAGGAGTTCCTGGAGGCGTGTCTTCGGGTCCTTGTCGGTCTGCGCGCCGGCACCGGCAACGCGCCCGGCAAAGAGCTCGCGTACGATGCCGCGGCACGCTTCCCACCCGCCGTCGAGATAGATCGCCGCGATCAACGCTTCGAACGCATCGGCCAGTATCGAGTCGCGCCGGAATCCCCCGCTCTTCAACTCGCCAGCCCCGAGGTGCAGGGCATCGCCAAGTTCGAGATCGCGCGCGAGAGCGGCGAGTGCTGGCTCGCTGACCAGGTGCGAACGGCGCCGCGTCAATTCACCTTCGTCGGCCTTCGGATAGTGCTCGAACAGCATTTCCGCAACGAGCAGGTTGACCAAGCCATCACCGAGGAACTCGAGTCGCTCGTTGTTCGCAGCGCCGACGCTGCGGTGACTCAGAGCCCGAGTGCGCAGGTCGGGATCGCGAAAGCTGTAGGTCAGCGATGCGGGCAAGGAATCAGTAGGTCGCGCCGCGCGCGAGATCGACGGTGTTGTCGAAGTGCACGAGCAGATCGACGTTGTAGAGAAATGGAACGTCCTTGTCGTAGAAGATGCGCAGTTTGCGCTGGCCGTCCTTCGTGATCAGCTGGATGTTCTTTTCGGGAATCGTACTGTCGCCGACATACTGGATGTCGAAGTTGACGTCGAGTTTCCTGCGTAGATCTTCAATCGTCGCGGTCTCGATGCCCGCCTGTGTCTGCAAGGCATTCATCGACTTGACCACACCGAAGTATTCCGTATACACCGGAATAAGTTTCATCGCCGCGTAGGCGAAAAATCCGGCAACAATCAGGACGACCGCGAATCCGATCAGGGTCATACCATTCTGGCGAAGCATGGTGCGCATGTTGTACCCCTTCACTTGACCAACGTTCCGATCCGCTTGAAATCGATGCCTGCGTCCCAGTTCATCCAGATCACGAAGGCCTTGCCGACGAGATTGGCTTCCGGGACGAAACCCCAGTAACGGCTGTCCTCGCTATTATCCCGATTATCGCCCATCGCGAAATAGTGTCCAGCGGGAACGCGAAAAGTGCCCTCTGCCCCGGCATGCAGAGGCCAAGTCAGCAGGTCATGCTCCGCTCCCGGCAGCATTTCATGGCGGATCTCGGCGCCGGCCATCTTGCGCCCTTCGTCGCCGCTGCCGACATAGGGCCCGATATTGGATTGCGGAATTTCCTTGCCGTTCACGTACAACGTCTTGTTGCGGTATGTGATCTCGTCGCCCGGCAAGCCGATTACCCGCTTGATGTAGTCGATCTTCGGGTTGCGCGGGTAGCGGAACACGAACACGTCGCCGCGCTGCGGTCCACCGACATCGAGGATCTTGGTGTTCAGCACCGGCAGGCGTAGGCCGTAGGCGAACTTGTTGACGAGGATGAAGTCGCCGACGAGGAGGGTCGGCATCATCGACCCGGACGGAATCTTGAACGGCTCGGCCAGGAACGAGCGGAACAGCAGAACGATCAGTATGACCGGGAAGAAAGACCGGGCATATTCGACAATGACCGGCTCACGCACCGCTTCGGTCATGCGTTGCTGGCGCTCGGCCTCGCTGCCGCCGGCAGCTGCGAGCGCGTTCGCGCGCGCCCTGCGCGCATTGTAGAAAAACAGGCGATCCAGCAGCCAGATGATGCCGGTCGCGAAAGTCAGCCCGACCAGCAATAACGCAAAATCAAAGTCCATCAATGCTCCTTCGGAGCGGAAACGGGGAATCGGGAATCGGGAATCGTCAGTGCACTGTTTCGATTCCTGATTCCCTATTCTCGATTCCCGCTATTTGTCCACCTGCAGTACGGCAAGGAACGCCTCCTGCGGAATCTCGACGCGGCCAACCTGCTTCATGCGCTTCTTGCCTTCCTTTTGTTTCTCCAGCAGCTTGCGCTTGCGCGTCGCATCGCCGCCGTAGCATTTCGCCAGCACGTTCTTGCGCAATGCCTTGACAGTCGAGCGCGCGATGACCTGCGCGCCGATCGCCGCCTGAATCGCCACGTCGAACATCTGCCGCGGAATCAACTCGCGCATGCGTTCGACCAGATCGCGGCCGCGGCGGTCGGCCTGGCTGCGATGTGCAATCGCGCTCAAGGCGTCCACGCGCTCGCCATTGATCAGCACGTCGAGGCGCACGAAAGGTCCGGCGGCGAAACGCTCCAGATGGTATTCCATCGACGCATAACCGCGCGACACCGATTTGAGCTTGTCGAAAAAATCCATGACGACTTCCGCAAGGGGCAGTTCATAGCTGATCTGCACCTGCGTCGCCAGGTAGTGGATCGAACGCTGCGAACCGCGCTTTTCCTCACATAGCTTGATCACGTTGCCGACATAATCGGGTGGCGTCAGGATATTTGCCACGATGATCGGCTCGCGGATCTCTTCGATGTAGTTGGCAGCCGGCAGCTTGGCCGGATTGTCGAGTTCAAGCACCTTGCCGTCGGTCTGCAGCACTTCGTAGATCACCGTCGGCGCGGTCGTGATGAGGTTCAGGTCGTACTCGCGTTCCAGGCGCTCCTGCACGATTTCCATGTGCAGCATGCCGAGGAACCCGCAGCGAAAACCGAAGCCCATTGCCTCGGAACTTTCCGGCTCGAAGTGCATGGCGGCGTCGTTGAGCTTCAACTTCTCCAGCGCCTCGCGCAGTGCTGGGTAATCATCCGTGACCACGGGAAACAGGCCGGCAAAAACTCGCGGTTGCATCTTCTGGAAGCCCGGCAACGGCGTCGGTGCCGGCTTGTTCGCCTGCGTCAATGTGTCGCCGACCGGCGCACCGTGCACATCCTTGATCGAGGCGTTGACCCAGCCGACTTCGCCGGCGCCAAGCTTGTCCTTCGGCGTGCGCTTCGGCGTGAAAACACCGACCTCACTGACTTCGTGCACGCGGCCAGTCGACATGACCAGCAGTTTGTCCCGCGGTTTGATTTCGCCCTGCATGACACGCACGAGCGAAACGACGCCAAAATATTTGTCGAACCACGAATCGATGATCAGCGCCTGCAACCGGTCGGTATCACGCGGCTTCGGCGGCGGAATGCGCGCGACGATCGCCTCGAGCACATCCGGCACGTTTTCGCCGGTTTTCGCACTGATCGCAATCGCATGCTCGGCATCGATACCGATGACGGCCTCGATTTCCTTCTTCACCTTTTCCGGATCGGCCGTCGGCAGGTCGATCTTGTTCAGAACCGGCACGACTTCGAGGCCCATTTCGACAGCCGTGTAGCAATTCGCCACAGACTGGGCCTCCACGCCTTGCGCCGCGTCGACGACCAGCAGGGCGCCCTCGCAGGCAGCCAGCGAACGGCTGACCTCGTAACTGAAGTCGACGTGGCCCGGGGTGTCGATGAAATTGAGCATGTAGACGTTGCCGTCGCGCGCCGTGTACGGCAGCGAAACGGACTGCGCCTTGATCGTGATACCCCGTTCGCGCTCGATCGGATTCGAATCGAGCACCTGCGCTTCCATCTCACGCGCCTCCAGGCCGCCGCACAACTGAATGATGCGGTCGGCCAGCGTGGACTTGCCATGGTCCACGTGGGCGATAATGGAAAAATTGCGGATGTTGTTCATGCGTTGCCGAAAAGCCCTGCCGGAGAGGCCCAGAGGGCTCCCGGCAAAACGTCAATTATCGCATGAACCAAAGGTAATTCCCGCACTTGCAAACGAAATCGGGCCCGCAAGGGCCCGATTCGTGCCGGGTGCCTGGAACCCGTTCCGGCCCTTTCAGTGTGGTGATGTCAGCCGCGATCCTTGCCCTTGGGCACCGAGATTGCGACGAACTGAGTCGTGCCGCCGCGATTTACCAGTAGCATCGTCGAGTCGCCTTCCTTGATGTCCTTGACGGCGTCCTGGAACTCCCGCACCGATTTCACCTGCCTGCGATTGACCATCAGCACGACGTCGCCTGGCTGCAGCGCCGAGCGACGCGCAGCGCCGGTTATGTCGCTGATCACGACACCGGTGGAATCCTTAAGGCCGAGCTGCTTGCGCTGGTCCGCGGTGAGGTCTTCGACGCTGATGCCCAGCGGATTGCGCAGTTTGCCGTCATCGCTATTGAGGCTGGCCAGGGTGGCCTTTTCACGCGGCAACTCGCCAACCGTTACCGGCACCGTAAGCGTCTTGCCGTCGCGAAACACCTTGACCTGCGCCTGCGACCCCGGCTTGGTGTTGCCGACCAGTAACGGCAGATCCGAGGTCTGCTCGATCGGGTGACCGTTGTAGGCCAGGATCACGTCCTGCACCTTGATCTCAGCCTTGTCGGCGCTGCTGCCCGGGGCCACGCTCATGACCAGTGCGCCGCTCGTGTTGGGCAGACCCAGCGTCTTGGCGAACTCGCGGGTGACCGCCTGGATGCCTACCCCGATCATGCCGCGCGACACATGGCCGCTGGCCTTGAGCTGCTCGACGGTATTCATCGCGACATTGATCGGGATCGCGAACGACACGCCCATGTAGCCGCCGGTGTTCGAGAAGATCTGCGAGTTGATGCCGACGACCTGGCCTTCGAGATTGAACAACGGACCGCCCGAATTGCCGCGGTTGATCGGCACATCAGTCTGGATGAACGGAACGTACTGCTGATCAGCTCCGCCATTGCTGCGGCCGACATAACTGACCACACCGTGCGTGATCGAGTGATCCAGCCCGAACGGCGAGCCGATGGCCACGACCCACTGGCCGGGGCGCAACTTGCCGGAATCGCCCAGCGGCACCGTCGGCAACCCAGTCGCATTGACCTTCAGCAGCGCGACGTCGGATTCCTTGTCGGTGCCGATCACCTTCGCATCGAGCTCGCGACGGTCGGAAAGCTTGATCAGGATTTCGTCGGCACCGTCGACGACGTGGTTGTTGGTCAGCACGTAGCCGTCTGATGAAATGATGAAACCCGAGCCGAGCGAATGGCGCTCGCCGCCACCCCCGCCATGCGGGCGCATGCCCGGGCCGAAGAAGCGCTTGAAAATTTCTGGAACGTCCTGATCGTCGACGTCGCCTTGTGGGTTCGCACTGTCGCTCTGCGTCGCCTCGACGTTGACGACTGCGGGCGCGCTCTTTTCGACCAGTTGCGTGAAGTCCGGCAGTTGTTGTGCTTGCACCGCCGCTGTCGCGGCGAAAAAGGCCAGTGCAAACGAACTACGGACCAGGAATGTCTTGTGCATGGATTCACCTTTCGCGAATTGTGTATACATTTAAACAAAAACGCTGAGCAGATTGGATTGGCGACACGCCTGCGGAGTTCCGGCGATCCACTTCGTCCGGCCAGCGTGATTCAGCTGCCAGTCGGAATTCGCGCTGCGAGTCGTATGCTGCAGTTTCCTGCGCGCGTCATCCTGCTTTAAATCATTGCCTCGATGCCGCATCACGCTGCGGCTGCGGCTGCGGCTGCGGCTCTCGAGCGTCTGCCGCGCACCCACCAGGAGCACATACGGGACAAACGCTTCGGAAAGCCCGTTCCCAGACTGGACAGCGGGGTTATGCGGCTGCTTCGGCGCGTAGGTATACGTGGGCACGATCGATTCGAAGCTGGCAAGCTGTGCGGAGTCGGTCAACCCCGCCGGCGACATCTGCTGCAGGAGAAGCGGCTCTCGCGCTTCCATGGGTGTCGTCGACTGCGGCGCGGCGGCCGGAGCCACTGCAACGACTGGGGTCCCCGACGCAGGCATTCCGCCGTCCGTGCCCGCGGGCCGCGTTGCCACCAGGGCAAGCACAGCAACACTGGCAGCAATCGCTCCGCCGCCAGCCCAGCGCAACAAACGTCCCGTCATCGGCTGGCGCACCGGCATGGCTCCCGAATCCAGGCGAGTAATGACGGCGGTGGCAAACTGCCCGTCCGACAGCGGCCCCGCGTATTGCCGTTTCAGTACCGCGCTCGCGACCTGGTAGCGCGACCAGCGCTGCGCCAGGTCGGCGTCGCTTTCGATCCGCCGCAACAGAAAGCGCAGCTCGTCGCGCGACAATTCGCCATCCATCAATGCGGACAATTGTTCTTGGGTGGTGTCATTCATGACCGGATACCTGGGCATCGGACAGTAACGGACGCAATTTCTGATCGATCGCGTCGCGGGCGCGGAAAATGCGCGAGCGCACGGTACCGATCGGGCAATTCATGGTTTCTGCAATTTCCTCGTAGCTCAAGCCGTCGACCTCACGCAGGGTTATCGCCATTTTCAGTTCCTCGGGCAGCTCTTCGACCGTTTCGAACACGGTTCGTTCAATTTCCTGGCGCAACAATTCATGCTCGGGCGTGGCACGGTCTTTCAGCCGGGCGCCGCCATCGAGTTGCACCGCATCGTCGATGGAGATGTCATCTTGCGGCGGGCGCCGGCCCTGCGAAACGAGATGGTTCTTGGCGGTATTGATCGCGATCTTGTAGATCCATGTGTAGAACTGGCTGTCGCCACGAAAAGCGCCGATCGCGCGGTAGGCGCGAATGAACGCTTCCTGGGCCACGTCCTGGCACTCGCTCCAGTCGGAGATATAGCGCGAAATCACGCTGACGAGCTTGTGCTGGTACTTGCGTATCAGCAGATCGAAAGCGCGCTTGTCGCCGTTCTGGACCCGTTCGACCAGGGCTTGATCGGTATCTGTGTCGCCCATCCGGGCCATGCTCCGTTCGTTTCCGACCCGATCAAGCGACAAAGCAAGACCCTGAGCCATCGAAATAAGTTCCAAAAGGCACTATGGCCGCCTCCAGTACAGATGCGGGCGCGGAAGCCGGCAATCAATCGGCGGCCAACCCCTTTACCGGCGCGATTGACCCGGGCCGCGCCGAACCCGGATTATAGCCGTCCCGTTCTTCACCTGTCGGAGACCGCCATGTTCGAAGGCCTGCGCTTTTCCCACTGGAAAGCCGAAACCGACGCCGAAGGCATCCTCGTACTGACATTCGACCGGGCCGACGCTTCGGTCAACACATTCGGCCGAGTTGTGATGGACGAGTTGGCGCAGATTATCGAACGCCTTTCGTTTGAACCACCTAAAGGCGTCGTCATTCGCTCCGGCAAGGCTTCCGGGTTCATCGCCGGGGCCGATATCCACGAATTCGAGTCGTTCGAGAAACAAGGTGGCGTTCTGGCCAGCATCGAAAACGGCCAACGCGTGTTCCAGAGTCTTGCCCGCCTGCGTTGTCCAACGGTGGCCGCAATTCACGGCTTCTGCATGGGCGGCGGCACGGAGATGTCGCTCGCCTGCCGCTATCGCGTCGCCTCGCGCGACCCGAAAACGAAAATCGGCCTGCCCGAAGTCATGCTCGGCATCATCCCCGGCTGGGGCGGCACCGCACGCCTTCCGCGCCTGATCGGCGCAACCGATGCACTGCCGGTCATGCTGACTGGCAAGGCACTGTCGGCGGAAGCGGCGAAATCGCTCGGCCTCGTTGACGTTCTGACCTCACCCGAACTGCTGGTCGATAGCGCCAAGGAACTCATTCGCCATCGGCGTACGCGCCCATTCGTGCAGCGTGCCAAGGCGTGGGCGACCAACATCTGGCCGGTGCGCCAGATTCTTGCGCCGATCGTGCGCAAGCAGACCGCCGCCAAGGCACGCCCGGACCAATATCCGGCTCCATTCGCCCTGATCGAGGTGTGGCGCCGCGGCGGCTCGAGCATCAGCCAGCGGCTCAAACTGGAGGCGCGCGCCGTCGCCAAGCTCTCGCAGACGCCAACCTGCCGCAATCTCATTCGCGTATATTTCCTGCAGGAACGCCTGAAGGGTCTGGGCTCGGGGACCGACGCTGCCATCAAGCGCGTGCACGTCATCGGCGCCGGAGTCATGGGCGGCGACATTGCCGCCTGGTGCGCATTGCGCGGCTTCGACGTGACGCTGCAGGACCGCGAAATGAAATTCATCCAGCCGGCTCTGGACCGCGCGCAGGATCTCTTCGCCAAGCGCCTGAAAACCGCTGACCGCATCCAGCCGGTCGCGGCACGCCTCAAGGCCGACGTCGACGGCAAGGGCATTGCCGACGCCGACCTGGTCATCGAGGCGATCTTCGAAAACCTCCAGGCCAAGCAGGATCTTTATCGAAAGACCGAACCGGCGATGAAACCTGGCGCACTGCTCGCGTCGAACACGTCGAGTATCCCGCTCGACGAACTGCGCACCGCAGTCGACTCGCCGGCACGCTTCCTCGGCCTGCACTATTTCAATCCCGTCGCGCAGATGCCTCTGGTCGAGATCGTCCACCAGGACCGCCTCGATGCGGCCAATGAAAAACGCACGTTCGCGTTCTGCAAGGCGATCGACAAGCTGCCGGTGCCGGTCAAGGGCACGCCCGGGTTTCTCGTCAACCGGATCCTGATGCCGTATCTGCTCGAATCGATGCGCCTGTTCAAGGAAGGCGTGCCCGGGCCAGTGCTCGACAAGGCGGCGAAGAAATTCGGCATGCCGATGGGACCGATTGAACTGGCCGACACGGTCGGGCTGGATGTCGCCGCATCGGTCGGCAAGGAACTCGGCGAGTTCCTCGGCCTCGAGATTCCAGAGGGGCTCGATGAATACGTCACCGCCGGCAAGAAAGGCAAGAAGACCGGTGAAGGTTTTTACAAATGGGAAAACGGCAAGCCGGTCAAGCCGGAAGTAGACCCGAACTACCAGGCCCCGGGTGATATCACCGACCGCATGATTCTGCCGATGCTCAACGAGTCGGTGTCCTGCCTGCACGACGGCGTCGTCGAAGACGCCGACCTGCTCGATGCCGGCGTGATCTTCGGCACCGGCTTTGCGCCGTTCCGCGGCGGCCCGATCGAGCACATCCGCAGCGAGGGCGCGGACAAGATCAAGGCACAACTCGAGGTGCTCGCCGGCAAGTACGGCAAGCGATTTGCGCCGAAAGCCGGTTGGGACAGCGGCACGCTGCGCTGAATCGAGGACCTCATGAGCGGTTTGAGAACGACAACGGCGATTGCCGAAGCCATCAGCAAACGGCAACTGCTCGTCTTCGATTATCACGGCAAGACTCGCGCCGTCGAGCCGCATACATTCGGCCTGGATCGCTGGGGACGCCAACTCCTTTGCGCCTATCAGGTCGAGTGCGAAAACCATCCCAAGAATCCAGCCGGCTGGAGATTCTTCTTCATCGAGCAGATCTCCAACGCGCGCCTCGACGCACGGCGCTTCGTGACGCCTCGCCCCGAATACCGGCGCGGCGACGGCGCGTTCAATTCGATCACCGCCGAGCTCTGAGCGACCGCTGCGCTGGCATCAAAAGCCAAGATTTCTTGGCGCGGATCAACGCGGATTGACGCAGATAGAGCCGACACTAATCGGTCAATTCGTGTGTACGCTGGTTTTTTTGCCTAATCCGCGTTGATCAGCGAAATCCGCGTCCATTCTTTGTTATCCAATCGTCGTCGAAACGCTGCGAACCGAATGGCTTGGCCGGTTTAGCCGCGGGCTTGAAACCACCGCAACGGCCTCCCATACCGCCAGCGCATCACGCGTCGCAGCGACATCGTGCACGCGGACGATTGCCGCACCC
>CAVTVN010000011.1:0-44781 GCA_963738115.1 uncultured Gammaproteobacteria bacterium | reverse complement strand
ATGATGCCAGATTAGCGCACCAACTATCCTGGCGCAAGCACCCCACGGCTGTTTTGGTATGCTGGCGTTAAGCAACCGCCGCCACCGAGGGCATCACGCCAGCAATGAGTTATCCGGTCGAGCACAACATCGAAGAACACCAATTCACGGTAACCGTCGAAGGCCAGCGCAGTCTCCTGCAATACCGCCTGAAGGAAGGCGTGATGACGATCGTGCACACCGAGGTGCCTGTGGCACTTGCGGGTCACGGCATTGCCGCCGACCTGGTGCGCACCGCCTTGGACACCGCACGCGGCAACGGCTGGCGCGTGGTAGCCGCCTGCTCGTACACCAAGACTTTTCTGGAGCGGCACCCTGAGTACGCCGATCTGCTCGCCTGATCGGCGCGCTGCACCAGCGTGCGCGCCGCCAATTGCTTCACCTAATCCAGAAGCCAGGTAATTCGAGGCACGCTGGCGTTTGTGCCGGCGTGGCGGCTTGCGCGGTGTGAAGACGCCGGCGGCCTCAACCGGAGCGCTGCGCGCGCGTCAGTTCCGTCGAATCAGGTTCCGTCGAACTCGTCGTGGAACAACCGGTCATCGCACGGTAGAGCCAGATCCAGCCTGTCGACGCCATAGACGTCGTGGTTGTCCGCCTGCGCGGCGCCGGCATCGACCGCATAGTTTGACGAGAACGAGTTCGCGCAGCCGACCACGAACGGCAGCACCGTCGGCATACCGGCGTCGTTGCCATTTCCGGCCAGCGGCGAATCGATAGCGAACACGGCGCCACCCTTGCCGCCGCCGGAATTGCCCGTGCTGCTGCCACCGATCGCGCCGTTCCACTGGAACACGCTGGCGTGAATGTATATATTTCCACTCCGCACGAACAGCGCTCCGCCGAGTCCTGCGCCGCCACCGCCACCCGACGCGTTTCCCGATCCGGCGAAGAAACTGCCGAGGCCGCCCGAGCCGAATGACGCACCGCTAGCGCCGCCGCCAGCACCGAAGCCGCCATCGCCGCCGCTGGTCGCGGAGCCGGCCACGAAACCGCCTGCCCCGCCGCCGCCGCCGAAGCCGCCGTCCGCACCACTGCCGTTGCCCGAACCGGTCACGCTCCCACCGCCGCCTCCGCCGCCACCGCCGAAGCCGCCATAGCCACCCTCGCGGTTGTCGCCACCGCCACCACCGCCCGAACCGAAGCCGCCGCCGCCGCCGGCGTGCGGCACGGTGCCGCCGTTGCCGCCCATGCCGCCGAAAAGCCCGCCGCCGCTACCGCCGCTGCCACCGCCCTCGCCGTTGTTGACCGCGACACCGCCGCCACCACCGCCGCCGCCGAATCCGCCGCCACCACCGCTGCCACCGGTGAATCCCCAATCGTGGCCCGGCACGCCGCCACTGCCAAACATGCCGCCTCCGCCTCCGCCGCCCCACGCAAATTCGCCGTCGAGGACGGGAACGCCGGAAGCCGCGCCACCGGTCGCGCCGTTCGACGCGAACGTCACGCTCTCGAAGGCGACCGTGCCGTCGAACACGAACACCGCGCCGCCGAGACCCGCGCCGCCGCCGCCACCGACCGTGCCGTAGCCACCGCTCGCGACGCCGCCTTCGAGCGTCAAGTTGCTGAAACCGACGTGGGGTGCATGGCTGTCGTCGCCGACGAAGAAGAGGCGACGCGCGCCGCCACCGTCGATCGCGTGCAGGGCGCCATCGAACGCAATATCGGAAACGATGCGCGGCAGTTCGCCGGCCAACGCCACGTCGACGGACAGGATTATCGTATCCGCGCCATTGCCCGGCGTGCAGCTGCCGACGCTGCTGTCGGCGTTAGCGGACGCGATCGCGTCGGCCAGCGTGCAGTTCACACCGTCGACGGAAATCATGCTGGCAACAGCCGGGGGGACGGCAAGGGCGGCTGCGATCGCCGCCGCCAGCAACTTGAGACGCCGATCTGGGTTCATGTTCTCTTCCTCCTCTTGACTCTTGAGGAAAAGAACGCAAAACCGGGATTGCACCCATCAGTGCGCCGGAACGAATCCGCCCCGACTGGACGCGTCTTGAAGCTTACGGTGCTGCCGCGGGCAGTGCGCCGCCAGCAACAAGCGCGCAGATGCGCTGGATATCCGCGTCCATCGCGCGGTCGCGCTGCATGAAGGCAATGCTGGCGCGGATTGTCTCGAAGGCGGCGCGGACCTGCATGCCGGCATGGAATTCTCCGGCAGCCGCGAGCGCCTGCATCAACGCGCGAACTTCACTCTCGAACTGCCGGTAACCAGGATGGTCCGCATTCGGCGCACCGTGGATCTTCGTCGCCAGCGAACGCCAATCGCCGCGCGCGGCAAGCGTGCGCGCGGCGTTGAGCATGTCCTGCCGGTATTCCAGTGCCTGCGCGGCGGTGTATAACTCCAGCGCCAGCACGTGCGCCAGGTCCTCGGTCATCTCGAGCACATGCCGGGCTTCGTTGGCGCCCATCGACACGTGGTCCTCGGCATTCGCGCTGGTCGGAATCGAGTACACGCTCGCCGGATGCGCACGCGTCGCCAGGTCGTTGACCAGTGCCGCCGCGGTGTACTGCACGATCATGAAGCCGGAGTCGGTCGCATCCTCGTTGCCGATCAGGAATGCCGGCAGGCCGTCGCTGGTGGCCGGGTCGACGAGCTTGTTCAGGCGCCGCTCGGAGATCGACGCGAGCACCGGAATCGCCGCCTTGACGTAACTCATCGCCAGCGCCAGCGGCATGCCATGGAAGTGGCCGGCCGAAATGACCTGGTCCTCGATGACCTTCGCGTCCTGCGCATCCGGGAACACGAGCGGATTATCGGTGACCGCGTTGAGCTCGATGTCGATCACGCGCTGCCCCTGCGCCAGCGCATCGCGCACGGCGCCGTGCACCTGCGGAATGCAGCGCAGGCAGTAGGCGTCCTGCGGCTGGTGTTTCTTGCCGCCCTTGAATGGCAGGAAGCGCGCGTAGAACGCCTCCTTGCCATGACGCTGCGACGGCGGCACGTATTCCCAGCCGATGTCGAAACGATGCTGCTGGTCGGCCGGATCGCTCCACGATTCGGCCAGCCATGTGCGAAAGCGCGGCACGAGGTGATACGGAATGTCGGCCAGTGTCGAGCCGGCGAGCAATTTGCGCAGGTTCGCCGCCGTTTCGACTTGCCCGGGATGCGGGCGCAGCGCGTGCACTTCCGCCTTGAATGCCGAGCTTCGCCCGGCGAAGGCATCCAGCGTCATTGCCGCGGCGACATCCGCCGTCGCGAGCAGCCGTTCCAGACGATCGAGTGCAAGCGTGGCAGTTGCCAGCATCTGCGTCGTGCCGTTGTTCAGCGCAAGACCTTCCTTGAATGACAAGCGCACCGGCGCAAGTCCGGCGCGCTTCAGCGCCTCGCCGCCGGACATGCGCTCGCCCTTGTGGAACGCCTCGCCTTCCCCGAGCAGCACGATCGCCAGGTGCGACAGCGGCGCAAGATCGCCGCTCGCACCGACCGAGCCTTTTTCCGGAATCACCGGAATGACATCACGGTTCAGCAGTTCGGCCAGCGCCTGCAGCGTCGCGGCGCGAATGCCGGAATGACCACGCATCAGCGTATTGACCCGGATCGCCAGCATCGCGCGCACGACTTCGCGCGCCAGCGGCTTGCCGACGCAGACTGCATGCGTCACGACCAGGTTGTGCTGCAGTTCCTCCATCAGCGTGACATCGGGCGCTTCCGGGTCACGCTTGACAAGATCGGCACCCGGCAGTTCGTCACGCGCACGATGCGCACCGAGCAGCTTGTCGGCATTGCTGCCGAAACCGGTCGTCACGCCGTAGATCGGCTCGCCGCGCTTGACCTGGTCGGCAAGAAAATCCGCCGTGCGCTGAACCTTCTTCAGCTGCTCGCCGTCGAGCGTGATGGACGCGCCGTTCGCGATTGCCGCGACGTGATCGCGGATGAGGCTATTGCCGTCGAGGGTGATCGGACTCATTGCGAGCGGCCTAAGAAGAATTCGTCATTCCCGCGCAAGCGGGAATCCATTTTGCACTTCAGCCGAGCAACTGCAGCCATAGATCGTCCCAAGCCGGGTTGGCTTTCTCGATTAATTCCAGTTTCCACGCTCGATTCCACTTCTTTAATTGCTTCTCGCGGGCAATTGCCGATGGAAAATCGGCAAATTGTTCAAACCACACGAGGCGCCCAAGGCCATGCTTCTTGGAGAATCCTTCGACTATTCCTTCGCGATGTTCCCAAATTCGATGCTTCAACCAACCTGTCACGCCAATGTACAGCGTGCCACGCTTGCCACTCGCCAAGATGTAAACAACCGGTTGCTTGACTGACACTCTTCGCATCCTTGCGCAAAGATCAATTTGGATTTACGCGCCGCATCCGCGGCTTGCCCTTCGGGCCATTCGCTTCGCGAATGTTCGCTTCGGCATCCTGCCTCCGCAGTCCGCTTTCGCGGGAATGACGTCCTTTGTTTTGAAGTGATGACTTACCCCGCTACTTCATCGCCTCGGACTGCTCGAGCTCGACGCGCAGTGTCTTGACAAGATCCGCGCGCAGCACCTCGAACTGATCCTGCTTGCGCATGTCCTTCACCGTGACGACGCCCTTGGCGATTTCGTCCGGTCCGAGGACGACGACGAAGCGGATGCCGGCCCGGTCGGCGTGCTTGAACTGCTTTCCCAGCTTGCCGGCTTCCATGACGACCTCGGTCGCGATGCCGGCGTTGCGCAACAGCGTGGCCAGGTCGAGATAGGCGGCCAACTGCGCTTCATCCATCTGCGTGACCAGCACCTTGACCGTACTCTCGGCCGCGCCGAGCAGTTTGGCCTCGCGCAGTTGCCAGAACAGTCGAGTCGCGCCTATCGAGATGCCGACTCCGGGCAGATGCGACTTCGTGTAGTTCGTGGCCAGATCGTCGTAGCGCCCGCCGGAACAGATCGAGCCGATCTGCGGATGCTCGTTCAACGTCGTCTCGTAGACCGTGCCCGTGTAGTAGTCGAGGCCGCGCGCGATCGACAGATTGATGGCGTAGTGCGTTTCCGGCACGCCGAAGGCCTTGATCAGCTCCAGCACCTCGCGCAGTTCGGCGACGCCGGCGTTGAACGTCGCCGAACCGTTGCCCAGCGCATCGAGTTTGGCGATCGCATCGGCATGCCCGCGCGACCGGATCTGCACGAAATCGAGAATCTTCTTCGCCGCTTCCGCGGAGAGGCCGAAAGCCTCGCCCATCAGCGTGTCGCGCACGTAGTCGGCACCGCGCTTGTCGAGCTTGTCGACCTCGCGCAATGCCAACGCCTGCTTTTCCGCATCGACGATGCCGAGGCCCTCGAAAAATCCGCGCATGATCTTGCGATTGTTCAACCAGATCGTGAACGGTCCGATGTTCAGATCACGGAACACGCTGTAGATCGCCGCCGGCAGTTCGGCGTCGTAGCGGATCGACAGATGATCCTTGCCGATCACGTCGATATCGCACTGGTAGAACTCGCGGAAGCGGCCACGCTGCGCGCGCTCACCGCGATAGACGCGCTGGATCTGGTAACGGCGGAACGGAAAGGTGAGCTCGTTTTCGTGTTCGGCGACATAGCGCGCCAGTGGCACGGTCAGGTCGAAGCGCAGCGCCAGCTCGGGCTTGTCGCCCGCGTTCCGGTCGGATGCGGCGAGCGCCCCGGTCGACTGCACGAAGTACACCTGGCGCTCGGTTTCTCCACCCTGCTTGGTCAGCAACACGTCGGAAAATTCCATGACCGGCGTTTCGATCGGCAGAAAGCCGAAGCGCTCGAAGTTGCGCCGGATCGTGTCGAGCAGGTCCTGGAGCGCGATCTGGTCGAGCGGCAACAACTCCATCACGCCAGGCATGGTGCGGGCTTGGGTCAACGCCATGGATTCCTCGAAGAATCGCGGCCGGCCTATCGGGCCGCAGGGCCCGCTAGACTACCACGCGCGGCTTGCCGCCTCGCCGCCCAGCCGCCGAAGCCCGATACCCATCCCCGAAGGAAACCGCGCTTACAGAACCTTGCCGACGACGTCGTTCTTGAGGTGGAAATGCGAGTCGAGCGATACCGCTTTGTCCTCCGGCAGCGTGGACAAGTCGCGATTGTCAGCGAGCGAATGCTCGTTCATCCACGGGGCCGGATGGACAGGCCCGGGAATGAAGGCCCTCCACTTGTCTGCAGAAGGCACCGGCGTGCCGAGCTCATGCAACGTGAACACCACGGGCACGATGGCGCTCGTACCGATCGGCTTGCCGTTGACGGTCTCGCTCATGTCGTAGTGCCAATCCTTCGCCGCGGCCAAGCTGGCACGCTCGAATATCCGGCGCCAGCGCTCGGCTTCGGCTTCGGAGCGGGTGCGCGCGTCGAGGTTGACCTGATACGCCTGTGCGTCGAGCACCTGGCCATTCGCATCGAGCCTGATTGCGAGCAGGACCTTGGCGCCCAGGTGAGCGTGCACCGCGTCTTCCGGGTAGTGTGGCGGCCGCGTCTTCGCGTTGCGCTGGGGTTCGCCAAATCGGACCTCGATTATCCGCATCCGGTAGCCGTCCTTGCCATCGACCGGCTCCGCTTTCAGCCCGAGATGCATCGCCGTCTTGGCCACAACCGCAGCACCGTCGATGATGACCGGTTCGAAGGTCCATCCCCGCACGTTCTTGTCGACCAGGTCGGCGACGGCCGGAGCCAGCTGGCTGCGCAGACGATAATCACTGACCGATCCGTCGGCGGCGATCTGGACTTCGCCGTCTGCGCTCATCTCCAGCACCGGAGCGGTATCGGCTGCCGCCGCCGGCCGAAGTACCAGCGCGAGCAACGCCAAAGCCGTCCAACTTGTCGTCCGTCCGAACATATGACCTCCTGGTCCGAGAAACGCTTGCAAAAGCGGGATCGATCGTCCCATGCGATATCGACCCCGTTCAAGGCTCGAGGTTTCCGTTTACGCTCTTTTACTTCAGCCGGTTGCGTGATCGGCCCGCGCCCATTATCATGCGCGGCTCGCCAGACTCGTTTCCGCGTTGCGCCGTGCAAGTCGTTGCGCAGACTGGAGTTTGGCCGAATCGGGGTGTAGCTCAGCCTGGTAGAGCGCTACTTTCGGGAGGTAGAAGTCGGAGGTTCGAATCCTCTCACCCCGACCAGTAAATCAAGCACTTACATGAAACCGGCCGAGTGCCGGTTTTTTTGTGTCAGCACCCTGTCAGAAAAACCATCATTCGCGGGGAGTCCTAATGCCAACGCTCAAGAAGCCGCTCAAAGCTCAAGTCTGGCGCACCGATCGAGTCCTCGCCGTCGATCCCAGATTTCGAGAAGATTCAGAACACTTGGTTTCAGCGATTGTTTTTCATTGCCAGCGAGGATTCTAAACCGGAGGGTTTAGCGAGACGGCTGGCGGCTATGACATTTGTCATTTTCAATTACGATCGTAAAGGTGAGCCGCGGATCATCCGCAGCAAGCAAGCGCCGGCGCCGGGGCGTCAACTCGAGTCGTGAGACCTGTGCCGCCGCGTCCGTGACGTCGGCTATGAAGTAGCCTGCGTCAATTCGATCACGGTGCTGCACGGCAAGGGCGGATCGAGCCGGCACCGGCCGCTGTTCGTCGCCTGGCACAAGCACCGCGGCATGTGGCGTTGGTTTGTCAAGTTCGATCCGGCGGCGCGCCATCGCCTCGTTCGCGCGGCTGTGTGGACCGGAATCTGGACCCTCGTTTGCGCTACGCGTCCCGCTGCTCGCCGCTAGGCGTGCCATCCGTGCGTCCGTGCCGTAGTAGCGCGAGATTTTCGCGTAACCCAGGATGATCCGGCAGTCGGGCGATTGCCTGCGATAGCAGCATCTGCGCGCGCTCTTGGCGGCCTGCGTGCCAGTTCGCCATCGCGCACAGGTTCATCGCGTTGACATTGTGCGGCGCCAGTGCCAGCACGCGCTCGAGGCAATCTAGCGCGGTCGACAACTCGTCCGTTCGCAAATACTGTTGTCCCAGACGCAGCGCGCGATCGATACATTCTGTGACCGTTGCGTGGTCGCCACATCGACGATGCTCTTGCGCAGTCAGCAGCAATCCGTCATGGTCGTTTAGCCATCCCGCGAACGACGCGCGCCATTTCTGGCGAACTCGCGCACGAACATCGGCATACAATGTTGGATCGAAGTTCGCCCCGGCACCACCTCCGGAATCACCGGCGAACACGTGCCATACGGCTGTCGCCGCATTGACGAACAGAAACTTCGTCCGCGTAGCGAGGTTGACGTAGAAATCGTAATCTTCGTAAAGCGGGAATGCCGGATCGAACTGCGCGCCCTCGTCAATCAGGCTGCGATGCATCAGCGTCGAGCACGGCGAGGTGATGTTCGCGAAGTAGAGGCGCACCGGTTTCGATGGAAAATTCACCGTGTCAGTAACATTGCCGTTGAGATCCACGACTTGCGCGTGACAGCAGATGACGCGTTCTTGTCGCGACCATGGAGCGTTCAGCAGGGTCGTCAAGTGCTCCGGACGCAGTTCATCGTCGTCATCGAGAAAATTCAGCCATTCGCCGCGCGCGTTTTCCAGGCACAGATTCGCCGCTTCTGGCCGCGGTAGCTGGCGATCCGGTGACGGATAGACCTGACGCAACGGCCGATCGCGCCACCGCTCCGGCAGTGCACGGTGCGACGCACCGCAGGCGGAGACGACGATGATTTCCAGATTGGACCAACTTTGCGCCGCGGCGGAATCGAGTGCGCGAGTGAGGGTTGGCCGATCCATGCTGCGGATCAGAATCGATGCAAGCGGTTGATCGCGACCTGGCATTGCCTACGCTTTACTTACGTCCAGCTCGGACGCGCCGCATGACCCCCGGGGCAAGCAGAGCGCGTCTGTTGATGTAGATTCGAGACGACATCACGCCCTCCCGGATAATTAGAGAGTGATCGTGTTGTCGATGAAGGATTGCAGCGCAAACTGCTATTAGCAGAAGAGTCCATTCTCATTAAAGCTTTCCTTCCTTGTCGGATGACGTAGGCGACGCTTTCGTCTGTCTTCGTCAGCTTACTGTCAGAAAACTACCGCGAGTCTTCTGTCGGGAGAGGCTATCGAACTTGGTAGAGAACTACTAGATGCGTTAAAAATATTTTACAAAGGGCTTCTTAAGGTGCGGCGTGAGTGCCGTAGTACCACTCCGCTACAGCCCGCTTCGCGTCCTCGAGCTCGGCGAAATCCCGGAGCAGGAGTTCGAGGTGCCAGACGCTCCAGTTTCCAGGGGGCCGACGGCAGGCGTCTGAAGAAGATCGCGCGCTTCTCGATGTCGGTATTGGCTCGATCGCAGCCAAGAGCTCAGCTGGGACGCGGAGTGAGGCGCTGATCACAGCCGACCAAAAGGCAAACGGTTTTGCAGAGAGATACTTCGTGGTCAGGGTGTCTCGCCGCGGCAACGACCGGGTGAAAACTGAGTGATTCAGTCAGGATGGGTCTTCCAGCACGCAGCGGAATAACGCAAGATTGGGAAAGAAAGCAGCACTACAGGACACCACAGGAGATACATGGCGACGGAGTGGCTCATCGATGACTTCCAAGCACTTTTTGAGGCGTGCGGCGGAACAGATGTTCTGTATCTGCGGCATCATTTTCAAAGGTACGCAGAGACCAAGAGGAAGCTGTTGACCAGTTGGGATCGCGGCAGAGGTAATGCAATCCTCGACATCGGCGCGCATTGGCTGCACCAAGCCATGCTCTACGCGACGGATGGCTTCGCCGTTACCGCTCTCGACATGCCTGTGACACTCGAATTTCCGAGCGTCAAGGCGCTTGCTGAAAAACACGGAATTTCACTCGTGCCCAGCGACGATCTGGAGCGTGCAACCGCTTTCGAACATCTTGGTGACGACTCTTTCGATCTGGTCTTGTTCACCGAAATCATTGAGCACATCACTTTCAACCCGGTAGCACTCTGGAAAGAAATCTACCGAGTCACCAAACCCGGGGGGCGAATTGTCATTACAACCCCAAACTACTATGCCTGGCGCGGGCGCACTTGGGAGTGGGGTAGGTTCTTGAAGCGTTTCGGAGGCGGCATCACTGTGCTGGACATCCTCGATCGCCGCACCTACGGACACCACTGGAAGGAGTTTTCGCTGCGAGAATTGATCTACTATTTTTGCGTCCTTTCTCCGGATTTCAATTGCGTCAATGCAACTCACGTCGAAGAATACCGAGATGGCTACTTGGAGAAGCGGGCCGGACCCATTACCCGCTGGCTCGAAAGTACGATTCCGATCCTTCGGCCTGATGTCTACGCAGAATTTGAAATCAGGGAGAAGGCCGCGGGAATTGTTGTGGTTCCGGAGTGGTAGGACGAGCGCCTGCACGTCGATCACTACTCGGACAGGTCGCCGCAGCGTCGGTTTTGTCGGCGCGCAGCTGCAGACTCATTTCAATCCGATGCTGGCGACGTTCACATGTCTGCTGTTTGCGAACCATCCGCCAAGGCTCGTGACCACCACCGAAATCGACGCCGAACCGCCCTGAGTGCGGCGAGACGTGTGGGCCAACGCACGCTTCGTTCCGGTGGAAGACCTCGCGAGCATTTGCGTGGCCCCGGTTGCGAAGACAGGACCGCGAACATGTGCGTGGGAGTGAGGTTGCCTGCAAGCAGAGCATGCTCGTCGTACGCGTGCACGCGATCGACGAAGTCACGGTCCCATTCCTGGTCTGCCTTGAAGTTGTGACCAAATCCGCGATCGATGAAGACGTCGATGACGTTGGCGAAGCCGATGTACGCTCGAAAATGGAACCGGTCGAGCAGGAGTGGAAGAATCTCCTGCGCCCGAATGCCCTCGAAGCTCTCATCGGAACAATCCCAGTTCTCGTAAAGCTCCTCATGGCGGTCGAGCTGGCGGTTGTGACGATACTCCGGCGGCAGTTCCTGCCAAAACCGGTGTACCGCAGCAAGCGCGTCCGGCCATCTCTGATGACCGTTGCGGCCGATCATGTCGCTGACGACAAAGTAGCCGCGAGGATCCAGTGCGCGTCGTATTTCGTCGAACAGTCCCTCCAGATTCACGACGTGATGCAGCGAATGATTTGCCATGACACCGGCGTAGATTCGGCGCGACTCCCAGGAGTTGAAGTCGCCCTCGACAAACGAAACGTTGCCTGAGACATCCTCATGCTCGGCCATCTGCCGGCCGCGCTCGAGCATATGCGGATTAATGTCCATGCACTCAATCGTGAAGTGCTCAACACCGGCCTGTTTCAACAAGCGGGCGATCCGAATCTCGGTATCGCAGTTGCCTGCGCCTATGCTGATGAACACAGGGTTCGGGACGGCGCAGGCGATGGCGCTCTGCTGCAGGTGCTTGGCGAAGAACTGGTCAGGGTTTGCTGCGCCGTACTCCTCCAGCATCGGCCTCAGGTACTTGTTCGACCAGAAGTGAAACATTTCCGGCAGGGCGTTGACGTCGACCTGATCCTTGAAGATCTGCGTTTCCTTCGCCAGCCGAGCGGCGTAAACCTCGTCGTCCATGCGCAGTCCAGAATCGCTCACGGATGAAGCTGGCGGCGAGAATTGCGAGAAAACAGGGCAGATGCCCGAATGCGCAAAGCAGTCATGGTGATTCCTCCTCGGAACTGAGCCAGATGCTACTCGTGCCCAGCCTGCGTTCCAAGCGCGTGCGGCACTTGGACGCATCGATACAAGCCCTGCAGGGACATCTGCTGTGGTTCAGGGAAGAACTTCGCGGCGAATCGTTGAGGCGCGCGAGCGAGGCGACCTACACAACTTGTAGGCGATTTCCTACGCCACGCCACAGCAAGGGGCCAACAAATCTGTTAGTTACGAGAAACCGGCCCCGAGCCGGTTTTTTTGTGTCAGCACTGTGTCAGCAAAACGGGACCGCTGCGATTGTCGCTGATGCGTTTTGTTCTCTTACGTCCTCGAGCCAGCCGTTGCCCGCCGCTCGACTCGATCCAGGCTTAAGTGCGAAGCGCACCTTCCTGTAGCGTTCTGGACGCACGGGTCACGATCGTCCGCGGGTTGCAATCTTGGACGTTAGCGAGGCTCGCCATGCCTCCGCGGATGCGTCGCGGCGAGTTCCGCCAATGCGGTCTTGAGAGCCGCATGCAGTCTATTGCGGTCGGTCGCCGGGATTGCGTCGAGACGGGTATGGGCCCCGACAGAGAAAAGCGCGTCAAGCTCCCAAAGCAGCCGTAGACCGACTGTCACTACGTCATCCGAGTCAGGACTTGTTGGCCCAGTGACTGAATAGCGATCAACTGTATCGCGCCACTGGCGCCCATTGAGCAGTTTGGTCTGACTCGTCATGGCTGCGATCCTCGGGGGCAATCCTTAGTACAAGGCGGCGTAATTGCCCGGCGACGACAGCTGCGCTCGCAATTGCGTAGCGGCTGGCGTGAACAAGTCAGCGTCCGCGACAGCGAAGAGATGCTCCATCGCTTGCGACACCGAGAAAACGCAGAGCGCGGAGAGCGCAACCAGCAGGATGGCCTTCATTCTGCGTTCCTCAATGGACTGGCCGAACTCTCCACGCTACGCCGGTGCCTGGACGCTGGCAAGTTAAGGATTGCAAATGGCTTGTAGCGAATGCCGACCGGCACCTCGGCACCTGCGGAAATATCAAGTTTCTTGCCGGAATCGCGCGTGCTCCGAATGCTTACCGCCCATTCTCTTGTCAAGCCCATATCCTCAGGACGAACGCTCATAAGCGAATAGGCGACATTTAGCGAGTTTCTAACCTCCCAGATGGTGCGATGGCGACCAGTTGCGGAAACGACTCGGGAGCACCATGGAACGCATCGCGATCATCGGTGGTGGAGCAGCAGGCGCAGCCGTCGTTGGCGAGTTCTTGCGCCGCAGCGACAGGCGCGAGGTATCACTGATCTGGCTCGCCGGCCGGATGCCGACGCTCGGCCGTGGCGTGGCCTATTCGACCGAGTGCGACCAGCACTTGCTCAATGTGCGCGCGGCGAACATGGGCCTTTTCGCGGATGACGTCAGCGGATTCGCCCGTTACGCCCAGGCATTCGACCCGACGGCGAAGGCCAGCGAGTTCCTGTCGCGGTCTTTGTTCGGTGACTATGTCGAGCAAACCATCGAACAGCTGCGCATGCTGCACGCCGCGGGATGTTCACTCGAAGTCTTGCCCGTCGAAGCAGCCCAGTTGCGGTCCGGCGACGGCAAACCCGGGCATCGGATCAAGACCGACGACGGCCTCGAAATCGAAGTTGATGGAGTCGTGCTGGCGCTTGGCTCACCACCTGCACTGCCGCTGCCGTATGTCCAAGGCAGCGCGATCGCCAGCGGCCGGTACCTCCTTGATCCGTGGACGCGCCTTCGATCGATGGAGGCGCCGCGGACGCTCGTGGTAATCGGCGCGGGCCTGACTGGTACAGACATCATCCTCAAGGCGGCGCAGCGCTGGCCGGAGGCGCACATCGTCTCGATCTCACGTCACGGCCGGCTTCCGGGAAATCACAGTTGCGAACCTGCAGCGCCTTATGATTTGCAATCCGATCTGCTGGAAACGCTGCGAGCCCAGTCGTCGATCCGACAACGCATGCGCACGCTGCGCGAGGCCATCGAGGATGCGCCGGACTGGCGTGCCGTGATCGATGGCCTGCGATCGGCAAACGTCGAGTTGTGGCAATCGCTAAGCGTCGACGAACGTGCCCGCTTCCTGCGTCACGTGCGCTGGGCTTGGGAGCTTGCACGACATCGCATGGCACCGGCCGCGGCCGAAGCGATCGGGCAACTGCAGGCGAGCGGTCGGCTTGAATTGCTGGCAGGTCGAATACGGCGTGTCGAGGACGACAGATCCGTCATCATCACCTATCGCGATCGAGGCAGTGGTGAGATTCGCAACCTCAACGCAGATCTGGTCGTGCAAACCACCGGGTTCCAGCCATTGACCGAGGCGACGCCACATCGGCTGCTCCGCCATATGCTCAAAGGCGGATTCGTTCGCATCGACGAACTTGGCCTTGGCCTGGATTCGGACGTGAATGGAGTCTTGCTGCGCGCTGATGGGCGCGCACTTCCCGGCGTCCGGGCGCTGGGCACGCTCCTGCGCGGCGCGCTCTGGGAATGTACGGCGCTTCCCGAAATCCGGAACGCTGCGGCCAAGGTCGTCCGTGAGCTACCGCGGGAGCTTCGCCGGATCAAATACCAGCATCACGGCATCGTCGCAACCGGATCTACGACAATCGGCGACATGGGCATGCCGTAAGTGCTGTCGTCAGGTCGGTCTTCGGTCCCGTATCTGTGCCTTGCAGGCGCGCAGTTCAGAAGGCGCGCAGTTCGAGGCGCACGATGTCGGGATTGCTGCCGACCCTTCTCACCGCCTCGAGCAGACGTTGCGGAGAGGTGTCGAAGTGACGGCACCAGTATTCGATCGCAGCCGGTTCGCGCGTACTGACGTTGAAGGGCGCGCAATGCCGCGTGGCGGCGCGAAATGTCGCAGTGAGATATTTGCTGCGCGCCGGAATCTGTTCGATGACAGTAGCCATGCCGTGTCCCTCTGCCGAATGTTGCGCAGGCAAGTCGCAATGAATGTGCCACGACGGTTCAGGCAGGAACTCACGTAACGGCGCCATTTTCCGGAAATACGCCGTGCAAAATGCCAGCGTTCCGCGTCGGCGGGATTGCACATTGCACAACGGCGCGACAATCGGCGCATCGGTCCGACGACGCCGGCACATCGAGGCAGAGCCTGCCTGCCGGCGGGTGCGCCGGCCGGGGACACAGCAGGCGTCACGGATAACGGTTGAGGATTCCAGAGCGCTGATTCGGCGTCCCGTCGCGACCCGGATACGCTGCCTCGAAGCTCAGCCTGCGCGGCGCATCCTGGCGCAGCGTGAATTTGCCGCGCGCCAGGCGCTCGCAGGCTTCTGTTCCGTTCGCGCCTTTGAACTGCAGCGTCAGCTGACCGTCAGCGGCGACGCTGTAACTGCCGTCGCGCAGCGTGCACACGGCACGTCCCTCGATACGCAGGCTCGAGTTATCCGCATCCGGTGCGCCGAGCGAAAGCGTGGTCCTGTCACCGCTTCGGCCGCCTTCAACGCCGGAGTTGCCGACCCATTGGCCGCTCAACTCTTCGATCGTTGCTGCTTGAACCGAACCAGGCGCGATTGCGGCGAACGCGAACAGCGAGGCACGTAAAATCGAATTAACACGATTGTCAAAAATCTGCATACAGCCTCCGATTCGAAATGGGAACCTCAGCGCGGGCGTCGTCGACGCCCGCCACCAGAGAACCAAGATGAAAGCAGCATGCTGAGTTACATCCTGCCGCATCCTTCCTGCGTCCGCATGTGCAGGAAGTCGGATGTATACGATGCGCAAAGATGGAAAAGCGTCGCAGGCGCGTGTGCGTTACTTCCGGCACAGTGCACCTGCCGAAAAATTGCAAAAAAAAACGCCCGGCAAGCCGGGCGCTTTTTCTTTCAGGTGAGCAGGCGTGTCAGGTACCGCAATCCTTGCCGTGCGAGCCATGGTTGCCGGCAGCCTTGGCCGCGGCTTCCGTCATGTACTCGCCTTCCTTGGTCTTGCCGTACCACTCGTCACCCGGACAGTGGTATACCTTCGAACTTGAATTGACCCACACCTTGCCCGCGCCGCCACCCGCCTTCTGCTGGATCTGCGACGCAGGGGTCGGCGGTGTCGATGTGCTCGCCGCTGTCGGCGGCTTCTTCGTCGGTGTCACGGCGGGCGCCGCCGCGGGTGCCGCTGCCGGTGCGGCAGCCGCCGTCGCTGCTGGCGCCGCTGCAGCCGTCGTGTCGGCCGTCTTCGACTTCGACTTCTTGCTCGTCGTCGAATCGGTCGTTGTCGTGGTGCTCTTGCTCGTGCTGCTCGCTGTCTTGTCCAGCCATTCCTTCACGCCCTGGTGGCCCTTGCAGGCACCCTTGTGCGAAGTGCCGGTGAAGTAGGTCCCGTCCTTGCACTGCGCGATTGCGCCTGCCGGCACTTGCGCATACGCACTGGCGCCGAACAACGCGCCGACACCGAATGCAACCGATACGAACAACGATTTCATTGCTGCCTCCAGAATGGGTTTGTCGTCAATCGATCACGTGTGCGATGTTCTTGCCACGCTAGGGCAGCAGCATGACAGAGCATCTGCACCTGTCAATGCGGCGACGAGACTGCTCGAACAGATCGTTCAGCGAAATCCACGCGAGAATTCAGCTTCGCAAGGTGGCGACGGTTTGCCAGCCAAATCGATCGAGCACGAAGAGCCCTGGTTGCGGGCGCGAAAGCTTGATCCATCCCGCAATCGCATCGGGCGCTATCGTCAGGATAACGTCAGTTTCGGCAGCGGAAGCATCGATTGCCGCCGTGCCGACGTTGCGGTTCGTTTCGGTATCGACGACATCGCCGCGGGTCGGGCCCGACAAGCTGACGCGATGACGCACGCTGCTGCCGTCGGCGCGACGCAGGACCAGAAAAAGCGCATGACCGCGCAGGCGGTGACGCCAGCGTGCATGATCGATGCGAACCTGCAACTTGCCGTCCGCGACATCGGCCTGGACCGGATGTTGCGGGTCCGGCACGCTCGGAACCGACGCGGTTCGGTACGGCTCCTGCGCGCGCGCATAAGCGACGAAGCGGCGCCGGCTGAGGCGCATCTGGGTCTCGTGGCTCATGATCGCAGCGCGTTTGGTCTCGCGCTGCGCGTCGCTGAGTTCGAGCACTACGCCATCGACCGTGCCGGCCTCGCCATGCACGCCAAATGTATACAAATTCGGCCGCGGGCCGGAAACTCCCAGCAGGACGAGTTGCAACAGAACATGCAGCGCGCTGTGATCGGGATGGCGGTCGTCGAGCGCCGGCAGGAACAGACAACTTGGCTGAAACTCGTCGAGTTGAGCCGCGAGCGTGTCGCTGAGCGCGGGCTCGCCGCGCAGCAGGATGTCGGTCAGTCCCAGGTCGGGGAAACCAAGGCAACGCACATCGGACGGCTGAAGGCCGAGAACCTGCAGTGCCGCCACCGCTTCGCTGCGCCGTTCTGCTCCCCAGCGCGCGCGGTCGGCCGCACCGATATTCCAGCGCTTTTCGATCCAGCGCTGCGGCCAGGGGTTGTTGTCGCCGTCGGTGATGACGAGCACGCGGCAGGCCGCCCCGGCCGCACGCGCTACCTGCAATACGCCACCGGTGGCGATCGCTTCGTCGTCTGGATGCGGCGCAATGACCAGAACGCGGTCCTGCGCAGTGAAAATTTTCAGCGCTGTCAATCGCTTGGGCGGCGCTGAACGCCGGCGTTTTCGAAATTCATGACGCCAGCCTACACAAAATCGCCTGCCATTGCCCGGTTATCGCGCAGATTCAGGATGGCGCACCTGGCCGTCGCCGCGGATCACATAGCGCTCGATCGTCAGCGCTTCGGCGCCCATCGGACCGTAAGCGTGCAGGCGGGTCGTCGAGATGCCGATTTCCGCGCCGAGTCCGAGCTCGCCGCCGTCGGAGAAGCGCGACGACGCGTTGACCATGACCACGGCCGAGCGCAACGCGCCGACAAAGCGCGCGGCGGCGGAATCGTCGCGCGTGGCGATGACTTCCGTGTGGTCCGATCCGAAGCGGCGAATGTGCGCGATCGCCGCGTCGATGTCGTCGACGACGCGCACGGCGATGATCAAGTCGAGAAACTCCGCAGCGTAGTCGGCATCGCCGGCTTCGGCCATGTCCGCGACGATTGCCCGGCTGCGCTCGCAGCCGCGCAGTTCCACGCCGCGCGCGCGCAGCGCTACCGCGGCGCGCGGCAGAAATGCAGGGGCAACATCCGCATGCACGAGCAACGTCTCAAGTGCGTTGCAGACTGCCGGGCGCGTCGTCTTGCCATCGATCAGCAGGCGTAACGCGACCTCGGCATCGGCGGCGCGATCGACATACAGATGACAGACGCCGCGATAGTGCTTGATGACCGGCACACGTGCATGTTCGGCGACGAAGCGGATCAACCCTTCGCCGCCGCGCGGAATGGCCAGGTCGATCAGGTCGTGTAATTGCAGCAGTTGCATCATCGTTTCCCGGCCCAGGTCCTCGACCAGCGTGATCGCGGCTTCAGGCAGTCCATGCGTGCGCAGTGCTTCGTGCAGGGCCGATGCAATCGCACGATTGCTTTCGAGAGCTTCTGATCCGCCACGCAGCAGAACGGCATTGCCGGCGTAGAAACACAATGCAGCGGCATCGGCGGTCACGTTGGGCCGTGCCTCGTAGATCATCGCGATGAGGCCGAGCGGAATGCGCACGCGTTCGACACGGATGCCATTCGGCCGCGTCTGGCTGCTGGCGACCAATCCGACCGGATCTGGCTGCGTCGCAATGGATCGGATTCCGGCGGAAACATTTGCCAGGCGTACGGCATCGAGACGCAAGCGATCGATCAATGCAGGCGCCTGTCCTTTCGCACGCGCGGCGGCGACGTCGCGATCGTTGGCCGCGAGAATTTCAGGCGTGCGCGCGGTGATACTTGCGGCCATCGCCTCGAGGACTTCGCGCTTTGCCGGCGTCGGCAATTGCGCGATCGCTGCCCCGGCGTCGCGACACACGCTGGCGAGCTCGCGAATTGATGCACTCGGCAAGACCGTCGTTTCGATGTTCACGCCCATGCTCATGCGCTGGGCTCCATCGACACCAGGTCATCGCGATGCACGACGGTGTCGCCGTAGCTGAATCCCAGAATACCCTCGATGTCTTTCGTGTGGCGGCCGGCCAGGCGCCGTACCTCGCCGGCGTTGTACTGCGCCAGCCCGCGCGCGATCGAAGGCGTCGCGCCTGCGTCGACGGGCGCGATATCGACGATGTCGCCTCGCGCAAATTCGCCATCGACCCCGACGATGCCACCCGGCAGCAGCGACTTGCCGCCGCGCAGCGCCTGCGCCGCGCCGGCGTCGATGCGAATCGTGGCGCCGGCACCGGGCGCATGGCGCAACCAATACTTGCGCGCGGCCAGCCGCGTCTGCGGCGCGGCGAAATAGGTGCCGCGATGCGCGCCACGAGCCAGCAAGCCAACCGCATCGGCATCGCCGCCGTTGAACAGCACCGTGCCGATGCCTGCGCTTGCCGCCTTCTGCGCTGCTTCGAGCTTGGTGCGCATGCCGCCGGTACCGAGCGCGCCGCCGGAACCGCCGGCCATGGCCATGATCGACGGCGTGATCACCTCGACCGTTTCGATCGGCAGCGCATCGGTATCGCGTTGCGGATGCGCGCTGTACAGGCCGTCGACGTCGCTGGCGATGAGCAGCAGGTCGGCATCGATCAATGCCGCCACGGTGGCGGCGAGGTTGTCGTTGTCGCCGAGCTTGAGCTCCTCGACTGCGACCGTGTCGTTCTCATTGATCACCGGAACGCTGCCGAGCCGCAACAATTCGAGCAGCGTATTGCGCGCATTGAGATAGCGGCGCCGGTTACGCAAGTCGTCGTGCGCGAGCAGCACTTGTGCGACCGGCGCGTCGATCAGGCTCTGCCACAACGCGATCATGCGCGTCTGGCCGAGCGCGGCGAGTGCCTGGCGGCGAACCAGACTGCCCTTGCGCGCATCGGCAGCAACTCGCGCGCGGCCGGCGGCAACGGCACCCGACGACACGAGCACGATTTCGCAGCCGCCGGCTCGAGAAGCCGCAACGAAGTCGGCGAGCGGGCGCGCGTTGCGCTCGCTCAACTGGCCCGACTCCTCGGCCAGCAGGCTGCTGCCGACCTTGAGCACCGCACGCTTCCACGACGGTAGTTGCCGTTCGGAAAAACGCGGGGTGCGGCCGTCGTTCATGCGTGGTCGAGCCGCTCCAGGCGTTCGCGCAATTCATCGAGCCGCAAGTCGGCTGCGGCGCCCGGCGAAACGCGCGCCGCCAGGCTCGATTCTGCCGATCGTCCGGCGTGCGCCGCTTCGCCGGCCTGCGCCGCACGCTGGTAAGCCTCGCGAAACGGAACGCCGGCTGCAGCCTGCTCGATCGCGATATCGGTTGCATGCATCGCCGGCTCGATTGCCGCACGCATCGCCGGTTCGTTCCAGGTGAATCGTGCGAGCAGGTCCGGCAACAGCGCGAGCGCGGCAAGTCCACGCGAGAAGCCGTGCACGAGTCCGCCCTTGGAGAACTGCAAGTCGCGCTGATAGCCGGACGGCAGCGACAGCAGTTGCTCGATTTCGGTACGTGCCGCCGCAACGCTCGCGTGCGTTGCACGCATGAGTTCGATTACGTCGGGATTGCGCTTGTTCGGCATGATCGACGAGCCGGTGGTGTACTGCGGCGGCAGCAGTACAAAGTTGAATTCCGCGGTCGTGAACAGGCTCAGGTCCCATGCCAGCCGGCGCAAATCGAGCGTGGCCGAGCCGAGAGCATCGAGCGCGGCGATTTCGAACTTGCCGCGCGACAGTTGCGCATACACCGGCGAGACCTGCATGCGCGAAAACCCCAGCGCCTGCGTCGAGTGCTTGCGGTCGAGCTTGAGGTTCACGCCATAGCCCGCGGCAGTGCCGAGCGGGTTGGCATCGACCCAGGCGAGCGTATCCTGCGCACGCACGGCGTTATCGATGAACGCCTCGGCAAAGCCGGCGAACCACAGCGCGGTCGACGACACGACGGCGCGCTGCAAATGCGTGTAGCCCGGCAGCGGCAGCGCTTCGCCCGCGGCGCGATCCAGGCAGGCACGCGCGGATCGGCAACAAAGCGCGGCGAGTTCGGCCAGCCTTTCCTTGAGCCAGAGGCGCGTGGCGACGAGGACCTGGTCGTTGCGGCTGCGACCGGTGTGTACCTTGCGGCCGGTGTCGCCGAGCCGTTCGCTCAGGCGCGCCTCGATCGCCGAGTGCCCGTCTTCGTAGCGTTCATCGAGCACGAACGCACCGCTGCGGAAATCCGTTGCAAGCACGTCGAGTTCGCGCGCGAGCGCCGCTGCTTCCTCGGCGCCAAGGATGCCAATGCGCTGCAATCCCTCGACATGCACCTTGCTCGCCGTAATGTCGTGCAGGAAGAACTCGCGATCGAGCACCACATCGTCGCCGGCGAGAAAACGCATGATGCGCGCATCCACCTCGACGCCGGGTTTTTGCCAGAGCAAGTCAGTCATTCTGCGACTCCCCTATCTCGCCGTCATCCCCGCGCAAGCGGGGATCCATCTTGATCTTGTCCCGAAGAAGCGAAAATGGATTCCCGCTTGCGCGGGAATGACGAACATTTCTATTTATCAGCGAATGCTCACTTCGAGTTCCGCGAACTCATCGAATCCCAATGCACGATTCAGGTTCTGCAATGCCTGCGTCGCCGCACCCTTGAGCAGATTGTCGAGCGTCGCGACGACGACGACGCGCTTGCCGCCGGGCGCAACGGCGAAGCCGCCGATTTCGACGCCGTGGCGGTTCGCGATTCGGCTGACCCACGGCGCTTCGTCGACGATGCGGATCAGCGGTTCGCCTGCATAACGCTCGCGATAGCGACTCCCGATCGACTCTGCCGTCACTGCGTCGCGCAACCACAGGTTGACCGTCATCGTGATGCCGCGGAAGTGCGGCGCGACATGCGGCATGAATTCGACGGGCAGGCCGAGGTGACGCGTGACTTCGCGCTCGTGCGTGTGATCGACGAGGGCGTAGGGAATCAGGTTGTCGCGCAGTTTCTCCGGATCGTTCCTGTCCGAAGGCGTCGTGCCGGCGCCGGAATAACCCGAGACGCCGAAGCACGCCGGCGGAGCGGCGAGCAAATCCTTGAGCGGCGCAATCGCAAGTTGCATGGCCGTCGCGTAGCAACCGGGATTGCTGATGCGGCGCTGGCCCTCGTAGCGCGCGCGATGGAGTTCCGGCAGTCCGTAGTACCAGGCGTCATCGAAGCGATAGTCGGAGGAAATGTCGACGATCACGGCCTGCGCGGCCTTCTTGTCGATCGACTCGACGTAGGGACCTGCCTTGCCATTGGGCAAGGCGAGGATGATGGCGTCCGCGTTCTTTTCCGCACAGGAGTCGGCGTCGAGGTTTTCGTAACGCAGGTCCCCGGCAAATTCCTCAACATGATCGGCGACACGCTGGCCGGCAAGTTCCCTCGAGGACACGAATGCCAGGTCGAGTCCCTCGTGCCCGGCGATGAGCTTGATCAGCTCGGTGCCCGTGTAGCCGCGTGCTCCGACGATGCCAATGGTCTTTCTGGTCGTCATCGGTGTGCAGGTCCAAAGGGGTCCGTGACGCCCTTCTGCCACGGATCGTGCGTGGCCGAGCGCCAGGAATCGAGTTGCTTGCGCAGATCGGCGAGCACGGTTGCGTATTTGGGTTCGGCCGCCAGGTTCACGACTTCATCGGGATCAGCCTCGAGGTCGTACAACTCCTCGGCGGGACGATGATGGAAAGCGTCGAGCGTACGCTTGCCGAGCCTGGCGCCCGGTGTCGAGGTGATTGCCTTCCACGATGGCGACAGCGCCACATCGCTCGCGATCGGCACTTCGAGCGCCGGTTGGAGATTCACGAAGTAGCTGAATTTGCGCGTGCGCAGCGAGCGCGTCGGATAGTACTGATCGATCTCGTGAAAGCTGTGCGTGGCGAACACTTCGTCCCAGCCTGTCGGTTCGTTCCGTTCGAGAATCGGCAGGATCGAACGGCCCGGCAGCGGCAGATAGCGATAGTCGGCGGGCAGCGCGACACCGGTCCAATCGAGAATCGTCGGCGTAATATCGATCCAGCTCACCATCGCCCGATTCGATCGAATGGCGTCGCGCGGGCCGCGCTTCTCGAAGCCTGGCGCACGCACGATCAGCGGCAGATGGATGCCTTCGTAGTAGAGGTTGTCCTTGGCACCGGGAAACGGGCGGCCATTGTCGGACAGATAGATCACCAGCGTGTCGTTCTCGTGGCCCGACTCCCGCAACTCGCGTAGCAGCAGTCCGATGCCGGCATCCATGCGGCTGACGGCTTCGTAGTATTCCGCCAGGTCCTCGCGCACACCCGGCAGATCGGGTAGATGCGAAGGAATGGAAACGTCCGCGGGCTTGTAGCGTTCGCGCTTCACTTCCGGCCAATCGCGCGTGTTGCCGAAATTCGACTTGTCGCCGGCGCGATGCGGGTCGCTATAGGCCATTGTCAGAAAAAATGGCTTGTCACCCAGCTCACGTATCCATTTGCCGGCCGCATGGCCCATCGCGGCTACATCGCGATTGCCCGGCTGCTCTGGCAACAGCCATGCATCATAGGCCAGCAGCGGTTCCGGCTTGACGTGCAGCTTGCCGACGAGTGCGGTTGCATAGCCGCCCTGTTTGAGCATCCACGGCAGCGTTTTCACGTCGTCGAGCAGGGAGAAATTGTGCACGTCGTGGGCGAGGCCATACATGCCGTTCGTGTGCGAGTACAGCCCGGTATACAACGTCGCCCTGCTCGAACTGCATGAGGATACGGAGGCGTAGGCATCGGTGAACAACACGCCTTCGCGGGCGAGCGCGTCCAGCACGGGTGTGCGGACCTTGCTGCCGACGCAGCTCATGTCGTAGCCGTGATCGTCGGACACGATCAGCAGCACATTGCGTTTGTGAGCGGTTGCGCCGATTTTCACGGCAGCACTGTCGGGCGAGGCCGCAGACGCGCGTTCGCCCGAGGCGATCGCCGCTCCGGCGGCAGCGGCCAGACCCGTCGACAGGAACTGGCGACGATCCAGGGTCACGCGGTTTGCTCCGCAAGGACGGAAGGTTCGCGATCGATCAGGGTCGGGGCTTTCTCGCGGCAATAGTCGATGCAGGCTTCGATCTGATCGAACTCGTCGATGCCGTACCAGAACGCCTTGAAGTTCGGCAACTTGTAGCAGCCGTCGGATTCGGCATAGTAGAAATGATTGATGATATTGCCGTGACGCGAGCGCCAGAACAGCTGCGGCGTCTCATCGCGCATTACCTGCCACACCGCGCGGCCCAGCCCTTCGCCCTGCGCATCGTCGAGCACGGCGAATTTGTCGAGATACACGTGTTTGCCGGCATCGAGCAGGTCCGCTTCCAATAAAATCACCGCGGCACGATAGTTCTCGCTGACATAGGCGCGCATCAGCGTCGTGCGTTCGAAATAATCGGCTGCGAGAGTGCGCCCAAAACTCGACTCGATCAGCGAACGCAGCCGCGCGAGGTCCAGTTCGCCCCACGAATCGACGCTCAATACACGTTCGCCGCGCCGCACCAGCGTGCCGGAGCCGCGATGCGTGAACAACTCGTTGGCAAGATCAGTCGGCCGAGTGATCGACACCGACGAGGTCAGCGGCAACTTGTCGAGCAGGTCCTTGATCTGCTCGATCTTCAGGCGCATGCCGCCATTGATCCATGGCTGCGCCATCAGATGCGCGTATTCGGTCGACAGGTTGATCGAGTCGATCAGCTTGCCATCGCCGTCGAGCAATCCGCCCGTGCCGGTCAGGAAGATGATCTTGTACGGCTGCAGCTCGCGCACCAGCTCGTTGGCGGCGAAGTCGGCATTGATGTTGAGAATCTGGCCGGTTGCCGTTTCGCCGAGACTGGCGATCACCGGAATCGAACTGGCCTTCAGGCTCGCCTCGATCGGCGCCAGGTTGACCTTGCTCACCTTGCCGACAAGACCATACTTTTCCTGATCGAGGAATTGCGCCTCGAACACGCCGCCGATGATCGACGTCGCGCGTGCGTCGATGTTCTGCAGCGCTTCGACGAGGCTCAGGTTTTCTGTCTGGGTGACGCGGCGCACCGTGGCAAGCGCCTCGGGCGACGTCACGCGCAAGCCATTCACCAGTCGCTTCTGGATGCCCGCGGCGGCGAGCTCGACATCGAGCTGCGGTCCCGCGCCGTGGATCACGATCGGCGTCAGGCCGACCTGCTGCAGAAATGCCAGCGACGACACCAGGTTGTCCAGATCGTCGCGCAGCACCGCCCCGCCGACCTTGACCACGGCGAATCGCGCCGCGTCAAGCTGCGAGAAGCGCTTGAGATACTGCTGGATCTCCTTCGCGCTGCCCATGTTGGAGAGCAGCCGCACGATGGTCGAACGCAGCTGCTTATGCGCCTGAACCATCGCGGACTCCGTGCTTGATCATGGCCATGTAGGTCTCGGTGATTTTCTGCAATTGGGACAATTCCACAAATTCATCGGCGCTGTGTGCCTGGGCGATGTCGCCGGGGCCGAGCACGATCGCCGTGTAGCCGGCCTGGGAGAACAGCGAGGCCTCGGTCCAGAAATCGACTGCGTTGCCGACCGGTATGCCGAAGCCGTCGGCGAAATCGCGCGCCGCGAGGCGCCGGCCTTCGGCCTGCGCGACGTTCCCTGCAGGAAGCGACGGGCCGCGGAATGTCTCCGCGAATTTCGCCGGTGGCGGGTCGGCGCAGGCCTGGAACCGGGACAGCAATTCATCCGTATCCATCGACGGCAACGGGCGGAAGCCGAAGCGCACATCCGCGGAAGGCGCAATGACATTGGCCTTGATGCCTCCTTCGACCTTGCCGATGTTGAAACGCAAACCGGTCAAGCCACCGAAGCGTTGGTGCGCTTCGCCTGCAACCAGGTCGAGCGCGCGCGATCCCCAACGCATGGCCTGATGCACCGCGCTGCCGCCGAGCGCGTTCGCCGTCGACGAATGACCGGCGTGGCCGGCAAAAGCAACGTGCACCGAACTGATGCCGCGATGCGCCAGCACCGCCTCGCAACGCGTCGGCTCGGCAACGACGACTGCATCGAACGGCCTCTTCTGCGATAGAAACGACGAAACGCAACGCGCATCGTTGGCTTCTTCGTCGCTCGTGAACAGCAGCGCCACGTCTCCGCTGGTGTTGGTAACGGCGGTGAGCAGCGCCGCGGCCGCGCCCTTGATATCGCAGGCGCCGAGTCCGATTGCACGGTTGTCGGTCACCTGCAGGGCGAACGGATCGTGCATCCAGGTCGGCGCTGCCGGCACGGTATCCAGATGGACGTTGAAGAGGATGCGTGGATTGCCGCGAACGGCAAAAAAACTCACCGAGCCGCCGCCGTGGTTGGTCGTCGCCCACTGGAAACCCGAGAGCTGTGAGCGCGCATATTCGAAGATGCCATCCGTGCCGATTTCGCGCGGCGGATTCTGCGTATCGAACGCCACCAGCGCGCGCAGGTGTTCGATCGTCCTGGCCAGCAAGTCGTTCATCGCTTTCCCCGCAAACGCGTCATTTCCTGTTCACCTGCGCCCACAGCGTCGAACTCATCCCGTACAAGCGGATGAATCCTTCGGCCTCGGCGACGCCCCAATCCGCCGACTGCGCGTAAGTGGCGCCCTTGGCTGTCAGCAGGTGCGGCGACTTCAGCGCAACCGCGTCGACACTACCGCCACTAGTGCGCAACACGACCTCGCCATTCACCTTTGCCTGCGACGAGGCGAGGAAAGCTTCGAGGTCGGTCTTCAGCGGATCGTGGAAGAAGCCCTCGTACACCAGTTCGACCCACTTACGCGAAACTTCGGGCTTGAAGCGGTTCTGCTGCTTGGTCAGCACGGCTTCCTCGAGCGCACGATGCGCGGTCAGCAGTGCAATCAGGCCGGGTGCCTCGAAAATGATGCGTCCCTTCAATCCGATCGTCGTGTCGCCGGTGTAGATGCCGCGGCCGACGCCGTATCGCGCAAAATCAACGTTGAGTTGCGCGAGCAGTTCATGCCCCGGCAATGCCTCGCCGTCCAGCGCGACCGCTTCGCCGTTGCGAAAACCGATTCTCGCTTCGAATGCCTGCGCCGGCCAATCCGCGCGCGAGGCGCACCAGCCGCGCGCGCCTTCGCCCGGTGCTTCCCAGCGATCGATCTCGCCGCCCGACATCGTCAAGCCGAGCAGGTTTTCGTTGATCGTGTAGCTTTTCTGCTTCGCGCGCACGTCAAACCCGCGTTCCTCGAGATAGCGCTGCTCCCAGGCGCGCACTTCGGTGTGCTCCTTCTGCACTTCGCGGATGGGCGCGACGATCTCGAAGTCACCCAGCGCCTTGACCGCGAGGTCGAAGCGCACCTGATCGTTGCCCATCCCCGTGCAGCCATGCGCAATCGCGTTCGTGCCGAGCGCCTGCGCGCGCGCGATCGCCGCATCGACGATCAGATACCGGTCGGACACCAGCAGCGGATACTGGCCCTGGTAACCCTCGCCGGCCCAGACAAACGGTTTCACGAAGCCGTTCCAGATCGCCGGTCCACCGTCGACCGTCACGTGGCTGGCGACACCAAGTTCGTTTGCACGCGCTTCGATGTACGCACGCTCCTGCGCATCGACGCCGCCGGTGTCGGCGAACACCGTGTGCACGGCCCAGCCGCGCTCCTTCAGGTACGGCACGCAGAAGCTCGTGTCGAGGCCGCCGGAAAAGGCGAGGACGATGTCCTTGCGTCGAGGGCTGAGGGCCGATCGAGAGCGAGGGCTGAGGGCTGAGAGCTGAGGGCTGGGACATTGGAGTTTCCTGAAATCTGATCGTTGAATTGAGTCGGGTCCGTGGGGATGCGCTGCTTTTGCAGCCCTCAGCCCTCAGCCCTGCGCTCGTCGCGCTGCGCGACGAGCGTAGCCATGATCGCCTTCTGTACATGCAGGCGATTCTCGGCCTCCTCGATTGCAATGCAGGCCGGCGAATCCATGACGGCGTCGGTCGCCTTCACATTGCGCCGCAGCGGCAGGCAATGACTGAAGACGCCGCGATCCGTCAACGCCATCTTCGCTTCGTCCACAATGAAATGTTTATACTTTTCACGGATCGGCTTTTCCTGGTCCCAGCTGCCGAAATACGGCAGCGCGCCCCAGCTTTTTGCGTAGACGACATGGGCGCCGCGATACGCGCTTTCGACATCATGACTGACCGTCAGCGAACCGCCGTTCTCGGCGACATTGCGGCGCGCAAAATCCATGTAGCGCTCGTCGAGAACGTATTCCGGCGTCGGGCATAGCAGCGTCACATCCATGCCATAGCGTGTCGCGATCTGCAGCGCGGAATTCGCGACCGCGGTATTCAGCGGCTTCGGGTGATAGGTCCAGGTCAACACGTATTTCTTGCCACGCAACACCGGTGCGGGGTTCGGCACGCTATCGGCCGGTGCCAGACGTTCCTGCAGCGCCATGATGTGTGCGAGTTCCTGGCACGGATGCGTGATCGTCTCCATGTTGATCACCGGCACCGTGGCGTATCGGGCGAACGCATGAATCACGCGATCCTCGCGGTCGACGGCCCAGTCCCTGAATTTCGGGAACGCGCGCACGCCGATCAGATCGACGTAGCGCGAAAGCACGCGCGCGACTTCGGCGATGTGCTCTTCAGCCTCGCCGTCCATGACCGCGCCGACATCGAACTCGATCGGCCACGCGTCCTTGCCCGGCTGCAGCACGATCGCATGGCCGCCGAGCTGGAACGCACCGAGTTCGAAGCTCGTGCGCGTGCGCATCGACGGATTGAAGAACAACAGCGCGATCGACTTTCCGGCCAGCTCGCGGCCGCGACTGTAGCGCTTGAACGCCGCGGCGCGTTGCAGCAATGCATCGAGCTCGTTGCGGCTCCAGTCCTGGGTGCTGAGAAAATGGCGGATGGTCATGGTCACTTTTATTGTCTGATCGAGATACGGCCGGATGGCCACCTGTGCTTTCTTCGTGAGCCGGTTTGCGTGAAGGCCAACCCAAAAACAAGAAACCCGGCGCAAGGCCGGGTGTCGAAAAACATGCGAAACGCGCGACAGCTACCCGGCTGAATGTGGAATCGTCGGTCGGCGCGCGCGCGAGGTCATGCCGGCGGCCATGCGGGCGCTGGTCAGGATCGAAACTTTGGCGGGGCGCTGGAACATCCGGCGAAATCGCAAATGGCTGTCTGGAAGGCTGAATGATGACACGGAAGTTTTGCGCAATGCAACAACGGCGGTCGCTGCCTGCGCCGTCGGGCGCTATTCGGCCGGCGTGACGCTGATACGCACGCGAATCCGGTCGCCCGGGTCATAGTTCATGCGCGACGTGTACAACTCGCCGCGGTAACGGTATTCGACGTCGTAGGCGACGATGTGACGCGGACCGGCCGGGTTGTCGACGATGCGGCAATGCCGCTCGGTTCGAACCTGCGTGGCTTCACCTGATTCGGCGACGCCGTTGCCGACCGCGGCACCTGCTGCGGCGCCAACCACCGTCGTTGCCGTTTTTCCGTTGCCCTTGCCGAACGCATGACCGACGACGCCGCCGATGATCGCACCGAGCACGGTGCTGCCGGCACGGTTGCCGTCGGTCGGCGGCGGCACGACCTGTTCCTCGTAGCACTCCTCGTGCGGCTGCTGCGCAGCCGGCTGCGGACCGGCGTCGTCATAGACCGGATCGACGCGCAGCACATCGGCCCATCCATAGTGCACAGCCTCGGGCAATGGTGCCGAGAGCGCCGGACGGGGTTCCTGGGCCTGTAACGACAGGCCGGACAACAACAATGTAGTGACGGCAATCAGGATGCCGATTTTTTTCATCTCACCTCCAGACGTGGGCTCCAAGCAGCCCACGCCGCCAAAAGACACTGGCGGCCCGGTTCCCGGCAGGCTTTGCCAATGCTTTCGGCAGTGTGAAATTAGAACATCGAGTGGCTGAATGGCGGCTTAGGCCAAGCGGCAAAACCGCATCGGGCAGCGGCCGGCGAGGGTCGGCTACAATATCGGGCGATGAATGACACCAGCCTGAATCTGCGCCTGCACAATACCCGGACACACCGCGTCGAGGATTTCGTCGCCCAGGATCCCGGGCGGGTAACGGTCTATCTGTGCGGGCCGACGGTCTACAACTACGTGCATATCGGCAACGCCCGTGGGCCGGTGGTATTCGGCCTGCTCGTGCGCCTGCTCAGGCACGTTTACGGGACAAGGCATGTCGTCTACGCGCGCAACATCACCGACGTCGACGACAAGATCAACGCCGCGTCGGCCGAGGCCGGTGTGCCGATCGACGTCATCACGACTCGCTATGCCGCCGCCTATGCCGAAGACATCGGCAAGCTCGGCTGCGAGGAGCCGGACATCGTCCCCTACGCGACCGCGCACATCCCGCAGATCATCGCGATGTGCGAGCGCCTGATCGGGCTGGGTCATGCTTACGCCGCCGAGGACCATGTTCTATTCGACGTTTCGTCCTACGGAGCTTACGGCCAGCTGTCCGGGCGATCGACCGAGGAGATGATTGCCGGCGCGCGCGTCGAAGTGGCGCCATACAAGAAGAATCCGGCCGACTTCGTGCTCTGGAAACCCTCGACACCCGACCTGCCCGGCTGGGACAGTCCGTGGGGCCGCGGTCGTCCGGGCTGGCATATCGAATGCTCGGCGATGAGCGAGGCCCACCTGGGCGAGACGCTGGACATCCATGCGGGCGGCAACGACCTGATGTTTCCGCATCACGAGAACGAGGTTGCGCAGTCGACCTGTGCACACGGCGGCAAGGTGTTCGCGCGCTGGTGGCTGCACAATGGCATGCTGACCTTCGGCGGCAGGAAAATGTCGAAGTCGCTCGGCAACACGCTGGTATTGCACGAACTGCTGGAACGCTACCCCGCCGAGTTGCTGCGCTTCATGTTGCTGAAGGCGCACTATCGCCAGCCGCTGGACTGGTCGGACGCCACGCTGGAGCAGGCGCAGCGCACGCTCGACGGCCTGTACGGAACCTTGCGCGATCTGGTCGACATCGATGGCAGCGAGCGGACGTTGCCGGCCGAATTGCTAACTGCGCTCGCCGACGACCTGAACACGCCGGAGGCGATGGCGACGATCGCGCGCCTCGCCGAGAACGCGCGCAAGGCAACCAGCGCGGAAGAGAAGAAAGCGGCCAAGGCCGCATTGCTCGGCGCCGGCGCATTTCTCGGCTTGCTGCAGCAGAACCCGGAAGCCTGGTTCAAGCGCGACGTCGGCGATGCCGTCGACGCGGACTGGGTCGAGCGCCTGCTCGCCGAACGCGCCGAAGCGCGCAAGCGCCGGGACTTTGTCGAGAGCGACCGCATCCGCGACGAACTCGCGGCACGCGGCGTCGTCATCGAGGATGGGCCGCAAGGCGCACGCTGGAAAATCGCCACCAGCGGGACCGATCGCGATGAACGCGCAGCCTGAGGCGCCGGCGCAGGTCGACGCGCGCGATGCCAACGCGGCCAGTGCGGATGCCGAGCAAGCGGCGATCACCGAGGAATTTTCTTTCTTCAGCGACTGGACCGAACGTTACCAGTACCTGATCGATCTCGGCCGCAAACTGCCGCCGTTTCCGGAAGAACTCAAGACGGAAGAGCACAAGGTACAGGGTTGCCAGTCCCAGGTTTGGCTCGTCGTCGAGGGCAACCGAGAGCGTTTGCAGTTCCGCGCGGTCAGCGACTCGGCAATCGTCTCCGGCCTCATCGCGCTGCTGCTGCGCGTCTACTCCGGCCGAAGCGCGCAGGAGATCCTCGGTACCGAGCCGCACTTCATCGAAGCGATTGGTCTGGCCAAACACCTGTCGCCAACGCGCAGCAATGGGCTCGCAGCAATGCTCGGCGTCATCAAGGCGAAAGCCCGGTCTTTTGTCTAGCGTAGCGCGAGTTCGGGGAAAAGCATGAGGATCGCGAACTGGTTGCCCGCGCTCGCCCTGCTGCCCCTCGCGGCAGCCGCGGCCGGTGCGCTGGTCATCGAAACCCCGGACAACGTACCGCGCCACCCATCCGGCATGGCGCTCCCGGAGCAGGTCGCCGGCTTCGTCCGCAAGAAGCTGCTGCGCTTCGACGAATCCGGAAGCGACGCCGGCGCCAGCTACACCTTTCACGACGCGGCGCTGTCGATCCATGCGACGGTATACATTTATCCGCCGCCCGGCGGCGCTGCACCGGCAGACGCGATGGCGCGCAACATGCTGTGCTCGCAGGAACTCGACAAGCGCAAGGACGAACTGCACCGGTTCCATCCCGACTCCACACTGTCGGCAGTCACAGCGGCCATGCTAATCCAGGCCGGTGCGAGCCGCAGTGGCTATCACATCGCCTTCAATTCGTATGAGCAGTTTGGCGCGCTGCCTCAGAACGTCTCGTCGGACTTCTACCTGTTCTGCTTCGCGATGGACGACTGGATGCTCGCCTACCGCTTCACCTATCCGGCGAAAACCGACGCGGCCGCGCCAATCGCGCAGTTCATGCGCGAGCTGGCATGGGCGCGCTGAGGGCTACAGCGATCAGTCGCCCATCTGCTTCTGGCGATGCTCCCAGCGCTCCTGCGCGTCGAGGCACAGCGTCGCGATCGGGCGCGCTTCGAGCCGGTCGAGGCCGATTTCCTCGTCGGTCTCTTCGCAGAAGCCGTAGCGCCCTTCCTCGATGCGCTTGAGCGCCTTGTCGATCTTGGCGATCAGCTTGCGGTAGCGGTCACGCGTGCGCAGCTCGAGGGAGTTCTCGGTCTCGCGCGTCGCGCGTTCGGCCTCGTCGCCGACGTCGCGTACTTCATCGCGCAGGTTGTCGATCGTCTGCTTGGACTCCTCGACCAGGTCTTCGCGCCACTTCTGCAGCTTGGCGCGGAAATAGGCGAGCTGGCGCGGGCCCATGTATTCCTCTTTCTGCGTCGGGTGGTAGCCCGCCGGCAGATTGATCACGACCGTGTTCGGCAGCGCATAGCGACCGTCGTCACGGGAGAGCGTATCCGGTGTGTTGGGAATTGCTGCCATTGTTGCCTTTTTCGGTGCGGTTGCGGTCTTGCTGGATGTCACGGGTGCAGAGGCCTTGACCGGTTTTACCGGCGCTGGCTTGGCCGCTTTCTTCGGCGCCGGCTTCGCTACCAGCGGCTTTTTTGCTGCCGGTTTTTTGGCTACGATTTTTTTCTTTGCCGGTTTCTTTGACGCGGGCGCCGGCTTGCGCGCGGGCTTCGCCGCTTTTTGCGGCTTGCGCGCGTGCACTGCCGCGGCCTTCTTCGCGGGCTTGGATTTGGCTCCTGCCGATTTTTTCTTGGCGGCAGGCGCCGGTTTGCGTTTCGAATTCGCCATTTTGTTCACCTTAGTTGCTCGGCGGTCGCGTGTTATAGCTCAAGTCTCCCCCAGCAGCAACCACTTGAAACGCGGGGATTTGCCCCAGCGCAGCCTAGCTGCCGATCCAGTCGCATGCGGCGTGCGTGTACACTGTGACGCAACGTCATGCGGCCGCAGGAATTGTTGCGCGCCGCGCATCATGAATGCCGACCTGGTTGCCCGCTCTTGGCCCGCCTGATTCTTGCCCTGCTCGCCATTTATAAACGCCTGCTGAGTCCGCTTCTGGGCGAACGCTGCCGTTTCGAGCCGAGTTGCGCGGACTACGCACGCGTCGCCATTGCCCGTTTCGGCGCCGCGCGCGGCGGCATTCTGGCATTGTGGCGCCTGGCGCGCTGCCAGCCCCTGTGCCGCGGCGGATTCGATGCCGTGCCGGACACTTTCACCCTGCGCCGCAAGCCGCACGTACCTCATTCGGATACCCACGCATGAACGACTGGTTGATCCGCAACGCCGATATCGTCAACGAAGGACGCCGTTTCCACGGCGATGTGCGCGTTCGCTCCGGGCGCATCGATGCCGTCGGCGGCGCACTCGCCGCGCGCGACGGCGAACGCGAGTTCGACGCGCGTGGCCGCCTGCTGCTGCCAGGCATGATCGACGATCAGGTGCACTTCCGCGAACCTGGGCTCGAGCACAAAGGCGATTTTTTCACCGAGTCGCGCGCCGCTGCCGCCGGCGGTGTCACGAGTTTCTTCGAGATGCCGAACTCGAAGCCGACGACAACCGACTACGGCGCACTCGCCGACAAGGTCGAGCGCGCCTCGCGCAAGTCGCTGGCGAACTACGCCTTCTATTTCGGCGCGACCAACGACAATCTCGAGGCGATCCGCGGCCTGGATCCACGTAGCGCGTGCGGCATCAAGATCTTCATGGGCGCGTCGACCGGCAACATGCTGGTCGACGACCCCGACACGCTCGCCGGCATCTTCCGCGACGCGCCGGTACCGGTCGTCACGCACTGCGAAGACACGCCGACGATCGAAGCGAACCTCGCCGCCGAGCGGGCGAAATATGGCGACGCAATACCGGTCGAACGCCATCCCTACATCCGCTCGCGCGAGGCCTGCATCAAGTCGACGCGCCTGGCAATCGACCTGGCGCGCCGTTACGGCACGCGCCTGCACGTGCTGCACATCTCGACCGCCGACGAGCTTGCGCTGTTCGCGCCCGGCCCGATCGAAGGCAAGCGCATCACGGCGGAAACCTGCGTGCACTTTCTGCACTTCAGCGAGGCCGACTACGCAATCAAAGGCAACCTGATCAAATGCAACCCGGCGATCAAGGGCGCCGGCGATCGCGCCGCGCTGATCGAGGCGCTCAAGAGCGGCCGCATCGACGTGCTCGCCACCGATCACGCGCCGCACACGCTCGAGGAAAAGAGCCAGAGCTACGAAAAGGCGCCGTCGGGACTGCCGCTGGTGCAGTTCGTCCTGCAATGCGCGCTCGAACGCTGGTTCGACGGGCAACTGCCGCTCGAAGTGCTCGCCGAGAAGACGGCGCACGCGCCTGCGAAACTTTTCAACGTGCGCGAGCGCGGCTTCATCCGCGAAGGCCACTGGGCCGACCTGACGCTGGTCGATCTGGCCAAACCGCAAACCGTGACGCGCGATGCGGTGATCTCGAAGTGCGGCTGGTCACCATTCGAAGGCACGACATTCCGCTCGAGCATCGCGGCGACCTGGATCAACGGCCATCTCGCCTGGAACGACGGCAAGCTCGACGATTCGCAGCTGGGCCAGCGCGTGGAATTCGATCGATGAGAACATCGCTAATGTCGTCATTCCGGCGAAAGCCGGAATCCAGCTCCGGTTCATTCGAAGTTCGAAGGCATTCCAGTTTGGTTTTCTCGAAAGGCAGGAACTGGATTCCGGCTTTCGCCGGAATGACGAGCTTTTTCTTCAGCGCTCTGTCTGCTACGGCCGCGGATCGCTCGCTGCACCTCCCCGAACATCTCGAGCAGGGCCAACTCGTGGTCGGTCATGCGCCTGCCGGCACGGCGATCGAATTCGCCGGCCGCAACCTCCATGTCGGTCCAGACGGGGCGTTCGTATTCGGCTTGGATCGCGATGCACCGCCATCGGCGACGCTGGAAGTTCGCTACGCCGACGGTTCGAAGGCAACGCGCAAGCTGCAAGTCGCCAAGCGGACCTATCACATCGAACGCGTCGAAGGTCTGCCGCAAAAGACCGTGACGCCGGATCCGGAGACGGCGGCTCGCATCGAGCGCGAGCAGGCCGCGGTTGTCGCGGCGCGCAAGCGCGACGATGGGCGCGAGGATTTCCTCCACGGCTTCGCGTTGCCGGTGCAGGGCGCACGCATCAGCGGTGTCTACGGCAGCCAGCGCGTCGACAACGGCACGCCGAAGGCGCCGCACATGGGCCTCGATCTGGCGGTTGCCGAAGGCACGCCGATACATGCTCCGGCCGCCGGCATCGTCACGTTCGCAGAACCCGATCTCGTGCTGACCGGCGGCACGGTGCTCATCGATCACGGCTTCGGCTTGACCAGCGCGTTCCTGCACATGAGCCGGCTCGACGTGAAGGTCGGCGAACGCATCGAGCGCGGCCAGGTATTTGGCGCCGCCGGCATGACGGGCCGCGCGAGCGGGCCGCATGTGCATTGGGGATTCAACTGGTTCGACGTGCGCCTGGATCCGGCGTTGTTGCCGAAACCGTCGCGCTGAGAATGCGCCATGCAGGCCGCGAAGCAGTCAGCCGGCACGATTGAAGGGCTCGTCATCCGCGAGATTGCCGCCGCAGATTTCGCTCTGCTCTGGCCGATCTTCCGCGATGTCGTTGCCGCCGGAGATACTTACAGCTATCCGCCCGACATAACCCTCGAGGAAGCAAAGCGCTTGTGGACCAGCGGCGACGCACGCTGTTTCGTCGCCGAGCTCGAGGGCCGGTGCATCGGCGGTTACATGCTGCGCCCCAACCAGCCGGGGCTCGGCGACCACGTGGCCAATGCCGGCTACATGGTGACGCCGTCCATGCGCGGGCGCGGCATTGCCGGTGCGATGTGCGCGCATTCACTCGTGCAGGCGCGCGAGGCCGGCTTCACGGCAATGCAGTTCAACTATGTCGTCACCACCAACGAGTCCGCCATCCGGCTATGGCAGAAATTCGGCTTTGCCGTCGTCGGGCGCGTACCGAAAGCGTTCCGTCATGCGACCGCCGGGCTCGTCGACGTCCTCGTGATGCACAGATTCCTCTGAGCACTTCGCGAAGAATCAGAGGTCAACGACAACGACAGTGGAGTCGCGTTCCTTCTTTGATGGCCATCTTCGCTGAACGTCAACGGGTAGCGGACCCGTAGCCGCCTGCAACACCCTTGGTCGCAAACGCGACCGCATCGTGCGGATGCAGGCTTTCCTGGTGTGTCGCGCGAACCTGGTAGTCGAGCACGCGGTCATCGACGTCGAGTGTGGATTGAATGCGTCGCGCCGCATCTTCGCAAAACATGAGGTTCTGCCCGTTGAGCAGGGCGAACGCCTGCTCGTCCTCGCGCTTGACCGCCGTCTGCACCGGCGTCTGCAGCGCCGCTTCGACCCGGTCGATGAGTTCGATGATCGGCAGGTCGAAACCCGGGGCGAGCTTGACGCGCACCTGCGCGATGCTGCGCTGGCTGTGCGGCGTCGCGCAGATACCCTGCTCGCTGCCCAGCCAGGCGACGACCGCGTCGTAGTCGACGGGCCGGCCAGGCGCGAAATCCTGCGCAAAACGATCCTGGATCAGCTGTCGTGCCAGCGCGGCCGAGCACGGGCAAGTACTCGAATAAATGACCTCGCAACCCAGTTCCAGCGAGAAGTGCCCTTTGTCCATCGTGCCGGCGATCGTGACCGGGTAGGATTTCCAGCCACTGTGGTCGCTCTTCAGTGCGGCGCGACGAACCAGGTGATCGAACTCGATGCGCACCATCGCACGGTCGGACAGCTGAGCGTGCGAATCGAGGAAGTCACGCAGCAGGCGGCGGATCGAGCACGGCGTCAACGGCTCAGCGCCAAGCGACTTGTCGACGTGCAGGTACAGACGCGACATGTGAATGCCGCGCACATCGGGCTGATTCAGATTCACGTAGGCGGCAACGCGCGCGGCAGCGGTCAGACCCTGCCCCGCGTCCCCGGCCAGGCGCACGGGCACGTCGATCCTGTCCATGCCGACCCAATCCAGCGCGCCCGCCACGGCGACGTCGGCCTCGCGCGCAATATCAGGCATCGCGCGCAGCGCGCCGGAATCCGTATGCATGGTCACACCTCGTGATAGTTGCTGTCGATGAAACCGATCGTCAGTGCTGCGATCGTCCGCACGGCTGACGTTGGGGCCCGCCGCTGCCGCATCAAGGTGGTAGTCGGGTTCCACGTGCGTGCCGGCTGGTTCAATTTTCTCGCGCCCGGGCTCGCGCCTCGCGCCACGCCACCCACAGGCTGGCCCAGCGTCCGGCGCGCATGCGTTCGGTCAGGCAGACAAGCGGATCGGACGCGTTGCGTGCAGCGGCGAGCAACGCGCGGTCGTGGCGCACTCGGACGCGTTGATAGAGACTGCGCACCGACGATGCCGCAAGGCACTCCGCCGACACGGCTGCCAGCGCGTCAAGGTGGTCGCGCAACAGCGCCGTGCGCTGCGCAGTCGGCGCAGACAGGCCCGAGCGCGTCAGGCCGTGACGCGCGAGCAGGTCCAGTGGTAACGGCAGGCTGTCGTCGCCGTGCTCGAGCCTGGGCAGCTCGCGCAGCAATTGGGTAATTGTCCACAATGTTGCATTCGACTCGATCGCGGCATCGCGATCGCCGGACATGACACCTTCGATGCGTGCAACGACGCCGTGAAAGGCGGCCCGCTGGCCAAGCAAGTCGGGCAAGGTCGCAGCTGCCGTATTGCCCTGCTGCGCGAGCGCCGCGTCGGCCAGCGCCGGCCACAATGCCGGGTCGACCGTGCTCACGACCTCATCGGCGAATAGCTCGCGCGTGATCGGATGATTGCCCCGCCCGGCCGTGGCGCCTGCCAGTTCGCCACGCCACCAGGACAGCTTGGCCGTGGCGACCTGTGGTTCGCGCAGGCGCGCGGCGGCGGCTAGCTCGTCCACGAGGACGGCGAACGCATTTGCCAGACGACGCTGTGCGGGCGGCAGAAAGATCGACGCGATTGCGTATTCGGGGTGCGCGTCGAGCCACTCCTGCTCGAACTTCGCGAAAGCCGGCGTTGCCGCCATGGCGTGCTCAGGCAAGACCGAGGACGGGAAGCAGGTCCGCCGGTGTCGCGGCTACGTGGTCGGCGCCCCAGGTGGCGGCATCCTCTCCGTCGAGGTATCCCCACGCAGCGGCGACCGTCGCCATGCCGGCGCGCTTGCCCGCTTCGACATCGCGGGCATCATCGCCGACGTAGATGCTGCGAGAGGCATCGACGCCGGCCAGTACGCACGCGTGCAAGAGCGGAGCCGGATCGGGCTTGCGCAACGGCAGGCAGTCGCCGGACACCAGCGCTGCACAGCGCGCGTCGAGTGCGAGCGCCGTCATCACTGCGCGCGCCAGGCGGCCGGGCTTGTTGGTCACGACGCCCCAGCGGATGCCGCGCGCTTCGAACGCGGCGAGCGCGTCGTCGATGCCGGGATACGTGCGTGTGTGCGTCGCGATCGCCTCGGCGTAAAGATCGAGAAAACGCGGCAACAGAAGGTCGATGCGTGCCTCGTCGGCGCCGGGGAAGCCGCGCCGCAACATCGCGCGGCCGCCCTTCGACACGACGTGGCCGATCGTTGAGACATCGACCGCAGGCTCGCCCAACTCGGCGCGCAGGCGCGACATGGCGACGACAAGATCGGGCGCCGAATCGATCAGCGTGCCGTCGAGGTCGAAGAAGACCGCGGCGATATCATTGCCGCGCGGCGTCATGCCGGTTTCGCGGCGCAGGCGAGATAGTTCACTTGCGTGCCCTTGACCACACGGGCCCTGCGCGAATATGGGTTGTAGGAAAGGCCGCTCAGGTCTTCGAGTTCGAGGCCTGCCGCACGCAACGCGGCGGCCATCTCCGACGGGCGGATGAATTGGGCATAGTGGTGTGTGCCGCGCGGCAGCAGGTTGAGCGCGTACTCCGCGCCGGCGATCGCGGCGGCGAACGCCAGCGGCGTGCGGTTCAGCGTCGACAGGAACATCCGGCCACCCGGCCGCAACAGCGCCGCACAGGCGCCGATGACGCTGCCCGGATCGGGCACGTGTTCGAGCATTTCCATGCAAGTGATCGCATCGAACGCGCCGGGCATCTCGGCCGCCAGCGCTTCGACACTGATCTCGCGGTAGTCGACGTGCTGTCCCGACTCGTGCAGATGCAGGCGTGCGACTTCGAGCACGCGCGACGCCAGATCGATGCCCATGACGTCGGCACCGCCGCGCGCGAGCGCCTCGCTGAGGATGCCGCCGCCGCAGCCGACATCGAGCACGCGTGCGCCCTTCAGCCCGATGCGCTCGGAAATGTAGTTCAGCCGTGCCGGATTCAGGTCGTGCAGCGGGCGCGACTCGCCATCGAGATCCCACCATCGCGCCGCGAGCTTGTCGAACTTCGCGGTCTCCGCCGAACTGACGTTTGCCTGATTCATGTCACGTCGCTGCGATGCGTGCTTGCCAGGTCAGCGCCTTCCTGCACAGTTCGTCCGGATCCATGCCGGTCAATGTTCCATTTTCCACTTTGCGCACTCCGGCGATCCACACGTCGCTGACCTGCTGGCGTCCGGTCGCATAGACCAGCTGCGAATTCGCGTGGTAGACCGGCTGCGTTTCCAGCGCGTCGAGGCGCACCGCGACGAGATCGGCCTGCTTGCCGGGCACGATCGACCCAATGCGCTCGCCCAGGCCGATCGCCTTGGCGCCGTTCAATGTCGCGGCCTCCAACGCAAATGCGGCATCGAACGCACTGGCGTCCCCGGCGACGCCTTTGGCCAGCAGCGCCGCAGTGCGCATCTCGCCGAACATGTCGAGGTCGTTGTTGCTGGCGCAACCGTCGGTGCCGAGTGCGAGGTTGGCGCCGGCGCGGCGCAGCTTCTCGGCCGGACAGAAGCCGCTGGCGAGCTTGAGATTTGACTCCGCGCAATGCACGACCGAAACGCCATATTCGGCGCAGGCGGCGATTTCGGCGTCGGTCAGTTGCGTCATGTGCACGGCGATTAGGTGATCGTTGACGAGCCCGAGCGACTGCATGCGCGCGAACGGCCGCACGCCGCGCTCCTTCTTGGCATCCTCCACCTCCTGTGCCGTTTCATGCAGATGCAGGTGTACCGGCAAGTCGAGGTGGTCGGAGAGCACGCGAATGCGCGCGAAGGTCTCGTCGGCAACCGTGTAGGGCGCGTGCGGCGCCAGCGTCGTCGAGATCAGCGGTTCGCCCTTGAACTCGTCGCGGACGGCAAGGTTTTTGTCGAAATATTCGTCGCGCGTCGTGGCCCAGGCACTGGGAAATTCGATGAACGGCAGGCCGACCACGGCACGAAACCCATGGCGCAGATAGGTTGCTGCCTGCACGTCCGGGAAAAAATAGTTTTCGCTGCAGCAGGTCGTGCCGCCGCGCAACATCTCGGCGATCGCCAGTTCGACGCCGTCGCGCACGAACTCCGGCCCCATGACCTTGGCTTCGGCCGGCCAGACGTGATGTTGCAGCCACGCCATCAGCGGCAGATCGTCCGCGAGACCACGCATCAGCGTCATCGGATTGTGCGTGTGCGCGTTGACGAGCCCGGGGATCAGCGCGTGCGCGGACAGATCGACGCGCTTTGCATCGATGTACTTCGCGCGCGCCGCGTCGATCGGCAGGACATCGACGATCGCATCACCGGCGATCGCCACGGTGTGGTGATCGAGCACCACGCCGTGCGGTTCGACTGGGATGACCCAGCGCGCTTCGAGGAGTGTATCGACTGAGGGCATAGGGATGAGGGATGAGGGCTGAGGGCTGAGGGCTGAAGATCGAGTGCGCAGGCCGCGAGGTGGATTCGCTTTTCGGCCCTCAGCCCTCGTCCCTCAGCCCTGCTCTCATTTCACCCGCCCGACATATTCGCCGCTGCGCGTATCGACCTTGATCTTTTCGCCCTGCGGCACGAACAAAGGTACACGCACGACGGCGCCGGTCTCGAGCGTCGCCGGCTTGCCGCCGCTGCCGGCAGTGTCGCCCTTCACGCCAGGATCGGTTTCGGTGATCAGCAGTTCGACGAACGTCGGCGGCGCCACGACCAGCGGCGCGCCATTCCACAACGTGACAATGCAGGTCTCGTTGCCCTTCAGCCATTTCGCCGCATCGGTCATCGCGTTCTTGTCGGCAGCAATCTGTTCGTGCGTATCCGGATGCATGAAATGCCAGAACTCGCCGTCGGTATACAAGTACTCCATGTCGGTGTCGAGGACGTCGGCCGGCTCGAGCGAGTCGGTCGACTTCATCGTCAGCTCGACAACGCGCCCGGTCTTCAGGTTGCGGTATTTGACGCGCGTAAACGCCTGGCCCTTGCCGGGTTTTACGTACTCGGTGTCGACGATCGTCGACGGATAGCCGTCGACGATGATCTTCATGCCGTTTTTGACGTCGTTCATGCCATAGCTGGCCATACGTGCTCCGTAACTCTTAAGTGCCGCTTGCGAAAGCGGCTAAAATGGGGAATTCGATAGGGATCCGGGCCAACCCGGCCATCAGAACAGCAATGATAACCGCAAGCACCCTTCGCGCGCAGTACGCGGGCTCGCAGAATCCGCCCGGAAAGCGGCCTGCGCGCTGGCAGGAGCTGTGGCGCGATGCCGTCACCGATCCGCTCGAACTGCTGAGTCTGCTCGGATTGCGTGACAGCGCCGACACGCTGTTGCCGAAGTCGGACACGGGTTTTTCGATGCGCGTTCCGCGCGGATTCGTCGCGCGCATGCGCCGTCGCGATCCCACGGATCCGTTGCTGCTGCAGGTGCTGCCACAGGCTGCCGAACTTCGCGAAGTGCCGGGTTTCACCGGCGACCCGGTCGGCGACTTGGCGGCTCGCGCCGGGCGCGGCGTGCTGCACAAGTACGCCGGACGCGCGTTGCTCGTCGCGACGGGCTCGTGCGCAGTCAACTGCCGGTACTGCTTCCGCCGCCACTACCCTTACGCCGAGGAAGGCGCCGCATCCGGCCGCTGGAGCGACGCGATCGAACACCTGCGGACCGACCCATCCATCAGTGAGGTCATTCTTTCCGGCGGCGATCCTTTGTCATTGTCGACGGCGAAGCTTGCGGACCTGACCGGACCCCTCGCAGAGATTCCCCACCTGCGCCGCCTGCGCATACACACGCGTCTGCCGATCGTGCTGCCGGAGCGTGTCGACGCCGACTTTGCGCACTGGATCGCCGCGCTGCCCTGGCCGACGGCAGTCGTCCTGCATGCCAACCACCCCGCGGAACTCGACGCCGATGTCGCCGCTGCCTGCACTCGCCTGCGCGCAAGTGGTGCGATACTTCTGAACCAGTCCGTGCTTTTACGCGGCGTCAACGATCGCGCCGATACACTCGCGGCGCTGTCCGAGCGGCTGTTCGACTGCGGGGTGACGCCGTATTACCTGCATCAGCTCGACCGGGCGGCGGGGACGGCGCACTTCGAAGTCGCCGACGCGAACGCCCGCGCTCTGATCGGCGAGCTAAGCGAACGTCTGCCGGGTTACCTCGTGCCGCGGCTGGTTCGTGAGGTACCTGGCGAACCGGGGAAGACGCCGCTGTAACCTGTGAAGACTGCCGCTGACGCGCGGTTCACTACCGTTCGTCTGTGGAAATACGCACCGGAATCGAGTAAAAGCTCTTTCAGCCTCGAAATACGCAACCAATGGCCAAACAAGACCGTGTCGTAAAACTGCTGCTGATCGAAGATTCGGTCGAGGAAGCCGAGCAGCTGATCAGCGTTCTGCGCAACGGCGGGATCGCCTTGCGTCCGGCGCGGGCCGACAGCGCCGAATCATTGGCCCAGCAACTCGAAGCGCAGACGCCGGATGTCATCCTCGTCAACACGGACGCCAAGTCCCTGAAGCTCGCGGACGTCGCGGCACAGGCCGCACTGGGCGGCAAGGACATCGCGGTCATTGCTGTCGTCAAGAAGCCGAGCGAAGCCGATATCGTCGCTGCGTTCAACGACGGTGCGCGCGCGCTGGCCCTGCGCAATCGCGCCGAACACGTGCAATCGATCGTCAAACGCGAGTTCGAAAGCCTCAACATGCGCCGCGGCGTGCGCCGACTCGAGTCGGCGTTGCGCGAAACCGAACGGCGCTGCGATGCGCTGCTGGATTCCTCGCGCGATCCGATCGCCTACGTGCACGAGGGCATGCACGTGCGCGCGAACAAGGCCTACCTGGAGATGTTCGGCTACGACGAATTCGCCGACATCGAGAGCATGTCGATTCTCGACATGATCGCCGCAGACGATGCCGACGACTTCAAGACGCTGTTGAAGAGGCTGTCGAAGGGCGACAAGCCGCCGCAGCGCCTCAATCTGAAGGCGCAACGCGGCGACGGCACGACGTTCGACGCGGTGATGGAATTCGCCGAAGCCAACTTCGAGGGCGAGCCCTGCCAGCAGATCAGCTTTCGCGTGCAAAGCGAGAACGCCGCATTGGCGAAGGAGCTCGACACGCTGCGCTCGAAGGATCTCGTCACCGAGCTGTTCACGCGCCAGCATGGACTCCATGAACTCGGCAACGCGGTCAGTGCGGCTGCGGCCGGCACCAGCGACCGCGCGCTAATTATTCTCGAACCCGACAACTTCCGGCGTTTGCTCGATACGGTCGGGCTCGGCAACGCCGACATCCTGCTCGGCGACATGGCCGCGGTGGTGCGCCAGCATCTGAAAGAAGGCGATGTGCCGATGCGGCTGAGCGAACACACGTTCGCCATCATCAGCAGCGGGCGCGGCATCGAAAACCTGCGCCAGGTTGCCGAGTCCATTCGCAAGGGGTTCGAAGATCGCATCTTCGAAGTCGGCGCGCAGTCCATCAGCGCGAACGTCAGCATCGGTGGCGTGCTTATCGGCGAGAGGAACGCCATCGTGCAGACCGTGCTGACGCAGGCCGCCCAGGCGCTCCGGTCGGCGCAGGGCGAAGGCGGCAACCGCGTCAGCGTCGTCGATCCGGACGCGCAAGACAAGGCCAAGGATGAGGAGAACCGGCATTGGCTCGCGCTCGTGCGCGATGCCATCGACAACGGCAAATTCACGCTGTTCTATCAGCCGATCATTAGCCTGCACGGCGACGAGGGCGAGTACTACGAGATCCTGCTGCGCATGCGCGGCCCGAAGGGCGACATCAGCCCGAATTTCTTCATGCCGGTAGCCGAACAGTACGGCTTGCTGCCGGCGATCGATCGCTGCGTGATCCGCGATTCGATCAAGGCGCTTGCGGAACGTGAGCGAGCCGGTCATCGCACGACGTTCTTCCTCAAGCTGGCGCCGCAGTCGCTCGAGGATGAGACCCTAGTGCCGTGGATCGCGCAGCAGCTGAAAGCAGCGCGCGTGCGCGGCGACGCTGTCGTCTTCGAAGTCCCCGAACCGAAAGTCGTGACCAACCTCAAGCCGGCGCGCATGTTCGTCAATGCGTTGAAGCAGCTGCATTGCGGCTTCGCACTCGAACAATTCGGTTCGGGTCTGAACTCGTTCCAGTTGCTCAAGCACGTCGACGCGAACTATCTGAAGATCGATCGCAACTTCATGGTGGAGTTGCCGAAGAACAAGGAAAATCAGGACAAGGTGCGCGAGATCTGCGAACTGGCGCAGCGCTCCAACAAGTTGACCGTCGCCGAGTTCGTCGAGGACGCGGCGAGCATGTCGATCCTATTCTCCTGCGGCGTGAATTTCGTGCAGGGCAATTTTCTGCAGGAACCCGAGCAGGTCATGGCGTACGAGTTCGGTACGTGAGTCCGGAAATCTCTTGAAGAAAGCCC
>CAVTVN010000010.1:0-263438 GCA_963738115.1 uncultured Gammaproteobacteria bacterium | reverse complement strand
GGTTGACGATGGTCAACTCCGCAACGCCGGCATCGAGCAACGCAAAAGCCGTCGCACGCGCCGCACCGCCGGCACCGAGCAGCAGGCCGCGGCGGCCGCGCAGATCGAGCGCGTGGCGCCCGGTCAGGTCGCGCACGATGCCGGGACCGTCGGTGTTGTCGCCGCGCCAGCGGCCGTCAGGCAGCAGCGTCAACGTGTTGACCGCACCGACGCGACGCGCGAAATCCGAGGTCTGCGCGCACAAGGCCAGCGCCGCTTGCTTGAGCGGCAGAGTCACGTTCGCGCCGCGGCCACCGTTTGCCGCAAACGTGCCAAGCTGCGCGGCAAATGCCGTTGCCGGCGCATCGATGGCCGCATAACGCAAGGCCCTGCCGGTCAACGCGCCGAAGCGCGCATGGATGCGCGGCGACAGCGAATGCGCGATCGGATGGCCGAACACGGCGAAACCCGGGACCGGCTTTTCCGCGGGCACGTTGCGCTCCGCCTCGGGCCAGGACGCGTCTAGCTGGGTCTCAATGTTTTTCATGCAACCACCCCGCTGCTGACAGCGCGAAATAAGTCAGGATCGCATCGGCGCCGGCGCGCTTGATCGAGGTCAACGTCTCGAGCACGATCGCGCGCTCGTCGAGCCAGCCGTTCGCGAACGCAGCCTTCTGCATCGCGTACTCGCCGCTGACCTGGTAGACCAGCGTCGGTGCGCCGAAGCGCTGCTTCACGCGCTGCACGATGTCCAGATACGGCAGCCCCGGCTTGACCATGACCATGTCGGCGCCTTCGGCGAGATCGAGCTCGACTTCGCGCAGCGCCTCGTCGCCGTTGGCCGGATCCATCTGATAAGTATACTTGTTGCCTTTGCCGAGACTGCCGGCCGAACCGACCGCGTCGCGGAACGGGCCATAGAACGCCGAGGCGTACTTGGCCGAGTAGGCCAGTATGCGCGTGTGCACGTGGCCGTCGCGCTCGAGCGCCTTGCGGATCGCGCCGATGCGGCCGTCCATCATGTCGGACGGCGCGACGACGTCGGCGCCGGCGTCGGCATGCGACAACGCCTGCTTGACCAGCGCCTCCACGGTGGCGTCGTTTACGACGTAGCCGGAATCGTCGATCAGGCCATCCTGCCCGTGCGTCGTGAACGGGTCGAGCGCGACGTCGGTGATCACGCCGAGTTCCGGAAAGGAATTCTTCAGCGCGCGCACGGCACGCTGGGCGAGGCCGTCCGCATTCCAGGCTTCCTTCGCGTCGAGACTCTTGGCCTCGACCGGCGTGACCGGGAACAGCGCCAGGGCTGGAATGCCGAGCCCGTGCGCCTGCCCGGCGACTTTCACCAGTTCGTCGATCGACAGGCGCTCGACGCCCGGCATCGACGGCACGGCCTCACGCGTGCGTTCGCCCTCGCGCACGAATACCGGCAGGATGAGGTCGGCCGGAGTCAGCACGGTTTCCCGCATCAACGCGCGCGAAAATGCGTCGCGGCGCATCCGGCGCATGCGGGTCAGGGGGTAGGGCATCGAACATCTCCGGTGATTCGCGCACTACTTTAGCGCAAACGATGTCGGCGCTCGCATTTTGCCACGCTGCGTCTTGCAAAGCGGCGACGTTGCTGCTGTGATGGCCATTGCATCCGGGGGGATGCGGCAAGCCGCATGGTGCTCGTGGCCTGCAACGTTTGAATGGAAGTAGGATCGCGAAGAGATCGGCCGTCAAGACAAGGCGCTCGGAGGAAGCCATAGTGGTGCTATGGCAACGACGAGCACCGCAGGATTGGCGGTCGAGGTCGAGCGAGCCGCTTTCACTTCAAGCGTTACAGGCCACTTGGTCGGCGTCGCGATGGTTCGGCGCATCCGTTGGGGTGCGTGCGAAGCAGTGCGCGCCGGGTCATTGGCGCGACATTCAAGAAGACGCATCTTGCCCGGCATCCTGGTTGTCGAACGCTCGACCACACTCAATCATCTGCTCAAGCGAACGCTGACAGCAGCGGGAATCACCGCGCGCGGCGAATTGGCGAACTACTTCGAAGCGATAGATCTTCTGCGCCGCTCCGCCGAGCTCGAACAGCCTTTCGGATTGCTGCTGGTCGGTGCGCCGGGCCGCATGACGCGGGAGTTTTCCGCCCTGCTCGAGTACCTGCGCAGCCCGGACGGCGCGGTGCTGCCGGTCGTGCTGATGACGCACGAGATGCTGCCCGAGTTCGAGGAGTTCGCGCGCACGCGCCCCAACCTCAACACGATGCTGTGGGCGAATTTCGGCCGCCTGCCCGGCATCATTCGCGCGCAGCTGCCTGGTGACGCGGAACCGCCGCCGCCGGCGGCGATTCCGAATGGCGTTCTGCCGCCGAACGGCATCCATATCCTGTTCGTCGACGATTCGCACAGCGTACGCCTGGCGTACCAGCAATTGCTCGAGCGCAACGGCTTCCAGGTCACCACCGCCGGGACGATAGGCGAGGCGGCGCAGAAGGCGGCGCAGACGAACTACGACCTGGTCATCGTCGACTACTACCTGCCGGACGGCAACGGCGACGAGTTGTGCCGGCGCCTGTCGAGCAAACCCGGCGCGCCGGCGCTGGCGATCATCACCGGCACCTACCGCGAGGACGTGATCAAGCGCTGCCTCGAAGCCGGCGCGACCGAGTGCATGTTCAAGAACGAGGCGAAGGAACTGTTCCTGGCGCGCGTGCGCACGCTGAGTCGGCAGATCCAGATGCAGAAATCGGTCGAGTCCGAGCGCCAGCGTCTCGACGGCATCCTCGGCTCGGTCGGCGACGGTGTGTACGGCGTCGACGGCAGCGGCACGGTCACTTTCATCAATCCGACCGGCCTGCGCCTGCTCGGCTTCGGCGAGGAAACGGCGATCGTCGGCAAGAGCGCGCATCGGTTGATCCACCATGCCAGCGCCGACGGCCAGCCGATCGCCGAGGAAGATTCGACGCTGAGCGCGGCCTACACGCGCGGCGAATCGCTCAACGCGCACGAGACCGTGTTCTGGAAGCAGAACGGCGAGGGCATGCCGGTCGAGTGCACGGTGCTGCCGCTGTCGATCAAGCTGCGGCGCGAAGGTTCGGTCGTCGTCTTTCGCGACATCTCCGAGCGCAAGAGCGCAGAGCGCCTGCGCTGGGAAGTCAGCCACGACCGCCTGACCGGCCTGTCCAATGCACGGCATTTCAACCAGCTGCTGACGCAGGAACTGCAGCGCCGGCGCGAGCAGGGCGGCTACGCCGCGGTGCTGTATGTCGACATCGACCGCTACAACTACGTCGTCGATACGGCCGGCGCGCAAAACGCCGAGCAGTTGCTCGTCGACATCGCCAGCCTTATCGGCAAACGGCTGCGCGACGGCGACGCGCTCGGCCGCATCGAAGGCGACCGCTTCGCATTGCTGCTGTCCGGCGTGCAGCTGGAAAACCTGTTCCCGGTCGCCGACGGTTTTCGCGAACTTCTGCATCAATGCCGTTACGTCGCCCAGGGGCAGCCGCGCTACGCCAGCGCCTCGGTCGGCGTCGCGGTGATCAGCAAGGACACGCCGTCGAGTGAGTACGTGCTCGAGCATGCACGCCTGGCCTGCCGTACTGCCAAGCAGCGCGGCCGCGACCAGACCGAGGTCTACGTCGGTGAATACGACGCCCGCATCGCGCGCGAGATCGAAGCCGGCTGGACCGACCGGCTGCGCAACGCGCTCGAGCAGGAACGCTTCGTCTTTCTCGTGCAGCCGATCGTGCCGGTCGCGGCGCTGCCGTCGACCGAGGACGCGATCGTGCAGCGTCAGGGCTGGCGCATCAACGGCGGCGGCGACGGCGGCCTCGAATACCTGTTCGAAGTGCTGCTGCGCATGGTCGGCAAGGACGGCCAGCTGATCTCGCCGAGCGTGTTCCTGCCGCTGGCCGAACGCGTCGGCATGATGTCGAAGATCGACTTGTGGGTCGTCAACCGCCTGCTCCGGCATCTGCAAGGCCTGAAGAACCTCACTGCGCAGATCGCGTTCAACGTCAATCTGTCGAACCGCACACTCGCCGATCCGGAATCACTCGCCCTGATCTCGACAGCGATCAAGGACTCCGGCGTGCCCGCGCACCAGCTGATCTTCGAGATCACCGAAACCAGCGAACTGACAAGCCTGCACGTCGCGCGCCGTTTCATCTCGGAACTGAAAAAGCTCGGCTGCCGCTTCGCGCTCGACGATTTCGGCACGGGTTTCTCGTCGTTCACGCATCTGCGCCATCTGCCGGTCGATTTCGTCAAGATCGAGGGCAGCTTCGTCGAGGGCATGGCCAGCAGCGAGCTCGACCGCAAGATGGTCAGCTCGATCACCCAGTTGGCACAGTCGCTCAAACTGCGCGTGATCGGCGAACATGTCGACAGTTTCGCGACGTTGGCCGCACTTAGGGCCAGCGGAGCGGAATTTGCGCAGGGAAACTACCTCGGCGAGCCACGGCCCCTACGCACGGTCGATTTCGGCGAACTGTTCCCCGTGCCGGCCATTTTCGACGGCGAAACCGCGCCGGCGTGACGCAGTAGGCAGTCCACCTGCCAAATCGTTCAGCGACTTGCCTCCCGTAACGCGCAATACTCGGCGCAAATCTCAGGGTATTCATTGTTCTGGGATTATTTGCTAGAATGCCTAGCATGAGTTATTCGTAAGCCCTTGATGCTTATTGGGGAAGAAGATGCTCACGCCGATGTTTGTTCTGGTCCTGGTCGCGATGGCCGCTCTGGTCCTCGCCTGCGTACGCCGGATTCCCGAAGGGCACGCCTACACACTGCGCCGCTTCGGCGGCCATATGCGCACGGTCGGCGCCGGTATCCACGTCGTCCTGCCGGGTGTCGAGCGGGTCGCCCATCGCATCCGCCTGCTCGGCAATGTCGTCAAAGTCGATCACGTGCCGCCCGTGCCGGCCGGCCTTCCGTACAGCGGCCAGATCTACTATCAGGTCCTCGATGCCGCGCGTGCGGACGCGGTGATCGACAGTGTCGACGCGCTGGTCTGCGACTGCCTACCGGCGCTGCTGGGCGACGCGGCGAACGAGGAAAACGCCAGCCGCAACTCGCGCATCAAGGCCGAACTGAACGTGCGCCTGCGCGACCGCGGCATCCTGATCACGCGCGTGCAGATCGACGCCGCCTAGCGCGGTTTTTGCGGCTGCACTGCTGGATTTTGCCGGGAGGCCCAAGGATACTTGCCGGCCCGCCGCCTCTCAAAGCGGCTGTGAGAATCTTTCCATGTCTTCGGCTACCGACCGCGCTGCGATGTTTGCCCAGCTGCGGGCGGGCGTGGCCGAACTCGGGCTGGCGCCGACCGCGCAGGCTGTCGAAGAGCTGCTCGATTATCTCGAGCTGCTGTCGCGCTGGAACGCAGCCTACAACCTGACCGCCGTGCGAGACCCGCTGGCGATGGTGACGAGTCATCTGCTCGACTCACTTGCCGTCGCGCACCTCGTGCGCGGCGAGCGCCTGGCCGATATCGGCAGCGGCGCGGGCCTGCCCGGCATTCCGCTGGCGATCCTGTCGCCGGAGCGGCAGGTCACGCTGATCGATGCGAACGGCAAGAAGACGCGCTTCCTGCGCGAAGCCGTGCGCGCGCTGCGCCTGGTCAACGTTCGCATCGAAGCGCAGCGCGTGGAAAACGTGATTGGCGACTTCGACACGGTGACGGCACGAGCATTTGCCTCGATCGCCGACATGCTGCGCATGGCCGGCCACTTGCTGGCCGCCGATGGCATCCTGCTGGCGCTCAAGGGCCAGCTACACAAGGAGGAGATCCTGGGCCTGCCGGAAGGCTACGTCGTCAGCGACGTGAAGGCGCTGCGCGTGCCGGGTTTGGCAGCAGCGCGCCACGCGGTGATAATCCAGCGGTCGCGGGCCGCGATCAGCGGCCATGCGGCCTAGAACCTATCTGAAAATCTACTGCGCTCGATAATTTGCGCGCCGCCGGTGCTCGGAATCCTCATGTACACTCAAGTACACTCCGGTTCCTGTGCGCCGTCGTCGCGCAAATTCTCATCGCTCGCTACGATTTTGAGATAGGTTCCAGAGATCGTCATGACGCGGATCATCGCAATAGCCAACCAGAAGGGCGGCGTCGGCAAGACGACGACGGCGGTCAACCTCGCCGCCGCGCTGGCCGAAACGCGGCGCAAGATCCTGCTCGTCGATCTCGACCCGCAAGGCAACGCGACGATGGCCTCGGGCCTGGACAAGCGCACGGTCAAGCTGACCGGTTGCGAAGTCCTGCTCGACGAGGCGCCGATCGAGAATGCGATCGTGCCGACCAAAGCCGGCTTCGACCTGCTGCCCGGCAGCCGCGACCTGACCGCGGCCGAATTGAAGATGATCGACATGCTCGCGCGCGAGTCGCGTCTGAAGGAACATCTTTCCCGGCTCGGCAATACCTACCAGACGATCCTCATCGATTGTCCGCCGTCGTTGCACCTGCTCACGATCAACGCGTTGACTGCGGCGCACGGCGTACTCATCCCGGTGCAATGCGAGTACTTCGCGCTCGAGGGATTGTCGAGCCTGCTCGACACGATCAAGGCCGTGCGCACGCGCCTGAATCCGCAGCTGGAAATCGAAGGATTGCTGCGCACGATGTACGACGTGCGCAACAACCTCGGCAACGACGTGTCGGCGCAGCTGACCAAGCATTTCGGCGACAAGCTGTTGCGCTCGATCATTCCGCGCAACGTGCGTCTCGCCGAGGCGCCGAGTCACGGTCTGCCGATCAATCTGTATGACCGCGAATCGCGCGGCGCGATCGCCTACCTCGGCCTTGCCGGCGAAATGCTGCGGCGCGAACGCACGCCGGCGCCGGCGCACGTGAACTAGACGGAGAACGATCAGCATGGCTCACCGACGACGCGGAGGCCTCGGCGCGCGCGATCTCGACGTGCTGCTCGGCGGTCCCGAGGGCGACACGCCTGTAGCGGAGGGCGAACTGCAGCAGCTGCGCGTCGATCGCATCCGTCCGGGCAAGTACCAGCCGCGCCAGGCGATGGATCCGGAACGCCTGCAGGAACTTGCCGCATCGATCAAGGCGCAGGGGCTGATCCAGCCGATCGTCGTGCGCGCGGTCGCCGGTGGCAACCATGAAATCATTGCCGGCGAGCGCCGTTGGCGGGCGGCGCAGATCGCCGGCCTCGCCGAGATCCCAGCGCTCGTGCGCGAGGTCACCGACCACGCCGTCATCGCCATGGCGTTGATCGAAAACATCCAGCGCGAGGAGCTGACGCCACTCGAGGAAGCCCAAGCGCTGCAACGCCTGATCGGCGAATTCAACTACACGCACCAGCAGACCGCCGATGCGGTCGGACGCTCGCGCGCCTCGGTGTCGAACCTGCTGCGTCTGCTCGACTTGCCGGATGCAATCAGGCAGCTGCTGGAACAGCACAAGCTCGAAATGGGCCATGCGCGCGCGCTGCTTACGCTCGATCCGGTGCTGGCGCTGGCGCTCGCGCGGCAGGCCGCCGAGCGCGGCTGGTCAGTGCGCGAACTGGAGGAGGCCGCCCGTCATGGCCAGACAGCGCCGAAGGGCAAGGCAAAAAAGAAGGCGGCGGCGCGCGATGCGAACATCGAATCGCTCGAGCGCGAACTTGCCGAAAAACTCGCGGCGAAGGTCAGCATCCAGCACGGTCGCGGCGGCCGCGGACGCCTGGTCATCGCCTACCACAGTCTCGACGAACTGGACGGCATTCTCGAAAGGATCCGCTAGCAGGGCTGCGCGCGGCAGACACGTACTTGAAAGATTTGTGAAAGGTTCATAACTCCACTCGGGTCATGTCCCCTGTGAACAGCAAACAGCGGCAGTTCGACGCACTCGTGCGTAGCCTGTCTGGTGATCTGTTCCGCTATGCCTACTGGCTGTGCGGAGATGAGGCTTTGGCTCACGATCTGGTCCAGGAAACGTTTCTCCGAGCTTGGCGCGCGCTGGCCGACCTGCGCGAAACGGGCGCGGCGAAGTCCTGGCTGATCACGATCCTGCGCCGCGAACACGCGCGCCTGTACGAACGCAAGACGCCACAGTTTGCCGACGTCAGCGAGATCGACGTTGCCGACGACCGCGACTCGGCGCAACCGGAATACATCGGCGAGGACGCCGTGATCCGCGCCGCAATCCACCGGCTCGATCCGAAGTATCGTGAGCCCCTGCTGATGCAGGTGCTCGGTGGATTTTCCTGCGACGAAATCGCGCGCGAACTGAATATCTCGAGCGCTGCGGTGATGACGCAATTGTTCCGCGCGCGGCAGAAACTCAAGGTGATGCTGTCCGGCGGCACAACGGAGTCGAACGTATATGAACTTCCCGGTTAGCGATTCTCTTGCTCCCAGCCCCCTTAAGTTAAGGGGGCGAAGCCTTTGCGCAGCAAAGGCTTCAGGGTTGTGGAGGCACGGGTATCGTTTATCGAAATTAGAAATCTTAGGCTCGTCTACATAGACCTTCACGATGAACTGCATTGAATTCCGCCGCCAGCTCGGCGTCGACCCGCAAACCAACGCGGCCGACTTCGGGCGCCATCGCCAGGAATGCGCGCGCTGCGCCGAAGCGGCCGCACGTGCGACCGAGTTCGAGACGGCGTTGCGCCGTGCGCTGCAGGTGGCGCCATCGCCGCAGCTCGCCGAGTCGATCCTGCTGGCGCAGGCTACGCAGCAGCAGAATCGCCATCAGGTGTATTTGCGCCGTGGCGGCCTGCTTGCACTGGCCGCGATGCTCGTACTCGCCGTCGGCGTCGGCATGCGCGTCGAGGCCAAGCCGCTATCGGTGCAGGCGGTCGATCATTTGCGCGAGGAAGCGCAGGTACTGACTTCGACGAAAGCGCTGCCGGCCGACGCCGTGCGTGCCGCCTTCGCCCAGCGCGGACTCAAGCTCAGCCACGTTCCCGATGGCGTGGCGTTCGTCGGCTGCTGTCCGATGGGCCGCCATCTCACCGTCCACATGGTGATGCCGGAAGGCGACGGACCGGTCACGGTGATCTACGTCGTCGACCGCAAGTCGAGCCAGCGCGAAGACTTCCAGCGTGACGGGTGGCGTGGCCGCAGCCTGCCGCTCGGCAACGGCACCCTGATCCTGCTGGCTCGCGACACCGACCAGTTCGACCGCGTCGAGGCGACCTGGCGCGAGGCGCTGCAGGGCTGAAGCGCGCGAGCCTTGGCCCTGTCGGGCCGCCGGCTTTTTCGACATACGACCGCCGCTGACCGTACAATCGCGCCCCCGCGCCGGGCTTCCGCGCGCATTCCTCGGGTTGAGTGATGACGATCCTGCTGACCGGAGCGGCCGGCTTCATCGGCGCCTACGTGGCGCGCGCGCTGCTTGCGCGCGGCGACGCAGTGATCGGCATCGACAACTTCAACGACTACTACGATCCGCAGCTCAAGCGCGATCGCGTTGCCGCACTGTGCCGCGGGCTCGACCTGCAGACCCTCGATATCGCCGACAAGGCAGCGCTCGACGCCTTGTTCGCAAGGCACAAGTTCCAGCAGGTTGTGCATGTCGCCGCGCAAGCCGGCGTGCGCTATTCGTTGAAGAATCCATACGCATACCTGCATAGCAACTGGAGCGGCTTCCTCAACATTCTCGAGGCGTGCCGCCGGCACAACGTCAAGCATCTGGTCTACGCGTCATCTTCGTCGGTCTACGGCGCCAACGCCGTTGCCCCGTTCGCCGAGACGCAGGCTGTGGATCAGCCGCTGTCGCTGTATGCCGCATCGAAGGCCTCGAATGAGCTGATGGCGCATGCGTATGCGCACCTGTACCGGATTCCGTGCACCGGCCTGCGCTTCTTCACGGTCTACGGTCCGTGGGGGCGGCCTGACATGGCGCCACTGCTCTTCAGCCGCGCGATCCTGGCCGGGCGCCCGATCGAGGTCTTCAACCGCGGCCGCATGCGCCGCGATTTCACCTACATCGACGACATCGTCAACGGCGTGGTCGGCGCGCTCGGCGCGCCGCCGCGCGACGACGGCAAGCACCCGCCGTATGCGATCTATAATCTCGGCAACCATCGGCCGGTCGAGCTCGAACGCTTCATCGCCGTGATCGAACTGGCGGCCGGACGCAAGGCCGAACGCATCAACAAACCGATGCAGGCAGGCGACATGCCGGAAACGAGCGCGACAGTCGATCGCGCCAAGGCGGCATTCGGCTTCGCACCGACGACGACGATCGAGCAGGGTATGCCGAAGGTGGTGGCTTGGTGCCGCGAATATTTCGGTGACAGGCTTTAACGCAGGAATCGAGCAATGCCAGATTTATCCGTCGTCGTGCCGGTCCACAACGAGCGCGACAACATCGTTCCTCTGCTGGCCGAGATCGCCGCCGCATTGCGCGGCCGATGCGATTTCGAGATCGTCTACGTCGACGACGCCAGCAAGGACGATTCGCTGGCCGTGCTGGGCGCGGCGAAGGCGCAGTTCCCCGAATTGCGCGTGCTGCGGCATTTGCAGCAAAGTGGACAAAGCACCGCCTTGCGCACCGGCATCAAGGCCGCACGCGGCAGCTGGATCGCCACGCTCGACGGCGACGGCCAGAACGACCCCGCGGACATTCCGAAGCTGCTCGCGATGCGCGCGGAGTCACCCGCGGCGATCAAGCTGTTTGCCGGCTGGCGCGTCGAACGCAAAGATACTGGCAGCAAGCGCTGGGCCTCGAAGTGGGCCAACGCGATCCGTTCGCGCCTGCTGCGCGACGAAACGCCCGATACCGGATGCGGCATCAAGCTGTTCGAGCGCGCCGTGTTCCTCGACCTGCCCTACTTCGACCACATGCATCGCTATCTGCCCGCGCTCGTACAACGCGCCGGATGGCAGGTGAAGAGCGTGCCGGTCAACCACCGCCCGCGTGGCGCCGGCACGTCGAAGTACAACAACCTCAATCGCGCGCTGGTCGGCATTGCCGATCTGCGCGGCGTCGCCTGGCTGATCCGCCGCTCCAAACGCACCGGGATCGAGGAAATCTGACGGCGCGGCTCGATGGATAGCCCTTGGCAACCGTCCCGGTTGCTTCAAGGCCTTGATTCTGTTGTAATGCGCGGCTCGCCCGGCCTTCGGGTCCGGCGAATCCGGCATCCGCCGGGCCGAATCTGCCCTGGCTAAGGGCGGCCCAATATCAAGACGAGGTACGTATGGCGAAGGTCTGCCAAGTAACCGGCAAGCGCGCGCAATCCGGCAACAATGTGTCGCATGCCAACAACAAAACCCGGCGCAAATGGTTGCCGAACCTGCACGAGCGCCGCTTCTGGGTGCCGAGCGAAAACCGTTGGGTGAAACTGCGCGTTTCCGCCAATGCCCTGCGTACCATCGACAAGAACGGCATCGAGACCGTTCTGGCCGAGCTGCGCGGCCGCGGCGAAAAGGTCTAAGGAGAACATCATGGCATCCAAGCGCGACAAGATCCGCCTCGTGTCCTCCGCGGGCACCGGCCATTTCTACACGACCGACAAGAACAAGAAGACCACGCCGGACAAGATGGAAATCAGCAAGTACGATCCGGTCGTGCGCAAGCACGTCCCGTACAAGGAAGCAAAGATCAAGTGACGTTTTGAACGTCATCCCGGCGAAAGCCGGGATCCAGCTCTTCCGTGGTCTGAGACGAGCTATCGAAAACCCGCCTCCCGGCGGGTTTTTTGTTTGCCTTTCACCACCCAAGCGAACGCTGGATTCCAGTTTTCGCTGGAATGACGAGCTGGCTCACGTTCAGCGCAGCGACTTCAGCGCGGGCTCCAACACCGTCCACACGTTCGCCAGCACCTGCGGCTCGCCTTCGGCCTTCGGGTGGAGGCCGTCGTCCTGCATCAATTTCGGGTCGAGCGCCACGCCGTCGAGCAGGAACGGCAGCAAGGGTGCATTGAATTTGCCCGATAAATCCCGATACATCTGACGTAATCCATCGCGATACTGCGGCCCGTAGTTGATCGGCAACTCGATGCCGAGCAGCACGCTGCGGGCGCCGGCATCGCGGATCGCTTCGAGAATTTTTTCCAGATTCGCCTGGATTTCGGCAAGCGGCAGTCCGCGCAGGCCGTCGTTGGCTCCGAGTTCGACGACGACCAGGGCCGGCTTGCTGTCTGCAAGCAGCTGCGGCAATCGGGCCAGGCCCCCGGCCGTCGTTTCGCCGCTGATGCTGGCATTGACGACGGCACGATGGTCGCCGCTGGCGTTCAGGCGCTGCTCGAGCAGATGCACCCAGCCGGCTTCGGGGGCGATGCGATGGGCCGAGGAAAGGGAGTCGCCGAGCACCACGATCGGCGCGCCGGCGGCCGGCTTTGGCGGCGCAGCATTTGCGCCGAGGGCAAGAACTAGCAGCACAGCGCAGAGGATGGTTTTCAGCATGAATGACGATATCGGGATTGCGGTCGGCGCGGACAAGGTTAGCAAAGCCGTCGACGGACCGGACGGACGACTGGTCATCCTCGATGGCGTGAGCCTTGCGCTCGCGCGCGGCGACAGCCTGGCGATCGTCGGCGAATCCGGATCGGGCAAGACCACGCTGATCGGATTGCTGGCCGGGCTCGACCGGCCGAGCTCCGGCGCCATCACGCTGGCCGGCGAGCGGCTCGAGCGGCTCGACGAGGAAGCACGCGCGCGCCTGCGCCGGCGACGAGTCGGCTTCGTCTTCCAGAACTTCCACCTGTTGCCGGCGCTGAATGCCGAGGAAAACGTCATGCTGCCGCTCGAACTCGACGGCAGTGCCGACGCGCGTGCGCGTGCCGGCGAAGCTCTCGAACGTGTGGGCCTGGGCGCGCGCCGGCATCACTATCCGGCGCAGCTGTCCGGCGGCGAGCAGCAGCGCGTCGCGCTCGCGCGCGCGTTCGTGCACGCGCCGGAAATCCTGTTCGCCGACGAGCCGACCGGCAATCTCGACCGGCGCACCGGCGCGATCGTCGGCGACCTGCTGTTTGCGCTGAATCGCGAGCACGGCACGACGCTGGTGCTGGTCACGCACGACGCCACGCTCGCCGCGCGCTGCCATCGCCAGCTCGTGCTCGATACCGGGCGCATCGTCGAGGCGGTTGTCGCATGAAGCCGGTTGCGTTTGCCGCACGCAGCCTGCGCCGCGAATTCCGGCACGCGGAACTGGCGACGCTTGCCGCCGCGCTGGTGCTGGCGGTCGCCGCACTGTGTGCCGTGGCGACACTGGCCAATCGCGTCGAGCGTGCGATCGTGGCGTCGGCGGCGGAATTGATCGGCGGCGATCTTGCCATCGGCGCCAGCCGCGAGTTGCCGCCAGCGTTCGTCGAGCAGGCAACCCAGCGCGGTTTGACAACGAGCCATCTCGCCGATTTTCCAAGCGTCGTCTTTGCCGGCGATGCGAGCCGGCTTGCCGAGATTCGCGCGACCGATGCGGCATTTCCGTTGCGCGGAGTGCTCGCCGTGCGCGATGCCGGCGGTGCCGAACGGATCGTGCATGGTCCGCCAGCCGGTACCGTCTACGCCGAATCCGCGGTGCTGACCGCGCTGCACGTGCAGGTCGGCAACTCGTTGCGCGTCGGCGGGCGCGATCTGATCATCGGTGGAGAAATCACGCGCTCGCCGGACAGCGGCAACCTGTTTCGTCTGGCGCCACGCGTCGTCATGAATCTTGCCGATGCCGAATCGATCGGCCTGCTCGCGGCCGGCAGCCGCGCCCGCCACCGCCTGCTGCTGGCCGGCACGCAGAGCGCCATCGATGCGTACAGCGAAGCGATCAAGGCGCAGCTGCCGGCCGGTGCGGAAATCACAACCGTGAAGGAAGCGCAGCAGAATCTCGCCGGCGCATTCGAGCGCGGCGGCAATTTCCTGCGCCTTGCCGCATTGCTCGCCGCGCTGCTGTCCGGCGTCGCCGTCGCGCTCGCCGCGCAGCGCTTCGCGCGGCGCAAGCGCGAGGAAGTCGCGCTGCTGCGCTGCCTCGGTGCGAGTCGCGGCGAAATCCTGCTCGCGCTGCTGCTCGAACTGGTGCTGCTCGCATTGCCGGCCTGCCTGCTCGGCCTGCTCGCCGGCCTCGGCCTGCAGGAGGTCGTGTTCGTGCTGGCTGGCGACCTGCTGCCGGGCGCGACGCCGTCGATTCCCTGGCAACCGCCACTGGCGGCATTCGCCGTCGGCGTTGCCGTGCTCTTCGGTTTCGCGCTGCCACCACTGCTGCGCCTGCGCGATGTCGAGCCGATGCGCGTCTTCCGCCGCGACGACAGCGCCCGTGCCGGCCGCTTCGACGCGCTGTATCTGCTGCCGCTCGCTGTCGCCGCCGCGCTGATCTGGCTCGGCGCCGGCGACGCGCAACTGGCGCTTACCCTGGCGCTCGGCTTCGCCGGCGTCGCGCTCCTGACATTGCTACTCGGGCTGATCCTGTTGCGCTTCGTGCGCAGCGGCGGCGCGCGCCTGTCCGGCGCGTTGCGCTTCGGCCTGGCCAATCTCGCGCGGCGGCGCGCGTTGAGCCTGCTGCAGTCGGGCGCGCTGGCCCTGAGCCTGACCGCGTTCGCGCTGCTCGCCGTGGTCGGCCCTTCGCTGCTGGCCAACTGGCGCGAGGAACTGCCGGCCGACACGCCGAACTATTTCCTCATCAACCTGCAGGACGATCAGCGCGCGCCGGTGCAGCAGCAGCTGTCCGCGCTCGGCGCGTCGAACATCAACGTGCTGCCGATCGCCGTCGGCAAGCTGGTCGCCATCAACGGCAAGGCGCCGAAGGCGGAGGATTTTAGCCGACCGCCGCGCGGCGAACTGGATCAACGGCGAAACGCGCCTGTCGTGGAGCGCACAGCTGCCGGCGGCCAATCGCCTGCTGCAAGGCCGCTGGTTCGACGCACCGTCGACCGCGCCGGCGATTTCCGTCGACCAGATGTGGGTCGACATGTTCAAGCTGAAGCTCGGCGACGAACTGACCTTGCGCGTCGGCGAGCGCGACATCACGGCCGCGATCACGTCGATCCGCGGCGTGCGCTGGGATTCCTTCCGCGCGAACTTTTTCCTGATGCTCGATCCAGACACCGGCGCGGCGCTCGCACACAGTTACATCGCCAGCTTTCATCTGCCGCCGACGGTTTCGCTGGCCGGCTTCTCGCAGAATTTCCCGAATATCTCGCTGATCGACCTGAACCAGATCCTCGATCGTGTGCGCGACATCATCGGCCGCGTCAGCCGCGCAGTGATCTGGGTGCTCGGCTTCAGTCTCGCCGCCGGCCTGCTCGTGCTGCTCGCCGCTCTCGCCGCGACCGCTGACGAACGCCGCTTCGAGGCCGCGCTGCTGCGCACCCTTGGCGCACATGCGTCGCAGCTCAGCGCCGCCGTGCTCGGCGAATTCGCCGCGCTCGGACTCGTCGCCGGCGGCATTGCCGCGATCGGCTCGGCGGCGATCGGCATCGCACTGGCCAAGCGCGTATTCCATTTCAGCGACTACGTTCCGCCGATCGCGTTGTTACTGGCGGTAGTCGCCGGCGCGGCGGCGCTGGTTGCGCTGGCCGGCTGGATCGGCACGCGGCGCGTCGCACGCACCTCGCCGGTCGCTGTCCTGCGCCGCGGTTGAATCGCGCGCGCTGGCTGCCAGAAAAAACTTGTGCCTTTTAGGCACCAACAGCGGACAAGAAAAAGCCCGCTTGCGCGGGCTTTCGTGTCTCGTGAAACGGTTCTGTGTCAGATGCGTGCAGGCGTCAGCGCGTAGCCGCGCAGGCGCGCAGCGAATTCCTGCAGCGCGCGGATGCCGGTGGCTTCGGCTTCGTGACACCAGTCCTGCAGATTCTTCAGCATCGTTTCGCCGGTGCCGTTGCCGCGTTCGAGCACGGCGGCCAGGCGGGTTCGGAAATCGCACACGATGGCCAGGCGCGGACGCTGCCGAACGATCTCCTGCAGGTGCTCGCGCGAGCGCTCGTCGAGCCAGCGGCCGCCGTTGGCGAGCGCCTTGCGCAATGCGCGCGGCAGCGCCTTGATCTTGGCGCCGGCCTGGGCGGCGTCCTCGCGCAGCGTCGGCGTGATCACGCCGCGGAAGTAGTCGGTCATGACCTGGAAGCGGTGGCTGAGCAGCGCCTTCATCGTTTCGGCGTCGGGCAGCTGCACGTTCGGGCGGATGTCGAGCGACGGCGCGACGCGCAGCACCTTGGCCAGACCGAGCTTCTCGAAACCACGGATCGCCGCCCAGCCGATGTCGAACTCGAACTTGCGCAGCGCGAACTTCGACGAGCTCGGAAAGGCGTGATGGTTATTGTGCAGTTCTTCGCCGCCGATGAAGAAGCCCCACGGCGTGAGATTCGTCGCCATGTCGGCGGTTTCGAAATTGCGGTAGCCCCACCAGTGGCCGAGACCGTTGACGACACCGGCGGCCCAGAACGGAATCCAGATCATCTGCAGCGCGGCGATCGCCACGCCCTGGATGCCGAACAGCGCAATCGAGACGATGAACGTCAGCGTCGGACCCCAGTACGCGTGCTTGCCGTACAGGTTGCGCTCGAGCCAGTCGTCCGGCGTGCCGATGCCGTACTTGTCCATGTCCGCCTGGTTGTGCGAGGCGACGCGATACAGATCGACGCCTTCCCACAGCACCTTGTTGATGCCGAACACTTTCGGGCTGTGCGGATCTTCATCGGTCTCGCACTTGGCGTGATGCTTGCGATGGATCGCCACCCACTCCTTGGTCACCATGCCGGTGCTGACCCAGGACCAGAAGCGGAAGACATGTGCGAGCGCCGGATGAAAATCGACGCCGCGATGCGCCTGGCTGCGATGCAGATACAGGGTCACCGAGAAAATCGTCAGCTGCGTGACGATCAAAAAGTATACAATTTTTGTCGTCCACGAAGCATGCAACAAGCCGTGGTTGAGGAAATCGAAAATGATATCGAGCATGAAAATCCGCCGGAGGGCCCCCAAGAATAAGTGACTATACGTGAGCCCCGACATGGGTGCCAGTGACGCCGGTCACAAGGCGGGATTGGCCGACGAGCGCATGCGCAAGTCGCGCAAATTCATGTGTTTTTCGTTAAATGCGCGAGGCGCCGAATGGCGCCCATGTGAGAATGGCGCATGCCCGAGCTACCCGAAGTAGAAACGACGCGGCGCGGCATCGCTCCGCACCTGATCGGTCGCCGTATCGAAGCGCTGAAGATCCGCCAGCCGCGCCTGCGCTGGCCGATCCCGGCGGCGCTGCGCAGGAAGCTGCCCGGGCAGCGCGTCGATGCGGTCGAGCGGCGCGCCAAGTACTCTGCTCGTGCACACTGCCGCCGGCAGCGCGTTGCTGCACCTGGGCATGTCCGGCTCGCTGCGCGTGTTGCCGGGCACGACGCCCGCCGGCAAGCACGATCATGTCGACTGGTTGCTCGATTCCGGCAAATTGTTGCGCTTCACCGATCCGCGCCGGTTCGGCTCGCAGCTCTGGCAGTCTCCGGGCGCGATACATCCGCTGCTTGCCAACCTCGGCCCCGAGCCGCTCGACGGCGGCTTTGACGGCGCCCATCTTTGGCGGACGTCGCGCGGCCGCGCCGCGTCGGTCAAGACGTTCCTGATGGACCAGCACATCGTCGTCGGCGTCGGCAACATCTATGTATCGGAAGCCTTGTTCGCGGCCGGCATCCGGCCCGGCCGCGCGGCCGGTTCGATTTCGCTGGCGCGCTACGATCACCTCGCCGACGAGATCAAGCGCATCCTCGGCTACGCGATCACACGCGGCGGTACGACGCTGCGCGATTTTCTCAGCCCAGACGGCGAACCCGGTTACTTCGAGCAGGAGTTGTTCGTCTACGGACGAGCCGGACAACCCTGCAAGGTCTGCGCAACCCCGGTTCGTTCCGTGGTCCTCGGGCAACGTTCGACGTTCTACTGCCCGACCTGCCAGCGCTGAAGCGCCGTTCGAAGTTCGGCGGCACGCACGGCAAAAAGTGCTTGCCTACGCCAACGGCAACATCGGCTGCTGCAATTCGATGCGTCCCTCGCCGGCAACGATCTTCTTGAACTCTGCGCGGCTGACCGAGACGTAGCGCTCGTTGCCGCCGATCTCGACCTGCGGCCCGTCGGTGACGGCGCGGCCGTGATCGTCGACACGCACGACCATCGTCGCCTTCTTTCCGGTGTGGCAGATCGTCTTGATCTCGATGAGGTTGTCGGCCCAGGCCAGCAGGTACTGGCTGCCTTCGAACAGTTCGCCGCGGAAATCGGTGCGCAGGCCGTAGGTCAGTACGGGAATCTTGAGCACGTCGACGATGTCGGTCAGCTGCCAGACTTGCGCGCGCGTGAGGAATTGCGCCTCGTCGACCAGCACGCAATGCAGCGGTCCGCGTGCGTCGATGTCGCGGTCGGCCACTTCGAAGATGTCGTCGTCGCGCGTGAAGATGTGACCGTCGGCTTTCAGTCCGATGCGCGACGCAACGATGCCCTGGCCGTGGCGATCGTTGAGCCGAGGCGTCAGGATCAGCGTACGCATGCCGCGCTCGTGGTAGTTGTGCGCGCTCTGCAGCAGCGTCGTCGTCTTGCCGGCATTCATCGCCGAATAATAGAAATACAGTTTGGCCATATTCAAGGCTGAGGGCCGAGGGCTGAGGGCTGAAGATCAAGAGCGCGATCGCTTCGTCTTTTTAGCCCTCAGCCCTCAGCCCTCGGCTCTTTCATCCGTCCGTCTCGAGGGGCCGCTATGCTAGCGCGTCCTCTCCCGCCGAACATCCATTACATGACCGATTCCTGTTTCGTCACCCATCTCGAATGCAGCATGAGCGGCGAGCGCCACGAGGCCGGCCGCCTGCACAACCTGTCGCGCGCGGGCAAACCATTGCTCGTCCGCTACGACCTGCCGGCGATCGCGAAGGCGCTGCCACGCGACGCTCTGCGCGAACGCGCGCCGGACTGGTGGCGCTATCGCGAGCTGCTGCCGATGCAGCGCAACGGCAGTATCGTCTCGCTCGGCGAAGTCATGACGCCGTTGATCGACCTGCCACGTATTTCTGCCGAACTGGCGCTGGGCGCCGTCATCGTCAAGGATGAAGGCCGCCTGCCGACCGGCTCGTTCAAGGCGCGCGGCCTGGCGCTGGCCGTGACCATGGCGCGCGAGCTCGGCGTGCGCGAGATGGCGATTCCGACCAACGGCAATGCCGGCGCCGCGATGGCGGCGTACGCCAGTCGCGCCGAGATTGCGACGTACGCGTTCTGTCCCGACGATACGCCGGACATCAACGTGCGCGAGATCGCCGCACAGGGCGGCAAAGTATACAAAGTCAATGGCCTCATCGACGATTGCGGCAAACTCGTCGCGGAGGGCGAAAAGACGCGCGGCTGGTTCAACTGCTCGACGCTGAAGGAGCCGTACCGCATCGAAGGCAAGAAGACGATGGGCCTGGAACTGGCAGAGCAGCTCGACTGGCGCCTGCCCGATGCGATCTTCTATCCGACCGGCGGCGGCACCGGCCTGATCGGCATGTGGAAGGCGTTTGCCGAAATGGAGGCGCTCGGCTGGATCGGGCCGCAGCGACCGCGCATGTATGCAATCCAGGCAAGCGGCTGCGCGCCGATGGTGCGCGCGTTCGACCAGGGCCTCGAACACGCGACGCGTTGGGAAAATGCGCACACGATCGCTTCGGGCATTCGCGTTCCCGGCGCGATCGGTGATTTTCTGATCCTGCGCGCGGTGCGCGAATCCGGCGGCGCGGCACTCGCGGTCGACGACGACGCCATCGAAATCGCGCTCGACGAATGCGGTGTACGCGACGGTCTGCTGCTGTGTCCGGAAGGCGCGGCCACGCTGGCCGGATTGCGCCTCGCCCATCAGCGCGGCCTGCTGCGTGCCGGCGAGCGCGTCGTGCTGTTCAACTGCGCCGACGGACACAAGTATCCGCTGCGCGCGGCGAACGCGACGCTCGACCGTACCCAGCCGATCGACTTCGCAGCGTTGTGAGCCGGCCGCGTGCGGCTACAATGCGCGGCCTCGATCGATCCCCTCCTGGATGAAACTCAATCCGCAACAACGTGCCGCCGTCGAATACTGCGACGGGCCGCTGCTCGTGCTCGCCGGCGCCGGCTCGGGCAAGACGCGCGTGATCGCCGAGAAGATCGCGCACCTTGTCCACCACAAGCACCTGACGCCGGGCAAGATCAGCGCCATCACGTTCACGAACAAGGCCGCGCGCGAGATGCGCGAGCGCACCGCGAAGCTGCTGCGCGGCACCGCTGCGGACGAGGTCAACGTCTGCACGTTCCACGCGCTCGGCCTGAAACTCCTGCAGATCGAACATGCCAAGCTCGGACTGCGGCGCGGCTTCTCGGTATTCGATGCCGACGACAGCGCGGCGATCGTCAAGGATCTTGCGCCGAAATCGGCCAAGCCCGACGCGTTGTTCGCGCTGCGCAGCCTGCTGTCGCAGGCGAAGAATGCCGGGCTCGACCCGGAGCAGGCCGCGCAGGCTGCGCGCAGCTCGCGCGAGCGCGAAGCGGCGGATCTGTATGCGCGTTACCAGACGCGCCTGGCGGCCTTCAACGCGGTCGACTTCGACGACCTGATCCGCCTGCCGCTGGCGCTGATCGAGCGCGACGCCGACGTGCGCGCGCAGTGGCAGGAACGCATCCGCTATCTGCTCGTCGACGAGTATCAGGACACGAACGATGCGCAATACCGCTGGCTGAAGCTGCTGGCCGGAACGCGCGGCGCGCTGACCGTCGTCGGCGACGACGACCAATCGATCTACGCGTGGCGCGGCGCCAATCCGGGCAATCTCGACGAACTCGCCGTCGACTATCCGCAGTTGCGCGTGATCAAGCTCGAGCAGAACTATCGCTGCCCGAACCGGATCCTGCGCGCGGCCAACACGCTGATCAAACACAACCCGCACAAGTACGAAAAGAACCTGTGGAGCGAGCAGGGCGACGGCGCGCCGATCCGCGTACTCGTCTGCACGGACGGCGACCATGAGGCCGAGCGCATCGCCGCCGACGTCGTCCATCTGGCGCAGAAGCACAAGGCGCGCTGGCATGACTTCGCCGTGCTCTATCGCGGCAACCATCAATCGCGCGCATTGGAAAAGGCGCTGCGCCTCGCGCGCGTGCCGTATCACCTCACCGGCGGTACGGCATTCCTCGAGCGCGCCGAGGTCAAGGATCTGCTCGCCTATCTGCGCCTGATCGTCAACGCCGAAGACGACTCCGCGTTTCTGCGCATCGCCAATGTGCCTCGGCGCGACATCGGCACGACGACGCTGGAAAAACTCGGCCAGCTCGCGCAATCACGCCATTGCAGCCTGCTGCAGGCCGCGCGCAACGACACGGCGCTGGCGCACATTGCCTCGCGCCAGGCCTCCGCACTGGCCGGTTTCGGCGAGCTGATCGCGCAGATGGCCGCAGCGTCGCACAAGATGTCCGCCGCGGATCTGCTCGAAGAACTGATCCGGCGCACGCACTATGCCGAGCATGTTCACGAACAGACGAAGGACCCGGCCGCGCAGCAGCGGCGCAGGGAAAACGTCGACGAACTGGTCGGCTGGTTCCGCGCAATGCAACGCCACGGCGGCGGCGCGCACGATCTGGCCAATCAGCTCGCGTTGCTGACGCACAGCGATCGCGACGACGGCGGTGACGCGGTGCGCCTGATGACGCTGCACTCGGCCAAGGGCCTGGAATTCCGCTTCGTCTACCTCGCCGGCGTCGAGGAGGGCACGCTGCCGCATGCGGCCGTCATCGACGCCGGCAGTGTCGATGAGGAACGTCGTCTGTTCTACGTCGGCATGACCCGCGCCAAGGAGCGGCTGTGCCTGAGCTATGCCGCGCGCTCGCGGCGCTACGGCGAAATCCAGGCGAATGAACCGAGTCGGTTTCTGGCCGAGCTGCCGCAGTCCGACCTGCACTGGGATGGCCGCGATGCGCAGCTCGACAGCGAAAGCCGGCGTGAGCTGGCTTCTTCGCACATCGCCCGGCTCGCCGATCTGCTGGCCGATTGAATTCGCGTCGTGGCCTTGATGCGTATATATACATATATAAATCAATGCTATAGATGCTATAAGCCACCTATTGCATTAACTAAGTTAACTAAGTTATAATGTGGTCGTGGATTTGTAACCAACGATTGCCCCGAGAACAACGCACAAAAACGACGTATAAGGTTCCCCTCCAGCGCTAGCTGGAACTCTGCCGGACGGCCATGCGCCGTCCGCTTTTTTTTCTGCAGCGCTCGCAATTGCCCCGCCGAACGAACCTTGCCAAGAATCGACCCGCTTACTAGAGTGGTCGTCCCGCGCGTTCAAGCATTCATCCCCCTGGGGTCTTTCATGCACACCAAGCTCGCCCGTATCGGCCTGATTCTCTCCGTGACCGCATTTGCGGTCGGCTGCAACCAGCAGCCGGCACAGACGACGGCGGCGCCAGCCGCTGCCCCGGCCCCGGCACCTGTCGCGACCGGGCCGGACGCCACGATCATGGCGACCGTGCACGCCTTGCGCGGGAACAATATCGCCGCGCTGCTCGACAACGCCCTGCCGCCGCCCGCGCTGGCCAAGATCAAGGCCGACTGGAACAAGGAGATGACCAAGGATCCGGTCACCGACGAGGAACGGCGCAAGTTTGCCGAGCAGATGACCAAGCTGACGGCGCCGGGCGCCGAAGAAAAGATGTTCGCCGAGGCCGAACCGCAGCTCAAGCAGTTCGAGCAGCAAAGCGCGCAGCAGATGCCGATGATGATCGCGATGGGCCAGGGCTTCATCCAGAGCGCGATCCAGCAGAGCAAGGATTTGACCGAGCCGCAGAAGCAGCAGACCGTTGCGTTGATCGACGCCACCGCCAAATGGGCGCAATCGGCGAAGTTCACCGATCCGGCGCTGGCCAAGCAGGCCATCGCGGTAGTCTGCAAGACGGCACGCGATCTCAACCTCAAGACGATCGATGAAGTACGCGCGCTGAACTACGACCAGGCGATGCAGCGCGCCGGTATTGCGATCGGCGGCTTCAAGCAATTGCTGGCGGTGTATGGCCTGTCGATGGACAAGGCGCTCGATTCGGTCAAGACCGAAACCGTCTCTGCCGGCGCCGATACCGCGAAGGTCAAGGTGTCGTACACCGCGTTCGATCAACCGTTCACCACGGAAAACGACCTCGTCAAGGTCGACGGCAAGTGGTACAGCAAGCAGGCGGTCGATCAGTGGACCAAGTCGCAGCAGCGCGAGACGGCCAAGGCCGCGGCGCCCGCAGCGAACGACCAGCCGGCGACGAAGTCAAGTCCATCGGCGGCGTTACGGTCGCGCCGGACACGGCAACCGTACTGCCTGAAGAGCCGGGCCTGCGCACGCCTTCGGAGCGCGCAGGTCCCGGTACAATGAAATCATGGATCAGTCCGTACAGTCCCCACCGCCTGCGCCGACGCGCGCGCCGCTGTGGCTGCGCGCGCTCGGCCTGCTGATCGAGCCGTGGATTCGGATCCGGCGCGAGCCGGCTGAGCCGCGGACGCAGTACGATCTGTCGCAGCCGGCGTGCTATGTCACCGAGCGCTACGGCCTTTCCGATACGCTGATCCTCGAACAGGCCTGCCGCGAGGCCGGCCTGCCGGAACCGTTGCGTCCGTTCGAGTTCGCCGGCTTGCGCAGACAGCGCGCGATGTTCGCCCTGTCGCGCAGGGACGGCTGGCTGTTCGGCCGCCCGCGCTCGCGCACGCACTCCGAAACGCTGGCGCAGCTGCTCGAGGTGGTGCGCGCGAATCCCGAACTCGACATGCAGCTGATTCCCGTGTCGATCCTGGTCGGCCGCGCGCCGGACCGGCAGAGCGGCTGGTTCCGCGTGCTGTTTTCGGAAAACTGGGTCGTGGTCGGACGTTTCCGCCGCCTGATCTCGCTCCTGCTCAACGGCCGCGGCACGATCGTGCAGTTCGCCGCGCCGGTATCGCTGCGCCAGTTCCTCGCCGACGAGAAGGACGCGCCGAACGCGTTGCGCAAGCTGTCGCGCGTGCTGCGCGTGCATTTCCACCGCATCCGCGCGGCCGTCATCGGACCGGATCTTTCGCACCGGCGCACGATGATCGAGGGCGTGATCAACGCCGCGCCGGTACAAAACGCGATCGCCACCGCGGCGAGCAAGGACGGCATCAGCAAGGAGCAGGCGACCGAGAAGGCGCGCGACTTCGCCTGGGAGATCGCGGCGGATCAATCGCACCCGTTCGTGCGCTCGGTGTCGTTCATGCTCACCGGGCTGTGGGACAAGATCTACGACGGCGTGAACATGCACCACTTCGACAAGTTGCGTGCGCTGGCGCCGGGTCACGAAATCATCTACGTGCCGTGCCACCGCAGTCACATCGATTATTTGCTGCTGTCTTACTTGCTCTATCGCAACGGCGTGGTCGTGCCGCACATCGCCGCCGGCCAGAACCTCAACCTGCCGGTGCTCGGCGCACTGCTGCGACGCGGCGGCGCGTTCTTCATGCGCCGCAGCTTCAGCGATCCGTTCTACTCGACGGTGTTCCGCGAATACATGAGCCAGTTGTTCGCGCGCGGCGTGTCGATCGAGTATTTCGTCGAGGGCGGACGCTCGCGCACCGGGCGCACGCTGGCGCCGCGCGGCGGCCTGCTGTCGATGACATTGCGCAGCTTCCTGCGCGAGTCGCACCGGCCGGTCGTATTCCAGCCCGTCTACATCGGCTACGAAAAGATCATGGAAGGCGATTCCTACATCGGCGAGCTGTCCGGCAAGCCGAAGGAAAAGGAGTCGCTACTCGGCCTGTTCCGCGCGTTCCGCAAGCTGCGCGAGAACTACGGCAAGGTTGCGGTCAACTTCGGCGAGCCGATCTTCCTCGCCCCGCTGCTCGACGGCGTCGATGCCGATTGGCGCGCCGCGACCATCGACCCTGAAGCCAAGCCGACCTGGCTGAAGAACGCCGTCGACACGCTGGCCGAACGCATCGTCATCAACATCAACCGCGCGGCCGACGTCAACCCGATCAACCTGCTCGCGCTGGCCCTGCTGTCCGCGCCGAAGCATGCGATGGCCGAGAGCGACCTGATCGCCCAGCTCGAACTGAGCCGCGCGCTGCTGACCGAACTGCCGTATGCCGATCGCGTCACGGTCACGCCGCTCGACGCCGCGCAGATCATCGCCCAGGGCGAGAAGATGCAATTCGTGCAGCGCATCGCGCATCCGCTCGGCGACGTGCTGGTCAGCGAGGGCCGCAACGCGATCCTGCTTTCGTACTTCCGCAACAACGTGCTGCATCTGTTCGCGGCGCCGGCGTGGATCGCCTGCTGCTTCCTCAACAACCGGCGCATGGCGCGCGCGACGATCCTGCGCCTCGGCCGGCTCGTCTATCCGTTCATCCAGGCCGAACTATTCCTGCCGTGGGACGAGGACGGCTTCGTCGCGCGACTCGAGGCGACGATCGATTTCCTCGTCGCGCGCGGCGTACTCGACACCGATGTCGACCGGCGCATCCTGAGCCGCGGTCCCGGCCAGAGCGACGGCGCGTTCCAGCTGCGCGCGATCGCACAGAACCTGCTGCAGGCGTTCGAGCGCTACTACATCGCGATCGCCGCGCTCGTGCGCAACGGACCGCATTCGCTGTCGTCGGCCGAATTGGAAAACCTCTGCACGCTGACCGCGCAGCGCCTGAGCCTGCTGCTCGAACTCAACGCGCCGGAATTCTTCGACAAGTCGCTGTTCCGCGGCTTCATCCAGAAGCTGCGCGAACGCAAGGTCGTGTGGACGGACGACGGCGGCAAGCTCGACTTCGACACCGAACTCGAGAGCGTCGCGCGCGACGCCAAGGTCATCCTCAGCCGCGAAATACGGCATGGCATCCTCAAGCTCACGCCGGAGCGCCGCGAAGCGCTCGCTCCCGCTCCCGGTTCCGACAAGTCGGACGAATGAAACGGAAGAGCGTTTTTTGACGCGGGTCTACGCGGATCAAGAGAAGATGAACGCGGATAGAGCAGATCTGATACCAGAATCTCTGTCTGCTTAACTCCGCGCTCATCCGCGAAGTCCGCGTTCCAAATTCTCTTCCCTAAGCATCAAGATCCGGGATCAGCTTGTTCTCGAGGTAGGCGATCATGTCCTTGAGGCGCAGCTTGCGCTTCTTCATGCGCTTGAGCTGCAGTTCGTCGCAGGCCGGATCGGCGACGAGGCGCGTGATGACCGCGTCGAGATCGCGATGTTCGATGCGCAATTCGACCAGCTGGCGCAGGATTTCGGCGGTATCGTCCATCGGCTCTTGAGCTGCGTTTCTCCATGCGGCGGCGAAAAATCGGTCTTCGCCTTGGCGCGGGTTCGAACGGGCCGCGCCGAACTCGTACAATATCATTCCTTGCGCTGTCCTTAAGCCCATGAACGCGATCGTTGCCAACGCCCACTCGAAGCCCACAAACTGGCCAAGCGCCTGCGCCGTCAGGTCGGGCAGGCGATCGCCGACTACAACATGATCGAGGACGGCGACCGCGTCATGGTCTGCCTGTCGGGCGGCAAGGATTCGTACACGCTGCTCGACGTCCTGCGCCAGCTGCAGGCCAAGGCGCCGGTGCGCTTCGAACTCGTGGCCGTGCACCTGGACCAGAAGCAGCCGGACTACGATGCGCGCATCCTGCCGGACTACCTGCGCTCGATCGGCATGCCGTTCGAGATCATCGAGCAGGACACCTATAGCGTAGTCAAGCGCGTGATCCCCGAAGGCAAGACCATGTGCGGGCTCTGCTCGCGCCTGCGCCGCGGCGCGCTGTACGCCTATGCCGAACGCAACGGCTTCACGCGCATCGCACTCGGTCATCATCGCGACGACCTGGTCGAAACCCTGTTCCTCAACATGTTCCATCATTCGTCGCTGAAGGCGATGCCGCCGAAACTGCAGTCCGACGACGGCAGGCACATCGTGATCCGCCCGCTCGCGTATTGCAGCGAGAGCGACATTGCCGAGTACGCCGCGCTCAAAAGTTTTCCGATCATGCCGTGCAACCTCTGCGGCTCGCAGGAAACGCTGCAGCGCAAGGCGATCAAACAGATGCTGCAGGAATGGGAGCGCAAGTTTCCCGGGCGCATCGAGAACATATTCCGCGCACTCACCAGCGTCACACCGTCGCAGCTTGCCGATCCCGAACTGTTCGACTTCGCCGCACTCGGCAGCCGCGCCGCTGGCGCGCGCCTGAGTCAGGCCGACTGGCTGCTGAGTCCCGCCGACTTCAATCCGGATCCGGCGCACTGACTATCGATTGATCCGCTGCCTGCGAGGCTTCGCTCGCGGGCAGTTCCTGCATCTGTATTTTCCGTTCCCTTTCCAGCGAGTCCCCGCCGATGTGGTTCCGTAACCTCACGCTGTTTCGTTTTTCCAAGTCCGCCGCAAAGAACCTCAAATCACTGGAGGCGAAGCTCGGCGCGCACCGCCTGCGCGCCTGCGGCCCGATCGAGCTGGCAACCCAAGGGTTCATTTCCCCCTACGGCCGCGACGAAGATGCCCTGCTGCACGAGGTCGGGAATTTCAGGCTCCTGACCGCCGCTCGTGAGGACAAACTGCTGCCGAACAGCGTCGTTAGCGATGAATTGGCAGCACGTTTGAGGAAGATGGCCGAAAAAGCCGGCAAGCCTGTCGGTTCGCGTGAGCGCAAACGACTCAAGGACGAAGTATTGACCGACCTGCTGCCGAGGGCCTTCACGCGCTTGTCAAAGCGGTATGCTTATCTGGACACGGAAAATGGCTGGCTCGTGGTGGACACTGCCAGCCGCAAGGCCGCCGAAGCCGCAACCAGCCTGATCCGGGAAGCTCTGGGCAGTTTCCCAGCCGCGCCGCTGGTGCCCGACGAGTCGCCGCGGGTGCTGATGACGGACTGGCTGGCGCACGGCAAGTTGCCGCGCGGATTGGCCCTTGGTGATGAGTGTGAATTGCGTGATTCTGGCGACGGCGGCGCTGCAGTGCGCTGCCGCCGGCAGGACCTTGAAAGTGACGAAATCCGGGAGCATCTGAAATCAGGGAAGCAGGTTTTCCAGCTCGGCCTGACCTTCGACGAACGGCTGAGTTTCAGCCTCGACGAAGAACTCGTCGTGCGCAAGCTGCGCTTCCTGGATCAGGTGCAAGACGAGCTGGGCGACGCGCAGACGGACTCCGCGGTCGCCGAGCTCGATGCACGCTTCGCCCTGATGTCGCTGGAATTGAGACGCCTGTTCGACAACTTGCAGGAATGGTTCGGATTACCCCGACCCATGGACAAATAGGAGACCGGCCGCAGCAGCGGCGAACATCTCATGACTAATGGCGGCACCCACTATCTGGAACTGTCGACGCCGACCGGCGATACGATCAAGGTGCTGCGCCAGGCTCATCCGCGCGCGCGCCGCCTGCGTCTGACCGTGACCTCGGGTGGTGCCCGCGTGTCGTATCCGGAAGGCACGCATCCGGCCCAGGTGTTCGCCTTCCTGCGCAAGCACGCGAACTGGCTCGAGCGCAAGCTCGATGAACTGCAGCTCGACCAGGACGGTCCGCCGGCATTGCGCGCGGGCGTACCGACGCTGATCCCGCTGCGCGGCGAAACGACGCGCCTGGTCTGGCGCGACGGCGCCTACCCTCGCGTCGAGCTCGATGGCGAGCGCCTGATCCTGACGGTGCCCAAACCGCACAACCAGCGCGCACTCGTGGCGGCGCGTTCGCTGCTGCATTCCTACCTGCAGGCGCAGATCCGCCGCGATGTATCGCGCATCCTTGCCCGCCACATCGAGGATCTGGGGCGGGCGCCGACTGGCGTGCGCATCAAGTCGCTGAAGAGCCTGTGGGGCAGCCTCGATTCGCGCGACAAGATCACACTCGATCTGGCCCTGGCACTGGCTCCGCCCGACGCGTTGAAATACGTCGTCATCCATGAATTGTGTCATTTGCGCGTGCGTGACCATTCGCAGCGTTTCTGGAACCTCGTCGGTTCGCTGTATCCGGAGTGGCGCGACCAGCGCGACTGGCTGAAGACGCGCGGTCACGCGCTCAAGGCCGAGCTCGCACGGCTGATCGGACCTTAGGTGTTATTGACCACGCCGCTTGGCGTGCGTCAGAAGTTCGCGATCTCAGGGCCGCGCGGGCAGATTTTCATCAAGGCTTTTTTGACGCGGATCAACGCGGATAAGAGCCGATGAAAACTGCATCGGAACGCGGCCGCATGATCCACGAACGAACTGAGTAGCGGGTTTCAACATCGAGCAGTTTTTGTCTGAATTTTATCCGCGTTGATCGGCGTAAATCTGCGTCCAAAAAACTCCTGGCTCTAACCCGCCGCGCAGGATGCCAGTATCGCCGCAGCGACCGGCTGCGGATTCTCCAGATGCAGATGATGATGGCCGGGTTGACGCATGACCTCGATGCCGCGCACGCGCGCGACCCGCGCGTTGATCATGCGCTCTTCCAGAAATACCGGCGCCGGTTCGGCCAGGATCAGCTGCGTCGGCGCGCGAATGCCTTCGAGCAGCGCCAGGATTTGCGCCTCGACGTAGCGCTGCGGCGAAGCCAGCGTCAGGCGCGGATCGGATGACCACACGAAACCGCCTGGCACTGGGCGAAGCCCGCGCGTAACGAGGATCCGCGACACCTCCAGCGACAGGTCGCTGGCCTGCGCCCGGGCGCGCACCGCTTCGTCCTCGCTCGCGAAAACGCGCATCGCCTTGTCCTGCAGCGCGCCGCGCTGAGTCAGCGCACGCTGCAGCTGCGCCAGGGACTGCTCCGCCTCGCCCGCGAGCGGGCCCAGCGCCTCGATCAGCAACAGGCGCTCGATCCGCTCCGGGCTTGTTGCCGCCAGCACGCTGGCGACCGCGCCGCCGAGCGAATGGCCGAGCAAGCCGAAGCGTTGCCAGCCCAAAGCATCCGCCGCAGCGAGCACTTCGCCGAGGTAATCGACATAGTGATACCAGGCGCCGGGCGGGCGATGATCGGACCGCCCGTGGCCGGGCAGGTCCAATGCAACAATGTGGAAACGTTCGCACAGCAGCGGCGCGAGGCGGTCGAACGACGCCGCATTGTCGAGCCACCCGTGCAGGGCAATGAGGCGGGGAAGTGCCGGGTCGCCCCATGCGCGCGCGGCCAGGCGCAGATACGGCAGGGCGACGGAAATCTCGCGCACCGGCGTCATGTCGGTAGCTCGCCCTATCGTGTCGCCCCGCGGCGGGCCGTCGCCGAGTTCGAGCCAGCCTGCGCCGTGGTGGCGAATCAACCCCAACAGCACCTCGACGTGAGCGGGGCTGTCGTTCAGCGCCGGAATGTAGTCCAGTCGCTCGCCGGCCGACGCGATGAACAGGTCGCGATTGCGCATGGCGATTTCCTCGAGTGTTTCCAGGCAATCGACGGCGAAGCCCGGACACAGCACCTGCACGTGGCGCACTCCTTGTGCCGGCAGCTGCGCCAGTACTTCGTCCGTATACGGCTTGAGCCATGGCTCGCGTCCGACGCGCGACTGGAATGCGATGATGAAATCGTCCTCGCTCATGCGCAGACGCTCGCGCAGGCGCTGTGCGGTAACGCGACAATGTTCCCGATACGGATCGCCCTTGCCGACATAGCGTTCCGGAATGCCGTGAAACGACAGCAGCAGCTTCGGCGCGCGGCCGTGCGCTCTCCAGAAATCCTCCACGGTTGCGCAAAGTGCAGAAATATATTCGGAGTCATCGTGGTAATCGTTTATGCAGCGCGATTGCACGGGCGGAAGTGCGCGCTGCAGTGCGCGATCGACGGCGTCGATGACTGTGCCGGTCGACGTGCCGGAATACTGCGGATACAGCGGCAGCACGAGCAGACGACGAAGGCCTTCCGCGCGCAGGCGTTCGATGGCCGTGGCGATCGACGGTTGACCGTAACGCATGGCCAAGGCGACACGTGTGCGGTTGGCTGTCGCGTCGCGCAGACGGGCGTCCAGCCGCCCGGCCAGAGCCTCGCTGTAAACGCGCAGGGGCGACCCCCGATCGGTCCAGATGCTGGCGTAGGCATGCGCAGAACGTCGAGGCCGCAGCGGCAGGATCACCCCGTAAAGGATCGGCAGCCACAGCCAGCGTGGCGTATCGATCACGCGCGGGTCGGAGAGGAATTCCTTGAGGTAGCGGCGCACCGCCGCCGGCGTCGGCGCGTCCGGGGTTCCCAGGTTGACCAGCAGGACGGCATCGACCGGGGCGGCCTGCGCCGGATTGGCGTGGTTCATCGCTCTTGGCTCTCCAGACGCTGGCGCAGGGCGCCCCAAGGTCTGGTGTTCGACCGCGCCGCGAGCACAACCCATTGTGTCTTCGTCATTTGCTGCAGACCCATTCTAACACCCCCTTGCCGACCACTTTGTTTCGCTTTAACAAGGTGTTAGACTCGGCCCGCCGCAACTGCGAGGTTGCGGCAGACGATTGCCAAAAAACTATTATTAAAAAAAGAGAAGCTGCACCATGCCCCTGCGCGCCGTTATCGCGTCGCTTGTGTTGGCTGTCACCGGCGTTGCCGCCAACGCCGAGACGATAGCCTATGGCGAAGCCTTCGACACGCTCTACGCGTTCGAACTTTCGACGCGCAATGCCGTGCCGGTCGGTCGGGCCGGCACCTATGGCGGAACCGCACTTGCCAACGTCGAAGGACTGACGTTCAGTCCCGACGGCCAGCAGCTGTATGCCGTATCGGACACGCTGCTCAAGGTGCTGATGACGATCGATCGAAACACCGGCGCGGCGTCGGTGATCGGTCCGCTGGGCGGCAGTGCAGGGCTCGGCGACACCGGGCAGGGCAATTTCAACGTTCTCGATCTGGGCATGTCGTTCACCTGCGACGGCAAGTTGTGGTTGTCGTCCGGCGCCACGGGATCGTTGTGGGAAATCGACCCGGCGACGGCCAGCTCGACGAAGGTAGGCAACCTCGGCGTCACGATCACCGGACTGACCGCGCGCGGCAACGAACTGATTGGTACCGGCAGTCACGACGATCCGAACCTGTACCTGATCGATCCGAAAACCGCCAAGGCGACGGCGATCGGCGGCTACGGTGCCGGCGTATCTGCCGATCACCACCGCGAGCCCGGGATTCGAGCCTTCCGGCCAGCTGTGGTCAGTGCTCGACAACGTGCCGCCTCTGCCGCCGCTGAACACGCAGCCGCAGTGGAGCTCACTGGCGACGATCAGCAATCACGGCAATCTCACTGTAGTCGGCGACATCATGACGCCGAGCGGACAGAAGTACCCGACCAATGCCACCCAATTGCCCTACGTGGGCCTCAAGGGCATGGCAATCGCGTCGCCCTGCTCCATCACGGCTGCCGCCACGTCACCGGCCCCGGCTCTTGTCGGTCGTGGGTTCGGCGATCCTCGCGCTCCTGCTCGCCCTGGTTGCGGGAACCTCTCTGCGTCTGCGCCGTCGAAGGATTTAACTTCCGGTAAGCAAAGACGCCCCGGCGATGCGCTATCGTTGCCACTTCTTCGTGTAATCAAGGATCGCACCGTGAATCGATGCATTGCCGCGCTGTTCGCGTTTGTCGCGCTCGCGCTGGTATACACCTCGCCGGCCCGCGCCGGCGAGGAGGAAAGCAAGCGCGCACAGGACGCCGTGCGCGTGCTCAGGGAGGTCATGATGGCGCCGGACAAGCGCGTTCCGTCAGACCTGATCAACAGCGCCTACGCGATCGCCGTGATCCCCGACGTGATCAAGGCCGGCTTCGTCATCGGCGGACGGCACGGACTGGGCATCATTTCGGTCAAGGGCAGCGACGGCACCTGGAGCAATCCGAGCTTCATCAGCATGACCGGCGGCAGCATCGGCTTCCAGGCCGGAGTTTCATCAACCGACGTGATCCTGGTATTCCGCACCGAGCGCGGCGTCGATTCGATCGTGCACGGCAAGTTCACGCTGGGTGCCGACGCGTCGGTAGCCGCCGGTCCGGTCGGGCGCACGGCGCAGGCCTCGACCGACGCCCAGCTCAAGGCCGAGATCTACTCGTATTCGCGCTCGCGCGGCCTGTTTGCCGGCGCGGCGCTGGACGGCTCGGTGATCTCGATCGACAACGACGCCAACCAGGCCGTCTACGGCGAGGGCGTCACGCCGCGCCGGATCTTCGCCGGCGGCGTCGGCAACGTGCCGAATGCCGTCGTCGACTTCCGCGACCGCCTGGAAGAGTACACTGCACGCTGACATTCAAGTCCCGCACGCTTAACCGAGAGGCAGCTGGGCGGGACGCAACTGGAGCACGACCATGGGTACCTGGGGTATTGGCCACTGGCTGATCGTCCTTGTGATTGCCGTTCTGCTTTTCGGCACCAAGAAACTCGGCAACATCGGCGGCGACGTCGCCAACGCGATCAAGAGTTTCCGCAAGGGCCTGCAGGACGACGATCAATCGGCGAAAGCGCAGCTCAAGGCCGATCCGAACGCGACGCCTGCGCCCGGCAGCGAAACCAAGCACGAAAACCAGCAATAAGCGATCGTCATGTTCGATATCGGCATGGGCGAGCTTGGGCTGATCGCAGTCGTCGGACTGCTCGTGCTCGGTCCGGAACGCCTGCCGCGCGTCGCACGCACGACCGGCGCGCTGCTGCGCAAGGCACGGCAAAGCTGGCAGGGCGTGCGCGCCGATATCGAGCGTGAGCTCGCCGCCGAGGACCTGAAACAAACACTCCGGCAGACGGCCGCGGCTGCCGATCCGACGCCGGATCTGCAGCGCGCGGTCGAACCGAGCCGCGACGAACCTGCACCGCCGCCCGCAGCACCGCAGCCGTCCGGAATGCCGACCGAAAGTCCGGGCCATGAGCAACGCTGACGGCACGGACGAGGGCGAAGAAGGCACCGAACAGACCTTCATTTCGCATCTGGTTGAATTGCGCGCGCGCCTGCTCAAGGCGGTTGCCGCCGTCCTGATCGTCCTGCTCGCGCTGCTGCCGTTCGCCAACCGCCTCTACCACTTCATCGCCGAGCCGCTGCTCGACCGCCTGCCCGGCGACGCGAAGATGGTCGCCATCGATGTCGCCTCGCCGTTCTTCACGCCGCTGCGCCTCACGTTTTTTCTCGCGCTGTTCATCGCCATGCCGGTCGTGCTCTACCAGGCCTGGCGCTTCGTCGCGCCCGGCCTGTACCGCCATGAAAAGCGCCTGGCCATGCCGCTGCTCCTGTCGAGCGTCGCTCTGTTCTATACCGGCTGTGCGTTCGCCTACTGGTTCGTTCTGCCGAACGTATTCCGCTTCCTGCTCGGCATCACGCCCGAGGGCGTCTCGATGATGACCGACATCGGCCGCTATCTCGACTTCGTGCTGACGATGTTCCTCGCCTTCGGCCTGTGCTTCGAGATCCCGATAGCGGTCGTCATCGTCACGTCGCTGGGCTGGGTGACCACGGCGCAGCTGACGGCCAACCGGCCCTACGTGATCTTCGGCGTGTTCGTCGTTGCCGCGATCGTTGCCCCGCCGGACGTCGTATCGATGATCATGCTGGCGATACCGATGTGCCTGCTCTACGAGCTCGGTGTCGTGGCCACGCGCGTAATGGTCAATTCCGGTCGCGGCAGTGCAGCAGGAAATCCGCAACCGTGACGAACCCGACACACTGTCGACTTTTTTCGGCCGGTTTGTGTTTTCGCGGCAAAGGTATAAAATGCGAACTGCAACAACCTGCAGTAATACATTTGTCCACACACTCCCGAGGAGCCCTCCATGGCAAAGAATGAAGATACCCGCGACGCAAGTCTGCGCGTCTCCAAGAAGATGCGCGACAGCCTGAAGGCCGCCGCCGCGGTTGCGGGTCGCCCGTTGTATGACGTCACGAATGAAGCGATCAACAACTATCTGAGTTCGGCCAAGGCATCTCCGCGCAAGGCCAAGAAGTAAGAACGGTTTGTATACTCCGCAGCCGCCAGGTTGCGGACAAAAGCAAGACGGCCCGCTGGGCCGTTTTTGCTTTTTATACTATGCGACGTTGAGGAAGCGCCGCAGCAATGCGCGGGCTCGCGGACTCGGCCGCACCGCGCCGCGAAGACGCTCGGCGTCCATGCCCTCGTTGCGCAGCGCCTCGGCACGCAGGTGCAGATAGCTGCGCATCGCCGCAACCGAAAACTCCGGATGAAACTGCACTCCCCAAGCACGCCGCGCATAGCGCACGGCGTGGAAATCGTCGTGGCTGGACCGCGCCAGCACCGTCGCGTTGGCCGGCAGGTCCGCCACGGTCTGCACATGCGTCGCCTGGGCGGGAAAGTCGCCAGCCGCAGCCAGCAGCGGATCGCGCGCGGCCGGCGCGAGGCAGTCGATGCGCACCGTGCCGATTTCGCGCCCGCGCGGGTTGTAGACGACGCGGCCGCCGAGCGCGTGCGCCAGCAGTTGATGGCCGTAGCAGACGCCGAGCAACGGCACGGCCGCGCGCACCGCGTCGGCCAGCCATTGCGCCGTGCGTTCGCTCCATTCGTGCCGGTGCGTCACCATCGCCGCCGATCCGGTGACGACGGCGGCCTTCACGCGATGCGGCGGCGGCAGCGCCTGTCCGGCCTGCACGTCGACGATTGCGACATCCGACGCGGACAGGCCGAGTCCGCGCTGGAACCATTGCGGAAAGTCGCCGAGCCGTGCACGGATTTCCGCCGGCGCCGAACCGGTCTGCACGATGAGCAGGGTCATGCTTCGATCGGCGGCAGCACGCCGATGACTTCGCTGATCGTCGTCACGCCGCGGGCGACCTGCGCCGCGGCGGAAACGCGCAGCGGGCGCATGCCGTCGGCCAGCGCCGCGGCGGTCAGTTTCTCCAGGTCCAGCGACGGCTGGATCATCTGCCGCACCGCCGACGACACGCGCATCATCTCGTAGATGCCGGTGCGGCCGAGGAAGCCGGTGTTGCGGCATTCGAGGCATCCGGCCGGTGCGTAAACGCGCGCGGGGAACGGCAGGTTCCAGCGCTGCGAAAGAACCGCCCAGCCGTGCACGTCGAGCGCCGCGTCGGTCTTGCAATGCGGGCACAGCGTGCGCACCAGGCGCTGGGCAACGACGCCGGCGAGCGTCGACTGGATCAGGTAGTGCGGCGCGCCGAGGTCGAGCAGGCGCGTGATCGCCGACGGCGCGTCGTTCGTGTGCAGCGTCGACAGCACCATGTGCCCGGTCAGCGATGCCTGGATCGCCATCTGCGCGGTCTGCAGGTCGCGGATTTCGCCGATCATGATGATGTCCGGGATCCTGGCGCAGCAGCGTGCGCACGCCGGCGGCGAAGTCGAGGTCGATCGCCGGCTGCACCTGCATCTGGTTGAGTTCGGGCGAGACCATTTCGATCGGATCTTCGACCGTGCACACGTTGATGTCGGGCGTGGCCAGATGCTTGAGCGTCGAATACAGCGTGGTCGTCTTGCCCGATCCGGTCGGACCGGTCACGAGCACGATGCCGTGCGGCCTTTCGACCATGCCGCGCCAGAGGGCTTCCTCCTCGCCCGAGAAACCGAGCTGGCGGAATTCCTTGACGACGATGTCGGGATCGAAGATGCGCATCACGACTTTTTCGCCGAACGCGGTCGGCATCGTCGACAGGCGCAGTTCGACTTCACGACCCTCGCTCGAGCGCGTCTTGATGCGGCCGTCCTGCGGCCGGCGCTTCTCGGCCAGATCCATGCGGCCGAGGATCTTCACGCGCGCCGTCACCGCGGTCATGACCGGCGTCGGCAGTTCGAACACCTTGTGCATGACGCCGTCGATGCGGAAGCGGATCGGGCTGGTGTCGCGGCGCGGCTCCAGGTGGATGTCCGACGCACGCTGCTCGAATGCGTATTGCAGCAGCCAATCGACGATGTGCACGACGTGACGATCGTCGGCGCCGACATCGCCGGACTTGCCGAGTTCGAGCAGCTGTTCGAAATTCAGGATCGCGCGGCCGTCGTTGACGTCGTTCTTCGCGTCCTTGGCGCGCTGGATCGAGCGCTGCACGCCGTAGAACTCGACCAGGAACCGGTTCAGGTCGACCGGATTGCAGACCACCCGTTGCAGATCGCGGCGCAGGATGTGGCCGAGGTCGGCGATCCAGCGCGTATCGAACGGTTCGCAGGTTGCGAACACGACCTGCAGCGGCGTCACCGCGACCGGCAGGATGCGGTAGCGCTGCGCGTACGCATGCGATATGACCTGCGTGACCGCCGCGACATCGATCTTCATCGGATCGATCTTCAGGTACGGCAGGTTGGCCTTGTCGGCCATCCACTGGGTCAGCACTTCCAGGCTCAGCGGCTTGCCGTCGCGGGGATTGATCGCCTTCTGGTTGGCGATCAGCGCCAGCGGGTGCACGTCGATCTTCGCGTTCGCGCTGCGCGCATCGAGTCGCGCCTTGGCCAGATCCGCTTCGCCGATCATGCCATCGTGCTTCAACGCGGCGAGCACGCTGTCGATGTCGAGCTTGCGGTACTGGCCGAGCACCGGCGCTTCGCCGCCGCCATCGAGCACGCCGAAGCGTGGCGCGACCGGCGTCGGGCGTTGCGGAATCGTGGCCATCTAGCTAGCGCCTCGGGAATACCTTGACTGCCGTTATACTAACGCGCTTTGCGCGCCGAACCGTGAACTCCATGCCCAATCCCCGGCCCAGTCCGACATCCGGTCCGACCTTCCAGAACGTGATCCTGACCTTGAACCGCTATTGGGCGGAACAAGGGTGCGCATTGATCCAGCCGCTCGACACCGAGGTCGGCGCCGGCACGTTCCACCCGGCGACTTTCCTGCGCGCGCTCGGGCCCGAGCCATGGGCCGCGGCCTACGTGCAGCCGTCGCGGCGGCCCGGCGACGGCCGCTACGGCGAGAATCCGAACCGCCTGCAGCATTACTACCAGTACCAGGTCGTCATGAAGCCGAATCCGGACGACATTCTGGATTTGTATATCGGCTCGCTCAAGGCGCTCGGCATCGATCCGCTGGTGCACGACCTGCGCTTCGTCGAGGACAACTGGGAATCGCCGACGCTCGGCGCCTGGGGGCTGGGCTGGGAGGTCTGGTTGAACGGCATGGAAGTCACGCAGTTCACCTACTTCCAGCAGGCCGGCGGCCTCGAGTGCAGGCCGGTCACCGGCGAGATCACCTACGGCCTCGAACGCCTGACGATGTATCTGCAAAATGTGGACAACGTCTTCGACCTCGTCTGGACGCAGGCGCCGCACGGCACGGTCACCTACGGCGACGTGTTCCACGAGAACGAGGTCGAGCAGAGCGCCTATAACTTCGAACACGCGAATGTGACGGAACTGTTCCATTGGTTCGACGTCTGCGAGGCCGAGGCGAAGAAGCTGGTCGAACTCAATCTGCCGCTGCCTGCGTACGACCAGGTCTGCAAGGCTTCGCACAGTTTCAACTTGCTCGACGCGCGCCGCGCAATCAGCGTGACCGAGCGCCAGCGTTACATCCTGCGCGTACGCACGTTGGCGCAGATGGTCGCCAAAGCGTATTTCGCCCAGCGCGAAAAGCTCAACTTCCCGGGCTTGAAGCGCACGGAGGCCGCGCATGGCTGAGTGCAGGCCATTGCTGATCGAGATTGGCTGCGAAGAACTGCCGCCGAAAGCGCTCGACGAACTGGCAAAGTCGTTCGCTGAAATCTTGACGGACGAATTTGGCATCTTGTACTTCCCCGTCGGGAAGGCGGAAGTGTTTTGCTCTCCGCGAAGAATTGCCGCACGCTTCGCCGATGTCGATTCGACTTCGCCGAAGTCCAAAACCGTTTTGAAAGCAGTCCCCGTCAGGATTGGCTGGGACGAAAGAAAACAACCGACGCAGGCTCTGCTCAAAAAGGCAGCTCAGCTGGGCGCGGCCGCCGATGCATTCAGGGCGGAACGCGACGATCCGAATGCGATGCTGATTTGTGATGCCGAAATCGGCGGCGAACCTCTGACGGAGTTGCTTCCAGGAATCATCGAGCGCGCACTCAAGCGGTTGCCGATTCCCAAACCGATGCGCTGGGGTGATCACGACTACGCCTTCGTGCGACCGGTCCACTGGTTCGTCCTCCTGCATGGCGACAAGATCGTCGACGCGGAAATCTTCGGCATTCGCAGCGGGCGCGAATCGCGCGGACATCGCTTCCACCATCCGCTGCCGGTGTCGATTGCGAATCCGGCCGCGTACGTCGATGCGCTGCGTGCCGCCAAGGTGCTGGTCGATCCCATGGAACGCCGCAAGCGCGTGGAGGACGAAGTCGAGCGCGTCGGCCGCGACATCGGCGGCACGCCACGCCTGCGCGACGAGTTGCTCAACGAGATCGCGAACCTGACCGAATGGCCAGTCGCAATCGCCTGCGAATTCGAGCGCGATTTCCTGCGCGTGCCGCAGGAGGCACTGATCCAGACGATGGAGACGAATCAGAAGTTCGTGCCGGTGTTCGAAGCACAGGGAAGTGCGAGTGCCGCGGGCGCAGGACGCGCAGGAGCGGCCGACGTGGACGGCAAATTGACTGAGCACTTCTTTGGCATCGCGAACATTGAGTCGACGGATCCTGCCGAAATCCGCAAGGGCTACGAGCGCGTGATCCGTCCACGTTTCGCCGATGCGCGGTTTTTCTACGATGATGACCTGAAGGCACCGCTCGCATCGCACCAGGAAGCACTGAAGACGGTCACGTACCAGCAGCAACTCGGCAGCGTCTGGGACAAGAGCGTACGCGTCGCCGAACTGGCGCGCGTGATCGGCAATCGCCTCGGCGTCGACGCGGCGCTGGCGACGCGCGCGGCCGCGTTGTCGAAGTGCGACCTGATGACGCGCATGGTCGGCGAGTTTCCCGAATTGCAGGGCGTCATGGGCCGTTACTACGCGACGGCAAATGGCGAACACGCCGAGGTCGCGCAAGCGCTCGACGAATTCTATCGGCCGCGTTTCGCCGGCGACAGCATCGCCGAAGGGCAGGTCGCCCGCGTGCTCGCCGTGGCCGAGCGCCTGGACACGCTCGCCGGAATTTTTGCCGTCGGCATGAAGCCCGGCGGCAACAAGGATCCATTCGCCCTGCGTCGCACGGCGCTCGGTCTGGCACGCACGCTGATCGAAGCGCAGCTCGACCTGGATCTCGACGCATCGTTGCGCGAAGCGGTGGAGTTGCTCCCGGAAATACGCATCGCGCCGAAGGGCAAGGCAGAGGCGGCAACGCCAGCGGCACTGGACAAGCAGAAACTGACAACCGAGTTGCGCGACTTCATATTCGAGCGCCTGCGCGGTTACTACGCCGAACAGGGCTTCGGCGCCGAGCAATTCGAAGCGGTGCGTGCGGTCGAGGTGGAAACGCTGATCGATTTCGACCGCCGCCTGCGCGCCGTTGCCGAATTTTCGCGCCTGCCCGAGGCGCAGGCGCTGGCCGCGGCCAACAAGCGCATCGGCAATATCCTGCGCCAGGCCGGCGGAATGAGCAGCGGCACGGTCGAAGCAGCGGCGCTGGACGCCGGCGCGGAAACCGACTTGCACCGCGCGCTGGGCGAGGCGAACGAGGCGGTCAAGCCGCTCGTTGCTGGCGTCGCGCTATGTCGACATCCTGCGCCGCCTGGCCGCGTTGCGCGAACCGGTCGACCGCTTCTTCGACGGCGTAATGGTGATGGCCGACGATGCGGCCAAGCGCAACAATCGCCTCGTGCTGCTGAGCCAGCTGCGGCGCCTGTTCCTGCACGTCGCCGACATCTCGCTGCTGCCGGCAGCGGAGCGAGTCGACGGGCGACGTCGCGCAATGAGTCGCGGTGAGGAGCGGCTCTGGGAGCGGGCGCGCCGGTATCTCGCCGAGGGTCAGAGCGCAGCCGCACGCATCACGCTCGAATCCTTGCTGCAGCGCATGCCGAACAGTGCCGCCGTGCATCTGCAACTCGGTGGATTGGCCTACTCCGAAGATCGCTTGCGCGATTGCACGCTGCATACGGTCGAGGCGGCGAACGCGCTTCCGGACGACATCGAAGCGATCCAGCAGATCGTCCTGACCCTGTTGCAGGTCGGCGAAACCGTGCTCGCGCGGCGCTGCCTCGATCATCCTGCCATCTCGCAGTGTCGCGATGCCTCGAAGCTGGCTCGCCTGGCCGGCGCGCGCCAGATGCTCGGCGATCACGACGAGGGGCTCGCGCTGCTCGACCGCGCCCAGGCGCTCGGGCTCGACAATGCGGATTTCCGTTACATCCGCAGCGTGCAGCTGCTGTTCAATGGCAAGACCGAGCAGGCCGAAGCCGAACTCAACGCCTGCCTGCGCATGGGTTCGACCTACGGTCGCGCCTCGGTCACGCTGGCGCGGCTGCACAAGCAGACGCCAGAGTCGAATCACGTCGATTACATCCGTGCCGAACTGCAACGCGTGACGAAGGGCAGCGAGGACCACGCCGGCTTCGAATATGCGCTGTACAAGGAACTGGAGGACCTGGGCGAGTACGATGCGGCCTGGGCCGCGCTCGAACGAGGCAGCGCCGTGATGTACGCACGGCTGCAATACGACGCCGCGTGGGAGAGTCGCATCATCGATGGATTGACGAAGCTGTTCACGGCGGAATTCCTCGCACAGCCCGCGCCGCAGCCGCAGGCTGGCCCGCAGCCGATCTTCATCATCGGCATGCCGCGCTCCGGCACGACTGTGCTCGATCGCATCCTCGGCAATCATTCGCAGGTCGTGTCGGCCGGCGAACTCGGGGACTTTGCGCGCGCGGTGCGCTGGGGCGTCGATCACAAGTCCATCCAGCCGGTCGACGAAACGATCCTGCAACGCGCGCCGCTAGTCGATTTCGCGCAGGTCGGTGCGCGCTACCTGGCGCAGGCGCAATGGCGCGCCGCGGGCAAGTCGCACTTCGTCGACAAGCTGCCGATCAACTGGATCCAGGCCGGCTTCATCCGCCGCGCATTGCCCGGCGCGCGCATTCTGCACATGACGCGCGATCCGATGGATACGTGCTTTTCCAACTTTCGTGCGTTCTTCGGCGTCGGTTACGCGTACAGCTACAACTTCGACGCGCTGGCGGCGCACTACCGGCATTACCGGCGCCTGATGGACCACTGGCACGACGCCATGCCGGGACAGATACTCGACATACCCTACGCGCGACTCGTCGCCGACGCCGAAAGCGTCACGCGCGAAGTGCTGGATTTCTGCGGCCTGCCCTATGAGGCCGGTTGCGCCGAACTCGATCGCAACACCGCGCCGGTGGCGACGCTGAGCAGCCAGCAGGTGCGCGAGCCGATCCATCAGCGCGCGATCGGCGAGTGGCAGCGCTACGCACGCCAGCTCGAGCCCCTGCGCGTCGCTATCGGCGCCTAAATCGAAGCGTGAGGTCACCGCGCGGCGCGCGTTCGTGAGGTGCGAGGTCGCGCGCTGGCGCGCGCTCGTGAGGGGCCCTTGCTAGCGAGCGCAACGAGCGAGCCCGCAGACGAGGTCGCGAAGCGACCTGCCTGGCGAGCGCGCGGTAGCGCGCGACCTAACGCCTTACGGGTCCTACGATAAAAAAAGGGCTGGCCAAATGGCCAGCCCTTCACAAACGACGCTCTTTTGAAGGAGCGCTCTTATTCCTTCTTGCCACCGCCGAAGTGCATGTTGAATTCCACCATGACCAGGCGCCCGTACGAGTTGTAGTTGAAAATGTTGTAGTACGGGTAGGCCGAGAACGTACGATCGACTGGCGGCCGCGAATTGAAGATGTTGTTGCCGATCAGCGTGATCGCGGCATCGTCGTTGAAGTTGTACTGCACGGTCGCGTTGTAGACCATCCACGGCGAAACGGTGTAGCTGCCGTCGTAGCTCCAGGTCTTGCCATAACGGATGCCGAAGACCGTCGTGCTCCAGGGACCGATGCGCCAGTTGATGCTGCCGCTGCCGATATCCTTGAACTGGTCGTAGTACTGGTTCTCGCGCAACAGGTCGGTGACCGGATCGGTCGGGAACTGCTGGTACTCGTGCTTCAGCGTCGTGTTGTAGTCGGCGCCGAACGTGAAGTCGCCGAAACGGCCGGCTTCGACACGATACTGCATGCTGGCCGTAATGCCCGCCACGGTCTCGTTGGAGATGTTGATCGGGAACGTCGAGACGCTGTTCAACTCGCCGGCGCCGATCGGTGCATTGAGCGGATTGCGGCCGACTTCGTTGATGTACTGCTGGCAGGCTTGCGAAGTGCCGTCGACCGGCGTACCGCTGCGTGTGTGGCCAAGGCGGCAGTCCGCTTCGCGATCGAGGATCGTCTGCAGGCTGTAGCTGTTGACTTCGTTGTCGATCTGGACGTTGTAGTAGTCGACCTTGATGTTGAATTTGTTGGTCGGCGACCACACGGCACCGTAACCCCACGACTTTGCCGTGATGTACTTCAGGTCCTTGTTGCCGGTTTGGAAGCCCTGGATCTGCACCGAGTTGAACGGCGGCGCGCAGTTCGTGAAGTTGTCGCCCTGCTGCCTGCGGCAGTTGAACGTGTCGATGACGCTGGTGAAGAACGAGCTGCCGGCCGAGAAGATGTAGCCCATGTCCGGCGCGCGGAATGCCGTGCCGTAGTTGCCGCGGAACAGCAGCGTGTCGATCGGGCGGAATTCCAGGCCCAACTTGTAGGTGACCTTGCCCTGCGAATTGCCGGCGGCGTCGTAGTTGTCGTAACGCACCGCGGCGTCGGCTGTCAGCATGCTGAAGATCGGCACGTTGAACTCGGCCGCTACGGCCTGGCGGTCACGCGTACCATGACCGCTGGTGCCGCCGGTGCCCCAGAACTCGCCGGCCGCGATGCGCGGATCGACCGGGTTGTCCCACAGCTGGTTACCGACTTCGAGCACGCCGGCAAAGCCGACGGAGCCCGCCGGCAGCGAGAACAGGTCGGTGTTGGTGACGGTCAGGTTGGCCTGCTGCGTGTAGGTCTTTGAATCGCTGCGGACGAAGTCGCTGATGCTGTCGTATTCGGCCGGCGTGATCGCGCCCCAGAAATGTTGCTGCTGGCGGATGTGGTAACCCGGATAGCCGTAGCCGAACGGGTCGGTGCCATCCTGTGGGCCGAGGAAGAATGGGTTGACCTTGTCGGTCAGCAGGCGCCGGGCCTCCTGATCTGCCTGGTATTCGGAACGGTGGAACGATGCATCGTAGTTGAAGTTCGAACTGCCGAAGGCGCCGCGAATACCGGCATTGAAGATGTAGCTGTCCTCGGTCACCTTGCCGTCGGCCTCATGGCCGATTTCTTCCGGCGCGAAGATATGCTGCAAACGGACCAGCTTCTGGTCGTCGATGTCCCAGATGTAGGTCGGCATGCCGACGCCGGTTGCCCAGAACGCGGTGCCCCCGACGAGATATGTGGTCTTCGTGTGGTCGTAGAGCAGGTCCGTGTACAGCTGCGTGTTGTCGTTGATCTGGTACTTGAGGCTGCCGTAGGCGTTGGCCGACTTGTCGCCGTTGAGAAATGTCGTGAAGCCCACGCCGTTGTTGCTGCCGCAGTACTTGCCGAAGTTCGCGCGATTGCGATACGCCTCGTCGCCGTGGAACAGATTGCTGATCGAATCGCAGGTGGCCTGGCCAGGATCGTCGTACTTGCCGGTAAAACCGTCGATCATGACGCGATCACGCTGCGCGATCGGCGGCCCGCCATGCAGGGTCGGATTGTCCGCCGCGTTGTCGGTGTACGAGCGCTGGTAACCAAATATCGGATTCTGGTTGTTCAACTCCAACCCAAACATCGCATCGAGGTTGCCCCAGCTGCCGCCTCCGCCGATCTGGAAGCGCTGCTCAGCACCGCCGCCGTCGCTGTAACCGCCGGCACGGTAGTTAACTTCGATGCCTTCCATCTTCTGCTTGAGGACGATGTTGATGACGCCGGCAATCGCCGCGGAACCATAAATCGCCGACTGGTTGCCCGGCAGGATGTCGATATGGTCGACCATGAAGTTCGGAATCGTGTTCAGGTCGACGAAGTTGCTGTTGCTGTTGTAGAGGAACGGGTAGTCAGACATCGGCCGGCCGTTCAGCAGCACCAGGGTAAAGCTCGGATCCAGCCCGAGCAGGCTGATCGTCTTTGCGCCCGGCGTGAAACTGTTGGTGAACTGGTTGTCCTGCACCGATCCGATCGGCGGTCGGTAACGAACGTAAAGCATCGTAAACATTCTTGAAACCGTTGCGCTGGATGTCCTCGGCGGTGATCGTGACGACCGGCGAGGCGGTCTCGATCTGCGCCTTCGGAATCAGGGAACCCGTGACGATGACCGGCTCGAACTCCTGCGCGTTCTTCTTCTTGGCCTGATCGGCAGCGGTCTGCTGATCGGGAACGTCCTGTGCCAAAACCGTGCCCGCGGCCAGCGTGGCACAGAGTCCCATAATGATCGATGACACCAATAAGCGTTGTTTCATAAGGATTTCCCCAACCGGATTGCAATGGAATCATGCACGCGCGGTCTTGGTTGCCGCGAGCGAACTAAAGGCGTGCGGGCAGCAGCTTCGATTCACCGAAGCCGGTTAAAAGCCAACGTCTCATCCCCCGCTCGTCCGCCGAATGACCAAGCTCCCTGGTCTGTGGATCGAGCCGGCCGTGTGCCGTTTACCGCCTTGTCCGCCGACCATAACAAATGCTTAACTTGACTGTCAATTTGCTGTCTTCTTCCTTTTCTGCTTCTTTTTTGCGCAATTCAGGCAACCCTCGCAGCCCAATCTCGTTCACGCTGCAGCTATCTGCCGGCAAAGATGATGCGGCACGGATAGGCAAGGCTTGGCCGGCGCAGCTAAAATGCGCGTCGTCCCGGGGTACTTCGCGGCTGGGGTCGGCCGCGAACGTTCATCCCTGCAACGCCCCCTGACGAACACCTGCCGCAGCTGGATCGCGGCAGATTTCATCTCTGGAGATTTTCATGCGCATATCGATGTTTCTCGCGCTGCTGGCATTGGCTCTGCTATCCGGCTGCAACTCGTCCGCTCCGCCGCCGTCGCAGGCAGCTCCGGCAGCGAAGATCGCCAACAGCGTCAGCGGCAAAGTCATGCTGCGCGAGCCGCGCGAACTCAGCGCCCAGACTCGTCTGGAATTGCGCGTGACGGATGTTGCGCAACCGGGTCTGATTCTGGCGCAGACGACGGTCACTCCGGCCAATCAACCGCCGATTTCCTTCAATCTGCCGATCGACACGAGCAAGGTCGATCCGCGCCGCACCTATGCGGTCGAGGCGATGCTGATCGATGGTGAGCGCCGTTATCTGCCGGTACTGCAATACCCGGTGCTGACGCACAACGCCGCGGCGCAAGTCGAAATTGTCGTCGCGCCGGAAGCGACGCCGGCGGAAAAGATGTACGACGAATTCAAGAAGACGTTCGCCCAGATCGGTGGCATGAAGACGTTCAACGGCGCCTCGTTGAACGACAACGCGTCGGTGGCTTGGGACGCGTTCGCACAGGGCACCAATGCGGGCCCGAAGATCCGCGTCGTGCGCGAGATCACCGACCTCGATGGCGACAAGGGCCGCGTCACGTACAAGATGGCATACCAGAACGACGCGCCATGGGTCGTGCAGAAAGAGGAAGCGCCGGCCGGCTCGAACCATCCGTATGCGACGACCAAGGTCGGCTGGGACGACAACGGCCAGCTCGTGCTCAGGCAGCGTGTCGCCAACGGACAGAACAGCGAAGTGTCGGCCGAGGACGCGAAGGCGATCTTCAACCATGCGCAACAGGCGTACGCCACGGCGCAGGCGCGTCTGCCGAAGAAATAAATTTCGCCGCCGGCAGCAGGGCCGCCTGGGCGGCCGCTGCTAAGCCACGCGACGCGGCGTGTGGCGCTTGAGGTGCACCAGCAACAGCGAGATCGCCGCCGGCGTCACGCCGGAGATGCGTTGCGCCTGGCCGACAGTTTGCGGTCGCGTCCTGGCGAGTTTTTGCATGACTTCGGCGGATAGTCCACGCACGCCGGCATAGTCGAAATCGGCAGGGATGCGCGTTTCCTCGTTGCGCCGCTGCCGCTCGATTTCCTCGTTCTGGCGTTCCAGGTAGCCCGAATACTTGGCCGCCGTCTCGACCTGCTCGGCGACGCGCGCATCGGCGACCGGCGGGCCGAGGGCCGGCACCTGCATCAGCTTCGCGTAATTCAGTTCCGGCCGGCGCAGCAGGTCGAGTGCGTTCGTTTCGCGCGACACAGCGACGCCGATAGCGGCTGCGATCGCTGCGCCGAGCGCATTTTCCGGTGCCGCCCACAATCCGCGCAGACGCTGCGTCTCGCGCTCGATCGCCTCGCGCTTGCGCGAAAATTCGGCATGGCGCCCGGCGTCGACGCTGCCGAGTTCGTGGCCTTTGTCGGTCAGGCGCAAGTCGGCATTGTCTTCGCGCAGATGCAGCCGGTATTCGGCGCGCGACGTGAACATGCGATACGGCTCATTCGTGCCGTTCGTAATCAGATCGTCGATCAGCACGCCGATGTAGGCCTCGTCGCGGCGTGGCGTCCACGGCTGTTCGTCGCGGACCGCGCGTGCCGCGTTGAGTCCCGCGATCAGACCCTGCGCCGCCGCCTCTTCATAGCCGGTCGTGCCGTTGATCTGACCGGCGAAGTACAGGCCGTCGATCGCCTTCGTCTCGAGGCTTGCCTTCAATCCGCGTGGATCGAAGTAGTCGTACTCGATCGCATAGCCGGGCCGCGTGATGTGCGCGTGCTCGAAACCGGCGATCGAGCGCACCAGCTCGACCTGCACGTCGAACGGCAGCGATGTCGAAATCCCGTTCGGATAGATCTCGGTCGTCTCCAGCCCCTCGGGCTCGACGAATATCTGATGCGATGCTTTCTCGGCGAAGCGCACGACCTTGTCCTCGATCGACGGACAATAACGCGGGCCGACCCCCTCGATCTTGCCGGTGTACAGAGGCGAACGGTCGAGGGCGCCGCGGATGATCGCGTGCGTGCGCTCGGAGGTGTGCGTGATCCAGCAGCTGATCTGGCGCGGATGGTCGGCCGTGGAACCGGCGAACGAAAATACCGGGGCCGGGTCGTCGCCGGGTTGTTCGGCGAGGCGGCTGAAGTCGATGCTGCGGCCGTCGATGCGCGGCGGCGTGCCGGTCTTCAGCCGATCGACGCCGAGCGACAGCTCGCGCAGGCGTTCGGCCAGACGCTGCGCCGGCGCGTCACCGGCGCGGCCGCCGGCATAGTTGGACATGCCGACATGGATCTTGCCGGCGAGGAACGTGCCGGCCGTCAGGACGACGCTGGCCGCCTCGAAGCGCAGCCCCATTTGCGTGACGACTCCGGTCACGCGACTGCCATCCAGGGTCAGGTCGTCGACCGACTGCTGGAAAATCGACAGATTCGGTTGCGTCTCGAGGCGCCGCCGGATCGCCGCCTTGTACAGCGCGCGATCGGCCTGGCAGCGCGTGGCGCGCACCGCAGGGCCCTTCGATGCGTTCAACGTGCGCCACTGGATGCCGGCGCGATCGGCAGCCCAGGCCATGACACCGCCCAGCGCATCGATCTCCTTGACCAGATGACCCTTGCCGATGCCGCCGATTGCCGGGTTGCAGCTCATCTGACCCAGCGTTTCGATATTCTGCGTCAGCAGCAGCGTACGCGCGCCGACGCGGGCCGCGGCCAGGGCCGCTTCCGTGCCGGCATGACCGCCGCCAATGACGATGACATCGTAGTGCTGCATTTCTTGTGCGCGATTGAGTCTCGACCGATACCGGCGCTGGTGCCTTGGCATCGTAGTACCGACGCCGGTGTTCATTTTACCCGACGATCGGCCATGTCACCGCGTGGCATGTGTCTTGCTGCAGGTTTTCCCGCACTCTTCACGACACGCGGCGTAGCGATTAGGCACGACGGCAAGACTGGGCTCAGGGGCCGGTCAGGTGTGCGCGGGAGGAAGCACCAGGGATGTGACGGGGAAGTCGGGAGTAAGGCTGGCGCCCGGCGGTCTTAGGAACAGGGGGAATCCAAGAGGACCGTATGCCGGGCGCCAGTAACTGCTAGATTCTTTCTCAGATGCCACTGCTCCCCCTCGGCATCTACTCTCACGGTTCGCGGCGCGAAGAATAGCCGCAGGTGCCGTTATCAAACCGTGAATCGAATCACGTCGTAACCCTACCATGGACCTTGTGCGTCAATCTGCGACGTAGATTGTCAAGGAACTGTGAAATTCCGGGTTTTCGGCTCTGGCACGCGTTCTGCAGCGTACTGTCTGTAAATCCAGGGGGAGTGTGTCATGTTTGCCAATGTAACTTCGCTGACGGTCGATCCCATGTTCCTGCGCCATGATCTTTTGATCGAATTGGGCCGCCTCGAAATGGCGATCGGCGATATCCGCAGCAATGATTCGGCCGAACCGCATCATCTTGCCGTCCTCGAAACGCAGCACACGACGATCAGCCACACGCTCGGCCGCATCAGCGTCTGATCCGGAACATTGATTTTCTTGTCGGCGCAGCCGCGCTGCGCCCTGACGCACATCGCGCCGCCGCGATGAAGTCCGCCGAGGCGGTCGTCGCACTCCTTCGCTGATCCACGCGTCTATCGCGTACCATATCGGCATGACTAACGCGATCGATTCCACTGCCGTTCGGCAAGCCGCGCAGCGGATCAAGCCGCATGCCACGCGCACTCCGGTGCTGCGCTCGCGCGCCATCGATGAACTGGCTGGCGCCCAACTCGCGTTCAAGTGCGAAAACTTTCAGCGTGCCGGTGCGTTCAAGTTTCGCGGCGCGTGCAATGCGGTGTGGTCGCTGGGCGAAGAAGTCGCGCGTGCCGGCGTGGTCACGCATTCCTCCGGCAATCATGGCGCGGCGCTCGCGCTCGCGGCGACGACGCGCGGCATTCCGGCACATGTCGTGGTTCCCGAGGACGCCATCGCATCGAAGGTTGCCGCAATCCGCGCGTACGGCGCGACGCTGCACTTCTGCGCGCCGACGCTTGCCGCGCGCGACGAAGCGGCCGATCGCATCCGCCGCGAAACCGGCGCGACGATGGTCCATCCTTTCACGCACCCGGACGTGATCGCCGGGCAAGGAACGGCCACGCTCGAACTGCTGGAAGACGCCGGCGCCCTCGACGCGCTGATCGCCCCGGTCGGCGGCGGCGGTCTGATCAGCGGCAGTTCGATTGCCGCGCATTCGCTGGCGCCGGACCTACCCGTCTTCGCCGCCGAACCCGAGGGCGCGGCCGACGCATACGAATCGCTGCGCCGCGGCGAGCGCGTCACGGACGTCGTGCCGCACACGATCTGCGACGGCCTGCGCGCCGGCATCGGTCAGATCGATTTCAGCCTGATGCGCGAGCATCGCGTCACAGTGCTGCCGGTGAGCGATGCCGAGACGATCGCGGCGATGCGTCTGATCTGGGAACGCATGAAGATCATCGTCGAGCCGTCGTCGGCAACCGTGCTGGCGGCGGTGCTGCGCCACAACGCGCACTTCGCCGGCAAGCGCGTCGGCCTGATCCTTACTGGCGGCAATGTCGATCTCGAACGGCTGCCCTGGTCCGCTTCCTAGATAAGAAGAGCAAAGCGGGAACGCGGATGGACGCGGAGGACAGCGAAGAACGCGGATTTCGCGGTTAAAGCGAATTGATGTTTGCTCCATCCGCGTTGATTGCTTTTCATCCGCGTTGATCCGCGTTCAAGGCTCTTTCTTTTTTCGGCGCTGACGGGCGGAGCACGCCGGCCAGCGCGATAGCGATCAGCGCGATGCCGATCGTTTCGTCGATGTCGGGCACCTCGCCGAGCAATCCCCACGCGAACAGCACACCCAGCAACGGCGTTGCCAGGCTGGCGACGCCCGCGACACCGGCCGGCAAGCGCTCGACGACGAACAGCCACAGCGCCCACGCGATCGCCGAACCGAGCACGGCGTTGTAGGCGACTGCGCCGATGAGTTCGGTCGACCATTCGATCGAACGCTCGGGCACGAGCCACGCAACTACCACCACGACGATGGCGCCGAACACCGACTGCCACGCGGTAAGGCGCAGCGGCGACACGGCGCTGCGCTGGAACAGGCGCTTGGTCAGCACGGTCGCGATTCCCCAGCAGGCGCCGCCGGCCAGGGCCAGCATGCAGCTGCGCAGGCCGCCGAGCGCACGCCACGGTTCCATCACCAGCAGCAGCCCGACCGCGGCGATCGCGAGGAACAACCAGTGCCGCGGCGTCGGCTTTTCGCCGAGCATGGCCCAGGCGAAGGCGATGACCCAGAACGGCATCGTGTAGGCGAGCAAGGCCATCTTGCCCGCGCCGCCCTCGACCAGCGACATCTGCACGAGCAGCTGGAATGCCGCCGTTTGTGCCAGCCCGATCAGGATCGTGTCGCGCAGCGGCGGCGGCGCGCGCGATTCGCCGCGCCACCACATCAGCACGAACAGGAACAGTGTGCCGAACAGCGTGCGCAACGCGGAAAAGTCGAGCGGCCCGATGTATTGCAGCGCGCGCTTCATGACGATCCAGTTGAAGCTCCAGATCAGGCTCATGAGCGCGAGCGCCATCAGGGCCTGACGCCGGGCCGATGTCGGCTCCATGTGCGGAATTGACCGAAAGGAAATGAGAAGATTGTAGCCCCTGCACCTTACCCGATCAGGCGAGCACGAATGGCCAAGACCGAACCGAAACGCTGCTCTTGGGCCGGCGACGATCCGGTGATGCGCGCGTACCACGACAACGAATGGGGCGTGCCGTTGCACGACGACACGCAGCTGTTCGAGTTTCTCGTCCTCGAAGGCGCGCAGGCCGGCCTGAGCTGGAGCACCGTGCTGAACAAGCGCCCAGCCTACCGCAAGGCATTTCTCGGCTTCGACATCGGCCGCGTCGCGCGCATGACTGACGCCGCACTCGACAAGCTGCTGCAGAATCCTGCGCTGATCCGCAATCGAATGAAGATCCATTCGGCGCGCAACAACGCACGCGCCGCATTGAAGGTCATCGAGGACGTCGGCAGTCTCGATGCCTACTTCTGGTCGTTCGTCGACGGCAAGCCGATCCGCAACCGCTGGCGCGGCCGCGGCGACGTGCCGGCACGCACGGAACTGTCCGACAAGCTGAGCAAGGACCTCAAGCAGCGCGGCTTCAACTTCGTTGGCTCGACGATCATCTATGCGCACATGCAGGCGACCGGCATGGTCAACGACCACTTCACCGGCTGTTTCCGCTATCGGGAGCTGTGAGGTCGCGCGCTGCGCGCGCTCGTGAGGAGTTAGGGAGTGAGGTCGCGCGCTATCGCGCGCTCGTGAGGGCGGAAGCCGCTGGCGCGCTCGTGGAAAGCGTGAGCCACTCACTCCTAACGAGCGAGCGCAAGCGAGCGACCTCACGAGGCCGCAAAGCGGCCGACCTCACGGCGCCTCACCGCCGCGAACCGCGCAAGCGCTCGACCGAAAATGTCGCGATCTCGCCGCCGCCGCTTCGCCGCGGCTGGCCGGGTTCCGGCGCCCAGGCGTGCGCGTAGATGACTTCGTAGGTCGCGGGCAGCACGCCGTCGGTGCGGAATGCTTCGTAGGCGTCGAGCATGTGCCGCCAATGCGTCTTGCCGGTCAGGCCGCGCGTCCGCGATGCATCGGCGTTGGTCGCACCGATCGCCTTGAGTTCGCGCATCAGCGCGCCGGCGTCGGCGTAGGTCAACGTGAAGTGTTCGGCGTCGAGCACCGGATCGCGGAAACCGGCGTGGGTCAGCGCATCGCCGACGCGTGCGATGTCGGCGAAGCGGCTGACGTGCGGGGCGCGATCGACGTGCGCCCAGGCCGTGCGCAGCTCATGCAATGTATCCGGGCCGAACGTCGAGATCGCCAAATATCCACGCGGCCGCAGCACGCGGCGGAACTCGTCGAACAGCGCCGGCACATCGTCGATCCACTGCAGGCACAGGTTCGAAAACAGCACGTCGACGCTGGCATCGGCAAGCGGCAGCGCGCGCGCGTCGGCATTCACGCGCGCCAGCGGGCGCAGCCAGCCGGAACGGATCCGGCGCAACATCGGCAGCGCCAGATCGAGCGCGACGACGTGTGCCGACTTCCAGCGCTTGCGCATTGCCAGCGCGGCGCCGCCCGGGCCGCAACCGACATCGAGCACGCGCTGCGGTTCGCTGGCCACATATTCCAGACGTTCGAGCAGGCGTTGCTCGACTTCGTGCTGCAACACCGCGTGCGCAGCGTAAGTGGCAGCGGCGCGGCCGAACGCGTGGCGCACCTGGCGCGTGTCGAGCGGCGGCGTCATGCGCGCAACCTGTCGGCGAACGCGAAGATCGCATCGGCCACTTCGTGCGCATGGCTCAGGAACGGCGCATGGCCCGAATCGATCTGCATGAATTCGCCGCGTGCATTTCGCTGCGCCGCCCAGCGCATCGCGGCTGCGGGAACCAGGCGATCGCGCCGTCCAGCGATCCACAGATTCGGCATGGACAATGCGTCGAGCGCGTCACGCAGGTCGGTCGCCTGCAGGATGCCGAGGCCCTGCTCGAGCACGGCAAGCGACGGATCGCCGCGCTCGAAGACGTGCGCCTTGAGTTCGCGCAATTCGTCCTGCGCCTGCGCGGAGCCGAGTGTTTCCAGCGCGAGAAAGCGTTCGATCGTCGCGCGGTAGTTGCCGATCAGGCCTTCGCCGAACTGCACGAAGATATCGGCGGCCACGCCATGCGGCCAGTCCGCCGTGGAAACGAAGCACGGCGATGACGAAATTTCCACGACGCCACGAACCCGATCCGGCGCGTCCAGTGCCGCGCGCAGGCTGACCAGTCCGCCGAACGACCAGCCAGCCCAGATCGCCGACGGCAATCGCGCGGCGAGTTGCGCCGCGCAAAGCGCCGGATCGATCGATTCGCCCGCACCGGCGCTGTAGCCGTGTCCCGGCAGATCGACCACGTGCACGCGGAAGCGTGCGGCGAGCAACGGCGTCAACGGCGCGAAGATGCCGCCGTGCATGGCCCAGCCGTGGATCAGGATCAGGTCCGGTCCGCTGCCGACCGATTCGATGTGCACGTCAGCGTTCCATCCGCGCGCGGCCGACCGCGCGCGCGAGCGCGTTGAGCAACTGCTCGACCTCGGACTCCTCGTGCCGCGCCGACAACACCACGCGCAGGCGCGCCTTGCCCTGCGCTACGGTCGGTGGGCGAATCGCCGGCACGAAGAAGCCCTCGCCTTCGAGCGCCTGCGTGGCCGTCAACGTGGCCTTGCTCGCACCGATCAGCACCGGCTGGATCGGCGTGCGCGACGGCATCAGTTCGATACCTCGCTCGACCGCGCCGCGGCGGAAATGCGCGATCAGGCGAGCGAGCTTGTCGCGACGCCAGCCTTCGAAGCGCGCGATGTCGACCGCCACGAAAGCGGCGGCGGCAAGCGCTGGCGGCGGCGCGGTCGTATAGATATGCGGCCGCGCGAACTGCACCAGTCCGTCGATCAGCGCCGCGCTGCCGGCGACGAATGCGCCGCCGACGCCGAGTGCCTTGCCGAGCGTCGCCATCAGCACCGGCGCCTGCTCCGCAGAGATGCCCGCCTCGCTAACACTGCCGGCCCCATCGATACCGAGCACGCCGATGCCGTGCGCATCGTCGACCATCAGCGTCGCGTGTTGTGCCGTGCACAGTGCCGCAAGTTCTGCCAGCGGTGCGACGTCACCGTCCATGCTGAAGACGCCGTCGGTCGCCAGCAGCGCGGCCGCGTCGGCTTGCGTGTCGAGCTGGCGCGCGGCGCTGGCGGTGTCGGCATGCACGTAACGCTTGAGTTGCGCGCCGCACAGTTTCGCCGCGTCGAGCAGGCTCGCGTGATTGAGCTTGTCCTGCACGCAGACGTCGCCTTGGCCAAGCAATGCCTGCAGCGCGCCGAGATTGGCCATGTAACCGGTCGAGAACAGCAACGCGCGTTCGCGTCCGGTCCAGCGCGCGAGCTTTTCCTCGAGCGCCGCATGTTCCTCGCGATGGCCGCCGAGCAGATGCGCCGCGCTCGAACCGACGCCCCAGCGTGCGGCGGCACGCTGCAGCGCTTCGGTCAGCGCCGGATGCTGGGCAAGGCCGAGATAGTCGTTGCTGGCAAAATTCAGCAGCGCCTTGCCGGCGATTACGATGCGCGCGCCATCGACCGACTCGACGCTGCGCAAGCGGCGCAGCAACGACGCACGCGCGCGTTCGGCCTGCACGTGCGCGAGACGCTCGATCAGATCAGGGCGCATTGCTGCCCCTCTCCCGTCAGCCTTATCGACGGGGGAGAGGGTTGGGGTGAGGGGGCGGCGCTTCATGCCTGCGTTCAATCCAACGCTCTCTTCCAGGCATGCTCGGGCGAGAAACCGCTAAGCGACGGCGCTTGCTGCTTCCACATCGACTTCGGATTCGACGATCGCTGCATGCACCGTGTTGGCATGCGCGACCGGCTCCAGTTCGACCGGCATCGGCACGATGCCGAGCCGCGCGAACAGCGCCTGATCGTGCTCGACGTCCGGGTTGCCCGTGGTCAGCAGTTTCTCGCCGTAGAAGATGGAGTTCGCGCCGGCGAGGAAACACAGCGCCTGCAGTTCGTCGCTCATTTCGGCACGGCCCGCGGACAGGCGCACCATCGAGCGCGGCATCAGGATGCGCGCGACCGCGATCGTGCGTACGAACTCGAACGGATCGAGCAGTGCGGTGCCGGCCAGCGGCGTGCCCTCGACCTGCACCAGCCGGTTGATCGGCACGGATTGCGGGTGCTCCGGCAGGTTCGCGAGCGTCTGCAGCAGGCCGGCGCGTTGCTCGCGCGTCTCGCCCATGCCGACGATGCCGCCGCAGCAGGTCTTCATGCCGGCATCGCGCACGTGCTCGAGCGTGTCGAGCCGATCCTGGTACTCGCGCGTGTGGATGATCTCGCCGTAGAACTCCGGCGCACTGTCGAGATTGTGGTTGTAGTAGTCGAGTCCTGCGGCCTTGAGCTTGTGCGCCTGCGCGCCGCTGAGCATGCCCAGCGTTGCACAGGTTTCCATGCCGAGCGCGCGGACCGCGCCGATCATCGCCGCGACCTTGTCGATGTCGCGGTCCTTCGGCGAGCGCCATGCTGCGCCCATGCAGAATCGCGTTGCGCCGGCGGCCTTGGCCTGGCGCGCTTTTTCCAGCACGGCATCGGTCGACAGGAGTTTCTCGGCCTTCACGCCGGTCGCGTACCGCGCCGCCTGCGGACAATAGGCGCAATCCTCCGGGCAACCGCCGGTCTTGATCGACAACAACGTCGACACCTGCACGGCATTCGCATCGTGATGAGCGCGATGCACGGACTGCGCGCGGGCGACCAGGTCGCTGAACGGCGCCGACAACAGGGCGAGGACTTCGGCCCGCGTCCAGTCGTGGCGCTGATTGGCTTCGCACCGCGCTTCGAATTGATTCGCTTCGATATTTTGACTGGCAGACATGACCTGGGGCGGCGTGGCGTAAAGTAGCGGGAGTGTGGGCAGGGAGGAAACGGCTGTCAACCCGACGGAGCCAAATTCAGTTGACAGCCTGTGGGGCCGGCTTGCAACGAGTCGTGCTGCCGCCACACTGCCTGCTGTGCGGGAGCGACGGCGGCGCGGCGCGTGACCTGTGCCCACCGTGTGCAGCCGACCTCGAGCGCAATCGCATCGCCTGTCCGCGCTGTGCGCTGCCGCTGCAAACCGCGGCGCCGCTCTGCGGCGAATGCCTGCAGCGCGAGCCGCCGTTCGATGCCGCCTTCGCGCCCTTTATCTATGGCCATCCGCTCGATCTGCTCGTCGGCAAGTTGAAATTCGGCCGCAGCCTCGCCGCCGGCCGCGTGCTTGCCGAGTTGTGGTTCGACGCCGTCGCCGCAGCCGCGCCGGCGCGACCGGACTTGCTCGTGCCGGTGCCGTTGCACGCCTCGCGTCTGCGCGAACGCGGTTACAACCAGGCGCTGGAACTGGCCAAGGCCACTCGCACGCGCCTTGCGCATTGCGCTCGACGAGAGAGTCCTGTCGCGCGTCAAGGCGACCGCTGCGCAATCCAATCTCGACGCGAAGACGCGCCGGCGGAACCTGCGCGGCGCTTTCGAATTCAACGCGGCCGCCCTGCCCGAACCGATGTTGACCCACGTCGCCCTCGTCGACGACGTGATGACCACCGGCACGACATTGCGCGAGTGTGCACGCGTGCTCAAGCGCGCCGGCGTCGCCCGCGTCGACGTCTGGGCACTGGCGCGGGCGCCGCGGCTGCGCTGATGGCAAGAACGGCAACCTCAGTCGGTGAGTTATCGATTCGCCCGATCGACACGCGAGCCTAGAATTTTGATGACACGCCGCGTCGAGAGAGCAAGCTGGTGAATCGAAAAGGATGGACAGTAATAGGTCTCGGCATCTGTGCGGCCGCCACCTGTGCCAACACTCGAGCTTCGGAGCTCTCGGCGAGGACGGTCGTGGAAAAGCGCATCGCAGCGGTCGCACGGCACGATCTCGAGGCGATCGTTGCGCTTTACGCGCCGGATGCGGTCGAGACTTCTCCCGGTTTCTGCTCCAACCGAAGCGGACCCGAAGGTGTGCGCCGAACGTATGGCGAGCTGTTTCTGGCCTATCCGAACATAGCCGACGACGTCGTTGCCTATGTCGTCGACGGCCACCATGTCGCCGTGCAATTCGTCGCGCGTGTACGCAAGGCGGACGGCTCGCTCGCTTTCGAGGTGCCCATTGCGAACTTTCTTACGGTGGAACATGGGCGCATAACGCGCGACGACACCTATTTCGACACGAAAGGGCGTCCATGTACGTGACGCGCGGTGCGGTACCTAGCGAATGGCGTATGCCATCGCGATCCCCACCCACAGCGCCAGTCCGACCCAGTTGTTGTTGCGGAACGCCGCAAAGCAGGCGTCGCGGTCGCGCTTGCGCATGATCCATTGCTGCCAGACGAACAGCAGCGCGGCGGCGGCGACACCGGCAAAGTACACCGTGTGCAAATGTCCTCGTTGCGCCACCAGCGTCATCGTCAGCAGGAACGAGACCATCAGTACGCCGAGGATCGCCAGGTCGGCGTCGCCGAACAGGATTGCCGTCGACTTCGCGCCGGCGCGGATGTCGTCGTCGCGGTCGACCATCGCATACTCGGTGTCGTAGATCGTCGACCACAGGATGTTGGCCAGATACAACTCGACGCACAGCGGCAGCAGTGCCTTGAATGCCGCGAGATCGGCGCCCTTGACCGCGGCAAATGCCATCGGGATCGACCAGCCGAACGCGGCGCCGAGATAGACCTGCGGCAGAAAGGTGTAACGCTTGACGAACGGATAGGTGATCGCGAGAAAGGCGCCGACGAACGACAATTCGATCGTCAGTTTGTTCGTCAACAGCACGAGCAGGAACGCCAGCGTGATCAAGGTACCGAACACGTACAACGCTTCACGCGGTGTCACGGCGCCGGAAGCAATCGGCCGGTCGCGCGTCCGTTCGACCTGCGGATCGAGATCGCGGTCGGCGTAGTCGTTGATGACGCACCCGGCCGAGCGCATGAAGAACACGCCGAGCGTGAAGATGACCAGCGTACCCCACGGCGGGAAGTCGCCGGCGGCGAGCCACAACGCCCACCATGTCGGCCAGAGCAGCAATGCCGCGCCGATCGGCTTATGCATGCGTGCGAGCTTCGCGTACTGGCCCAGGCGCTCGCGGACGTACACCCAGTCGACGCGCGCGAGCGCAGCGCCAACGGCATCGAACGGCCAGCGCCACCACGCTGGCTTGCCCGCGGTGTCTGCGGCCACGGCACGTTGTGCGTTGCGTTGCGCCGCGGCCAGCGATGCGGCGACGGCTTCGCGCCGCCGCTTCAATTCCGCGCCTGTACCGGGCTTGCGTTTGCCGTCCATCGACGCAGTTTAATCGAGTGCCGTACGTTCCCGGAACGCATCCGTGAATTAGACAAGGCAAGGGGCGCTCGCGCAGCCCGCTGGATCTGCCGGTCGAATGGAACAGCATGACGACGCGATCCCTGCCTGCCACTTCGGTCTTCGGTGGCTCGCCGCCGCCGCCGTCTGGCGCTATGCTCGAAGCAACGACACCGCGCGAGGCTTCACGATGGAAAAGCTGCTGCCGCAACGGTATATCGCCTTCGCCCTTTGTCTGGCCGTGTTCGCGCTGTCGCTGGCGCTGTCTTGGGACGGGGTGTTTTATCGCTGGCTCGCAGCCATCACTGGCGCGCTGAGCTTCGTCGGCATTCTCGACATTGCGCAGAAAAAGAAGACCTTGCGCCGGAATTTCCCGATAACGGCGCACATTCGCACGTTCTTCGAGTATTTCCGGCCGATGCTGCGCCAGTACGTGGTCGAGTCGGATTACGAGGAAGTGCCGTTCTCGCTCGTGCAACGTTCGATCGCCTATCAGCGCGCCAAGAACGTGCTCGACAAGCGGCCGTTCGGCACGCTGCTCGATCTGTACGCCACGCAATACGAATGGATCAATCATTCGCTGGCGCCGGCGGAGATCGACAGCCACGATTTTCGCGTCGCCGTCGGCGGCCCGCAGTGTGCGCATCCGTATTCGGCCAGCGTGTTCAACATCTCGGCGATGAGCTTCGGCTCGCTGTCGGCGAACGCGATCCGCGCGCTGAACGAGGGTGCGCGCCGCGGCGGCTTCTACCACGACACCGGCGAAGGCTCGATTTCGCCGTACCACCGCGAGAACGGCGGCGACATCTGCTGGGAGATCGGCTCGGGCTATTTCGGCTGCCGCAACCCGGACGGCAAGTTCAGCGAGGAACGCTTTGTAGAGAATGCTATTTCTCCACAAGTGAAAATGATCGAGATCAAGCTCTCGCAGGGCGCCAAGCCCGGTCATGGCGGCGTGTTGCCCGCAGCCAAGGTCAGCCAGGAGATCTCCGTCACGCGCGGTGTGCCGATGGGTGTCGACTGCGTGTCGCCGGCCGCGCACAGCGCGTTCTCGACGCCGCTGGGCCTGCTCGAGTTCGTCGCGCGCCTGCGCGAGAAATCCGGCGGCAAGCCGACCGGTTTCAAGCTCGCGCTCGGCCATCCGTGGGAATGGTTCGGCATCGCCAAGGCCATGGAGCAGAGCGGCATCCTGCCGGACTTCATCGTCGTCGACGGCGGCGAAGGCGGCACCGGCGCGGCACCGCTGGAATTCACCGACCACGTCGGTGCCCCGCTGCGCGAAGCACTGCTGCTTGTGCACAACACGCTGGTCGGCCTGAACCTGCGCAACAAGATCCGCATCGGCGCCAGCGGCAAGGTCATCACCGCGTTCGATCTGGCACGCACGCTCGCGCTCGGCGCCGACTGGTGCAATGCGGCGCGCGGCTTCATGTTCGCGCTCGGCTGCATCCAGTCGCTCAACTGCCACACGGACCGCTGCCCGACCGGCGTGGCGACGCAGGATCCGTCGCGCTGGAAGAAGCTCGACGTGCCGGACAAGTCCGAACGCGTGAAGATGTTCCACGAAAACACGCTCAAGGCGCTCAAGGAATTGCTCGCTGCGGCTGGCCTGCGTCATCCGAGCGAACTCGGGCCCGAGCATGTGATCCGGCGCGTGTCGTCGACCGAAGTGCGCTCGCTGTCGGCGCTGTATCCGTTCGTCAAACCCGGCGAACTGCTCACCGGCCACCCCGATCACGCCGTGTTCCGCATCTTCTGGAACGCCGCGCGCGCCGACACGTTCGCACCGCCTCGCACCGTGCTCGAGCTGCATCACACAAAGGCGCGCTGAACCGGCCGGGACGCCCGGAAGGGAGCGCCGGCGCGCGGGCCGGCTCGACGGATCGGCCCCTGCCGGTATATATAAGCGCTCAGGACTCACTTGCCGCGGAACATTCCAGGTTCCGGCTGGTCTAGCGAAGTCTGGTAGGGAGGAGCACGGCCGGCCGATGGTGCAGCTACAGGAAGTAACCCGCCGCTATCACGTCGGTGGGCAAGTCGTGGATGCGCTGGCCGGCATCGACGTGGAGGTGCCGCAAGGGCAGTTCCTCGCGATCGTCGGACCATCGGGTTCCGGCAAATCGACACTGCTCAATATCCTGGGCTGCCTCGATCGCCCGACCTCGGGCAGCTACTCGCTGGACGGCACCGACGTGTCGACGTTCGACGACGAACGCGCCAGTGATTTCCGCAATCGCCGCGTCGGCTTCGTGTTCCAGTCGTTCCATCTTTTGCCGCGCCTGACCGTGCTCGAGAACGTGCTGCTGCCGCAGCGTTTCCTGCGCTCCACGCCGACATCGCTGGAGCCGCGCGCGCGTACCTTGCTCGATCGCATGGGCCTCGGCGAGCGCCTGCAGCATCGCCCGGAGGAGTTGTCCGGCGGCCAGATGCAACGCGTCGCCATCGCGCGCGCGCTGCTGATGCAGCCGGCACTGCTGCTTGCCGACGAGCCGACCGGCAATCTGGATTCACGCAGCGCCGCCGGCGTGCTCGACTTGATGAGCGAAGTCCACGCCAGCGGGCAGACTGTCGTGCTGGTGACGCACGACGCCGACATCGCCTCGCGCGCCCAGCGCCAGGTGCACCTGCGCGACGGCAAGGTCGAATATGACAGCGCCGCGTAGACTCGTTTGTTTTTTCAGCGCGTGGATGGCGCTCGCCGCGCCCGCGCACGCCGCCGTCTTCAGCGGTGAAGTGCGCGCCGAAAGCGCGCAACCGGTTTTCTGCCCGCCCTCGGATTCGTCGCCGGTCGTGCTGCGCTACTACGTACCCGACGGCGCGCAGGTCAAGGCCGGCGACGTGCTGCTGCGGATCGACGCCGGCCCCGCGGCACAACAGATCCGCACACTGGACGGACAGATCGAGCAGGGCCGCGCGAAGGTCGACAAGGAGGTCGCCGAATTGCGCCTGAAACTGGCCGACGCCGAACTGGCCCTGATCGACGCGCAGGCTGCGTTCGACACGGCCAAAGTCGACGCGGCGATTCCGAAACAGTTTCTCTCTGCGCTCGACTACGACCGCAATCACGCCGAGTTCGACCGCACCGGCCATGACGCCGAACTCAAGCAGCACGAGGTCGACGACGCACGTACCGCCGCCGCCCGCCGCAGCGCCGACGGCAAGCTGGAAATCGAAAAGCTGCAGGTGCAGCAAGTGTTCTATCGCACGCAGGTGGAAATGGCCGAAGTCCGCGCCGACCGCGACGGCACACTCGTGCACGGATTCAGCCGCTGGTTCGGCAATCGCCTCGACGAAGGCGCGTCGAGTTTCCCCGGCCAGGAGGTCGGCACGGTCACCGGCGCTGACGTGCTCAGCGTGCGTGCGTGGGTGCTCGAACCCGATCGCCCCGGGCTGGCCACCGGCCAGACCGCTGCGGCTGACCTTCGACGCGCTGCCGGGCCGGACCGCGGCCGGCAAGATCACGGCAATCTCCGGCGCGTCGGAATCGCGGCAGGAATGGGGCGCCGGGCGCTACTACGTGGTCGATCTTGAAATCCCGAGCCAGGCCGGACTGGCGCTGCGGCCCGGCATGAGCGCGCGCGTCGAGAGCGAAGCCACTGCAGCGGAGCCTGCGTCGAACGCAGGCAGCACGCACATCCCCGGCGCTGCGCCGAAGGCCACCGGCGAAGTCTATGCGCAGTCGACCGCGGCGATCTCGCCGCCGATCGTCGAGGACCTGTGGCAACTCACCGTCACGCAGATGGCCGGCGATGGCTCGCCGGTCAAGAAAGGCGATGCGCTGGTCTCGTTCGACGGCGCCGAAGTCATGAAGTCGCTGACCGCCAAACGCAGCGAACTGGAAGAGAAGAAGCGCACGCAGGAAAAGCTGCGCCTCGAACTGGCCGAAAAGGCGCGCACCGAGGCACTGACCGCCGCCGAAGCGCACGCCGACGCGGTCAAGGCACAGCGCAAGGCGACCCAGCCCGAAGCGTACGTCGCCGGCGTCGAATACAAGAAGCTGCTGATCGATCGACGCAAGGCCGAGCAGAAGGAAGCCAAGAGCCGCGAGCGCGAGACTGTCGCCGCCGACGAACGCGCCGCCGAACAGCGCGCGGCCGACGCCGACGTCAAGCGCCTGAGCGCCGATGTCGAGCGCATGCAGAGTTCGCTGGATTCGCTGAATCTTACCGCGCCACGCGACGGCATCTTCCTGCATGCGACGATGCCGTGGAACGGCGAGAAGATCGAGATCGGCAAGCAGGTATGGCGCGGCATGTCGGTCGGCGAAATTCCCGATGTCAACACGCTGGCCGTGCGCGCCAGCCTGCCCGAGCGCGACCTCAGCCGGGTCAAGGCCGGCGATGCCGTGCGCATCACGCTCGAAGGCGGCAGCGGCCAGACCCTGTCCGGACACATCGAATCGATCGGCCTCGGGCGTGCACAGCAAGTCGAAGGTCGAGCCGGTGCCGGTAGTCGACCTGCGCATCGCACTCGACACCAGCAAGGTCGCACTCAAGCCGGGCCAGCCGGTGCAGGTGGAAATCGTGCAAAACGCGAAGTTGACATCGTCATGAGGCGTTCGCGCAACCTCCTCGCATTCGTCGCGCTCGTCTTGCTCGCCGCCGGCTGCGCGCAGCACGCTGGCGAGGCGCCCGTGCTCGAACGTGTCGACCTGGAGCCGGCCCGGCTGGTCGTCTATGGCGAAGGCAGTCTCAATTCGACCAAGCCGACCGCGCTGGTCGTGCCCGGCACGCAATGGTCGCAGCGCCAGTTGCGCTGGGTATTGCCGGACGGCAGCTGGGTGAAGAAGGATGAAGTCGTCGCCCGCTTCACTGCCGAGCAGAGCAAGCTCAATCTCGCCACGGCCATGGTCGACCTGCAACGCAATGCGCTGGCGCGCGACGCCAAGCAGATGGAACTCGGCGACACGCAAGGCAAGCTTACCGTCGATCTCGATCAGGTCGGCGGCCTGCTCGGCATTGCGCACCGGTACGCCAACGCGACCGAGCTTGCGGTCGCGCGCAACAAGATTCTCGATGCCGTGCAGGACGAGCATTTCCTCGGCGTCAAGCAGGACACGCTGAACTGGCGCAAGGGCCAGTCGAGCACGCGTGGCGGCGCCGAGCTGGCCCTGATCGATGCGCAGCGTGCGACCAACGATGTGCTCGCCAAGCAGAGCCGCGATGATCTTTCGGCGCTCGAAGTGCGCGCACCGAACGACGGCATGTTCGTGCTCAAGCCGGATTGGGCCGGCGAAATGCCGAAGATCGGCGCGGCGATGTGGGCCGGCAACGCGTTCGCCAGCCTGCCCGACACGCAGGCGATGGAAATCGAGATCTGGCTGCCGCAGACCGAGGCGCACGACATCAAGGAAGGCATCGCCGTCGATCTCGCGCCGCTCGGCGTGCCGGACCAGAAAGTGCGTTCGCAGATCTCCTGGGTTGCGGCGGCCGCGGCGGCGCGCAGCCGCGACACGCCGGTGAAGTATCTGTCGATGAAGGCCAGCGTGCCGGCAGACGCCGTGACGCGCTATCACTGGGCGCCCGGCCAGCGTTTTCGCGCTGCGATCCTGCTGCTGGAAAGCGACAAGGCGCTGACCGTGCCGAACATCGCGCTGACGACCAGCGGCGACGCGACCAGCGTGACCGTGCGCGACGGCAGCCACTCCGAGGTGCGCACCGTGCGTCTCGGCGTGCGCGGACCGAGCCGCACCGCAGTGCTCGAAGGACTCAAAGCCGGCGACACGATCGTGCTCGGCACCGCGACGGCGCCCGCCGACGACAAACCACCGCGCGGCACCTGGCGGCCGCACCGCGGCGAGCAAGGCGCCGTGATCGCCTCGGTCTGGCGCGAGGCGATCGAGGAGTTGTGGCGCCGGCGCCTGCGCACGCTGCTGACCTTGCTCGGCTTGATCTTCGGCGTCGGCGCCATCGTCGCGATGCAGGGCGTCGGCGAAGGCAGCCGGCGCGAGGCGTTGCGCCTGGTCGAGAGTCTCGGCCTGCGCAACCTCATCGTCGAGCGCGTCGCCGCTCGATCCGGAAACGCAGAAGGAAAGCCGCGCGCGCAGCCTCGGCCTGAGTCTTGCCGATGCCCGCGCCGCCGTCGCGGTCGTTCCGGGCGCCGAGCGCTTCGCGGCGGAAAAGCGCATCCACACGTTCGCCGTGTTCAGCGACCAGGCCCAGACCACGGCGCAGGCCAGCGGCGTCAGTCCGGACTTATTTCGCGCTCGCCTCGCTGCACGTCGCCGAAGGCCGCGCGCTGACCGCGGACGACGATGACAAGCTCGCCGCGGTCGCCGTGCTCGGCCATCAGGCCGCGCACGAGCTGTTTCCGGACGGGCACGCGCTCGACCGCATGGTCAAGGTCAACCACGTCTGGCTGCGCGTCGTCGGCGTGCTCGCCGACCGCGACCTGGGCAAGGACAAGTTCGAAGGCGTCGCGCTCGGCGTCGAGAGCGACCGCATTTTCATTCCGCTGGCGAGCACGCTGGCGCGCTTCCGCTTTCCGCCGATCGAGGACGAAATCGACCGCTTCATGCTCGGCCTCGAAGGATCCCGAACAGCTTGCCGCCGGTGCGCGCGTGCTGTCCGCCGTGCTCGATCAGCGCCATGGCGGCGTCGCCGACTACACGCTGATCGTGCCGCAGCAGTTGTACCGGCAGAACCAGAAGACCCAACAGATCTTCAGCATCGTCATGGGCGCGATCGCCGGCGTCAGCCTGCTGGTCGGCGGCATCGGCATCATGAACATCATGCTCGCGAACGTGCTCGAGCGGCGGCGCGAGATCGGCCTGTTGCGCGCACTCGGCGCGCGTCAACGCGACATCATCGAGCGCTTCCTGCGCGAGGCCGTCGTCATCTGCGCGAGCGGCGCCGCGATCGGCCTGTTGTTCGGCGCCGCGCTCGCCTACCTGATCGCCGCGTTCGCCGGCTGGCAGGTCGCCTGGCCGGCGATCCTGATCCTCGTCTCGACGCTGCTGTGCGCGCTGATCGGCATGGCTTTCGCCGTCTATCCGGCGCGCCAGGCCGCGCAACTCGACCCGATCACGGCGATTCGCGCGGAATAGTGCGCCGGACGCTGCTTCCGTGCGAAAATTGGCGTTCGCCAAATTCCGCGCCCGTAGCTCAGCTGGATAGAGTAGCGGCTTCCGAAGCCGTTGGTCGGGGGTTCGAATCCCTCCGGGCGCGCCATATCCCCATGTTTCCAATGACTTGGTCCGCGGCGGATTCGCTCTCGAACGGCGAGCTGAAGGAACAGCCGATGCTCTATTCGCTGCTGCAGAAACCGCGAAACCGACTGCGCGCATGGCGACTGCGCTGGCAGGCCCGGCGTGGACCGCGCCTCGACGTTCCCCTTGCCGCGGCGCTGGTCGCCGATTGCCGGTTGTGTGGCGCCGTGGCGTGCTCGCATGACGTGCTCGGCCTGGTGGCGCTGACGCATGCGCAGGGGCTCGAGAACACGGCCTACCGCCTGTTGCAGTGCAAGTTGTGCGACGTCGTCTACCTGGATCCGCTGCCGTCGCCAGCCGACCTGAAAACGCTGTATGAGGGAACGCGCCAGTTCGAGGACATGCCATGCGCCGATCCCGCAATCGCGCGCCGCACGGTAAATTCGTATGCGCGTCGGCTGGCGCAGCTGCGGCTGTTCCCAGCAGCCGGCGAATCAATTCTGGAAATCGGTGCAGGCCTGGCCTGGATCTCCCAGGCCTGCAAGCAGCGCGACGCGCGTGTGCGCACGATCGCGCAGGACATCAGTGCGGAGTGCGTCGATCAGTGCACATGGGTCGATGAGTACATTGTCGGCCCGCTCGAGAACGTGCCGGCGGACCGGTCTTTCCGCTTGGTTAGCCTGACCCATGTCATCGAGCATCTGACCGACCCCGGACGACTGATCGCGCAGCTGGCCGGATACCTTGCGCCCGGCGGACACGCTTACTTCACCGCGCCGTTCCGGCCGCCCCTATGGCAGCCGCGCGATGGCCTCGCGCCCTGGCTGACCTATGGCTACCTGCACGTGCCGGCACACATCAGCTATCTGTCGCGGCGCTGGTTCGAACGCGTCGCCACCGCCAACGGACTTGAACTGATCCACTGGGACGATTCTGCCGACGGCCATCAGGTGTTCGAAGCGATCTTGCGCCGGAGCATCTAGCCGCTTCAGCACCTGCTGCTCGAAGTTGCAGTGTCGAGCCGGTGTAGTGCCGAAGAACAATTGCGCGCCGCAGAAGCCACGCGCGACTACGTCGCGGCAAATTATTGCAACAACTTCCCCTGATCGTCAGCGCCGCGCGCCGTCGGCATCCTGCAGCGGCACGCTAAAATTGGCGACGCAGCCGCGCGCACCGACATGGCTTTCGAGCGTCAGCGTACCGCCATGCGCTTCCGCGATTTGCCGCGCCAGCACGAGGCCGATGCCGGAGCCGCCTGGCTTGGTCGTATAAAACGGAATGAACAGGTTCTCGGTCGTGCCGAGGCCGGGGCCGTCGTCCTCGATTTCGATGTGCGCCGCTTCGCCGGCACGACGCCAGCGCATGCGCACGCCTTCATGCTGCGGCAGGGTCGCGTCGGCCGCGTTCTTGACCAGATTGATCAGCGCCTGCTCGATCTGGTCGGGATCAGCGCGCACGTGCAGCGCCGGGGCGTCGGCGACTGCGACGGTCGAGGCGCTGCTCGAGTCGCGCGACGCGGCGCACGAGTTCGCCGATCTCGATTTCGCGCTTGTTCGGCGGCGGCAGCCGCGCGAGCGCCGTGTAGCCGGCCATGAAACGCGTCAGCGCTTCGGCACGATCGCCGATGACGGCAAGGCCGCCGCTGACGTCATCGCGCCAGTCCGGTGGCGGCGGCTGCTGGCCGAGCAGCTTCGCCAGCGTCGCGGTCATCGAACGGATCGGCGTCAGCGAGTTGTTGAGCTCGTGGCCGAGCACGCGCAGCAGGCGTTGCCACGCCGCGCGTTCCTCCTCGCGCAAGGCGCGGCTCAGGTCGGCGACGACGAGCAACTCGTGCGGCACGCCGCCTTCGCGGAAACGCGCGCGACGCACCTCGAAGCGGCCGCTGCCGCCCGGAAATGCACGCTTGCGGATCTGCGCATCCTCGAGCGCCAGGCAATCGGCGATGCCGAGTTCATCGGCGGTGCGGCCGAGCAGATTTTCGGCCGGCCGCGCGAGCAGGCGTTCACCGGCGGGATTGACCAGGCGCAGGCGCCGGCCTGAGTCGAACGTGAAGATCGCGATGTCGGTGGCACCGATGACCTTGGTCAGCAGCGCGCTCGTTTCCTCGACCGTGTGGCGCTGGTCGCGCAGCGTCTGCGACAGCGTATTGATCTCCCAGATGACCTCGCCGATCGGGTCGTCGCGCCGCGCGCGCGAGCCGCGCAGGCTGAAATCGCCTTCGCGCAGCGCCTCGAGCAGATTGGACAATGTATACAACGGATAGATGACGCGATTGCGCAGGCGCACGGCGAGCCACAGCGTCAGCAACGCCGCCACGCACAGCAGCGTAGTGAGCAGGCCGGGCGGCAGCGGCCCCCAGATCAGCACGACCGCCAGCAGCGCGGCGAGCCGGCGCGGCAACGGCGAACGCCGCCGCGAAGATGCGCGCATCGTAGGTCCAGCGCTCGAAGTAGCGCTGGCGGGACGGCAGTGGTGAGTTCTGACGCGCCATCAATCGATGTTGAGCAGCTTGTCCACGTTCTGCGAGCGCGCTGCGAGCGGACGGCGTCACTCGGCACCGCGGATGCCGAATTTTTCCAGTCGGCGATACAGCGCCGCGCGGCTCAGGCCAAGCATCTCGGCGGTCTTCTGGATGTTGCCCGCGCAGTGCTCGAGCGCGCTGCGAATCATGTCCTGCTCGGCCTCGTCGAGCGTCTGCCGCGCCGGCGCGCCGCGTCGGCACTGCCAGCGGCAGGCTGAAATCCAAGTGCGCGATCTGCGCTCCGGTCGCGCGTCAGCACGGCGCGCTCCATGACGTGCGACAGCTCGCGCACGTTGCCCGGCCACGGATAGTCTTCGAGCGCGCGCAGCGCCGACGCGCTGAGGTGCAGCGCCGGCGCGCTGATAGCGCTGCGCACTGCGGGCAAGAAACAGCTGCGCCAGCGGCACGATGTCCTCGCGCCGCTCGCGCAGCGGCGGCAGGCGCACCTCGACCGTGTTGAGCCGGAACAGCAGATCCTTGCGGAAGCGGCCGGCGCGCGATCTCGGCGGCGAGGTCGGCGTTGGTCGCCGCGATCAGGCGCACGTCGACCTTCAGCGTGCGCGACGAGCCGACGCGCTCGAGCTCGCCGTCCTCGAGCACGCGCAGCAGCTTGGCCTGCTGCGCGATCGGGATGTTCGCGATCTCGTCGAGGAACAGCGTGCCGCCGTCGGCCGCTCGAAGCGGCCGATGCGATCGGTCTTCGCGTCGGTGAACGCGCCGCGCACGTGGCCGAACATCTCGGCTTCGAACACGCTGTCGGCGAGCGCCGCCCATGTTGACCTTGACCAGCGCGCGCTCGGCGCGCTGCGAGCGGCGATGGATCAGCCGCGCGACGACGCCCTTGCCGGTGCCGTTCTCGCCGAGCATCGAGCACGTTGGCGTCGGTCGGCGCGACGCGGTCGATCAACGTCAGCACCGCCTGCATCGCGCGCGACCCGGCGATGAACTCGTGCTCGTCATCCTCGCGCAGCAGGCGGTTTTCCGCACGCAGGCGCTGCTCGCGCCGCAGCGCGGCACCGAGCGCGATCTGGTTGCGCAGCACGCTGATCAGGCGCGTGTTGTCCCACGGCTTTTCGATGAAGTCGCCGGCGCCGAGGCGCATCGCCTCGACGGCGAGATCGATCGAGCCCCACGCCGTCATGACCACGACCGGCAGATCCGGATCGGCGCGCTTGAGCGCCTTGAGCAAGTCCAGGCCTTCGGCGCCCGAGGTCGTGTCGCGCGTGTAGTTGAGGTCGATCAGGGCGACCGAGAACTGCACGGTCTTGACCGCCGTCAGCGCCGCGCCCGGATCGCTGAACGCGCGACAGGCGTGCTCTTCCGATTTCAGCAGCAGGCGCAACGCTTCGAGCACGTCGCGCTGGTCGTCGGCGATCAGGATTGGCAGGGACGGGTCGCTCATCGTTGCAAAGATCTCGTGCAGTCCTGCGTTCGCCTGCAGGTCGCATGAGACCGCGCTCGTCGCGCTAGCGGGAGAGGCCGGCGCGCGCATTGTCGCAGCTTCCACTCGCGCTACGCCGCCTGCGGCTGCGCGGCCAGCCAGCCGTCGCGCAATTCGACGATGCGCTGGCCGCCGCGCGCGTTTTCCTCCGCATGCGTGACCTGCACGATCGTCATGCCCTGTTCGTTCAATTCCTGCGAGCAGGTCCATGATCATGCGTGCCCTGGGTCGAATGCAGGGCGCCGGTCGGTTCGTCGGCAAGCAGCAGGCTCGGCCGCGTGATCACCGCGCGCGCGACGGCGACGAGCTGCTGCTGGCCGCCGGAGAGCTGCTTCGGATACAGATCCTTCTTGCCGACGATCTGGAAGCGGTCGAGGATGTCGCCGACGCGCGCCTTGCGCTCGCCCGCCTTGACGTCGCGGTAGCTCAGCGGCAGGTCGAGGTTCTCCTGCACGGTCAGATCGTCGATCAGGTGATAGTGCTGGAAGATGAAGCCGACCTGCTCGCGCTGCAGCGCCTGGCGCTGCTTCTGGTTGAGCTTGTGCACGGCCTGATCGCCGAACGTGTATTCGCCCTGCCAGTCGCTGTCCATCAGGCCGAGGATGTTGAGCAGGCTGGTCTTGCCCGAACCGGAAGGACCCATGACGCTGAGGAATTCGCCGGCGCGGATGTCGAGCGAGATATTGCGCAGGATCCAGGTGCGCCCGGCCTGCAGCGGATAGGATTTTTCCACATTGTGCAAACGTATCATTTTCTCATGCATTCCGTCAGGCTATGGCTCATTCATGGCGCAGCGCCGTGATCGGATCGACGCGCAGCGCGCGCCGGGCCGGAACGGCCACCGCCAGCGCGGCCGCGCCGGCGAGGACCAGCAGCGTGCCGAGCACGACCGGCAGGCCGCCCGGCTCGATCGTGCGCAGCGACGCGCTGAGCTGCCATGCGAACGGGATGCCGGCAGCGAGGCCGAGCGCAAGGCCGATGCCGAGCTGGACGAAATTGCGCGAGAACAGTGCGCGCAGCACGGCGCCGCGCGATGCGCCGAGCGCGCGGCGCACGCCGATTTCGCGCGTGCGCTGGCCGACGGCGAAGGCCATGACGCCGTACAGGCCGGCGCCGGCGAGCAGCAGCGCGACGATGCCGAACAGCGTGAAGCTCTGCGCGACGACGCGCTCGCCGAAACTCATGCTGCGCCGGATCTCGGCATAGTCGCGCACCCAGTACAACGGCGTGTCGGCATCGACTTCGCGCATCAGCCTCGGCCAACTGCGGCGCGAACGCGAGCGCATCGCCGCGCGTGCGCACGGCGACGCTGGCGATCCTGAACGGCACCTGGCGCAGCGGCACGAGCAGCGCCGGCGGCGGCGTGCCGCCGGGCGCATCGAGCGTCACCGGACCGACTGACGCCGACGATCGTCACGGTCGCATCTTCCGCGCCGCGCGGGTCGAGGCGGAATTGCCGGCCAATGATCGACTTGCCGTCGCCATAACGTTCGGCGAAGTTCCGGTCGGCGACGGCGACGCGCGTGCCGTCGGCCGTGTCGCGCGCTGTTGAAGAAACGGCCTTCCTGCAGCTTGACGCCCGAAGCGCCGAGAAAATGATCGTCGACCGCGCCGAGTAAGTCTGTCGGCAGCTCCGCGTCGCCCGCCGCCGCGCCGGCCGGCAGCACGTCGCGCGATCCAGTTGAAGTAGGTTCCGGGCAGCGCGGTGCCGACGCTTGCATCGACGACGCCGGGGTCGGCGCGCAGGCGCTCGCCGATTCGCTCGTACAGGCGCAACTGGTCGGCGGCGGTCGGATACGCGCGCGTCGGCAGCAGCACGCGCGCGGTCAGCAGATGCTCGGTATCGATGCCGAGGTCGGCTGTGCTCGAGCGCGACGATGCCGCGTACCAGCGTGCCGACGCAGATCACCAGCGCGCACGACAGCGCGACTTCGCCGATGACGAGCACGCGGCTGACGCGAGCGAAGCGCGCGCTGCCGGCGCTGCGCGATCCGCCATCCTGCAAGCCGGGCGACGGCGCCGCGTTCGCGGCATGCAGCGCCGGCAGCACGCCGCTGACGAAGGCCGTCAGCAGCGCGGCGCCGAATGCGAGCGCGACGACGGTGGCGTTGATGTCGAAGTGCAGCCAAGCAAGGTGAATTCCGATTCGCGCAGCAGCGCCTGCTGCCAGCGCAGTCCGGCCTGCGCCAGCGCCAGCGCGATGCCGTCGCGGCCAGGCTCAGCAGCACGCTCTGCGCGAACAGATTGCGCGACCAGCCGGCGCGCGGCTGGCGCCGAGGGCGACGCGCACCGCCAGTTCCTGGCGCCGGCCCGAGCGTGCGCGTCAGCAGCAGGTTCGCCGCATTCGCGCAGGCGATCAGCAGCACCATGAACACCGCGGCGAGCATCATGCCGAACATCGAGCGCGTGGTGCGGTCCATGGCCATGTGGACGAGCGGCTCGACGCGCCATGCTGGCCGCGGAATCGCTCCGGTTCGGCGTGCGCGGCATCGGCGAACCACGATCCGAAAGCAGACTCGACTTTCGCCTCGCCAACGCCGGCATGACGGCGCAGCACGAGCCAGTACGCGTACTCATCCCGGATGCGACGCTGCCGCCAGCGTCACCGAGACCCATACCACTTCGCGGCGCGGATAGCGAGAAATCCTTCGGCATCACGCCGATGACGGTCGCCGGATGCGCATCGACGCGGATCGGCCGGCCGACGACGCCGCGATCGCCGCCATAGCGGTTCTGCCACAGCTCGTAGGAAAGCATCGCGACCGGCTCGGCGCCGGGCTGCGTGTCGGCGTCGGTGAAGTCGCGGCCGAGCAGCGGCGCGACGCCGAGCAGACGAAACAGATTGGCGCTGACATGCGCGCCGTTGTAGCGCTCCGGCAGATCCAGATCGCTCAGGTTGATCGTCGATCGCGCGACTCCGGCGACGTCGGCGACATCGCAGCAAGTGACGGCGGCTGCGGATCAGGTCCTGATCGCCCATCGGCAAGACGTCACCGAGCCCGCCTTCGCCCAGCAGACCGGCCTGATACAGGTCGTTCCGGCGCGGCGAACGGCAGCGGCCGCAGCACGAAACCGTCGAGGTAGGCGAGCATGAAGACGACGCAGGCCAGACCCGAGGCGAGCACGCCGACGACGAGCGCCGAAAATGCCGGACGCGCGAAGATCGCGCGCACGGCCTGGCGAAGTTCATGGATCAGCATGCGCGGGCTCTGTCCCTGCCGGCGTGAGTCATCGATCGCATCATCGCATCTTCATTCATAACGCAAGGCTTCGGTCGGATCGATGCGCAGCGCGCGCCGCGCCGGCACGATGACGGCGAAAGCCGCCGCGACGATCAGGATCGTCAATGCCACCAGCGGGGTCGTCACATCGTTGCCGCTCGATGCTGTGCAGCGTGCCGGTCAGAACGCGCGCCAGCGGTATGCCGATGAGCAGGCCGGCGGCGAGGCCGAGTCCGAGTTGCCAGCTCGTGCGCACGAACAGGATGCGCAGAACGCCGGCTGCCGGCGCGCCGAGCGCGCGGCGCACGCCGATCTCGCGCGTGCGCTGGCCGACGCTGAAGGCCATGATGCCGTACAGGCCGGCGCCGGCGAGGACCAGCGCGATTACGCCGAACACGCCGAACATCTGCGCGACGACGTGCTCGCCGAATGTCGCTTCGGCAATCACGGCCTGGAAATCACGCACCCAGTACAGCGGCGTGTCGGCGTCGACTTCGCGCATGATCGCATTGAGCCGCGGCGCGAACGCGTTCGGATTGCCGCGCGTCTGCACGACCAGGCTGACGAAGCGCGCCGGATCCTGGCGCAGCGGCGCCAGCATGACCGGTTGTGCTTCATCGCCCGGCGCATCGAGCTTGAGCGGCGCGATGACGCCGATGACCGTGACGCGCGGACCGTCGGTGCTGCGCGGATCGAGACGGAACTGGCGCCCGACCACGTCGCCGCCATCCGCATAGCGCTCGGCGAAAACCGGGTCGACGACGGCCACGCGCTCAGCACCGGCGAGGTCGCGCGCATCGAAGAAGCGGCCACGCAGCATGCGCAGGCCATAAGTGGCCGCGAAATGATCGTCGGCCGCGCCGTAACGCACTTTCGGCAAGGCAGTGTCGCCTTCCGCGGCGGCGCCGGCCGGAAGGATGTCGCGGTTCGCGCCGAAGCGCATCGGCAGGGTCGTCGCCACGCTGGCTTCGACGACTTCCGCGTCGCCGCGCAGACGGTCCGTCAGTTTCTCGTACAGGCGCACCTGGTCGGCGCCGGTCGGATAAGTGCTCGTGAACAGGGCGACGCGCGCGCTGAGCAGGCGCGACGAGTCGAAGCCAAGATCGATGCGGTCGAGCGTCACGATGCCGCGGATCATCGTGCCGACGACGATCAGCAAGGCGCACGACAACGCCACTTCGCCGATCACGAGCACCTTGCTCAAGCGCATGAAGCTGCCGCCGGTGGTGCCGCGCGAGCCATCGCGCAGCGTGTTCGAGACAGTGTCGCGCGACGCGCGCAGCGCCGGCAGCAGCCCGGTCGCGAGCGCAGTCAGCAGCGCCGCGGCGAGCGCCAGACCGATCACCTTCCAGTCGAGATCGAAGTGCAGCCAGTCGGCCACGCCGTTCGCATTCGAGCGCAGTAGCTCTCCCTCGTAATGCATCGCCATTGTGGCGAGCGGCAGCGCTACCGCAGTCGCGATGATCGCCAGCATCAGCGACTGGGCAAGCAGGTGCAGCGCGACACGCGTGCGGCTGGCGCCGAGCGCGACGCGCACGGCGAGTTCCTGGCGCCGGGCCATCGTTCGCAGCAACAGCAGATTCGCCGCATTCGCACAGGCGACCAGCAGCACGAGCACGACGGCGGCGAGCATGATGCCGAGCACGATGCGCGTCTGCAGGTTGATCGTGTACATGCTCAGCGACTCCACGCCGACCCGCAGGCCACGAAAACGCTCCGGGTCCGCGTGCGCCGCATCGTTGCGCCAGGCTTCGAGCGCCGTCGCTATCGCAGGCTGGTCGGCGCCCGGGCGCATGCGCAACGCAATCGTGTAGCTGTTGTCGGGATCAGGCACGTCCTCGCGCAGCGTCGCCGGAATCCAGACGACCTCGCGGTACGGGTAGCTCATCCCTGCCGCCATGATGCCGACGACCGTCGTGGGGCGCGCGTTGACGCGGATCTGGCGCCCGATGATGCCGGGATCGCCGCCGTAGCGGCTCTGCCAAAGTTTGTGCGACAACAGCACGACGGGAGGCGCGCCCGGCAGTTCGTCGGCATCGTTCAGATCGCGTCCGAGCACCGGCGCTGACCCGAGCACCCTGGCCAGATTGCTGCTGATCATTGCGCCGTCGAAACGTTCGGGCCGGTCCAGATCGCTCAAGTTGATCGTGGCTGATTGGTATCCGGCAACATCCGCCAGCTCGGTGAGCCGGCGGCGCAATTCGAGCAGGTCGCGTCCGCTGACGTCGGTGAGGCGTCCATCGTTGCTGCCGTCAGTCACGCCGGCGTGCAGCAGACGATCGGGTTGCGGGAACGGGAGCGGCCTCAGTACCAGGCCGTTGATCATGACCAGCATGAAGATTACGCAGGCCAGTCCCGACGCAAGCACGCCGACGACCAGCGCCGAGAAACCCAGATTGCTCGTCAGCGAGCGCAGCGCCTGGCGCAGTTCATAGATCAGTGCCGACAACATGTTTCTTCTCCCGATTGAATTCGTTCTGTCGACGTCGACGCTTCATTCGTAGCGCAACGCTTCGATCGGACTGACGCTCGCCGCGCGGCGCGCCGGCAGCCAGCACGCCAGCAAGGCAACCGCACCGAGCAGGCTCGCGACCGCAGTCAGCGTCACAGCGTCGAATGCACCGATGCGGTACAGGCGCGTGCCGAGCAGTGTCGCCAGCAGGTACGCCAGCGGCAACGCCAGCAGCAGACCCGTCGCGATCAGGCGCGCGCCCTGCAGCAGTACGTTCTGCAGCACGCCCGCGCGTGACGCGCCGAGCGCCATGCGCACGCCGAATTCGTTCGTGCGCATGCGCACCGAATAGGCGAGCACCGCATACAGCCCGACTGCGGCGAGCGTCAACGCCATTGCGCCGAGCAGTTCGAGCAGCGCATTCAGGCGCATCGCGTCGCGCAACGTGTCGGCGATGCGTTCGGTCATCGGCACGACATCGCGCAGCTTCGCACGCGGCGCGAGGGCGTGGAAGATTTCCTTCACTGGCGCGGCGAGCGCGCCCGGATCGGAATGCACGCGCACCAGCAGCATGCCGTTGAGCGGCATCTCGTCGGGTTGGTAAGCCGTGGGACGTTCGGCCTTTTCGTCGAGCGAATGCAGTTTTTGCGTCGGCACGATGCCGACGATCGTCAGCTCGCGCATCGGCGACTTGTCATCGACGCCCATCATGAATTTCTGGCCGAGCCCGTCGCGACCGCCGAAGACCTGCTGCACGAAACTCGCATCGACGACGGCAACGGCGGCGCGCGCGTGGACCTCCTCTGCGGTGAATGAGCGCCCGCGCATGAACGTGGTCCCGAGCGCGGCGAAATAATCGGCGTTGACGAACGCGCGATAGGCCACCGGCTGCGTTGACGGATCCGTGTCTTCCTGGCCCGGCAGGGAAAAATTGCTCACGCTCATGCTCCAGCCGAATGGCGCCAGCGAGCCGAGGCCGACCGCGCTCACGCCGGGCAGCGCGCGCACGCGCTCGACAAACTCCCGCATGGTGGCCAGCGCCGCTTCTTTCGCCGCCGGTTCCGCCGGCACGCCGCCTTCAGAGCGCGGCAGGTCGGCGATCGCCGAAATCGCCAGCTGGTTGCGGTTGAAACCGACATCCTCGGCCAGCAGCCGCTGCGAGCTGCGCAGCAGCAGTCCCACGCCGACGAGCAGCGCGGCAGTCAGTGCGATCTGCGCGACGATCAATGCCTGACGCGCGCGCTGCGCGCCCCGTCCGGCCGTCTGCCGTGCGCCGCCGGCGCGGATCGCCAGCGCCAGATTGCGGCTCTGCAGCCACGTTGCGCTGGCCGCCATGATCAGGGCCAGCACGACGGCGAGCGTGGCGATGAACACCAGCGTCACCGGGTCGACGCCGATCGCCTGTGGCGCGTCGCCCGGCACCAGATCGAAACGGCGCAGAAGTTCGAGTCCCGGCGGAATCGTCGCCACGCCGAGCAGCGCGCCGAGCAAACACAGCGTCAATGTTTCCGCGATCGTCTGGCGCAGGCGCCGCCACGGGCTCGCGCCAAGCGCGTCGAGCACGGCCAGCTCGCGGCGCCGCGCCAGCATGCGCGCGATGTACAGATTGCAGATGTTGGCGACGGCAACGAGCAGCACGAGTGCGACCGCGAGCAGCATCAATTCCAGGGCGGACGAGCGCTCGCCGAGCCACAGACTGCGCAGCGGGTCGGCACGGGCCTGGAATCCGATCAGGTCGATGATTTCCTTCAGCCCTGCCATGTTGCGCGCCATGCTGCCCACCTCGCCGGCGACGTCCGCCGGCGCGGACTCCGGCTTCAGGCGGCCGATCGCGATGAGATCGCTGAACGATCCGGCCTGCTCGGGAGCGCGTTCGGCTGCGGAAAAATGCAACGGCAACCACAACTGCGTCGTGTTGCGCGGGAAGCCGAAGCCGCGCGGCATCACGCCGACGACGCGATAGTCGCCGTCGACGAGTTTCAGGACCTGACCGATCGCGCTTTCGGCTCCGCCGAAGCGCGTCTGCCACAGGCTCCAGCCGATGACGACGCTGCGCGCTGCGCCATCCTGCGTATCTTCTTCGACGATCAGGCGGCCGAGCGCGGGACGTGCGCCGAGCATCGAGAAGACCGTCGGCTGCACCAGCGCCGCCTTGTAGGTCGACACGGACGCATCATCGTCGCCGGAACCGACCTGGCGCTCGCGGTAGGCCGCCAGCGTCTCCAGCGTCTTCGTCTTGTTCGCAATCTCTTCGAAGTACGGCACGGACAGGCCGACATTCAAGCCCATGTTGGCCATGCGCACGTCGAGTGTAACGAGGCGGTCGAAGCCGGCAAATGGCAGCGGCTTGTACAGCAGCCCGTAGAGCACGCTGAACATGCTCGCATTCGCGCCGAGCGTGAGTCCGAGCAGCAGGATCACGGTGGCGCTGAAGCCCGGACTGCGTGCCAGACGGCGTAGCGCAAATCGCAGATCGCGAATCATCGTCTCGGTCCTATTCATAACGTAACGCTTCGGTCGGCGCGATGCGCGCGGCGCGGCGCGCCGGCAACCAGCAGGCGACCAGCGCGGTCGTGCCGATCACCCCGATGACGATGGCCAGCGTCGCCGGATCGAGCACGCCGACGCCGAACAACTGTGCGCGCATCGCCGTCGCGATGGCGATCGCACCGACCAGGCCGATTGCGAGTCCGAGTGCGGTCAGGCGGCCGCCGTCGCGCAGGATCAGGCGCAGGATGTCGCGGCGCTGCGCGCCGAGCGACAGGCGCACGCCGATCTCGCCGGTACGCATCGCCACGGCGAACGCGAGCACGCCGTAGATGCCGACCGCGGACAGCGTCAGCGCGACGCCGGCGAACAGCATCAGCAGCAGCATCGGCGTGCGCCGGTCGTCGAGCGACAGCGCGATGCGCTCGCTCATGGTCTTGATGTCGAACACCGGCTGCTCGGGATCTACGCGACGCAGTGCGTCGCGCAACGGCGCGACCAGCGCGTTCGGCGCCATCTCCGTGCGCAGCGCCAGCGTGGCATAGGTATCCGGCTGCTGCTTGTAGTAGGCGTAGATAGTTTCCTTCGTCGTCTGCTCGGACAAACGATCGCGCTTGACCGTGCCGGCAACGCCGACGATCGTCAGCCACTGGGTCTTGGCCGGATCCTCGTTGTAGTTGTTGCTGATGCGCTTGCCGATCGGGTCCTGGCCGGCGAAGTATTTCTTCACCAGGGTCTCGTCGACGATCGCGACCGGCGGCGCAGTGGCGGTGTCCTGTGCGGTGAACGCGCGGCCGGCAAGGATCGGAATCTGCATCGACTTGAAGAAGTCCTCGTCGATCGTCTGCTGGTAGCCGTGCGGCGTCGCGCCGTTGTTGCGGTCGCGTCCTTCGATCAGGTAGCTGCCCGAACCGTCGTTGCCGCTGAATGGCATGTTGTTGACGAGCCCCGCCGATTTCACGCCGGGCAGCGCGCGCGCCTCGCCGAGCAGGCGATCGTAGAACTGCGCCTGACTTGCCTCGTCGGGATAGCGATTCTTCGGCAGCACGATCATCGCACTCAGCACGTTGTCGCTGACGAAGCCCGGGCTCTGCTGCTGCACGTGCAGGTAGCTGCGGATGAGCAGCCCGGCCACACCGAGCAGCGCGACCGCCATCGCCGTCTGCGCGACGACCAGGGCGTTGCGCACGCGCCGCGACGCGGGCCCGGCGCTGTTGCCACGGCCGCCTTCGCTCAAGGCCTCGGCCGTGCGGTTGCGTGCCAGCGACAACAGCGGGAACAGGCCGAACACGAATCCAGTGGCGAGCGCGAGCAGCAGCGAGAACGCCAGCACCGGCGTGTCGATCGCAATGCTGAAGCTGCCGGTCTGGCCGCCGAGACCGAGCGTGCGGATCACGTCGACACCGGCCGCGCCGAGGGCAAGGCCGGCGGCGCCGCCGACCAGCGCGAGCAGCAGGCTCTCGATCAGCAACTGACGCGCGATGCGCGCGCGTCCGGCGCCGAGCGCGGTGCGTACCGACAATTCCTTCTGCCGCGCCGACAGGCGCGTGAGCAGCAGGTTGGCGACGTTCGCACAGGCGATCAGCAAGACCACGGCAACCAACGCCTGCAGCAGCCACAGCGTCGGCCGCAGGTCGCCGACCCAGGCGTCGCGCAGCGTTTGCGCGCGCCCGGTGAAGCCCGAGCTTTCGATGAACTTCTTCCAGCCCGCGCCGCGCGGCGTGCCGGCGACGCGCTCGAGATTGTGCTGCACGATCGCGTCCATCTGCGCGTCGAGCTGCGCGATCGACGCGCCGGGCGCGAGACGGCCGATCGAGTCGTACATTTCGCGGCCGCGCTCGTCGTCGCTGCGCTGCTTGTCGGTGAAGGCCAGCGGTGCCCACAGCTGCGCCTGGTGATCGGGAAAGAAGAAGCCTTCGGGCATCACGCCGACGATGCGGTAGTTGTCGCCGTTCAGGCGCACGTCGCGGCCGACGACGGCGATGTCGCCGCCGAACTGGTTTTTCCACAGGCCCGCGCTCAGCACGACGACGTGTTCGCTGCCGACCTGGCCGTCGGCATCGGTCAGCGTGCGGCCGAGCGCGGCGCTGGCACCGAGCGTCGAAAACAGGCTCGGTGTCGCGGCAACGCCGTTCAGCCGTTCCGGCGCGGACTGCGTGCTCAGGTTGAAACTGTACGGTTGCCAGATCGCGGAATCGGCGAGCGCCGGTGCCTGGTCGCGGCGGTCCATGTAGTCAGGCACCGAAGTGCCCGCCATCATCAGTTCGCCTTTCGGATAGGTGTTGTAGACGTGCACGAGCTGGCCGCTGTCGGCGTAGGGCAGCGGCTTGAGCAACAGCGCGTCGACGACGCTGAACACGGCCGTGTTCGCGCCGATGCCGAGCGCCAGCGTCAACACCGCGGCCAGCGTGAAGCCGGGCTTTGCCAGCAGCATGCGCGCGCCGTAACGCAGGTCCTGCAACAGATGAGTCAACATGGACGTGTCCTCATTCGTGACGCAACGCTTCGGTCGGGTCGAGCTGCGCTGCGCGCCGCGCCGGCAACCAGCAGGCGAGCAGGGCGGCGGCGGCCAATACCGCGATCACGGCGAGCAGCGTGACCGGATCGACGACGCCGATGCCGAACAGCTGCGTCTTGATCAACTGGGAAAGCGCCAGCGAAGCGATCAGTCCGATCCCCAGCCCGATCGAGGCCAGGCGCATGCCATCGGCCAGGACCAGTTTGAGGATGTCGCTGCGCCGCGCGCCGATCGACATGCGCACGCCCAGTTCACCGGTGCGGCTGGCAACGGAGAACGCGAGCACGCCATAGATGCCGATCGCCGACAGCGCGAGCGCGACGGCGGCGAACAGCATCAGCAGCAGCATCGGCGTGCGCCGGTCGTCGAGCGAGATGCGGATGCGCTCGCTCATCGTCTGGATGTCGAAGACCGGCTGTTCGGGATCGATCGCCAGCAGTGCGCTACGCAACGGCGCGACCAGCGCGGACGGCGCCAGCTGCGTCTTCAGCGCGATGGTCGACGAGCGTTCCGGCTGCTGCTGGTAATAGTAGTAGTAGGTTTCCTTGGTGGTCAGCTCGTACAGCTTGTTGCGCTTGACCGTACCGACGACGCCGACGATCGTGTACCACGGGCCCTTCTGGCGATCCTCCCGCGTGATGCGCTTGCCCAGGGGGCTGGCGTCGCCGAAATATTTTTTCGCGAGCACCTCGTCGATCACGACGACCTTGTCCGTGCCCGGCCCGTCGCCGCTCGAGAAGCCGCGCCCCTGGATGAGCGGAATCTGCATGGTCTTGAAGAAGTCCTCATCGACGACCTGCAAGAAGCCGTGCGGTGCCGACTCGCCGGCAGCGAGTTCCTTGCCTTCGATGAAATACGAACTTTGCGAGTTGTTGTTCGTGAACGGCATCGAGCTGACGATGCCGGCCGACTTGACGCCAGGCAGCGCACGCACGGCATCGAGCGAGCGCTGGTAGAACTGCGCGACGGCCGCATCGTCCTTGTAGCGGTTTTGCGGCAGGTCGAGGCGCACGCTCAGGACGCTTTCGGTGTTGAAGCCGGGACTGGCCTCCTGCAGGTGCATGAAACTGCGGATCAGCAAACCGGCGCCGGCCAGCAGCGCGACCGCCATCGCCATCTGCACGACGACGAGCACGCGCCGCGTCGCGCGCGCCGAGCGGCTGCCGCCGCTGCCGCGGCCGCCTTCCTTGAGCACCTCATACGATCGTTCGCGCCACAGCGCAACGATCGGAAAAATGCCGAACAGCACGCCGGTAACCAGGGCAAGCACGAACGTGAAGCCGACGACGCCGGCATCGAGGCCGATCTGGAAGTTGTTCGCGCTCTGGTCCAGGCCGAGCAAACGGATCAGCTGCACGCACCATTGCGCGACGACCAGTCCGGCGAGGCCCCCGGCCAGCGCCAGCAGCAGGCTCTCGACGAGCAGCTGGCGCGCGAGGCGGCCACGGCCGGCGCCGAGCGCGGTGCGCACGGACAGTTCCTTCTGCCGCGCCGAGATACGCGTCAGCATCAGGTTGGCCACGTTCGCGCAGGCGATCAGCAGTACGAATGCGACGACTGCCTGCAACAGCAGCAGCACCGGCTTCAATTCGCCGACCAGTGCATCGCGCAGGCTCTTGCTGCGCCCGGTGAAACCCGAGCTTTCGATGAAACCTTTCCAGCGATCGCCGCGCTCTGTGCCGGCGACGCTCTCGGCATTGTGCTGCACGATCGCGTCCATCTGCGCGTTGAGCTGCGCGAGCGACATGCCGGCCTTGAGGCGGCCGATCGAGTCGGAGATATTCGTGGCCGCGTTCGTCGTCGCTCTTCATCTGCGGCGTGAATGCAAACGGCACCCACAGCTGCGCGTTGCGGTTCGGATAGGCGAACTCCGCTCCCATGACGCCGACGACGCGGTAGCCTTCGCCGTTGAGGCGCACGTCGCGGCCGACGATGCCGCGATCGGCGCCGAACTGGTTGCGCCACAACGCATCGCTGAGCACGACGACATGATCGTGCCCTGGCTCGGCTTCGTCTGTGCCGAACACGCGGCCGAGTTGCGCGTCGACCTTGAGGGTCGTGAACAGCGACGGCGTTGCGACAACGCCAACGAGGCGCTGCGGCGCGCCCTGCTCGGCGAGATTGAAACTGGCATCGTGGTACATCGCCAGGTCGGCGAGTGCCTCGGCACGGTCGCGGCGGTCGAGATAGTCCGGGATCGACGTCCCGGCATACTCGAGGTTCATCTTCGGATAGGTGTTATAGACGTAGACGAGCTGTTCGCTGTCCGGGTAGGGCAGCGGACGCAGCATCAGGCCGTTGATGACGCTGAAGATCGCACTGTTTGCGCCGATACCGAGCGCCAGCGTCAGCACCGCCGCCAGAGTGAAGCCGGGGCTCGCGCGCAGCATGCGCAGGCCGTAACGCAGGTCCTGGAACAGGTGGGTCAGCATCGATGCATCCTCATTCGTGGCGCAGCGCAACGATCGGATCGAGACGCGCGGCGCGTTGTGCCGGCAGCCAGCACGCCGCCAGCGCGGTGATGACGAGCACGAAGGCGACGCCGGCCAGGCTCGGCAGATCGACCGGCGCGACATCGAACAGGCGGCTGCGCAGGAGAAAACCCGTCGCCAGCGCGCCGACCAAGCCGACACCGACGCCAACGCCGACCAGGCGCGCGCCATCGGCGAGAATGCCGCGGCGCACGCGGCTGCCATCGGCGCCGATGGCCATGCGCAGGCCGATTTCGCTGGTGCGCTGCTCGACGCTGAAAGCGAGCACGCCGTAGATGCCGATCGCGGCGAGCAGCAGCGCGCACGCGGCGAACAACGCCAGCAGCTGCAGCGGCACGCGCCGCCCGGTCAGCGACGATTCGATGCGCTGGTCGAGCGTGGCGATGTTGAACAGCGGTTGCTCGGCATCGACCGAGCGGATCGCCGCGCGCAGCGGTTCAACCAGCGCGGCAGGCGCCGCGGTCGTGCGCAGGGTCAGGAACACGCTCTCTTCCGGGCGTGCGCCGAGGTTGAAATAGAACGTCGGCTTCTGCGCCGGCGCGGTCAGATCGAAGTGCTTGACTGCTGCCGACGATGCCGATGATCGTGAATGCGTCGCCGTTGCTGAAGTCGCTGCCGAACGTGATGCGTTGGCCGAGCGCGTCGCCGTCCGGGAAATAGCGCACGGCGAACGACGAGTCGACCACGATGTTTCTCGCGGCCGGTCCCAGTCTGCCGGCGCGAACGATCGTCCGCGCAGCAGCGGGATGTGCAACGCCGCGAAGAAATTCTCGTCGACGCCGCGCCACGCCGCGTGCGGCAGCTCGTCGCCGTTGGCCGCTGCCTTCGATGAGGAAGATGATGCCGGCATTCGTCCCCGAGAACGGCAGCCTCGATGTCGCGCCGCCGCTTCGACGCCAGGCAGCGCGCGCACTGCCTCGAGCATGCCGTCGACAGCGCGCGGGCGCGCGCCGCGTCGTCGGGATATTTCGCCGCCGGCAACGCGAGATGCGCAGTCAGCACGTTCGCGCTGGCGAAGCCCGGGCTCTGCCGCGTCGCATTGGCGAAGCTGCGCAGCAGCAGGCCGGCGCCAGCGAGCAGCGCGACGGCGAGAGCAATCTGCACGATGACCAACGCCGCGCGCAGGCGGCGCGCGGCGTGAGCTGCCACCGGCGAGCCGGCTATTCGCGCAAACCGCTTAGCGGCGCGGCGCGCAGGGCGACGAGCGCCGGCGCCAGGCCGAACGCGACGCTCGCCACGGCCGCGATTGCGACCGTGAACGCCAGCGTGCGGCTGTCGACGACGAACGTCGCCCAAGCCGGCAGCAGGCCAGAAGTGGCGACGATGCGCGCGCCGAACCCGGCCACGGCGACGCCGGCGATCGCGCCGGCAGCGTCAACAATGCCGCTTCCCCAAGCAGCTGGCGCAGCAAATCAGCCGCGGCGGGCGCCGAGCGCGTTGCGGATCGCGAACTCGCCGCGGCGCGCGCGAAGGCGCGTCAACAGCAGGTTGGCGACGTTGGCCAACGCGATCAGCAGCACCAGCGCGACCGCAACCTGCAGCATGCAGAGCTCGCCGGCATTGCGCCCGGACAATTGCTCGCGCAGCGGACGCGCGCCGAAGCGCAAGCCGGTCGCTCTCGACCCAGCGCGCGTACGTGGCGCGGCCGCCGCCGGCGACGCCGAGTAGCTCAGTGTTTCGCCTGAGCACGGCGGCGCCTTGCGCATCGACCTGTTCGATCGTCGCGCCCGGTGCGAGCCGCGCGACGATCGAGGAGTAGTTCACGCCGCGCTGGTCGTCGGAGAGTTGCGCTGCGGTGAATGTGAATGGCACGAACAGCCCCGCCTCGACGCGCGGGAACATGAAGCCCGGCGGCATGACACCGATGACGCGATAGTCCTCGCCGTCGAGGCGCAGGCTACGCTCGAGGATGCTGCGGGTCGGCATCGAAGCGATTGCGCCACAGCGCATCGCCGAGCACGACGACGTGGTCGTGCCCCGGCACCGCTTCGTCGGCGCCGAAGACGCGACCGAGCGCGGCGCCGACGCCAAGCGTCGTGAACAACGATGGCGTCGCGCGCAGGCCGGAGAGCCGTTCCGGCATGCCGCCGGCGACGAGATTGAAACTCGCATCGGTGTACAAGCGCGCTGTCGGCGAGCGCCGGCATCTGCGCGTGGATGTCGGCGTAGTCCGGAATCGACACGTTGTCCACGCCGCCGCCAAGCGCGCGCTCGCCTGGTAGACGTCGATCAGTGCGCCGGCATCCCGGTACGGCAGCGCGCGCAGGTAGACGCCGTCGATCAGCATGAAGACGAGTGCGTTCGCGCCGATGCCAAGTGCGAGCGTCAGTATCGCAATCAGCGTGAAGCCGGGCTTGGCCGCGAACACGCGCAACCCATGGCGCAGGTCTTCGATGAGATGGCTGAACATGACGGCTTTCTCACTATTCGGCAGTGCAGCGCGACGGCCCGCTGCGATCGCGCCGCCGCGTGAAGGTCAGGTGCGCCCGATCGCCGCGCGAACGCGTTCGTCTTCCTCGTTGCGCAGGCGGTGCAGCGTCGCTTCGTCGACGACACGGCCGTCGAACATGAACACCTTGCGGTCGGCGAACTCGGCGTAGCGCGGATCGTGCGTGACCATGCAGATCGAGGCGCCGCCCTTGTGCAGCTCGTCGAGCAGTTCCATCACGGCTTCGCCGTTCTTCGAGTCGAGGTTGCCGGTCGGCTCGTCGGCGAGCAGGATCGACGGCTTGCCGACCAGAGCGCGCGCCACCGCGACGCGCTGCTGCTGGCCGCCGGACAGCTGCGCCGGATAATGCTTCAGGCGATGCGCCATACCGACGCGCTCGAGCGCCTCGAGCACGCGCTCGCGCCGCTCGCTCTTGCTCATGCCGTCGCGGTAGGTCAGCGGCAGTTCGACGTTCTCGAACACGGACAGGTCGCCGATCAGGTTGAAGGCCTGGAAGATGAAGCCGATCTCGCGGTTGCGGATGCGCGCGCGCTCGTTCGCGCCGATGTCCTCGACGGCGACGCCGTTCAACTGGTACTTGCCTTCGGTCGGGCTGTCGAGCAGGCCGAGGATCGACAGCAGCGTCGACTTGCCGCAGCCGGATGGCCCGGAGATCGACACGTACTCGCCGGGAAAGATGGAAAAGTGTACGCCGGCCAGGGCGTGCGTCTCGACCTCGTCGGTGAAGAACACCTTCTTGATTGCGTCCATCGAGATCAGGGCTTGGGTTTGCGCTTGGGCTTGGGTCTGGTTCATCGTCGTATCGTTCATGGTTTCCCCGCGGGTTGTCTTTTCTTGGCCGTCATTCCCGCGCAAGCGGGAATCCATTTTGCTTTTCGACCAAATTGCTGCAGATCAAGATGGATTCCCGCTTGCGCGGGAATGACGCCTGTGTTTTTGCAATTGTTCGTCTGGATCAGATGCGACATGGGTCAGATGCGCCATGGACAAGATCAGTTGAGGCGGATGCGGTCATAGGCGTCCCAGGCCGAGGTGTCCGACAGGACGACCTGGTCGCCGGGGTTCAGGCCCTTGGTGATTTCGATCAGGTTGACCGAACTGCGGCCGAGCCGCACCGGCACGCGCTCGGCGATGCCGTCGGACGGATTGAGCTTGAACAGGCGCACGTCGGAATTCGGCTGGCCGAACGCCGGCCGGCCGACGTAGACGACATCGGCGAGGCGCTCGATCTGGATCGTGCCTTCGACGGACAGGTCCGGCCGCGCACCGGGCGGCAAATCGCCTTCGAGATCGACATCGACCTGCACCGTGCCCATCTGCACGGCAGGATCGATGCGCTCGACCTTGCCGTCGACGATGCCGTTGCGCGTGTCGACCTTGACGCTCTGGCCGATCAGCACGTCCTTGGCCTGCGTTTCGGCGATGTGCAATTCGGCGCGCAGCACGTCGGGGCGCGCGACGCGTGCGAGGTTGGCTCCGGCCGCGACCTGCTGGCCTTCCTGCACCGGCACCTGCTGCAGCACGCCGGCGATGCCGGCCTTGAGCTTGAGCGCGTCGGCCTGGCGCTGGCGCAGCGCGAGCGTCGTCTCGAGCTGACTCTGGCGCGCGTTGTCCGCGTCGATCTGCGCACGCACGGTCTCGCCGAATTTCTTGATGCGCTCGGTTTCGATTTCGAGGCGCACCTTGCGCTGTGCGGCGGTCAATTCGATCTGGCGATACTGGATCGTCGGAATCACGCCCTTGGCGGCGAGTTCCTTTTTCGCTTCGGCTTCGAGCCGCGCCGATTCATAGTCGGACTGCACCTGGGCGTAGTTCGCCTTCTGGTCGAGCACCTGGTTTTCCAGCGACATCTTCTTCGCCGCGTTGTCCGCGCGCGCCGCCGACACGGCCGACTGCGCGCTGGCCAGCTGCTCCTGCACTTCGGGATTCGACAGCTCCAGCAGCACGGTGTCGGCCTGCACCTGCGCGCCGGGCTTGACGACGATGCGCTCGATGTGCGCGCTCGTCTCCGCGGTGATCCAGCGGATTTCCTTGGGCACCAGCGTGCCGGGGCCGCGTACCTCGCGCAGCATCTCGCCGCGCTTGACCGTGTCGAGCCACACGCTCGAGCGTTCGACTTGCGGCGCCGCCGGTTTCAGGCGGGCTACGCCGACCGAAGCGACCAGCAGCGCGAGGCCGATGCCCGCGCCGATGAGCAGCTGGCGGCGGCGTTTCTTCAGTTTCAGATCGTCACGACGAATATCCATGCAGCCGGTAGAGCACGGCTTGTGCCAATTGGCCGGCTCGACGCAAACCACTGTTGCACCGGCATTTTTAATTCATCGGCACGCACATCGACGCGTCGCGCTGTTCATTTCCGGACAGCGGGATTTCGAATCCGCACGCTGCGGGCTCCCGAGTTGGGCGGCTCCAGCTTAGTCGACCCGCTCAGTGCGGCGCCTTGGCCAGATCGAGCTCCGCGCGCAGCGCGCCGGCCCAGGCGCGCGCGGCAATTCGCGCTTCGGCGGTGTTTTCGACGCTGGTGATCTGGTGGGGCCAGGTCGATTCCTGCGCACTGGTGTGGTCGAACACGCGCGCGAGCACGTCGCCGCTGACCGAATCGCGCAGCTCGGCGACCAGCGACATTTCGCCGGCTGACACGGCATACGTACTCGTGGCCACGGAGTTGCGCACGTTCGGTGCCGCGATGAAAAGGTCGACGATCGACATGCCGACCTCGAGCACGTCGTCGCCGGGACTGTCGGTCAGCTTGTAGCCGCTGCTGGCGAGCTCGGCAGCGACTTCCTCCTGCACCAGTGCGGCGAGCTTGTCCTTGATGCGGCGCGCGTCGGCGCTGCTGATGCGGTCGCGCGAACCGGGCAACGGCGTCATCAGCCAGCCGCGGCGAAAGGCGACCGAGACCGGCTTGAGCAGTACCTTGTGGTACTCGGCAAAGCTGACGCCTGGACGCGCGTAGAACTCGTCCAGACCCTTCACCGACACTTTCTGCAGGCCGCTCTCGCTCCACGCCGAAGCCGCCTCGCGCGCGCTCTTGGGTACGTCGGGCGATTCCGCGTGCACGGCGCCGGCGCACGACAACACGAACATCAATGACGCGATAACCTTCTGTCATTGCCGCCCTCCCCATTGCTTGTGCGCGCAGACCCGATGCTGCGTGGGCGCCGCGCTAGATCAGTTGTGCGTCGAGCGTGATCTCGGCCTTGAACAGCTTGGAAACCGGGCAGTTGGTTTCTGCCGCGTGCGCGAGCTCCTGGAACTTCGCCGCGTCGATGTTCGGAATCTTGGCGCGCAACGTCAGTGCGCTGCGCGTGATCGAGAATCCCTCGCCGACCTGTTCGAGCGTGACGACGGCCTTGGTCTCCATGCGCTCGGCCTTGAAGCCGGCCTGGCCCAGGATCAGCGACAGCGCCATCGTGAAGCAGCCGGCATGTCCGGCGGCGATCAATTCCTCCGGGTTCGTGCCGTTGGCGCTTTCGAAGCGGCTGCCGAAACCGTACGGATGCTCCTTGAGTGCGCCGCTCTGCGTCGAGATATTGCCGCCGCCGTCCTTCAGGCCGCCGGTCCAGATTGCCGATCCGCTGCGATTGATCTTCATGAAGCGTCTCCTTTGTTCGCCAGATTCCGCTGTAAACATGCGGTGTCGCGAGCCTCAATGCGCGGCTCGCGACAAGCATATTCGACAGCACCTTAGCAATTGGTCAAGCCGCGCTGCGGGCGAGGTAGACCGGCGGCTCGGCCGTAAGGCCGGCCTTGACCGCCGTGGGGACGCCTCCGCTGGCATACGGTCGGGCCCGATTCGACCGCCGGTTTGGCGTTGAGGGCCGCGGACGCGCGGCTCACCGCCAGCGTGCCGACAGCCTACGCCTTCCACTTGATCGAACAGCCGATGCTCGGATTCTGGATCGCCGGCGCGGCGCCGCCGGCGGCGATCGCCTCCATCGCGTCGAACAGCTCGCGCGTCGCGTCGTCACGGGATTCCTTGCCGGAACTGTCGAGACGGCCGCGGTAGCGCAGCTTCAGTCGCGCGTCGTAGCCGAAGAAGTCCGGCGTGCAGACCGCGCCATATGCACGCGCAACCTGCTGCGACTCGTCGTATAGATAAGGAAACGGCAACTGCCATTCGGCGGCGATGCGGCGCATGTTTTCGAACGAATCGTCCGGATATGCGAGGGCGTCGTTGCTGTTGATCGCGACGACACCGACGCCGAGCGCCTGCAGCTCGCGCGCCTCACGCACGAGGCGCGAGCGGATCGCGCGAACATACGGGCAGTGGTTGCAGATGAAGGCGACGAGCACGCCGTTCGGACCGCGCACGTCGGCCAGCGCGTAGTGCTGTCCATCCGTCGCCGGCAGTGAGAAATCCGCGGCTGTCGATCCAATCTCGCCGGGCGGTGCCGTCGTTGCCATGAATTCACCTCGTCGAACTCAAGTGCCACTCGTGCAATTGTTCCACATCGACGCAGCTGCTGCGCAGCGGCAAGCCGCCCAGAACCCGGCTGGAATTTTCGGGCTCGCCCAGATCGCTGATCACGCTCAAGGCGCCGCCGAAATCATGATCCTGCGTGTAGTCGTTCACCGTGACGATCGCGCGCAGGCCGGCCGCCAGCGCCGAACGCAGGCCCGCTTCCGAATCCTCGAATGCCAGACATTGGCCCGGCGTCAGCGCGAGGCGTTCGAGCGTGAATTCGTAGACTTGCGGCGAAGGCTTCTTGCGTGGCGCATCTTCGGCGGCACCGATCGCCGCGAACCAGCCGAGCGCGCCGGCGGGCAGCGTATGCTCGAGCAACGCGTCGACGTTGGCACGCGAGGTCGTCGTCGCAATCGCCAGCGTCAGTCCGGCGTCATGCGCCTCGGACAGAAGACGTGCGACGCCGGGGCGCAGGTGGACCGCGCCTTCGTCGATCATGCGCAGGTAGTGCTCGGTCTTGCACGCGTGGAGCCGGCGCACCAGCGCCTCGCGTTCGCCTTGCAGAATTTCCGGCGCGCCGCTTTCAATGAAATGCGCGATGCGCTCGCGACCGCCGGCCACATGCAGCAGTTCGCCATAGCGGCGCACATCCCAGTGCCAGCCGAGCCCGGCATCGGCGAACGCACGATTGAACGCGACGCGGTGGCCATCGCGCTCGGTGTCGGCCAACGTGCCATCGACGTCGAAGATCAGCGCCCGCAGCATTGCGGTTACCTAACCGGGAAAGTGATCGGATTCGAACCCCTTCTCCCGCTGGCGGGGGAAGGTGCCCGAAGGGCGGATGAGGGTGGCACGTCAGAGTGGAGAACTTGAGACAAGCCGGGCACCACCCTCACCCGGCGCGCTGTGCGCGCCGACCTCTCCCGCCAGCGGGCGAGGTGCCTCATTTTTGCGCGCTACCAGCAGCGACAGTCCGCAATAGACATTGCGAGCGCGGCTAAGCAAGATCATCAGTGATATCGCGCCGCCATCTTCTCGAGCGGCACCGGCCTGATCTTCGCAGCCTGCCCCGCGCAGGCGAACGCAATGAAGCGCGCCTTGCAGATGTCCTTCGCCGCCGCGGTTGCCGCCTTCAGCGCCTTGCGCGGATCGAATTCGCTGCGCTCCTGCGCGAAGGTCTTGCGCATCGCGCCGGTCATGGCCAGACGAATGTCGGTGTCGATGTTGATCTTGCGCACACCGCTCCTGATACCGCGCTGGATTTCCTCGACCGGCACGCCGTAGGTTTCCTTGATGTCGCCGCCGTATTCGCGAATGATCGCGAGCCACTCCTGCGGCACTGAACTCGATCCGTGCATGACCAGGTGTGTGTTCGGCACTTTGTCGTGAATCGCGCGGATGCGGTCGATCGCGAGGATGTCACCGGTCGGCCTGCGCGTGAACTTGTACGCGCCGTGCGAGGTGCCGATCGCGATCGCGAGCGCGTCGACCTGCGTTGCGCCGACAAAATCTCGCGCCTGGTCAGGATCGGTGAGCAGCATCGAATGATCGAGCTGGCCTTCCGCGCCGACGCCGTCCTCCTCGCCAGCCATGCCGGTTTCGAGCGAACCGAGGCAACCGAGTTCGCCCTCGACCGACACGCCGATCGCATGCGCCATGCGCGTCACGAACTTCGTGTTGTCGACGTTGTAGTCGTAGCTCGCCGGCGTCTTCTGGTCTTCCAGCAGCGAGCCATCCATCATCACCGAGGTAAAGCCTGAGCGCATCGACGCCTGGCACACGGCCGGCGACGCACCGTGATCCTGATGCAGCACCAGCGGAATGTCCGGATTGGCTTCCACGGCAGCGAGCACCATGTGGCGCAGATACGCCTCGCCGGCATATTTACGCGCGCCGGCCGAGGCCTGCAGGATCACCGGGCTGTCGGTCTCCTGCGCGGCCTGCATGATCGCGTGGATCTGTTCGAGATTGTTGACGTTGAATGCCGGCACGCCATAGCCGTTTTCGGCGGCGTGGTCGAGCAGTTGGCGCAGACTGATGAAGGCCATGGACGTCTCCCAGTTGGACGAGATCACGTTGGATGAAAAATCAGGTTGGATGAAATCAGTTCGCTGCGACGTGCATGCGCCGCTCTTCGGCCTCAATCCATGCCGGCAGCGCCTGAAGCGTGTCGAGCACGTCGCAGCCGAGGGCACCGACCGGCTGGCCCTGGTCGTAGCCGTGCGGCACGCAGACGATCGCGCAACCGGCAGCGCGCGCGGCGGCAACGTCGTTGACCGAGTCGCCGACCATCAGCGCCTGCTGCGGATCGACGCCGAAGTGATCGCAGGCTTTCCAGAGCGGCTCGGGGTGCGGCTTGGGTTGCGCCACGCGGTCGCCGCCGAGGATGAGCTGCAGGTATGGTGCGAGTCCGAATCGCGCGAGCACCGTTTCCGCCAGGTGTTGCAGTGCGTTGGTCACGACGCCGAGCTTGAGTCCGCGTTCTGAGAGCTCACGCAGTCCCTTGACGGTTCCCGGGAAAACGCGCCCAAGCGTGCCAGCCTGTGTCGCATAGTTGCGCGCGTAGCCGGCCAGCAGCGGCTCGACGAGCCGATCGCGCTCCTTCGTGCTGAGCGTGTGCTGTGCTTCGAGCGCGCGCCGGGACAACACACGCGGACCGTTGCCGATCAGCGTGGCGACCTGCGCCGGATCGAGCGCGTGCAGGCCTAGCTCGACCAGCGCGCTGTTGACCGCGGCAGCAATGTCCGGCAGCGTGTCGACGAGCGTACCGTCCATGTCGAACAGCACGGCGCGAATGCGGTTGCCGCTCACGCCGATGCCTCGTTTGGCCCAGCGAGCTTCATGTCGAACTCGGGATGGCCCGGTGTCCTGCTGTGCAGCTGGCGGAAGCGCTTGAGCTCGGTCAGAGGAAGATCGTAGCCGCTCAAGTATAAAAGTGCATCAAGCGGCATCGCGCCGTGGCCGTTCGAGAGCACGAAGCAGTCGCGATCGGTCCACGCCGGATTGACCGGGTTGTGCTTCAGGTGCCGCGTCCACAGCACCCAGGCGATCTCGGCCATGCCCAGCGGTGCGCCCGGGTGTCCCGAATTCGCCGCCTGCACCGCGTCGGCGGCGAGGAAGCGGATCGCGTCGGCCATGTCCTGCGCGGTGGTTTCGAGCGGTCGGATTTCGGCGTTCATTGGATTCAATCCTTGCATTTCGTCATTCCGGCTTGCGCCGGAATGACGAGCTAAAGAATGGTTCGTGTACTTTCGCGTTCTCGTATTTTCGTGCTGAGTCTTTCGCTTTGCTTTCACGCTGCGAGCGCGCGGCGCTTGCGGTCGAGCAGTTGCAGGATCATCGGCGTGAAGATCAGTTCCATGGCCAGGCCCATCTTGCCACCCGGCGCGACGATCGTGTTCGGCCGGCTCATGAACGAATCGTGCAGCATGCTGAGCAGGTAGGAAAAGTCGATGCCCTTCGGGTTGGCGAAACGGATGACGAGGAAGCTTTCGTCGGGCGTCGGGATGTAGCGTGCGATGAATGGGTTCGACGTGTCCACTGTCGGCACGCGCTGGAAGTTGACGTGCGTGCGCGAGAACTGCGGGCAGATGTGGCCGACGTAGTCCGGCATGCGGCGCAAGATCGTGTCGGTGACGGCTTCCTGGCTGTAGCCGCGCGTGCGCTGGTCGCGGTGCAGCTTCTGAATCCATTCCAGGTTGATGATCGGCACGACGCCGACGCGCAGGTCCGCATGGCGGGCGATGTCGATGTCGCCGTCGACGACCGCACCATGCAGGCCTTCGTAGAACAGCAGGTCCGTGCCCTGCGGCACGTCTTCCCATGCGGTGAACGTTCCCGGCTCCTGCTTGTACGGCGCGGCTTCACCTGCATCGTGCAGATACTTGCGCGTGCGCCCGGTTCCGGTTTCACCGTAGCTGCGGAACAGGTCTTCGAGTTCCTTGAACAGGTTCGCTTCCGGGCCGAAGTGGCTGTAGTTGCGATCGCCGCGCGCCTCGGCGTCCTTCATCTGCTGGCGCATCTCGAGCCGGTTGTAGCGGTGAAATGCATCGCCCTCGACCAGATGCGCCTTGAGCGATTCGCGCCGGAAGATGTTGACGAAGCTCGACATGACCGTGGTCGTGCCCGCTCCGGATGAGCCGGTGATCGCGATTACGGGGTGCTTGGTCGACATGGGCGGCAACCTCTAGTGAACCGTGATTTGCGCGCCGGAGCGCGGCGCCGGAAGGCGAACGTCGTCGGCATCGGCGGCGTCCGCGGGCGCCGACTCGCGGCATGCCTGCACCTGGTCGATGAGCGCTGCAGGAAGCGCGGGACCGACGCGTGCATCGAAGTGGATGCGCGACTGCGCGAACACGTTTGCGCAGATGCAGAGCCGGACCGAGGCGAATCTCCTGCGTTTCACGCGCGCGCCTCGGGACGGAACAGCGAACGTTCATTGAACAACGGCGAGACGAACGGCTGATCCTCGCCTCGGTCGAATTCGCTGTGGTACTGCTCGATGCGCTCGACCTCGCACTTGGAGCCCAGAATTACCGGCACGCGCTGGTGCAGCTGCTCGGGTTGCTTGTCGAGCAGTCGGCCACGGCCGGTCGAGGCCACGCCGCCGGCCTGTTCGATCAGCATCGCCATCGGGTTGGCCTCGTAGAGCAGGCGCAAGCGGCCGCCCTTGTTCGGCGCCTTGTTGTCGCGCGGATAGGAGAACACGCCGCCGCGGATCAGGATGCGATGCACGTCGGCGACCATCGATGCGATCCAGCGCATGTTGAAGTCGCGTCCGCGCGGACCGGTCTTGCCGGCCTTGCACTCGGCGACGTAGCGCAGCATCGGCGGTTCCCAGAAGCGTTCGTTCGAGGTGTTGATCGCGAACTGATCGGTCTCTTCTGGCACGCGCAGGTTCGGATGGGTCAGGATGAAGTTGCCGATTTCCTTGTCGAGCGTGAAGCCGTGCGTGCCCTGGCCGACGGTCAACACGAGGATCGTCGATGGCCCGTAGATCGCGTATCCGGCTGCGACCTGCCGATTGCCGGGCTGCAGATAGTCGGCCTCGGCCGGCGGCTCATCACGCCCGTGCACGAGCACCGAAAAGATCGTGCCGACCGCGACGTTGAGGTCGATGTTCGCCGAGCCGTCGAGCGGATCGAACAGCAGCAGATAGCGGCCGCGCGCGTACTCGGCCGGAATCTCGAACGGCTTTTCCATTTCCTCGGACGCCATGCCGGCAACGAGGCCGCCCCAGTCGCAATGGCGCAGGATGATCTCGTTGGTCAGCACGTCGAGGGGCTTCTGCACTTCACCCTGCACGTTCTGCGACTCGAGCGAACCCGTGTTGCCGTCGAGCGCTCCCTTGGCCGCGACCGCGCTGATCGCCTTGATTGCGGCGGCGACGTCGACGAGTAACGCAGCGAGCGCTTGGCCATCCGGCGAGCTCTTGAGCTGCTCGATCAGGAATTTCGACAGCGTGGTGCGGCGGGTCAACATGGTGATGTCTCCGGTGCGATGCCGTTCTGATGTTCGATCTGTTCTCGCTTTAGCTCGTCATTCCGGCGAAAGCCGGAATCCAGCTCCTTCGGCTTTCCTGCGACCGAGACAAGATCGGAAAAACTGGATTCCGGCTTTCGCCGGAATGACGAGCAAAAATGAGACGCGGTTGCTCATCACTTTGTGTCTCCATCCAACCCACCGCGAAACACGCGGCTGGCGCGGATGTCTTCCGGCGCGATCAGCATCAACTGGTCTTTCTCGGGCGAGGCGTTGTTGCTCGCGCCCGCGAACAGCCGGCTGGCGTGGCGCAGTCGCGCGCGGTCGAGCGCGTTGCGGATCGAGCGCGCATTGGCGAAATTCGGCTGCTGCACGCGCAACGCGATGTATTCGCGCATCGCGGCAACGCTCGCCTCGTCGAAGCGATAGTCCATGCGCGCCGCGATCAGCTCGGCGATCTGCAGCAGTTCGTCCGGCGTGTAGTCCGGGAAATCGATGTGATGGGCGATGCGCGAGGCCATGCCCGGATTGCTGCGGAAGAACGTGTCCATGCGGTTCTTGTAGCCGGCCAGGATCACGACGATGTCGTCGCGCTGGTTTTCCATGACCTGCAGCAGAATCTCGATCGACTCCTGCCCGTAGTCGCGCTCGTTCTCGGGCCGGTACAGGTAATACGCTTCGTCGATGAACAGCACGCCGCCCATCGCCTTCTTCAGCACCTCTTTCGTCTTCGGCGCGGTATGGCCGATGTACTGGCCGACGAGATCGTCGCGCGTGACCGCGATCAGGTGATTGCCGCGCGTGTAGCCGAGCCGGTGCAGGATGTCGGCCATGCGCATCGCAACCGTCGTCTTGCCGGTGCCCGGATTGCCGGTGAAGCACATGTGCAGGCTCGGCGCACCGGCATTCAATCCGACCGCGTTGCGCGCCTTGTCGACGAGCAGCAGCGCGGCGATCTCGCGGATGCGCGACTTCACCGGCGCGAGGCCTATCAGCTCGCGATCGAGCTGCTCGAACACCTCGGCGATGCCGCTTTCCCGATACAGCTCGCGAGATCGCGATCGCCGTGATCAGCGGCGGCGTCGGGTGTGTTTCGTGCGGTCGTTCATGGCTGCGTCCGGTGGTTTATCGTACGCGGCGCTCTCATTGTTCGCGTGCAGCGGTGTGGCGGATCAGGGCGGATCGTTATAGTCGATACGCGCTGCGCCTCTCGAGGGAGGGCCTGTCAGTCGGCATACGGCTGCTTACCGCATAGCTCGATCGAGTAGCGGATCGTGCGACCCGGCTCCTCGGTGCGAATCAGGCGGAAGCCTGGTTCTTCCTTCGGCCGATTGACGATGAAGCTCAGCACGACCGATTCGACCTGGTGCGTCGAGTCGAACGCCGTGACGCGGATGTAGTGATTCGGAAACGTCGCGCGGCAGTCGTTGATCTCTTTCAGGATGCCGGCCGGATCGCGCAGGTCGAACATCGGGTTGCCGAACATTTCCCAGAACGTGTTGCGCGGGTGCGGATCGTCGGTGTACTCGATGCCGATCGCCCAGCCCTTGTCGAGCGCGTACTTGAGCTGCGCGCTGATCTGCTTGTCGGTCAGGTCCGGGAGGAATGAAAACGTGCCTTGGGTGATGTCGTCATGATCGATGTCTCCGTTTAGACCGACGCCAGTCGCCGTGGGCACAAAGTCCGACGTATCGGTCGAGGTGTAGTTGAACGTGATCTCGCCCCAGGTATCGAGCGCCGCCTTCAGCGGCGTGCACCACTTTGCGGCGTCTCTCAAGAATGTCGAGACCTTCATTCGCGATATCGCGGCCCTCGTTGCGCGCGAGCACCATCGCCTCGAGCGCGACGCGATTCGCCGTCGCGCCGGCCTGGATGCCCTGCGGATGGCCGATCGTGCCGCCGCCGAACTGCAGCACGACGTCGTCGCCGAACAGATCCAGCAGCTGATGCATCTGCCCCGCGTGAATCCCGCCGGAGGCGACCGGCATGACCTTGCGCAGCGCGCCCCAGTCCTGCTCGAAGTAGTTGCCGCGCAGCAGATCGACCTGGGTGTGCGCGTCGCGGCAGACGTTGTAGTAACCCTGCACGGTCGGCGGATCGCCTTCGAGCTTGCCGACTGCGGTGCCGGCATGGATGTGATCGACGCCGGTCAGGCGCATCCACTTCGCGATCACGCGGAAACTGACGCCATGGTTCTTCTGCCGCGTGTACGTGCCGTGGCCGGCGCGATGCAGGTGCAGGATCATGTCGTTGTCGCGACACCAGTTCGACAGCGACTGGATGCCGGTGTAGCCGACGACGAGGTCGACCATGACGATGACCGAGCCCAGTTCCTTGGCGAACGCCGCGCGCCGGTACATCTCTTCCATGTTGCCGGCGGTGACGTTGAGATAGCTGCCCTTGACTTCGCCGGTCGCGGCGGAGGCCTTGTTGACTGCGTCCATCACGTAGAGAAAGCGATCGCGCCAGTGCATGAACGGCTGCGAATTGATGTTCTCGTCGTCCTTCATGAAGTCGAGGCCGCCCTTCAGGCCCTCGTAGACGACGCGTCCGTAGTTGCGTCCGGACAAACCGAGCTTGGGTTTCGTCGTCGCGCCAAGCAACGGCCGGCCGAATTTGTCGAGGCGTTCGCGCTCGACGATGATTCCGGTCGGCGGACCGCGGAATGTTTTCACGTAGGCGACCGGGAACTGCATGTCTTCCAGGCGCGCGGCCTTGAGCGGCTTGAAGCTGAAGACGTTGCCGATGATCGACGCGGTGACGTTGGTGATCGAACCTTCCTCGAACAGCGACAGGTCGTAGGCGATGAAGGCGAAGTACTGGCCCGGAATGTTCGGCACCGGATCGACGCGATAGGCCTTGGCGCGGTACATGTCGCAGGCGGTCAGGCGATCGGTCCACACCACCGTCCATGTCGCCGTCGACGATTCGCCGGCGACGGCGGCCGCGGCTTCGACCGGATCGACGCCTTCCTGCGGCGTGATGCGAAACAGCGCGAGGATGTCGGTCGCCTTCGGCTGGTAATCCGGCTGCCAGTAGCCCATCTGCGCGTACTTGAGCACGCCGGCCTTGTAGCGCTTGGCCGAACTGCGGATCTCGGTCGCCGTTCGTCTGCGCGCCGTGTCTTTGGCAAGGGCATTCATGACCAACTCCTCCAACGCTCGTTCTCGACGCGTTCGAGGCTAGGCGACGCCAAACAAAAGGTAAATTCAATGTTTCTTTGCTTACTTTAAGGTATACCTTATGATGCGGTCATGAGTTGAGGAGTGAGGCCGCGCGCTGATGCGTGCTCGTTAGAAGTAAGGCAACCGCATGAAGTCGTTATGGACTCCTCACGAGCGAGCGAGCGGCCTAACGAGGCCGCGCAGCGGCCGACCTCACGCCCTGCAATACGCAATGACAAACCAGCGGACAAACCCGAGATGTTGCGCCGACTGAGCCTGCGCCAGCTGACCGTGTTCATCGAGGCGACCCGGCACATGAATTTCGCCCGAACCGCCGAAACGCTGCACCTGACTCAGCCGGCCATCTCGATGCAGATTCGCCAGCTCGAGGGCGCGGTCGGCCTGCCGCTGTTCGAGCGCGTCGGCAAGAAGCTTGCGTTGACGAGGGCCGGAGAATTGTTCCGCCATCACGCCGCGCGCGTGCTCGGCGAACTGCAGGATGCCGAACAGGCGTTGCGCTCGATGAAGGGATTGCGCAGCGGCCAGGCGACCGTCGGCCTCGTCAGCACGGCGAAATATTTCGCGCCGAAACTGCTCGCGCGGTTCGCCGAGCGTCATCCGCACGTCGACATCCAGTTTCTCGTCGGCAACCGCGGGACATTGATCAACGCGCTGCGCGACAACGAAATCGATTTCGCCGTCATGGGCCGGCCGCCGGAGAAGCTCGACGCCACCGCCGAACCCGATCGCCCAGAATCCCCACATGCTGGTCGCGCACAAGTCGCATCGTCTCGTGCGTGCGCGCCGCTTCGACTTTCACGAATTGCGCAACGAAACGTTCCTGATGCGCGAGCCCGGCTCGGGCACGCGTCTGGTCATGGAAGGCGTGTTCAAGCAGCACCTGTTTACGCCGCAGCGCATCGTCACGATCGGCAGCAACGAAACCGTCAAGCAGGCGGTCATGGCCGGCATGGGCGTGAGCCTGCTCTCGCTGCACACGCTCGAACTGGAGCTGCGCACGAAGGAAATCGGCCTGCTCGACATCATCGGCACGCCGGTCATGCGCAGCTGGCATCTAGTCAACATGAATGCGAAGAAGTTGTCGCCGGCTGCGGCGGCGTTCCGCCGCTTCCTCTTCGAGCACACGCATGCGTACCTCGACGGCACGTTCGCGCCTTACCGCAAGCTCGGCAAATCGGCGAGAATCCGCGCATGACGAGCGAACGCAATCCACAAGCGCAGCAGATGGGCGACGAGTCGATGGCGCGCAACCTCGCCTGGCAGGCTCAGGCGATCTGGCCGCAGGAACAGGCGTTGTTCGCGCGCTATCGTCTTTCGCGGGCCGCTGCGCATACTCGACCTGGGCTGCGGCACCGGCGAGATCACGCGCCGGCTCGCCGACATGTATCCGCAGGCGCACGTCGTCGGCATCGACATCCTCGAAGGCAATCTCGCGCTCGCGCGCCGAGACAGCACGAGCTACGGCGCGCGCGTCGTCTATGAGGCTGGCGATGCCTTTGCGCTGCAGCATGCCGATGCCTCGTTCGACCTCGTCGTATGCCGGCACATGTCTCAGGCCGTGCCGCACTTCGACCAGGTGTTCAACGAAATCAGCCGCGTGCTCAAGCCTCGCGGCTGGCTGCACCTGTTGTCCGAGGACTACGCGATGCTGCGCTTTCCCCGTCACCTCTCGGCCAACCCTCGCCTCCCTGGCTCCTGGGCTCCTGCCCAGCAGAATCGCGATCCCGACAGGTTCTGGGTCGACCATGCGCTGCCGTTTCTCGAAAGCATCGGCTGCGACGGCCGCATCGGGCGGCACTCGCCGCCACTGCTGGAGCAGCGCGGCTATACCGATCTTGCGGTCGACTATGTCGTTGTCGACACCCTGCGCGTGCCGCGCAAAACATTCGCAAACATCCTCGTTGCCTGGCGCGACGGCTTCGCACCGGTGCTCGCCGAAACGACGCGCCGCCCGCTCGACGACGTGCGCGCCGATTTCGATTCGATGATCGCCGACGTCGCCACGCCACCGAACTACGCGGTCTGGCACGTGCCGGTGATTTCGGCGCGGCGGCCGTGAGCGCGGCGCAGTTGGTGGACGTGGCGCGCGCCAATATCAGTCGCTGCGACGCGGGTGGCGGATAACACGCTTCGTGTCTACCGCTGCCTCGAGTGAACGCGCTGCCGAGACCGGCCTCGCGATTTATCGCGCAAGCCGGCTCGAGGCCCTGCTCGAACCATTGCGCTCGCTGATGCAGGCGGCGCCACCAGCCGCATCCGCTGGCGCCGCACGAGATCATCGTCGCCCATCCGGGCATGCTGAAGTGGCTATCGCGCGCACTTGCCCGCGCCAGCGGCACGCGCGGCATCTCTGCCAACCTGCGCATCGAACTGCCGAGCGAATGGCTCGACCGTCTCGCCGTACGCGTGCTTGGCGAAGAGGCCGTCGCACTGCGGCCGTACCGGCGTGACGTACTGCGCTGGCTCGTTCTCGACGAGCTCGGCGCGGACGACGACGTCCGTCTCGCCTCGTTCCTCGATGGCGGCAGCGGTGATGCGGCACTGCGCCGCTTCCAGCTCGCCGATCGTGTCGCTGGCATCTACACGCGCTATCTGGTCTACCGTCCGGACTGGTTGCGCGACTGGGCCTCCGGACGCGGCCAGTCGCCACGCAACTTCCTCGCGCCGCTGTGGCAACGCTTGCGTGCGCGCATCGGCCAGCCGCATCGCGGCGAAATGCTCGCACGGCTCGTCGCTGCGCTTGAAGGCGGCGGCCTGCGCCTCAGCGAGGAACCGCTGCACGTGTTCGGCGTGGCGCATCTCGCGCCTTCCGAGCTCGGCGTGCTGCGCGCTGTCGCGCGCCGGCGCCTGGTCGTGCTCTACGTTCCGGATCCGTGCCGTGAGCACTGGGGCGGTCTGCGCGGCGAGCGAGCGCGTCTGCTCGAACTGGCGCGCGACGACCCCGAAGGCGAGCGCACGCAGTCGGCCTTCCTCGCCCAGGACCACCCGCTGCTCGCCAGCTGGGGCCGGCTCGGCCAGCAGTTCCTGCTCGCCCTCGAAGACAGCGCGGCGCGCATCGACGAGCGCCATTGGCAGGATCTGCACGACACCGGCGCGGGCGATCGCCTGCGCCGCCTGCAGGAAAGCTTCCGCCAGCTGCGGCCTGATCTGCTCGCTTGCACGACCTCCTGGTCGCCGGCGCGCGCGGACACGTCGCTGCGCGTGCATGCCTGCCACACCCGGCTGCGCGAACTCGAAGTCCTGCGCGACGCCTTGCTCGCGTTGCGCAGTAACGACGCCACGATCAAGCCGTCCGACATCGTCGTGATGATGCCGGACGTGCACGCCTACCTGCCGCTGCTGCCGACGGTATTCGGCGAAGCCGCACGCCACGACGGTCCGCTGCCGTATCACTGTTTCGATGTCGCCGTGGCGCGCTCGCACCCGCTGTTCGCGGCGTTGCGCCAGTTGCTCGATCTGCCGCAGTCGCGCATTGCGGCGCCGCAGGTCGTCGATCTGCTCGGCGTCCCGGAGATCGCGCGCCGCCTCGGCCTCGACGCCGGCGAGATCGACACATTGACGGGCTGGCTGCGCAACAGCCGCGTCGCCTGGGCGCTCGATGCAAGCTTCCGCGAGCGCTTCGATGTGCCGCCGATCGCCGAGCACACGTTCGCCTGGGCGATGGACCGTCTGCTTGCGGGCTACGTGTTCGGCGACGCCGGCACCGCGGTGGATCTTGCCGACGGCAGTCGCATCGCGCCGGTTGAAGGCGTGCGCGGGCCACAGGCCGCGCTCGTCGGCGCGCTCGACGCATTGCTGATCGAGCTGCAGGCCTGGTGCGACCTCGCTGCCGCGCCACGCCGCGCCAGCGAGTGGGCGCAGGCGCTCGAGACGCGTCTCGAAGCGGTATTCCGGATTGACCCGACCGACGCGCGGGCGCGCGAGGCACGCGCGCTGGTACTGCGCTTCATTCGTGCGATCGCCGGCGAACCGGCCGAAAGCGGCCTGGATCCGCTGCTCGATTTCGCAGTCGTGCGCGACGTGCTGCTGCGCCGGCTCGATGCGGTGCCCGAGCGCCAGCGCTTCCTGCTCGGCGGTGTCACGTTCTGCGGCATGGTGCCGCAGCGCTCGATTCCATTCCGCGTCGTCGCCGTGCTCGGTCTCGACGACGGCCAGTTTCCGCGGCGCGGCGGCGCCGCGGAGCTCGATCTGATGGCGACGCATCGCCGCCTCGGCGACCGCGACACTCGCAGCGACGACCGCTACCTGTTCCTCGAAACCGTCATGTCGGCGCGCGACGCGCTGCACCTGTCGTTCATCGGCGAAGGCGTGCGCGACGGCCTGCCGCGAAACCCAGCCGCGCCGCTGGCAGAACTGATGACCGCGCTCGATGCAGAAACCGTAGTCGATGCCGATGCTGCCGGTGATAGCGCGGAATCTGCCGGGCACCGCCGACCATGGCTGGTGCGCCACCCGCTGCAGCCGTTCGATGCGCGCTATTTCGATGCGGCGGACCCGGCGCTGTTCTCGTTCGGCGCAGCGTTCGCCGCGATGCGCGGCGATGCGCGCCATGCGACTTCCGGACACGGCGTTCGTCTCCAGCGCGACAACTTCGGTCGCAGATGCTCCTGCTCCGGCTTCGCTCGATCTGCGCGAAGTGCTGGCCTACTTCAAGGACCCGGCGAAGCAGCTGCTGGCACACGGACTGAACTTGCGCCTCGACGCGGTCGATGACGACCAACTGCGCGACAGCGAGCCGCTCGAGGCGCGCGTCGAGGCGATCGACCGCGTCGCGCGGCGCCTGTTCTTCGACGCCGTCGCGCAAGCCGACGCCACGCTGCCGGACGCGCCGCCGGACTGGTTGCGCCTGACCGGCATGCTGCCGCCGGGACGCGTCGGCGTCGACGCCTACGCGAAGGAACGCGAGACCGCACAGGGGCTCGTCGCCGTCGCCAGCCGGCACACACTGTTCACCGGAGGATTGCCGCCGGCGCGGACCATCGCCGTCGAGCAGCCGCTCGACTTGCGCGACGGCCGCGTGCTGCTGCGCGGCGAGCTGCGGCGCGTCTTCGAGAAGGACGGCGCGCTGTGGGTCATGGAGTGCTATCCGGTCGGTGCGAATCGCAAGGAAATCGATTTCAAGCAGCGCATTCCGTTCTTCATCGAATGGGCGCTGTTGCGCCTGAGTGCCGGCGCCACACACGCGGTCCATGCGTGTCCGATCGTTCCAGCGCGCTGCGACGATGGCTGGCAGCACCGTTTCGATGACTGGCAGCGCACGTTCGAGCACGCCGGCAACGCGGCGCCCGGCATGCTCGATGAGCTCGCACGACGCGTCGCTCGTCTCGTCGATTTCTGGCGCGCCGGACAGCACGAGCCGCAGTGGTATTTCCCGGGCACGTCCTGGGCGATCGTGAACGGTGGGCCGGAGAAGGCGCGCGAGCGCTGGCTCGGCACGGGCGGCACGCGCGGCATTAAAGGCGAACGCGAGTACGCGCCGGGCTATGCGCGCTTGCTCGCCCGTGGGCGCGACTTTGCCGAAGGCGCCGAGCTGCACGATCTGCTGCGCAATGCACAGCAGCTGAGCGCGCTGATCGACTTGCAGCGACCGCTTGCGGAGGATCCATGAACCGCGCCGGCAGCTGGACCGAACTCGCGCTCGGCGGCGGCGGCCGTAGCCTGATCGAAGCGAGCGCCGGCACCGGCAAGACCTGGACGATCTCGGTGCTGTACCTGCGCCTGCTGCTCGAGCAGAACCTCGGCCCGGCGCAGATCGTCGTCACGACATTCACCGACGCCGCTGCGCAGGAATTGCGCGAACGCATCCGCGCGCGCATCGGTTGGGCCTTGCACGAAATCGCGCGCAGCGACGCCGCCACGGCTGACGATGACGCCGAAGCACCGGTGCGCAGCTGGCTGCGCGCGCGCTGGCCGACGGTGGGCGCAATGCGTGCCGATCGCGACCGCCTGCTGCTGGCCCAGATCGACCTCGATCGCGCTCCGATCGGCACACTGCACAGCCTGTGCCGCCGGATCCTGACGGACTATCCGTTCGAAAGCGGCAGCGCATTCGAATTCGGCGAGCCTGTCACGCCCGACGCTGTGCAGCAGGAGTTGATCGACGACCTGTGGCGGCAACTGAACCAGGGCGAAGCCCGGCTCGACGAAGGCGACGAGATCTGGCGCAAGGCCGGACGCAGCAAGCTCGACAGGCATCTGCGTGCGGTGCTCGCGCCCGGCGTCGGAGTCGCGTTGCTCGATCGCGCGGAGCTCGATGCGGTCATGCGCAAGGACAACGCGCGCATGCTCGCCGCCTGGCTCGAGAAAGCGCAGTTCAAGATGAGCACGTCGAAGCTGCGAAAGCGCCTGATCGGCCTGGCGCAGGTGATTTCAGACGGCGATCCGAATGCGCCGCTCGACGCCGACATCACCTCGGTCCTTGCAGATCCGCTCGCGATGTACCTGAAACCACCGTGGATCGACCATCCGGACACCGCGCGCGTGCTCGCGTTCGCGCGGCATGCGACCGATGTGCTGTCGAGGCTGGCCGATCAGCCGCGCGCAATTGCGCTGGCGCGCTACGGCGAGGAACTGCGCCGGCGCGGTCGCGAACGCCTGGCGGCGAGTGGGCGCATGACCTTCGACGAGCTGATCGAACGCGTGCACCGCGGCCTGCATGGCGACAGCGGCGATGCGCTGGCCGAACGCTTGTTCGCGGCGTGGCCGGTCGCAATGGTCGACGAGTTCCAGGACACCGACCTGGAGCAGTTCGCAATCCTCGATCGGATCTATCGCGATCCTGATCGCTCGATACGCGGACGCCTGGTCATGATCGGCGATCCGAAGCAGGCGATCTACCGCTTTCGCGGCGGCGACATCGATGCCTACCTGCAGGTGCGCACGAGCGCCGAAAGCCTGCTCGACCTGACCACGAACTTCCGCTCATCGCGCCCGCTCGTGCAGGCGCTCAACGCTTTCTATGAAGCGTCCGGCGCAGCGCTGAGCGCGGACAGCGAGCACGCGATCCGCTACGTGCCGGTCGAGGCCGGCGGCAAGAGCGACGCAACGCCGTACCGAATCGACGGTATGACCTGCGAGCAGCCGCTGCAATTCCATTACTGGCAAGGCAACAGCGTTCCGGATGGTGCCGACGAACGCGTCAGCGCCGCGCTCGAGGCTTGCGCCAGGCAGGTCGTGGAACTGCTGTCTGGCCATCACACGATCGGCGCGCGCGCGGTCCAGCCCGGCAACGTCGCGGTGCTGCTGCCGACGCGTGCGCAAGTACTGTTATTGCGCGACGAACTGCGCGCGCGCGGCGTGCCGTGCGTGTCGACGGCGTGGAGCAGCGTGTTCGATTCGCCGTGGGCACGCGAACTGCGCATCGTGCTGCACGCCGCGCTGCATCCGCGCGACGAAGGCGCGGTGCGCGCCGCGCTGGCGACGCGGCTTGGCGGGCGCACGTTCCACGAACTGCGCGACCAGCGCGGAGATGCCTGACGCGTGGGAACGCGATGCGGCAATGTTCGACGCGTGGGAGCGCTGCTGGCGCCGGCGCGGCGTACTCGCGCTGGTCCAGGACGTGAGCGCCGCCGCCGCACCGCGGCTGTTTGCCGGCGACGGCGGCGAACGCGCGCTGACCGACCTTCGCCACCTGGGCGAACTGTTGCAGGCACGCAGCGAGCAGATCGCCGGACGCGAAGAACTTCTGACCTGGTTCGCCGACGAGTGCGAGCGCACGATTCCGGAAGCCTCGGAAGCCGCCGCCGACGAGCGCCAGCAGCGCATCGAGACCGACGCCGCACGCGTGCGCCTGATGACGCTGCACGGCGCCAAGGGACTCGAGTTCGACATCGTCATCCTGCCGTTGCTGTGGACCAACCGGCACAACAGCAAGGACGAAATCGTCATCGTCCACGACACGACCGCGCAGCAGCGTTGCGTGACCTTCGGCCCGGCGGCGCAACGACGCTTCCGTCGCGAAGGACAGGACGAACGCTTCCGCCTGCTCTACGTCGCGCTGACTCGCGCACGCCACGCCTGCCACGTCTACGCGCTGTCGCCGGAACGGTCGTCGGGAAATTCGAAGAAGCCCGATGCCGATCCGGACCGCTCTCCACTCGACGCCGTACTCGCGCGCCTTCTCGGCGGCGCGGCGGCCCCGGCCGACATCGCGCACGTGCAGTGGTCGACCGGCCGCTGGTCGTGGCCGGACGCGCGTTACAACCCGGTGCAGTCCGACGCGGCCGCCCCGGTGCGCGTGCTCGCGCCGCCGCCCGGCGTCCCGTTCGAGGCGACCTGGAGTTTTTCGGCACTCGCGTCCGGCGATGATGCGACCGTCGTCGAGGAGTCGGCAGCCGCGGACGAAGCGGTGGCGAGCGCCAGCGCCAGCGACGCGGAAGGCGCCGAGGAAACGGCCGGCGAGATCGACGCCGAGCACGCCGGCCTCGCCTGGCTCGCGCCGATCGCCGGCGCCGACTTCGGCAATGCCGTGCACGCGATGTTCGAACGGCGCGCGATCGGTCAGACGATGGCCACGCAGCATGCATTGATCGAGCGCTGCCTGCGCGAGCACGGCGTCGCACTGCGCGGTATCGCGCTTGCCGACCTCGTGCCTCACCTGGCGGCACGCGTGCAAGCGACGCTGAACACGGGGCTGCTGCCCGGTGCCGGCGGACCAACGCTGGCCGCGCTGCCGGCACACGCGCTGTGCACCGAGATGCCATTCGACTTCGCTCTCGGCACGGTCTCGCTGCAACGCCTGCGCGAAGCCTGTCCGTTCGTGCCGTCGGGGGCGCCGCACACGCTGCGCGGCATGATGACCGGACAGATCGACCTCGTGTTCGAGCACGGCGGCCGCTTTCACGTGCTCGATTACAAGAGCAATCGCCTCGGCGATGGCGTGCGCCTGTCCAACTACGACGGCGACGATGCTGGCCCGGGTGATGGCCCATGATCACTACCGCTTTCAGGCGCTGCTGTACACGATTGCGCTCGATCGCTACCTGCGGCAGCGCATCGACGGCTACCGGCGCGACCGCCACCTCGGCGAGGCGATTTACCTGTTCGTGCGCGCCGTGGGCATCGCGCCCGGCACCGCACCGCGTGCCGGTATCTGGAGCGAGCGCTTCGACGACGTGTTGATCGACGCCGTCGACGCGGCGTTCGCCGCCGTCGACGAGGCGGCGGCATGAGCGCCTACGGCTTCGAGCGCGACGGGGGTCAGTGGTCACAAGAAGCGTGGCGCGCGCTCGACCGGGCGGTCTACCGTTGGGTGCTCGCGCACGGCGGCAGTCCGTTGCTCGCCACGACCGCGGCGTGGGCGAGTCTCGCCGATGCGGCCGGCGACGCCGCCCTGGCACTCGGCGAATCGCGCCACGGCATGACGCCGCTCGCGCGCGCCGACATCGATTTGCTGCGCGCCGATTCCTTGGTCGCCGACGAGCGCAGCACTGCCCCTCGTCCGTTTGTCATCGATGCCGCCGAGCGCTTCTATCTGTGGCGCAATCATGCTGACGAACGCGCCGTGGCCGCGGCGATCGATGCTCGCTTGCAGCGCGGGGCCGGCACCGCGCCGTCCGACGCCGAACTCGATGCACTGTTCGATGGTGCACGCGGCGACGACGTCGCCGCGCAGCGGCGTGCGGTGCGCGCGGTGATCGGCCGGCGACTGTTCGTGCTGACCGGCGCGCCCGGCACCGGCAAGACAACGACCGTGCTGCGCATGCTGCTGATGCTGCAGCGGCGCGCGCGCGAACCGCTGGCGATCCGCATCGCCGCGCCGACCGGCAAGGCCGCACAGCGCCTGCTGCAGTCGCTGCGGCAGGGCCGGCGAGCGCTGCGCGGCGATGGCGCAACGCCACTGCCGGCCGACTGGCTGCCGCTGCTCGCTGCGATTCCGGATGAAGCGTTGACCGTGCACCGACTGCTCGGCTTCCAGCCGTGGCGCAACGCGTTCGCGCGTGGCCGCGACGACCACATCGCCGCCGACGTGGTGGTGGTCGACGAGGCATCGATGCTCGACCTCGCTATGCTGCGCACGCTGCTCGACGCGGTGCCCGACGAAGCGACGCTGATTCTGGTCGGCGATGCCGACCAGCTGACATCGGTCGCGACCGGCTCGGTGCTGATGGATGTTGTCGGCGCGCTCGAGGCCGACGATCAGTGCGTCGTGCGCCTGCACCACAGCTTCCGTGCGGCGAATCGCCTCGTCGCGCTGAACGCAGCGGTTCGTTGCGGCGACGCCGACGCGCTGCGCGGCTTCGTCGCCGACGAACACGGCGACATCGTCCTGCACCGCGTCGAGACGTCGCGCCAGCTCGGCGACCGGCTCGGCCAGTACGCCGTCGCGATCGCTGCCGAAGCCACTCTGCGCGCGCGCGTTCCCACCGAAGACGACGCGCGCAGCGGCGTCGTGCGCGCGGCACTCGCGGCACTCGGGCGCCGCCAGCTGTTGTGCGCATTGCGCGAAGACGAGTTCGGCAGCCTCGCCGTCAATGCCACGCTGGAGCGGTTGTTGCGGCGCGCCTGGCAGGTCGGCGCTGGCGCCGACTGGTATGCCGGCCGCGTCGTGATCATCACGCGCAACGACTACGCGGCGGGTCTCTACAACGGCGACGTCGGCCTGTGTCTTGCCGACAGCCACGGACGCCTGCGCGTCTGGTTCGAGACCGGCCAGGCGCCCGGTGAATCCGAGGCAGCCGTACGCGGTTTCGCGCCGACCGCGCTGCCCGAGCACGAGACCGCGTTCGCGATCACGATCCACAAGAGCCAGGGTTCGGAATACGACCAGGTTACGGTGCTGCTGCCGCCGGAGGCGGGCCATCGCCTGCTCTCGCGACAGCTGTTGTATACCGCCGTGTCGCGTGCCCGCCGCGGTGTCGACCTGTGGGCTTCGGACGCCGCGCTTGCGAGCGCTCTGGCGCGTCCGATCGTGCGCCAGGGCGGGCTGCGCGAACGTCTCGGTGGCAAGGCCGCCGCGCCCGCCAGCGAGTCGCAGCAGCCGTTGCCGGTGGCAAAGGCGGGCGCTCCGCAACTCGGCTTCGACTTCTAGCGCGCGACGCTAGCGACTCAGAAAACGCACCTGCACGCGCTGGCCGACGCGCAACTCGTTGGTCGACAGTTCGAGTATGCATTCGACGTCGCGCGCGTCGGTCGTTTCCTGCGCATCCTCGACGAGCTTGCTCGGACCGAACACATCGCCGATGCGGATGACTTTCGCCGGCCACGACTTGCCGCTATCTGTTTCGGTGACGATCGTTGCGTTCATGCCGACCGCGACCTTGCCGACGAACGCCTCGTTCAATTCCGCGCGCACGATGCGCGCCGAGTCGGGCAGCAGCGTTGCCAGTTCGCTGCCGCTCTGCGCCGACACGACATCGGCGACATGCGCCGGGCGCGAGACGATGCGTCCGGCGACCGGCGCGCGCACGCTGCGTACTTCGACCTCGTAGCGTGCCTGCTTCAAGTGTTGGCGCGCGACTTCGACCGCGGCGTCGGCTTCGGCAATGTCGGCGTTGAGTTCGGTCAGCGCCTGTTTGGCATCGTCGGCCGACTGCCCCGTCGCCGCGCCCGCCTCGGCCGCCTGCGACACGCGCGATGCGCGCAATTTCAGGCCGCCGGTCTTCGCGCGCAGCGCCGCGGCGCGCGCCTGCGCCTGATCGAGCTCGGCCTTGGCGACGCCTGCGGCGAGTTCGGCCTGGTGCGCGTCGATTACGGCGATGAGGTCGCCCTGCTTGACTGTATCGCCCGCCGCGACGCGCAGTTCCGCAATCACGCCATCGCGCGGCGCGGTGATACGCACGATTCCCCCTTCGACATCGACGCGACCACGCGCCATCGCCGCGAACTGCGGCTGCGCGAGCGGCGCTGCCTGTGCGCTACCGGCATGATCGGCCGAGCGCGAACACGCGCCGATGCTCAGAACAGCGGCGAGCAGACCGAGTAAGCGATACATTGGTGCGGGCAGCATGCTGAATCTTCCTCAGGGCACGACGGCGTGCGCGCGTTGCTCGCGCGTCGGCGTCAGGTCGGACAGAATACGGCCATCCTGGATCGTGATCACGCGATCGGCGCTGGTGACGAGGCGATGATCGTGGCTGACGCAGACCACGGTCGCGCCGTAGGTACGCGCGACGCGGTGCAGCGAATCGATCACGACCTTGCCGTTCGCCGTGTCGAGCGCACTGGTCGGCTCGTCGGCGAACAGCAGCTGCGGTTTTTTCGCCAACGCTCGCGCAATGGCGACACGCTGCTTCTCGCCGCCGGACATCTCGATCGGCTTCAGTTGCACGCGTTCGCCCAGACCGACTTCCTCGAGCGCGGCGCGCGCGCGGTTGTAGGCGGTGTTGCGATCGAGGCCGAGATAGTCGAGCGGCAGCATGACCTGCTCGATCGCGCTCAGCGCGGGAAAAAGGTTGAAGCCCTGGAACACGAAACCGGTGTGATGCAGGCGGAATTTTTCCAGGCCCGTGCGCGACAGCCGCCACAAGTCTTCGCCGAGCGCGATGACGCGGCCGCGGTCGGGTTTCAGCAGCCCGCTGAGCAGCGCCAGCAGCGTGCTCTTGCCCGAGCCGGAGGGACCGAGCACGAGGGTCAGCTCGCGCTCACCGAGCGACAACGCGAGGCCGTCGAGCACCGACGTACGCAACGCACCGGACGAATACGCCTTGGCGAGGTCTTCAGCGACGAGTGCGCGTGCGGCTGCCACCATCACCTCAGCAGGTTCGCCGGCTCGAGATGGCTCAGTGCGCGCACCGCCATCAGGCCGGACACCAGCGCAATCGTCATCACGAGAACCGCGCAGGCGCTGGCGGCGGTGAAGTCGAATGCGACCGGCACGCTCTGTCCGCTCGCCAGCAACAGCATGGCAAGACTCACCACCGCGCCGCCGAGAATGCCGAAGCCGCCGACCCACATCGCCTGCTCGAGCACCACGCGGCGCAGAGCCGGATAGCCGGCGCCGAGCGCGTTGAGCATGGCGTATTCGCGCACCGAACTGGCGACGGCGGCGACCAGCGTCTGGCTGGTGATCACGGTGCCGACGATGAAGACGACGAAGGCGAAGAACACGAAGCCCAGGCCCGCGCCGGTTTCGAACATCCAGTAGGTCGCCGCGTTGTGCTCGAACTCCGCCTGCGTCCACAGCGTGAAGCGGCGCGCCGGCCACGCCGCCTCGATGCGGTCGCGCACGCGTCGCGCGTCGGCGCCGGGACGCAGCCGCGCAACGTAGTAGGCGTCCTTGTCGATCATCGCCGCATCGGCGTCGAGCAGGCGCGCGGTGGCGAGCGAAGTCACGATGTTGACGCCGCCGAGTGCGCGTAGACCCGGGCTCGCCGCGACGATGCGCACCTGCTTGCCGTTCAGCGTCGCCACGCCGCCGATGTCGAGTCCGAGCTTCGGCAGGTCGGCCTGGTCGACGATCACGCTGCCCGGTTCGAGCAGCTTCGCGCGTTGTGCGGGTGCGAGAGCGCGCGCGAACATCAGCCCGTCCGCGGAAGGATCGATGCCGGATATGAATACCGACACGCTGCCGCGCTCGACCGGTCCGCGCCAGTCGCCGTCGAGCCACTGGAACGGCTCGACGCGCACGACATCGGCATCCATCAGCAGCGACACTTCGGTGTCGCGCGGAATCGGGCGGCCGAGTTCGATGCTCTGCGTGCCCGGATAACCGGCCCAGAGGTCCGCGGCCGACTTGCTGATGTAGACGCTGGCGCTGTCGAAGATGCCGAACATCAGCGCCGCCTGCATCAGCAGGAGGCAGCCGGAGAATGCAACCGCGAGCGCCGCCGGCAGGAACTTGCGCCATTCGTAGATCAGCGTTTTTCGCCCCAGTGCGACCATCACTTCGCATCCGGCTGCAGCGGCGGCAACGTGCCGCCGAACGACTTGTACAGCGCGATGAAGGCGAGATTCAGATCATGCGTGGCGAGCGAGCGTTCGAGCCGCGCCTGTGCCGCGGCGAGCGCGGCTGCCGTGGCGTCGGCACCGTCGGCGAGGCCGTAGCCGCGCAGCTTGCCGGCGGTCTGCTGTGCATGCTCGAGCGCCTGCACGTTCTTGTCGCTGGCGTTGGCGCGTTTTTGCTGGCGCTCGAGTTGGGCCAGTGCCGATTCGGCTTCGGCGACGCCTTCGAATACCGACTGGCGGTACGCCAGCACTGCGGCCTGCAGCGCGGCATCGCGCGCATCGACGACGTCGTGCCGTGCGCCCCAGTCCAGCAGCGGCCACTGGATGACCGGGCCGAACGCCGGAATCGCCCGGTTCGGATGATCGATGTCGCCGACCATGCGCGTGGACGAGGTCAGCGAACCGCCGAGCGCGAGTTTCGGATACAGGTCGGCACGCGCCAGACCCAGTTCGCCAGCCGCGTGCAATACATTCAATTCGGCCTTGCGGATCTCCGGACGCGTGCGCAGCAGGTCCGCCGGCGTCTCGCCGACGGCAAGCCGCGGCAAGCGCGGCTGCGGCGCCGGCTGCGGCGAGCGCGGTGTCGGGCGCATTGTCCGCGAGCAACACGGCCAGTGCCTGCTGCGCCTGCACGATCGCGGCGGCCGGTTCGCCGGCCTCGGCGATGGCCTGCGCCGACTCGGCCTCGGCGCGATCGGCGTCGACGGTGGTGCCCAGGTGCAGCTCGACGAGCTTGCCGGCGAGGCGAACCTTTTCGCGGCGTTGCTCGACGATACCGTCGAGAATCGCGGCGCGCGCCTGCGCGGCGCGCAGGTCCATGTAGTTGCGGGCGACTTCGGCGACGATGGACACCTGAGCGGCGACGACGTCGGTCGCCGCCGTTTGCGCGTCGGCGGAAGCCCGGCGCGCGTCGGCCTGGCCGCGGCCGAAGAAACCGAATTCCCACAGGGCGTCGAAGCCGATCTCGAAATAACTGGTCGAGCCGTTCGGATCGGGTTCGGCGAACGTGTGGAAGCTGACTTGCGGTTCGTATTGCGTCGCCGAGCGGTGCTGCAGCGCGCGCGCGCCGCGCAGGCGCAGCTGCGCTTGCGCGATCGTCAGGTTCTGTGCGCGTGCGCGCTCGATCAGCGCATCGAGCGCGGGATCATTGAATGCGTGCCACCACGAGTCGAGATTCGGCGCCTGGCCGAGCGACGGATCCGCCTGCACGGCACGCCAATCGGCCGCAACGTCTTGCGGCAACGTCGGCAGCGTGACCGGCGCAGCGCAACCGATCAGCAGCAGCGTGATCGCTGTGATCAAACTGACGCGAAAACGATGCCGAGCGTGCGGAGGCATGCGTGTGCCGGCGCCTCCTGGCCGGCATGCACCCCTGTGCCGGCGCAACATCAGGTGTCCCGGCGCGGTCCGCGTGGTGTCGCCGTGAGCACTACACCGACTCCACGATGATCGGCGGTTCGGTGCGCGCGCGCCAATAGTTGCGCGGCATGAAACCGCCGCGCACCAGCCGCCAGGCGATCATGCGCGTGATGCGGCTGACGTCGCGCAGCGGACGGAAATGGCTGGCGCGGCGATCGTCCTCGTAGCGCGTATCGATCGGCACCGAAACCGCCTTGATGCCGTGATTGGCCGCTTCGATCAGGATTTCGCTCTCGAAGACGAAGCCGTCGTGCGGCAGCGCCAGCGCCAGTTCGATCACCGCGCGCGGATAGAAACGCTGGCCGCTCTGCGAGTCGACGACGCGCTGGCCGCAGGCCCACGACACCCAGAAGTCCGCCTGCTGGTTGCCGAAGCGGTTCTTGCCGGGTTGCGCGTTCTTGCTGCGCAGGCGCGCGCCGATGACGATGCTGTTCGGGTACTCCTTCGCCGCGGCGAGAAGGCGCGGCAGGTCGGCCGCCGAGTGCTGGCCGTCGCCGTCCATGGTCAGCACGCCATCGGCGCCGAGTTCGAGCGCGCGGCGGAAACCATCGCGCAACGCCTTGGCCTTGCCCATCGGCCGCTCATGGCGGATGCGCTCGACGGGAAGATCGGCAATGACAGCGCTGGTGCGGTCGCTGGAGCCGTCATCGACCACGATGACCCGGCCGCAGTTGGCCAGAGCCTCTTCGACGACCGCGCGGATGGCTCGCTCCTCGTTCAGCGCCGGAATCACCACGGTTCCGGCGAGGGCGGAGCCGCCGGGCGGGATCCCGAGCGGCCCGGACGCCACGGGACGGCCGGGAAGGGCGGTCTTTCAGTTCTGCCAATTCGAAATCTCCAGATGCACGTAGGTTCGCGGACCGGCCGGCAGCTGCAGCGCGCGCGCTTCCCCAAGCGCCAGGGCGGTCAACAGCGGCAATCCATACGCCGCCGGATTGTCGCGTTGTGAAGCGTGCAGTAGAGCGGGAGCCGGCGCAAGTTCTGCCGACGCGGTGGGACCGAGCGTGAGACGCAACGCAGCGCCGCCGCGCTCGCGCCGCGGCGCCAGCACGAATGCCGCGCCAAATGCGCCACGGCACGGGATGATGTCGGCCAGCGGTCCGCACGCGCCAACGTCGTAGGCCGCATAGACGACCGGCATGCCCTCGGTTGCCGCCAGCACGGCAGCCTCGAGCAGGCCGGCGCCGAACGTCGCACGCGGCGGCGCTGACCGCGTTGGTGCTGGCCATGCAACCGGTCGCAATCGCCCAGTAGCCGGCCGGCGCGTTGTGCACGGAATTGTGGAACTTGGTCGGCGACAGATCGTGCGCCGATTGCACGAGCGTGGCGCACAGATAATCGTTGATCGGCGAGGTCGCCATAGGCGCTGGCGAACACGGCGGGCATCGAGCCCGGATCGCGCCCGGCCATGGCACAAGCCTGCTGGGCAATCTCGAAGGCGAGCAGCACGCTGTCCGGGGCGCGCCGCCGTTCGTTCGGCGGCAGCAGCGTCGGAGCCGGACGCGCTGCAGGGTGCACGGGCGGCTGCGCTTCGCCGCGCAGGATCGCCCTGCCCGAATCCCAGCCAGGAAGCGACGCCGACCACAGTCCCACGCCTTCGATGAATACGTCGATGGCCGCTGGCGCGCTCATGCCGTCTCCGCACGCGCAAACGCCACGCAGCAATTGTTGCCGCCGAAGCCGAAAGAATTGCTCAAAACCACGCCCGGGTCGGCAGCGCGGTTGTCGATCAGGATCTGCGGTCCGCAGACCGGGTCGAGCTCGTGCGTATTCAATGTGCCCGGCACGAAACCGCGCTCGAGCGCGAGCAGGGCGATGACCGACTCGACGATGCCGGCGGCGCCGAGCGTGTGCCCGGTCCAGCCCTTGGTCGAACTGGCCAGCGTCGTCGCGGAAAACGCGCGCGCGATCATCACTGCCTCGACCGCATCGTTGGCCGGCGTGGCGGTACCGTGCAGGTTGATGTAGCCGACATCGCTAGGCGCCAGGCCCGCGCGCGCCAGCGCATCTTCCAGGGCACGCAACGCGCCGAGTCCTTCGGGATGCGGCGACGACATGTGGTGCGCATCGCTCGATTCGCCGTAGCCGACCAGGCGCGGTGCGGATTTGTCCACACTTGCATTTTTTCCGCCGACGCGCTCGAGGAGCGCAAAACCTGCCGCCTCGCCGAGCGACAGGCCGTTGCGCGCGGCATCGAACGGGCGGCACGGCTGCGCCGAAACCAGGCCGAGCGAATTGAATCCGTACAGGACGCTGCCGCACAGTGTGTCGACGCCGCCGACGATCGCGGCATCGGCGAATCCCGCGCGCAGCAGGCGTTCGGCGCTGGCGAACACCTTCGCGCTCGACGAGCACGCCGTCGACACGGTCAGGCATGGCCCGTCGAGACCCAGCGCGGACTGCACGAAGAGGCCCAGCCCGTGCGTCTGATGCACCTGCAGCCGCATCTGCGATGCCGGAAAGCGGCCGTCGGCATCGAGCATGCGATAGGCCTTTTCGGTTTCGCCGATATTCGAAGTCGACGTGCCGAGCACGACGGCGACGCGCGCGCTGCCGTAGCGTTCACGCAGAGCCAGCGCGCGCTCGCGGAAACCGTCTTGAATGAGGCCGAGCCAGGCGAGGCGATTGTTGCGCGAGTCGAAGCCGGCCAGATCCGGCGGCAGTGTGGCTTCTTCGAGACCGGCGACGCGGCCGATGAAACAGGGCAGCGGATGATCGGGCAGGTCGTTCGCGATCAGTCCGCCGCGCCGTTCACGCAACGCTTCCGCGAGCGCGTCGATCCCGCGCGCGGCAGCGCAGGTTGCGGTATACGCGGAAATTGCAACAGGCGGGATACGGGCGGGCAAGCGCAAAGCGGGCGGCGAAAGGCAACGGGTTGCAGTATAGGGGCCGGCGGCGAGGGGCCGCAACGCAAGTCCGCAGGCCGCTCGGCTCGAGCAGGACACCTGCTACCATCGCCACGGCACTGCCGGCCCACGCCTTGCCCGATTCTTAGTCTCAGGATCGAAGGCCGAAGCGGCAGTTCTGCTATGCGTCGCGGCAGTGAAATCCGAACATGAACGAGCCTGCAAACAGAGATAAGCAATCAATGTCCGCGCCAGGCGACGACCTGATGTCCGTCGAGCGCTATCTGCGCGACCTGCAGGACCGCATCTGCGCCGCACTCGAGGCGGCAGATGGCGGCGCCGCGCTTCGTCGAGGATGCCTGGCAGCGCGCCGAGGGCGGCGGCGGACGTTCGCGCGTGCTCAAGGAAGGCGGCGTGTTCGAACAAGGCGGCGTCAATTTCTCGCGTGTCGAGGGCGCGCGCCTGCCGCCATCGGCGAGTGCGCACCGGCCGGAACTGGCCGGGCGAGCGTGGACCGCGCTCGGCGTGTCGCTGGTCGTGCATCCGCGCAACCCGTATGTGCCGACCACGCACATGAACGTGCGCTACTTCGAGGCGCGCGCCGAGAACGGTGATGCTGCCTGGTGGTTCGGCGGCGGTTTCGACCTGACTCCGTACTATCCGTTCGACGAAGACGTCGTGCACTGGCACACGGTCGCGCGCGATCTGTGCGCGCCGTTCGGCGCGGATGCCTATCCGAAATACAAGCGCTGGTGCGACGAATACTTTTTCCTCAAGCATCGCGGCGAGACGCGCGGTGTCGGCGGCCTGTTTTTCGACGATCTCAATGCCGGCGGATTCGAGCATTCGTTCGGCCTCATGCAGGCCGTCGGCGATGCGTTCCTGACGGCGTATGTTCCCATTGTGGAAAAGCGCAAAAGTACACCGTTCGGCGACCGCGAACGCGAGTTCCAGCTGTACCGCCGCGGCCGCTACGTCGAGTTCAACCTGGTCTACGACCGCGGCACATTGTTCGGTCTGCAGTCGGGCGGCCGCACCGAATCGATCCTCATGTCGCTGCCGCCGCGCGTGCGCTTCGAGTACGCCTACTCGCCGGAGGCTGGCTCGCCGGAGGCACGCCTCGCCGAGTATCTGAAGCCGCGCGATTGGCTCACGCCTTAGCCGTCCTAAGGACCGCATTCGCCCAGTTCCTCCCAGACGCAGTCCATGGATGGACGGGTTCGCGGATAGAGGGCGCCGTTCGCGGTGCCGAGCATCGCAGGCGTGGCGGGAAAAAGCCCGCAGGGTCGCGGCGATGGATCGCCGCGATTGCGAAGCAGTACACGGACGTACTGTCTGAGCAACCCCGCCGCGCCGAGAAGCGCAGGGAAGTCTGATTCGCAGGATGCGAATCAGACCAACGCGTCCGGTGCCTAGCCTTTTTGGTTACTTTTTGGGCACTGCGCCGCAGGAGCGGCGCGAACAGCGTAGCTGGCGGCGGAGCCGCGGAGGGCAGGATGCCCGGAGTCATGCCAAAAAGTAACCGGCTCGCCGCAGGCGAGACGAAGCTCTGCACTTCAAAGACAAAGAACTGGATTCCGGCCTTCGCCGGAATGACGAGCAAAAGAGAGGAAGAGAAAAACCCGGAGCAGACCCATCCCCACCCAACCCTCCCCTTGAAGGGGAGGGCTAAAGCGCGCGACGAGCGAGGATTTATGCCGAGATTGCGAGGCGCTCGCTGTGATAGACGCGCAGCGCCAGTGCGTACACCAGCAGCGCGGCCAGCGCCGTGCAGACGAAGCACATCGCCAGTCCCGTCGTCGGCACGGCATCGCCGCGCAGCAGGCGCGTGATGATGATCTGCTGGCCCATCAGCGGCACGGCGTACATCCAGAACAGCGTCTTGAACGGCATCAGCGACAGCATCATCGTCGGGATGACCGGCACGAACATCAGCAGCGACAGATAGGTCTGCGCTTCGCGGTAGCTCTTGGCGAATGCGGCGACGAGCGTCTGCAGCGTGGCCAGCAGCAGCACCAGCGGCAGCATGACGAAGATCGTGTGCGCGACGAATGGCGCGCCGATGGCCAGCGTCATGCCGATCTTCTCGGTCGGCAGGAACTGGCCGACCACGGCGAACGCGATGATGCTGAGCAGCACGGTCGTGATCGCGAACGCGGTCGTCGCGCCGAGCTTGCCGACGAGGATCTGCCAGCGCGGCACCGGATTGGCGAACAGCGGTTCGAGCGACTGGCGTTCGCGCTCGCCGGCGGTCGTGTCGATCGCCAGCGCCATGCCGCCGACGAAGCCGCCGAGGATGAAGAAGTACGGCAGCATCGCGAACAGGTTGCTGGCGCGGCTCTGCGCGGTCGACTGGTCGCGCTCGGCGACGACGACCGTGCGCGTCACCGACGGCGACAGGCCGCGCGCGATCATGCGCAGCGCGCCGGTGCGCCGGTCGTACTGCTCGAGAATGCCGCGCAGGCGCGACACGGCACTGTTGGCGTCGCGCTGCGACTGGTCGTAGATGACCTCGACCTGCGCCGGCTCGCCCTTGTTCCAGGCGCTGGCGAACTCCTTGGGAATGCGCAGCACGACGTCGGCATCCTGCTCGCGCACGGCGTATTCGGCATCGGCTGGTCCGGGCTTGATGTCGACGCGCTGCTGCTTGAGCGCCTCGATCAGGTTCGGCGCGTACTCGGCGCCGATGACCGGCAGCGGCAGCGGTTTTTCCGCCTTGCCGATCTCGCGCGTTACCAGCGTGTTGATCAGCAGCACGAAGATCAGCGGCGCGAACAGCGGGCCGGTGACCAGCGTGTTGATCACGGTGCGGCGGTCGCGCAGGTTTTCGCGGACTTCCTTGAGGAAAACGACCAGGCTCGATTTCATTTCATGTCTCTAGGGGAGAGATAACGATGAACCACGTTCGACTTGATTCCACTCACGCAGCCAGCCCTTCGTCGGTGCCGATCAGTTTGACGAAGGCATCTTCGAGATTCGTCTCGCCGGTCTGCGCGCGCAGCGCATCCGGCGATTCGTCGGCGACGACGCGGCCCTTGGCGATGACGACGATGCGGTCGCACAGCGCGGCGACCTCCTGCATGATGTGGCTCGAGAACAGCACGCAGCGGCCTTCGCGCTTCAGGCGCTTGAGGAATTCGCGCATCGCGCGCGTCGCCATGACGTCGAGGCCGTTGGTCGGCTCGTCGAGGATGACGTTGTTCGGATGCGTGGATCAGCGCGCGGGCGATCGCGGTCTTGACGCGCTGGCCTTGCGAGAAGCCTTCGGTGCGGCGGTCGACGAACTCGCTCATTTCGAGCGCGGCGACCGCGGCGTCGGTGCGCTGGCGGATCGTGGCGTCGTCGAGCCCGTGCAGATGGCCGAAGTAGGCGACGTTTTCGCGCGCGCTCATGCGCTTGTACAGGCCGCGCGCATCCGGCAGCGCGCCGAGCCGGCGGCGCACGGCGACCGGGTCGGCGGCGGCGTTGATGCCGTCGACGAGCACCTCGCCGCGATCGGGCTGCATCAATGTGTACAGACAGCGCAACGTCGTCGTCTTGCCGGCGCCGTTGGGTCCGAGCAGGCCGGTGATTTCGCCGTCGCGCGCGCTGAACGTCACGCCGTCGACGGCGATGACCTTGCCGAACGCCTTGTGCAGATCGCGTACTTCTATCATGGCTGATCCTATGGAGGATGAAGCTACGGAGATGAACCGTTGAAATCGATGAACGCCGGCGTCGGCCCGAGCGCATCGGCGCAGGCGATGTCGAGATCCTTTGGTGCGAGGTTGTTGACGAAGTCCTCGACGATCTTCGGAATGCAGCCGCGGCCGATCACGTTGTGGCCCTGACCCTTGGCGATCAGCAGGCGCGCGTTGGTCAGCCCTTTGAGCACCTGCTCGCCGTATTTCGGCGGCGTCACCGGATCGAGTTCGCCTTCGAGGATCAGGATCGGCTTGTCGGATTTCAGCGCGGCGTGGAAATCGGCCGGACGCGTGCCGCGCGGCCAGATTTCGCACTGTGCCCTGATCACGTCGATGAGCATCGTGCCGAGCACGGTGTCCTTGTCCTGCGGGCGCGGCGTCAGCAGATCGGCATCCTCGGCGCAGATCACCGAGGTCTGCATGCCGTTGTCGCGCAGCTCGGACAGGTCGCCGGTCAGCAGTTCCGACTGCCCCGCGAGCGGCGTGTAGTTGCCTTTCAGGCCTTCGGCGATCGACAGCGGCAGCAGCGCTGCGGTCTCCGGCGTGTAGGCGAACAGGCGCACGAGGCCGGCGAGCGCGAAGTCGTCGAGGCGGCGATGCGTCGGTGCGAACGTGATCGGATCGCGGAAGTCGTAGCCCTGTGGCTTGGCGCGCAGCGCATTGCGCAGTTTGATCAGGCTCGCGTACGGATCCGCGAACACCTTGGCGCAGGAGGGCGTGCTCGTACAGAGGGAAAATTGCGCCTTCAGTGCGCTTTCCAGGTTGTCGGCGAAGTCTTCGCCGAGCGCGAGTTCGTTCGGCGCGACGCTGTCGAGCACGACGCTGCGCACGCCGTCGGGATGGCGCATCAGGTACTGCTGCGCCATGCGCGTGCCGTAGGAAACGCCGACGAGGTCGAACTGCGGCGCACCGAGCGCCTGGCGCACGGCCTCGAGGTCATGCACCGCAACGGTGGTCGTGTACTGGCGCGGATCGGCGTGCTGCTGCACTTCGGCGAGGCACTCGCGCGTGTTACGGCGCAAAGCTTCGAGCGCCGTCGACGAGTCGGTGCGCTCGTCGCCAGCCTTGCCCTCTTCATCCTTGTCTCCTTCGGCCTTGCGCGTACAGGTCAGCGCGTTGGAGTGTCCGGTGCCGCGCTGGTCGAGCAGCAAGATATGGTGATGCTTGCGCAGCGGCGCGAGTGCGGGGGCAACGGCTGGCCAGTTCTCGACAGCCGCCTGGCCCGGGCCGCCGGCGAGGAAGACGACGATGTCGGCATCGGCGGCCTCTGCCTCGGCCATGACCAGCGCAAGGTTGAGGTCGATCTTGCGGCTGGTCGCGTCGTCCGGATTTTCGGCAACCTGGAACGGCGCGCAATACGCCGCGGTCGTCGCACCGGAGCGCTTCTGCGTCAGTTCGCACGCCTTGAACGAAAGACTGCCCAACGTGAATTCCTTCGCGTTGGACGCAATCGGCGCCATGATCTTGTGCGGCACGGCATCCGTCTTCGAATGAAACCGGCCCCAGCCGAAGTATGCGAGCGCAGCGGCCACCAGCACGATGCGGAAAATGTTTCGTTTCGTCACGGTTCAATCCTTCCCGGGTTCGAAAATCGATTCAATCGGTTGACGGAACAACTTCGCGATACGGAATGCCAGCGGCAGGCTCGGATCGTACTTGCCGGTTTCGATCGCATTGACGGTCTGGCGCGAGACATCCAGCTGCTCGGCCAGGTCGCCTTGCGACCAGGCATGCTTGTCGCGCAAGTCACGCAGGCGGTTTTTCATGCTGCGGCCGGCGTCACGAGCAACCCAATCCGCCGTAGCGCCGTCCTATGATCCAGCGCGTAGCCGCATAGACAAGCGCCAGGCCGGGCATGACCCATACCAGCACGTCGCCGTCGAGATCTATGACGTGCGTCGCCGCACAGGAATCCGACAGCAAGGCTGACCGCGCTGACTACGCCGGTGGCCGCGCTCAGCGCGATGAGATGGACGCGCTGCTGCAGTTCGTCGCTGTCCATTACGCGGCGCGCGATGAGCCAGAGCACGGCGATCATCGGCACTACCGGCAGCAGGGTGAACACGGCTTTCAGCGCCAGCACCGATGTGCTCTTGATCAGCGGCCACAGCACCAGCAGCAATGCGATGTAGACGGCCATCAGCAGCGCAATATTGCGCCGATAGGTGGAATCCACGAAGCGCGGCATGAAGAATTCCCGGATGACGGTGTCAAGCAACCTTGACAGGCATGCTACGCCGCAGAAATCCGCTGTCAAGTGTGCTTTACATGCATCGCCGCGTCATGGCTGGAGAACCCCTGAAGAAGCGTAGCGAGAGGCAGCAGTCCTGCAACGTCGGCCTCTCTCGGCCATCCATGGCCTCCGAGGCACTCGGGCTCCTGCCCATCGGCGGCGCGCAGGAACCGGAGTGTACTTGGGGCGTACATGAGCGAGCTCCGAGCGACCGCCGGCGTGAAGATTGCCGAGCGCAGTAGCTTATTCAGGGGTTCTAGCGCGAGGAGATGTATTTCTCGCGGCGGATATGCGGTATCGGCAAACCCGCTTCCTTGAGCTGCGCGAACGCCTGGTCGACCATGTTCGGATTGCCGCACAGGTAGGCGATGTCGTGCGCCGGATCGGGCTTGAGCTCCTCGAGCGCGACCTGCACGTGACCGTTGCGGTCGTGCGGGCGCGGCACCGCGCGCGGCGCGCGGCTCAGGCAGGCGTAGAACTGGAACAGCGGGTTTTCGCGCGCGAACGCCTCGAACTCGTCGCCGTACAGCAATTCGCCTTCGTTGCGCGCGCCGTAGACGAGCGCGACGTGGATCCCGCGTGCCGCCATCAGCACTTTCAACTGCGGCAGCATCGAGCGGTACGGCGTGACGCCGGTGCCGGTCGCCACCAGCAGGTAACGCCGGTTCGCATCCGGATCCATCAGGCAGAAGCGGCCGTATGGGCCGCTCGCGTCGATCGTCTGGCCCTGCTGCAGGTTGCCGAGCAAGGCGGTCGCGGCGCCGCCTTCGACGTAGGACACGGCAATCTCGAGGCGCTGCACCGGCGAACCGTCGCCGGCACCGATGGTCGCGACCGAATAGCTGCGCTTGGTCGGCTTGCCGTCGGCGTAGTTGAAATGGACCTGCACGAACTGGCCGGGAACGAACGCGAATGGCGTGCCGTCGGCGCGCTCGAAGGCCATGTGGCGCACGCTCGGTGCGAGCATGCGGTTTTCGGCGAGGCGAAGGGAGAAGTGTTCGGCCATCAGTAGAAGATTTGAAAGGTTTCTCGTGCACGCCCCTTGAATTGGCGGGCGATTGCCTCACCCAAGCGACGGATCGGTGCGGCGACGTGCGCGTGCGGGAAGAAGCATCGCTGCGCGCCCTCGACACTGCCCGTTGCCGCGCGAAGCGCCGCTATACTAACCATCTTGTCGTCATAACGCAGCCCATGAGCACCGTTCCAGCGCTGGAAGTCCGCAACCTCCGCAAGACCTATCCGAACGGTGTCGAAGCGCTCAAGGGCGTTTCCCTGACCGTGCAACCCGGCGATTTCTACGCCCTGCTCGGGCCCAACGGCGCCGGCAAGTCGACCCTGATCGGCGTCGTCTCCTCGCTGGTCAATTCGACCTCGGGCGAGGTCAACGTGTTCGGCATTCCGATCCACACGCAGCGCAGCGCAGCGATGCAGATGATCGGCCTCGTGCCGCAGGAATTGAACTTCAACCTGTTCGAAAGGCCGTTCGACATCTGCGTGAACCAGGCCGGCTTCTACGGCGTCGAGCGCCGTACCGCGATGCGAGCGCGCCGAAAAATACCTCAAGCAGCTGGCGTTGTGGGACAAGGCGTTCGTCACGTCGCGCACGCTGTCGGGCGGCATGAAGCGGCGCCTGATGATCGCGCGCGCGATGGTCAACGAGCCGCGCCTGCTGATCCTCGACGAGCCGACCGCCGGCGTCGACATCGAGATCCGCCGCTCGATGTGGAAATTCATCCAGGCCATCAACGCCGCCGGCACGACCGTGATCCTGACGACGCACTATCTCGAGGAAGCCGAGCAGCTGTGCCGCAACATCGCGATCATCGATCACGGCCAGATCATCGAGAACACGTCGATGAAGCGCCTGCTCGGCAAACTCGACGTCGAGACGTTCGTGCTCGACCTCGGCGACGGCGGCAGCGACCTGCCCGTCGTCGACGGCGTCAAGCTCACGCGCGTGGACGATCACACGCTCGAAGCGGAGATGTCGCGCGCGCACGATCTCAACTCGCTGTTCGCCGCGCTGTCCGCGCGCGGCTTCACGGTGACCTCGATGCGCAACAAGGCGAACCGGCTCGAGGAACTGTTCGTGCGCCTGATCGAGAACAACCCCGACGGCGGCGTCGCCAAAGGCGTGGCCGCATGAACGCGACCGGGACCATGATCGCGCTCGGCACGCTGGTGCGGCGCGAGGTCACGCGCATCCTGCGCATCTGGAGCCAGACGCTGCTGCCGCCGGCGATCACGATGACGCTGTACTTCATCATCTTCGGCAGCCTGATCGGGCGCCGCATCGGCACGATCGCGCAGGGCCAGGACGGCTCGCCGATCTCGTACATCGAATACATCGCGCCCGGCCTGATCATGATGAGCGTGATCCAGAATGCCTACGGCAACATCTCGAGTTCGTTCTTCGGCGCGAAGTTCCAGCGCTTCGTCGAGGAGATGCTGGTGTCGCCGATGCCGGGCTGGACGATCCTCGGCGGCTATGTCGCGGGCGCCGTGATGCGCGGGTTGATGGTCGGCGTGATCGTGCTCGGCATCTCGCTGTTCTTCACCAAGATCCATTTGTATCACCCGCTCGTCACGCTGAGCACGTTCCTGCTCGCGGCCGTGATCTTCGCCCTGCTCGGCTTCATCAACGCGATCTACGCGCGCAAGTTCGACGACATCGCGATCATTCCGACCTTCGTGCTGACCCCGCTGACCTACCTCGGCGGCGTGTTCTACAACGTCGACCAGCTGCCGCAGCCGTGGCGCGAGCTTTCCTATGCGAATCCGATCCTGTACATGGTCAACACGTTCCGCTACGGTCTGCTCGGCGTGTCCGACATCGATCCGGCCTGGGCATACCTGGTGATGTTCGGTTTCGTGATCGCGCTCGGCGCGATCTGCCTCAACCTGCTGCATCGCGGTGTCGGCTTGCGCACCTGACGGCGCGAGTGCCTGGCCGCGGAATACCTAATCGCTCCAGCGCCAGACAAGGAACGTCCGATGCAAACACTCCGTCGCCTGATCGCCGCTATCGCACTGTGTGCGTCTCTGACGCGTCGGCGCGCAGGAATCCGACTCGAAGGAAAAAATCCAGAAGTTCCTGGATTCGCTGAATTTCCGCAGCGGAACGGTGGCGATCGACGAAGCGCATGCGACGTTGAACCTCACCTCCGAGTTCCGTTTCCTCGATGCGCACGACGCGCAGCGCGTGCTGCACGACCTGTGGCACAACCCGCCCGACGCCGAGGTCCTCGGCATGCTGATTCCGGCCGGCGCGGCGCTGACCGATGCGAAGAATTCGTGGGTCGTGGTGATCAGCTACTCGAGCGACGGTTATGTTTCCGACGCCGAAGCCGGCGCGCTCGACTACGACAAGATGCTCAAGGACATGCAGCAGAATGCGCGCGACGTCAATCCGGAACGCCAGAAGCAGGGCTATCCGGCGATCGAACTGGTCGGCTGGGCAACGCCGCCGCACTACGATGCGACCAGCAATAAGCTGTACTGGGCCAAGGAACTCAACTTCAGCGGCGCGCGCGAACACACGTTGAACTACGACATTCGCGTGCTCGGCCGCGGCGGCTACCTGAGTTTCAACGCCGTCGCCGGCATGCACCAGCTGGGAATGGTGAAGGCGCGCATGCCGCAGGTGCTGGACATGGCCGAATTCGACGCGGGGCAGCGCTACACCGATTTCAACGCGTCGACCGACAAGATCGCCGCCTACGGCATCGGCGCGCTGGTCGCCGGAGCGATCGCCGCGAAGGCCGGCCTGTTCGCCAAATTGCTCGTGCTCCTGCTCGCCTTCAAGAAGGCGGTCATCGTCGGCTTCCTCGCCATTGCCGCCGCCGTACGCAAGTTCTTCACGCGCGACAGATAGGCTCTCGCGCAAGCGCCGCGCCTGTACGCCGCGCGCGCTCGCACCGCGCACACCCGCTGTAATCGCCGCCGGCAAAGCCTGAAGAATCGGGTATGGGCGGGCAATCCGGCTCGCCTGAAATCGATCGGGAGCGTCATCATGGAACGCAATGCTTCGCATCCCTTGTTTGCCCTGCTGCTGGCCACCGGTTCGCTGCACGCGGCGGCAACAGATGAGGTGAGTCTGACCATTTCCTGCGCCGATCAGCGCCCGCCGCTGATGGCCGCCGTCGGCGCGGTGACCGGCATCGACAACGTGGGCGAAGCGTTCGCGATGCGCGAGAAACTGCTGCATCAGGCCGCGCGCCTGTGCAAGAACCCCGCGGTCGCGGTCGTGCGCTTCGTGCCGGATACGATCGTGACGGTCGAGCCGATGCGTCTGGCGGCGCGCTGACTGCCTGCGCGGGCGCGGCGCAGCCGGTGAAGCGCAGCGCGATTTTCCGGCATGCCGCCGCGAAGCCTACTCGCAGATCGCGCTCTCGCCTTCGGCGTGGCATTGCGCCGGCCAGCCGTTGCTGCGCCAGTATTCGATCATGTGCGTGCGGCGCAGGAAGTCCTGGAATGACGGGTCGCGGCGCAGCGCCGCGCTTTCCGGATTCCATAGCAGCAGGTTGTAGCTCGATGAGCCGGTCAGCATGACCTGCTCGAGTGCCGCAATGTTTCTGGCCATGTCGGGATGCGGCTGCAGCAGGCGAATGAAGTTGTAGCGGCCGGTCGCGCGTTCAGACTCCACAATCAACGGTTCGACCTGCGACCAGCGCGAGGGATCGACCAGCGCTTCGGTTGCCGCGATGTAGGCTTCGCGGAAGTGTTGTTCCTCCGGCATGTCGAGGGCAAATTTCCGCGCCGCGTCGAAGTCATGGCGCCAGATCGCGTTGTACCAACGTGGGTAGGGCAGCAGGAGCGTTCGCACCTTCGCGACCGCTTGGCCTGCGTCGAGATTTTGCTTTGCCGCATCGTGCTGACCCGCCGTGTCGAGCACGCGGGCATGAAAGAACAGCGCGACGTAGTTGAGCGGATCGGAGGCGACGGCGATCCCGGTTTGCCGCAACGCTTCGTCAAGATAGCCGGTGGCCGCGAGCCAGCGCCCATAAGTCGTACGCGCGATCGTGTCGGTCGGGGCCAGCGTCAGTGCGTGACGCAACCGGCTCATGCATTGCGCCCAGTCCATCGCCCGGCACGCGAGCGTGCCGAGCACCGACTGCGCTTCGAGCTGTTCCGGGTCGAGTTCCAACGCGCGCGCCGCTTCGCGCGCTGCTTCCGCGCCGTCCGCCTGTGTGGCAAGAGAGGGCCGCAGTTCCTGCACCAGAGCTTTCGCCAGAAGACCGTGCGCACGCGCATAGTCAGGGGCGCGCGCAACCAAGGCGCGCAAGCGCATGGTCGTTTCCGCGAATCCGGCGACATCGGTGTCGATCATGCGGCTGCGCAACTCAAGATAGTCACGGAACAATTGCGGGTCGCGATCTTCGGCGGCTCCGGGCAGACCGAGCTTCAAGGTCAACGTGTCGGCAACCGAATGCGCGATCTCGCTTTGAAGGGCAAAAACATCCGCGAGGCTGCGGTCGTAATCCTGTGCCCACAAGGTGCGGCCGCCCGGGACATCGACCAGGCGAAGGTCGATGCGCAGTTGCTGGCCGGACTGGCGCAAGCTGCCTTCGAGCGCGTGCGTCACGTGCAGGCGCTCGGCAAGCTGATTTAGATTGAGCTTGTCGGTCTGCGCGAGCGCCGCCGAGGTCTGCGAAATCAGGTGCAGCCCGTCGATGCGCGCAAGCCGCGTGATCAGTTCCTCGCTGAGTCCTTCGGCGAACACGCTTTCGTCCGCAGCCGCACCGACCGGATGCAACGGCAGCACGACCAGCGTCGGCACTGCACTGGTTGGCGCCTCCACGGCGCGCCGCGTGAAAAGATATCCCGCGCCGATCAGCGCGCACACGCCGAGCGCAAGCCAGGCGACTCCCGGTTTGCGCGATGGCCGCACAGCCGCAGCCATCCGCCGCTCGACCGGCGTCGCCGTGCCCTCGACGACGGCTCGCTGGGCGCCGGCGCGCGCGTCCACCATCTGCTCCACGTCCGTCGCGAGCGGCGCGTGCGATTCGGCCGTGGTGCTTACGCTCGCCGAATCGGGCGCGGTCGCTTCCGGCTTCCGTCCGTCTGGCGACATGCCGCCGCGCGTGGCGGCCTGACGGGTCGCAGCATCGAAGCGATAGCCGACGCCGTGCAGCGTATGCAGATACCGGTTCTCTTCCGCACTTTCGCCGAGCGCCTGGCGGATCAGCGTGACGACGCGATTGAGCACGCCCGGCGTGACGTGGCGGTGGCCCCAGACGGCATCGAGGATCTCGTCGCGGTCGAATGCACGACCGGGGTGGCTGGCGAGCAGCACGAGCACGGCGAACGCCTTGGGCTCGAGCGGCGCCTCCCTGCCGCCGACGAACAGGCGGCGGCCGGCGCAGTCGATTTCGACTGCGTCGAACACGATCCAACCCGTCGAGCCCTCGCCTGCGCCTGCGCTCACGTCGCGTTCCTGTTCCTAAGCCGCCATGAACAATAAACGATCTACATCAATGATTTACGCGACCACAAACGCCGCCCCAAGCATTTCCCAAGGAATTCCCGGCGCCGCCCCACGCACTTCCGCGTGAGCGCATCAAGCATTGCAGCGGGCAATTGCCGAATCTGCCGTCACCGAAGCTTTCGCGCATCGGACCACCAACCCGACGGAGATTCCCATGAACATTCTACGCCTCAGCCTGACCCTCCTGACCCTCGCCGCCGCCAATGTCCAGGCTGTCGAGCCCGCCGCGCTGACATCGATCAGCGTACGCGACAACGTGCGCGTCGTGATCGATTGTCGCAACGAACACGTGCCGAGTCTGCGTGCCGTCGGCGACGTGCTCGAGACCAACAACGCCTCGCGCATCTACGCCGAGCGCGAGCGGCTCGTGCACACGGCGCATCGTGAATGCATGCGCGGGTTGGCCAGTGTCACCTTCCTGCGCGACGCCGAGACCACGCCGCAATCGCTCGCACTGGCCGGAACGCGGTGACCGGGATCAAGGCTGTGGCAGGGAAAAGAACTTCCTTGCCGCCGCCGTCGCATTCGCAGCCGTGACCGCGATGTCTTCGCCGCGGTCGCGCGCGACTTCCGCGCAGATGTGGGCAAGGTACATCGGCTCGTTGCGGCGATGCGACGGCATCGGTTTGACGTTGCGCGGCAGCAGGTAGGGCGCATCGGTTTCCAGCAGCAGGCGATCGGCGGGAATGTTCCTGACCAGTTCGCGCAGGTGCGTGCCGCGCCGCTCATCGCAGATCCAGCCGGTGATGCCGATGTAGAAGTCGCGCTCGAGATAGTGGCTCAGCTCGCTCGCATCGCCGGTAAAGCAATGCACGACCGCCGGACCGATGCGGCCCTTGACGTTGTCGAGACAGGCAAGAAAATCGGCGTGCGCATCGCGCTGATGCAGGAACAGCGGCTTGCCGCATGCCGCGGCCAGTTGCAGCTGGCGCTCGAACGCGAACAGCTGCGCTTCGCGCGGCGAGAAGTTGCGGTGATAATCGAGGCCCGTTTCGCCGACCGCGACGACTTCCGCTTTGGCGTGATACTCGCGCAGCAGCGCTTCGGTGTCGGCATCGAAATCGCTGGCGTGATGCGGATGCACGCCCGCGGTCGCGAACAGCACGCCGGGATGCATCTGCGCGAGCGTGTAGGCATCGCGCGTTCCCTGCGCGCTCGCGCCGGTGACGACCAGTTGCGCGATGCCGTGCGCCTGCGCACGCGCCAGCACCTCCGGAAAATCATGGCGGAACGATTCGTGCGTGAGATTGGCACCGATGTCGATCAACTGCATGGGTCTGGCGGCATTTGAGCGGGGGCGGCATTATGCCAAGAGCAGTCTGCCTGTTGCCGGGCGCGCGATCGTTCACATGCGATTAACGACCAGCGTCCGAATCTGCCTTCGTCGCTTTCGACTCCCGGAGTAGCCATGAACCGTCTGTACCGTCGCTGCGCATCGATGATCGCAGTGCCCGCATGCTGCGCCTTTTTTCTCCTGATGCTGCCGATGCTGGCGACGGCGAGTGGCGCGGCGCGTGATCCGGCCAGCGTCGCCAAGGCCAACGCCAGCATGCAGGCGGCGCTGGCAACGGCGCGCCAGGCAGCGGCGCCGGGCAAGACCCGCCCGAATGACATCTTTGCCAACCCGAATCGTGCGTATCCCCCCAGCTGCCTCGTCGACGGCCTGCCGTTCGGCGTGTTTCGCCAGTCGCCGAATGATCCGGCACCGCTGCAGCAACAGATGATCCTTCCCGGAGATCCTTCCACCTGCGGTGGCAGTGATCCTGAGTGCACGTATACCGAGCAGGTCACCGTTTCGGTCTGGCGGGTGCCGTGCAGCGTCGACAGTACGGGACACCCGCAGTCTGCTGTGTTGCTCGAAATCGACCGGCCCTGCGGCGGCTGCGGCAACACGTCGCTGTATCCCACCTTTCCGCTCGTCCAAGTGACGCAAGGCAACAACTCTGAGTACGTGCGACTCGCCCCCGACCAGAACACCTGGTACACGGCGACGTATGCGAATTCACCGATCGCAACGAGCAACATCTGGGTGTTCGAGAACTATCTCAGCGGCGTGCAGTTCGACTTCAACCAGGCATTTTCACTGAACCTCGATAACCACACGCTCGATTTCGCTGTACCGGCGTACAACGCAGCACAGTACGCGGCCAATTCCTTCACCTTGCCGATCAGCGGCTACATGACGTCGAACTGGTTCGACCCGCAGCACGGCGGCGAAGGCATCCTGACGCAGATCTTCGACAACAACGACGGCGCAACGCGCACCTTCACCGCGGCCTGGTACACGTTCGACAAGGCCGGCCTGCCGTTCTGGCTCTATACGCAGGGCACGATCCAGATCGGCGCGACCACGACCGGCGCCGTCGATACGTTTTATTCGACCAATGGATGCTTTGCCGGCATCGGCTGCGGTTCGGCTACATTCACGAAGTGGGGCACGATCACGTTCGGCTTCCCCGACTGCGCGCACATGTCGTTCACGTTCAACGGCAATGCCGATGCCGTGAACGGGCCGACTGCGAACGGCACGCGAACGTGGCTGCGTATCGCCAACGTCAACAGCATCGTCTGCGACTAGGGCGCCCATAGTCAGGCTCGAGGCCGCGATCCCGCCACTCGGCGGGATCGTTCGTTTCCGGCGCGACGAAATCGTGCGTGACGAAATCCGGCCTGCGTCGCGGCGATCCGGAGGATGCGGCACACTGACCGCCTCCGATCGCTGCCTGCATTTCATTTGAACCGACCTGCGTCATTTCCGATTGCCGAGGTGCTGCCGGAACTGCTGGCGCGTCTCGACGCGCATCCCCGTCTCGTGCTCGAAGCGCCGCCCGGTGCCGGCAAGACGACGCAAGTGCCGCCGGCGCTGCTCGACGCGCCGTGGCTCGACGGCAGGAAAATCCTCGTGCTCGAACCGCGCCGCATCGCCGCGCGCGCCGCGGCGGAATTCATGGCGGCGCAGCGTGGCGAAGCCGTCGGCGAAACGGTCGGCTACCGCATCCGCTTCGAAGCGAAGGTGTCGGCCCGGACACGCATCGAAGTCGTCACCGAAGGCATTCTGACGAGATTGATCCAGGGCGATCCGGAACTGGCCGGCATCGGTGCAATCCTGTTCGACGAATTCCACGAACGCCATCTGCATGGCGATCTCGGCGCCGCGCTCGCGCTCGATGTGCAGGCGTCGCTGCGCCCGGACCTGCGCCTGGTCATCATGTCGGCGACGCTCGACGGCGAGCGCATCGCGCGCTGGTTCGATGCGCCGCGCCTGACCAGCGCCGGCCGCAGTTATCCGGTGCGCATCGAATATCCGCCGGCGAAGGCGAACGAGGATTGGCCGTTCCAGCTGCGCCGCATTGTGGAAAAAGCGCTGAATGATACCGATGGCGACATCCTCGTGTTCCTTCCTGGCCGCCGCGAGATCGAACGCGCACGCGATGTGCTTGTCTCCCTCGCCCCTGAACGCAGTTCGGGGGAGAGGGCTGGGGTGAGGGGGCAGCGCCTGAGCCACGAACACGCGCCGGAAAGAATCCAGGCGTCACCCCCTCACCCCAACCCCTCCCCCGAGCAGAGCTTGGGGGAGAGGGGCGAAGACGCGGCCACCGCCGGCGAAAAGATCCGGGCGTTGTAGCGCGCGTCGAGATCGTGCCGCTGCACGGCGAACTGTCGCTTGCCGAACAGCACGCCGCACTTGCTCCGGCGGCTTCGGGCGTAAGGCGTATCGTGCTGGCGACGAATGTCGCCGAATCGAGTGTCACCTTGCCCGGCATTCGCGCGGTCATTGACCTGGGTCTTGCGCGCGAGCCGCGCCTGGATCCGAACTTCCGGGCTTCACGCGGCTGGAAACCGTCGCCATCTCGCAGGCATCCGCGGACCAGCGTGCCGGACGCGCGGGCCGTGTCGCCGAAGGCACGGCCTACCGGCTGTGGCCGCAAAGCCAGCGCCTCGAGCCGTCGCGGCGCGCCGAAATTGGGCAGGTCGAATTGTCCGCGCTCGCGCTGGAACTCGCCGCCTGGGGATCGCCCGACTTGCGCTGGCTCGACCCGCCGCCGGCAGGCGCCATCGGCAGCGCGCGCGATCTGCTGGCAGCTCTCGGCGCAATCGATGCCGACGGACGCATCAGCACGTTGGGCCGGGCCATGCTCGACGCCGGCGCTTCGCCACGCCTGGCGGCCGCCGCGCTACGCGCAAGCGAGGATCAGAAAGCGCTCGCGTGCGACCTGCTCGCCCTGATCGAGGCGCGCAATCCGCTGCGCGGCGATGCCGGGCGCAGCGATGATTTCCGCTCAGCGCCACGCGGCTCTGCAAGCCTTTCGTCGCGACGGTGCGCGTGCCGCTCGCAATGTGGGCGCCGACGTCGGTGCCTTGTCCGCGGTCGATCAGGCAGCGCAGCACTGGCGAAGAAGGTTCACCCCACGCGACACGAATCCTCGCCTCCTCCGGCCCTCAGCCCTCAGCCCTCAGCCCTCAATCCTGGCCATCGGCGACGTCCTCATGCATGCCTTCCCTGATCGCATCGCGCGCCAGGACCCGAACAATCCTCGCCGCTACACGCTGAGCAACGGCCGCGGCGCGCGCCTGCACGAAAATACACTTTTATACGGCGAGCCGTGGCTGGTCGTGCTCGACCTGCGTTTCGAGGAGCGCGACAGCCTGATCCTCTCCGCCGCGCCGTTCGACCCTGAACTTCTGCAGCGCGATTTTCCGCAGCGCTTCGTGCGCGAGCGCACCGTCAGCTGGAATCGCGAGACGCGCGCGGTCGAAGCATTCGAGGAGCAACGCTTCGCCGCCATCACGATCGAACGCCGCAGCGTGCCGGCGAACGCGCAAGACGCGTTGCCGGCATTGCTCGCCGCCGTACGCGAACTTGGGCTCGAGGCGTTGCCTTGGGGTGACCATGCGCGCGTTCTGCGCGCCCGCGTCGCATTGTTGCGTGATGCCTGCCCGGAACTTGGCCTGCCCGATCTCGGCGATGACGCCTTGCTGATGACGCTCGATGCCTGGCTCGCACCGCATCTCGCCGGCAAGACGCGGCTGGACTCGCTGACGCCGCAGCTGCTCGGTGAAGCGTTGTCGGCAAAGCTCGATTACGCGCAGCGGCGCGCAGTCGACGAATGCGCGCCGGAAGCGCTCGCCGTGCCGAGCGGCAACTCGCGCCGCCTGCACTACGAACCCGGCAAACCACCGGTGCTCGCGGTCAAGCTGCAGGAGTTGTTCGGCCTCGCCGACACGCCGCGCATCGCCAAGGGCCGCGTTGCTGTCGTCCTGCATCTGCTGTCGCCGGCGCAGCGTCCGATCCAGGTCACGCAGGACCTGCGCGGCTTCTGGGAGCGCACCTATCCGGAAGTGAAGAAGGAACTGAAAGGCCGCTATCCGCGACATCCGTGGCCTGACGATCCGTGGTCGGCGAAGGCGACGGCGCGGGCGAAGCCGCGTGGGACGTGAGCACTCGGCTTCGGCACATCGGCCGCTCTCGGCCATCCTGCCCTTCGGAGCACTCACGCTCCTGCCCATCGGCCGCTCTCGGGCATCCTGCCCTTCGCGGCACTCGTGCCTCCTGCACTTCGGAACCATCTCTGATGCAACGGGTCACAGGCTGGACGCATCCAACGTTGCAACTGAAACGGGAAATTCCGATGAGCAGACCTTCGCAAGCCCTGGTGTGGATGGGCGGCTTCCTGATTGCGGTCGGTTTGCTCGCTACGTTGCTTGCGGCGCAACTGATGCAGAACTTCCAGGCCAATCCGTTTTTCAACGGGGTGATTCTGGCCGTGCTCGCGTTCGGTATCGTCGTCAACGTCCGCCAGGTGTTGTTGCTGGCGAGCGACGTCGAATGGATCGAGACGTTCAAGCGTTCGCCACCCGACCGGCCGTTGAACCTGAAACCGAAGCTGCTTGCGCCGATGGCGCGCATGTTCGCCACGCGCGAGCGCGGCAAGTTCACGCTGTCGACGCCTTCGCTGCGTTCGATCCTCGACAGCGTGTATCTGCGCCTGGAGGAATCGCGCGATCTGTCGCGCTATCTTGTCGGCCTGGCCATCTTCCTCGGCCTGCTCGGCACGTTCTGGGGTCTGCTCGTGACGATCCGCTCGGTCGCCGAAATCATCGGCTCACTCGGCGTCGGCAGCGACCCGGTGGCGATGTTCAACCAGCTCAAGGAAAACCTCAAGCAGCCGCTGTCCGGCATGTCGACGAGTTTTTCGACGTCGCTGTTCGGCCTGGCCAGCTCGCTCGTGCTCGGCTTCCTCGACCTGCAGGCCGGTCATGCACAAAACCGCTTCTACAACGAACTCGAGGAATGGCTGTCCGGCATGACGCGGCTGTCGTCCGGCAGCCTGCACACCGACGGCGAAACTGCAGTGCCGGCCTACGTGCAGGCGTTGCTCGAGCAAACCGCCGACGGCCTGGAACGCATGCAGCGCGCGCTGACCGAGACCGAGCGCGAGCGCCGTCATTCGACCGAGCAGTTCGGCGAATTGAACACGCAGCTCGCGCGGCTGGCCGATCTGCTCGGCCGCGAGTCACGCGAGATCCGCGGCATGGCCGAGACCCAGGAGGAACTGAAGAACGTGCTCAAGACACTCGCCAGTGCGCCGAACGGTTCACGCCTGTCGGAGGACTTGCGCGGCGAGCTGCGCCTGCTTTCGCGCACGATTGCCGCTGCCGTCGATGGCAAGCGTGTTGGGACCACCCAGTGAGCGCCATCGCTCGATGTACCCAAGCGTCGTCATTCCCGCGCAAGCGGGAATCCATTTTGCTTTTTCCGCCGAACGACAAGATCAAGATGGATTCCCGCTTGCGCGGGAATGACGACAATTTTTGTTGCCCCGTCGCAAGATGAATTCGATCGCCCGCCGCCGCCGTTCGCTCGACATCTGGCCCGGATTCGTCGACGCGCTGTCGTCGCTGATTCTGGTCATGGTGTTCGTGCTGCTGCTGTTCGCGATCGGCCAGTTCGTGCTGTCGCAGACGATCGCCGGCAAGAACCAGGCGCTGGCCGACCTCAACGCGCAAATCGCGCAGCTGGCGCAGACACTGTCGCTCGCCGAAGACAACGGCCGCGCGCTCGATGCCAAAGTCAGGGAACTGTCGGCCACGCTCGGCACGGCGGCCGATGAGCGCGATGCGGCGAAGGCGCAGCTCGATGCCGCCCAGGCGGAGAGCGCGAAGCTTGCCGCAGACATTGCCGCCTTGAGCGAACTGAAGGCGCAGCTGGAGCAGCAGGTTGCCGCGCTTTCGGGTCAGCTCGACACGTCGAAAAAGGATCTGGTCGCCGCAACCGATCTCAACGCGAAATCAGCCGCGCAAGCCGAACTGCTGAATCGCCAGCTTGCGGCCGTGCGTGATCAGCTGGCGAAACTGTCGGCCGCACTCGACGTCGCCAATGCGAACGTCAAGGACAAGGACAGGAAGATCGCGGAGCTCGGCGCGGAACTCAATCTCGCTCTGGCCAACAAGGTCGGCGAGCTGGAAAAGTACCGTTCGGAATTCTTCGGCAAGCTGCGCATCGCGCTCGGCAACCGCGCCGACATCCGCATTGTCGGCGATCGCTTCGTCGTGCCGACCGATATTTTGTTCGACTCCGCGTCGGCCGAACTCAACCCATCGGCGCTGTCGAACCTGAGCAAGCTGGCGCAGACCTTGAATGAAGTCGCAGCCGAGATCCCGTCGAGCCTCGACTGGGTGCTGCGCATCGACGGTCACACCGACAGGCGCGCGATCCACACGGCGGAGTTTCCGTCGAACTGGGAACTGTCGACCGCGCGCGCCGTGGCGATCGTCAAGTACCTCGTCGTGCAGGGCATTCCGGCGCCGCATCTGTCGGCGAACGGCTTCGGCCAGTTTCAGCCGCTCGATCCGGCTGACACCGAGCCCGCCTACGCGAAGAACCGGCGCATCGAGATCCAGCTGACCAACCGCTAGCCTCCGACACCATTTTCTTTAGACGACTGTGCGTGTATTGGCGGACCAGAGGGTCTTTGTCAGCGGTGATCGTTGCGAAATCTTTCCCTCAGCACACCACGCCGGACACCACACGCTGAGTGCGGAGCTCCACGCCGAACGCGCAATGGTATTCCTTGCCGCCCTTGACCATCGTGCATTGCACGCCCCCGCTGCGTTTGGTCAAGTCGCCGCGTTCGCCGCAGACGCCGTCCTGCGCCTTGGCCTTCATCGCCTTGTACAGGTCGCGCGCGGCGGTGCCTTCGAGATCGAGATAGAAATGCGTGTCCTGCGGCTCGGACTCGGGCGGATCGTAGAGCGTCTTGCCGCCCACTTTGTAAGTGCCTTGCAGCGGCTGGTAGTCAGCGGCAAATACCGCCGTGCTCAACGTCAAAACGGCGATTGCCGGAATAACTTTCATCGATTTCCCAAGCCCAAAGCGTGCCACGATCGAGCATGCGCGCAGTCGCGGCAGCCGGTCAATGCGCTCCCGCCGCAACGAGATATGGGATCGCTCAGCATCTCGGCGACGCTTCAACCTGTTCCTTCTTCCTGTGGGAGAAGATGGCGTGAAGCGCCGCATGAAGTCCGGGTTGACAAGGATCCTGACCCTCACCCCAGCCCTCTCCCGAGGGGAGAGGGGGCTACTCGTGGTTCCATCGGCAATGTCGCGCTTTTGAGCAAAGCGAAAGGCCTCAGACACGTCCGACGCGCACGTGAAACTGCCAGCGCACCTCGCGCACGAGCGAAGGATCGCCCCAGGCGGCGCGCAGGTCCGGTTCGACGAGCGTGACCGGGTCTTTGCCGTTGGCCTTGATGTAGCGTTGCGTCGCCGACCAGGAGCGCAGGTAGGCGAGGAGGTGATCGACCGTCCACCGCGCGATCATCGGAAACGGCGGTGGCACAATTTCCACAAAGGGAAATGGAATCGTACGGTAGCCGGCTTCGACGAGGCTGCGTTCGGGCGGCCAGTAGGGACCGGTCAGATCGACGTACAGGCGTGTGACCGCGCGGTCGATCGCTGCGTCATCGACGTCGCAATGCGCGTAGGACCACACCGCAATGATGCCGCCGGGTTTCAGGACGCGGCGTACCTGCTCGTCGAAGCGCGCATGGTCCAGCCAGTGCAGCGCCTGCGCGACTGTGACCAGGCTTGCGCTGCCTGCGTCGAGTGTGGGCTGCTCGGCCGGCTCGACGCGATACTCGATGTTCGGCCGCGGCTCGGCTTGCGCGATCTGGTTTGCGCTCGGGTCCGTGCCGATGACCTTGCGAAAGTGGTCGGCCAGCGCCAGGGTCGCCTGACCGCTGCCGCAGCCGGCATCCCACGCCAGTTCCGGATCGGGTGCCTGTTGCGCGAGCCAGTCGTACAGCGCCGGCGGGTAGGTGGGGCGCGCCTCACGATAAATGTTGGCGTGGCCGGAGAAGTGGTCCTTGAAAGCAGTCATTGGAAATTCCCGGGTTGCGATCGGATGACCTGTCCACAGTTGGTGCGACGACGTTTTTTCAACTCGCGCTGCCGACCCTCACAGGCTTGGGTGGTTTGGCGCATTCGACGTCGCCGCAAGACCTAAGCAGGTGCGGACAGAGGACTTCAAGACCGGCCGAAAGAAGACTTTATTCCTCTACGACGCGGATCTGGCCGGGGCACAGACCATCGAGCGCGGTGTCGCCGATGCGCGTGCGGATCAGGCGCAGCGTCGGCAGGCCGACGGCCGCGGTCATGCGCCGCACCTGGCGGTTGCGTCCTTCGCGGATCGTCAATTCAATGAATGCATCCGGCACGCTCTTGCGGAAACGCACCGGCGGATCGCGCGGCCACAGCCAGTCCGGCGCTTGCGTGAGCAGACGGGCCCGGGCAGGCAACGTCGGGCCGTCGTTCAGAAGTACACCTTGTTGCAATTGCGACAATTGCGCGTCGCCCGGACTGCCTTCGACCTGCACGAGATAGGTCTTTTCGGTTCGACGCCGAGGAGCGGTCAGGCGGTGGGCGAGCGCTCCGTCGTCTGTCAGCAGCAGCAGACCCTCGCTGTCGAAGTCCAGGCGACCCGCCGGGTACACGTCCGGAACTGTGACGAATTCGGCCAGCGTGCGCCGGCCATCTGCGGACGCCCCGCCGCCATCGGTGAACTGGCAGAGCACGCCGTAAGGCTTGTTCAGAGCAATGAGCATCGTCGCGGTGCAAAGACGCGAACGGCCGCGCGAGGCGGCCGTCCGGTCATGCGTGGAACATCACCGATCAGTTCTTGGCGTCGCTCTTCGGCGCTTCCGACGACTTGAAGATCTGGTCGCCGCCGGGCTTGACGAAGCGCAAGGTCATGCGATCCGATTCGCCGATGGCAAGGTACTTGTCCTGATCCTTGTCCTTCAGCGCGAGCGACGGCGGCAGCGTCCAGACGCCCTCGGCGTAGTCCTTGGTGTCCTTGGGATTGGCGTTGATTTCGCTCTTCGCGTCGAGCTTGAATCCGGCGTCGGTGGCGAGCTTGATCACGTAGTCTTCGGGCAGATAGCCGGAATCCTTGATCTTTTCCAGATCGGCGCCGGCAGCGGCGCGGTGATCGACGACGCCGAGCACGCCGCCGGGTTTGAGCACATCGAACAGGGCCTTGAACATGCCCGGCGCGGCGTCGGCCACGACCCAGTTGTGCACGTTGCGGAACGTCACGATCATGTCGATCGAATTGGCGGGGCCGAAGTTCGGCGCTTTGAGATCGAACTGCTGCACCTTGGCATCGCCGTACTCGGCGGAATCGGCCGAGAATTTCTTGCTCAGCGAGTCCATGTCCTGCGCATCCTCGCCTTCCTTCTTCTTCGGCGTGACGATGGCGGCGATGTAGTTGCCGTTGCCCTTGAGCAGCGGCGCGAGGACTTCGGCGTACCAGCCGCCGCCCGGCGTCAGCTCGATCAGGGTCATGCCCGGTTTGATACCGAAGAACTCGAGCGTCTGCTTCGGGTGACGATACTGGTCGCGCGCCTTGTTCTTGTCCGAACGCCATGTGCCGGCGAGAACCTGGTCGAGTTTCTGCGCGAACGGCTGATCCGCACTTTGCGGCGGCGGCGGCTGGACCGGCTGATCGGCGACCGGCTTCGGTGCCGCGGTGACAGTGTTGCTCGCTGGAGGCGGCGGCGGTGAACTACCGCAGCCGGCGAGCACGAGCGCGAGCGACGCAGCAAGTGTGAGCTTGTTCATCGATATCTGCCTTTGGGGGTTGGGCGGGACGAATCGCCGGGATTATAGCGCTGCGGCGAGGCTGCCGGGCCACGTCGGCAGCCGCAGCGCCGCAGGATACGGCGGTACATCGATTGCCTCGCCGGCGCGCAAGCGTTCCTGCAACTGCGTCCACCAGCGCACGTCGAAGATGTCGCCGTGCTCGCGGATCAGCGCGTCGCGCAGCTGCGCTTCGACGCCGAGAAAGCTCGGGAACTGCTCCGGGAACACGTCGTGCGGACCGACGTAGTAGGTATCCAGGCCCGGCGTCGTCTCGTCGCTGTCCGGCAGTTCGCGGAACCGGCAATCGGTGACCAGGCACAACTCGTCGTAGTCGTAGAAGATCGCGCGGCCGTGCCGGGTCAGGCCGAAATTCTTGAACAGCAGGTCGCCGGGGAAGATGTTGTTGCGCGCCAGATCCTTGATCGCCTGGCCGTAATCCAGAATCGCCTTCAATGACGTGCTTTCGGAATTTTCGCGCACGTACAGGTCGAGCGGCCGCAGCCGACGCTCGACGTAGCAGTGCGCGACGACGATGTCGTCGCCCTCGGCGTAGGCGCTGTCGTGGCATTCGCCGAGCAATTCGTCGAGCAGCGCCGGTGCAAACCGCGCACGCGAAAAGCGCAGGAAGCGGAATTCCTGCGCATCGATCAGGCGGCCGGCGCGGTCGTGATGGAAGACGAGGTGGTATTTCGCCATGACCTCTTCGCGCACGGCGTCCTTGGGAAAGGCGAAGCGGTCGCGGATCAGCTTGAACACGAGCGGATAGGACGGCAGCGTGAAGACGAGCATGACCATGCCGCGCACGCCGTCGGCGTGGACGAACTGTTCGTCCGGATCGGCGGCAAGGTGCCGGTAGAAATGGCGATAGCGCTCGGTCTTGCCCTGCTTGGCGCGGCCGAGCACGGTGTAGATTTCGTCGACCGGTTTGTTCGGCAGCAGCGTGTGCAGGAACACGATCGCATCGCCGACCGTGGCAAGGTCCGCATGCAGGTAGCTGCGCGTATAGCCGAAGATCTGCGCGACGTTGACGCGTTCGATCAGCAGCGCGTCGACGCGGATGCCGGAGGCATCGTGGATCAGCGCGATGACCAGCGGCACGACGTGTTCGACGCCGAAGACGCGGCCGACGAGGTAAGCGCGGCGCTCCCGATAGAACACCGTTTCCAGCAGTTCGACCGCGCGCACGGGTTCTTCGCCCCAGTCGGCGAGGCGGCGCGACAACGCGTCGGCCATGCGCATCGCGCACAGGCCGGCGTGCGCGTACGGTGCCTTGAAGGGATAGTCGTCGAGGATCTTCTGGCAGATGCGCGGCAGGTTGCCCCACACCGCGTAGCTGTGCCGCGCGACCGGATGCGTGATGCGATCGGTCGGATCGATGTCGAGCGCGACGAACTCGATCTGCGCGTCGACGCCGCGGATACGAAAGAAACGCCGCGCCAGCGTGTTGAACCAGGTCATGTACAGCTCCTGGTCGAGCAGCCCGGCGATGGCTGTGGCATAGGCGTCGCGCACGGCGCTCCACAGCGCACGGTCGCTCGGCACGGCGCCGAGCATGCGCTCGACGCGCTCGACCATCTCGCCGATGCAGCGCTCGTACAACTCGATGCGCTCGCTGGTGTCGTTCTGCGCACCCTGCCAGTCGCGCGTTTCGAAGCGGCGCTGGGCGCGCTGCGTGATCGTACTGAAGCGCGCGTGGTAGTCGGCGAAACCGGCGCGCAGTTCTCGTGCGCAGACTTCGACGAGGGCCTTGTCGACCTCGCGCTGCACCGGTGCGGCGACGCTGTTCATGCGCGCAGTTTAGGGGAAAAACGAAAGAAAAAAGCCTTGAACGCGGATCAACGCGGATGAAGAGCGACTACGCGGATAGAGCCGTAAAATTTTGATCCACGCTCACCCGCGTTGATCCGCGTAGTCCGCGCCTAAAAAAGCTCTTTCTCGATCCGCGTAATCTACGTGCGGGCTTTCTTCGATCGGCGAAATCCGCCTTCAAAGAGCTCTTTCCCGGTCCTACGGGCGCGCCTTCCGCCGGGCGTGGCTGCGTTCGGCGTTGAGGTACTTGCGGATCTCCGGGTGCAGCCAGTCGCGGAAGGCGAGCAATGGCCCGTGCTCGGCCGAGCGCTGCGGATAGACCAGGTAATGGCTGTAGCCGGCCGGCATGCGCTGATCGGTCAGCATGACGAGCGTGCCGTTGTCGACCAGCGGCTTGGCCAGGATCATGCGGCCGAGCACGATGCCCATGCCTTCGGCGGCGGCGCGGTGCAGCAGTTCGGCTTCGGTGAAGCTCGCCGCGTAGCGCCGCGGCGGCGTGCCGCCGAACAGTTCGAACCAGCGGCGCCAGCGCTGGTTGTCGTCGTCGGATTCGCCGATGAGCGGCCAGTTGCCCATCTCGTCGGGCTTCGGCTTGCGCCGGCGGCCGATCAGTTTCGGACTCGCCATCGGCACGATCCACTCGTCGAACAGGTGCTCGGCGGTCAGGCCCGTCCAGTGTCCGCTGCCCAGGCGCAGCGCGGCGTCGACCGGCTCGCGTTCGAAGTCGACCAGCGCCACGCTGGTCTGCAGGTTGAATTCGAGGCCCGGGTGCCGGGCCATGAACGCCGGCAGGCGCGGCATCAGCCAGCTCGAGGAGAACAGCGGCAACGCGCTGATCGTCAGCGCGTTGGTATTTCGTTCGCGTTGGCGCGCGAACACGCGCTCGATGCCCTCGATGTGCGGCGCCGTCGCTTCGAGCAGGCGCTCGCCGTGTGGCGTCAGTGTCACGCCTCGCGGGCCGCGCAGCAAGAGGCGCTGGTTCAGGCGTTCCTCGAGCGTGCGCATCTGGTGGCTCAGCGCGCTGACCGTCAGGTTCAGCTGGGCTGCGGCACGGGTCAGGTTGCGCGTGCGCGCGACCGTGACGAACGCCTGCAATGCGTGCAGTGGTGGTCTGCTCATGGCGCCCCGTGGGTTGAGCGTATTTCAACTCTGGCTTGCAAAAGTATCGCTTTTTTGCGCGCGCGGGCAAGCCTATCTTGTGCTTCCATCAAATCGAGGAGGCATCGGCAATGACTGCTTTCTGGAAGAATCTGCAAGCCCTGGCCCTCGGCCAGTTGTTCAACGGCGGCTATCTCGGCGGTCGCGCCGCCGCGCTGCCATCGCACAATGCGCAACCCACTCCGGCCGCCGCAGGGACGCGGACGAACGAGCGCAACCAGCGTCTGCCCAACGCGCGGGTTGCGGCCTGCCAGTGAGCGCCTGCACGGCCACCTTCGACGGATCGCCGGCGTGCTGCGAAGCGGCCGTTGGCGCTGCGTTGGCGATGGCAATGCCGGCCCGTTCGCGGGCGGCACATGCGAAACGCAACATGAAACGCATCGAAAACCAGACGTGCGAAGACAACAGCCGGACGCCTCCGTCGCGCCTGGCGCTGTTCGCATACTGCGTCGCCTTCGTTGCGCGCTCGTTCTACGACCTTGCGATCCGGCGCTGCAAGCCGGGCCCGGCCAAGTGGCCCTGATCGGCTTGCCTGATCGGTCAGCTTGATCAGATCGCGCGAATCAGCTCGTCGGCGAACTCCGAGCACTTGACCTCTTTTGCGCCTTCCATCAGACGCGCGAAATCGTAAGTGACGGTCTTGTTGCCGATGGCGCGATCCATGGCGCGGATGATGGCGTCGGCCGCTTCGGTCCAGCCCATGTAGCGCAGCATCATCTCGCCGGACAGGATCACCGAGCCCGGATTGACCTTGTCCTGGTCGGCGTACTTCGGCGCCGTGCCGTGCGTCGCCTCGAACACGGCATGGCCGGTCATGTAGTTGATGTTGCCACCCGGGGCGATGCCGATGCCGCCGACCTGCGCGGCCAGCGCATCCGAAAGGTAATCGCCGTTCAAGTTCAGCGTTGCGATCACGTCGAACTCTTCCGGCCGCGTCAGCACTTGCTGCAGCGTGATGTCGGCGATCGCGTCCTTGATCAGGATGCGGCCGGAAGCCAGAGCGGCTTTCTGCTCGGCGTTTGCTGCCGCCTCGCCGCTCGCCGCCTTGGTCTTTTCCCATTGTTCCCATGTATACACCTGGTCGCCGAACTCGCGCTCGGCCAGCGCGTAGCCCCAGTTGCGGAACGCGCCCTCGGTGAATTTCATGATGTTGCCCTTGTGCACGAGCGTCACCGACTTGCGCTTGTTCGCAATCGCATATTCGATGGCCGAGCGGATCAGGCGCTCGGAGCCGTCCTTCGACACCGGCTTGATGCCGATGCCCGAGCTTTCCGGGAAGCGGATCTTGGCGTATTCCTTCGGGAAGTTCGCCTTGAACAGGTCGAGGAACTTCCTGTTGGCCTCGCCGCCCTGCTCGAACTCGATGCCGGCGTAGATGTCCTCGCAGTTCTCGCGGAAGATCACCATCTCGACTTTTTCCGGCGCCTTGACCGGCGAGGGTACGCCCTTGAACCAGCGCACCGGGCGCAGGCACACGTACAGGTCGAGCATCTGGCGCAGCGCGACGTTCAGCGAGCGGATGCCGCCGCCGATCGGCGTCGTCAGCGGGCCCTTGATCGAGACGAGGTAGTCGCGGCATGCCGTGACGGTCGAGTCCGGCAGCCACGAGCCGTATTGCTTGAAGGATTTTTCGCCGGCATAGACTTCGAGCCAGTGGATCTTGCGCTGGCCTTTGTATACTTTTTCCACGACCGCATCGAACACGCGCACCGAGGCGCGCCAGATGTCGCGGCCGGTGCCGTCGCCTTCGATGAACGGCACGATCGGATTGTTCGGTACCGTGAGCTTGCCGTTGGCGATGGTGATCTTGGCGCCGCCGGCCGGCGGCGAGAGGGTGGGTTCGGTCATGGGTTGCTCCCGGTCGTTAGGGTCCGGCGGCGGCCGGCTCTTGGCCAAGTATTGTAGCTGAGGGCTGAGGGCTGAGGGCTGAGGGCAAGAGCCATTAGCGCGCCGTATTTCGCGCGAGGCGCTGGTGGTGAAGGTCCGCAGCGGCGCACCGTTCGTGCCGGCGATGCGCCGCGAGTGTTTGAGCCAGTGGCGAAAAAGCCGCGTGGCTCTTCAGCCCTCAGCCCTCAGCCCTGCTCCACCTCTCACCCATGCACGTTCGGATCTTTCGTCGCAGCCAAGGTTTCCTCCACCGGCTCGAGCTTGTCGCCGAGCAGGCGGCGCACGAACACGTAGAACACCGGGATCAGCAGGACGCCGAGGAACGTCGCGAAGATCATGCCGCCGATAACGCCGGTGCCGATCGCGTGGCGCGCGTTCGCGCCGGCGCCGCTCGAGATCGCCAATGGCAGCACGCCGAGAATGAAGCAGAACGACGTCATCAGGATCGGGCGCAGGCGCAGGCGCGCGGCGTCGACGACGGCGGTGCCGAGGCGGCGTCCCGCGCGCTGCTCGGACACGGCGAATTCGACGATCAGGATCGCATTCTTCGCGGCGAGACCGATGATCGTCAGCATGCCGACCTTGAAGTAGACGTCGTTCGGCAGCCCGCGCATCCAGGTCGCCAGCAGCATGCCGGTCAGGCCGAGCGGAACGACCAGCATGACCGAGACCGGAATCGACCAGCTTTCGTACAGTGCCGCCAGGCAGAGGAACACGACGACGATCGACAACGCGATCAACATCGGCGCCTGGCTGCCGGAGATGATCTCCTGCAATGACTGGCCGGTCCATTCCCGGCCGAACCCGGCCGGCAGTTCCTTGACCAGGTCGTTCATCAGCGCCATCGCCTCGCCGGTGCTCTTGTTCTGGGTATTGCTGCCGACGATATCGATCGATTCGTAGCCGTTGTAACGCACCAGGCTCGGCGAGCCCATCCTCCAGCTCGTGCTCACGACGTTCGACAGCGGCACCATCGAGTCGAGCGCCGCGGCGCTGTTGCCGTTCGTCGTCGTGCCGCCGCCGCCGGAGTTGCCGTTCGTCGACGCGGTCGCCGTCATCTTGCCCGGCACGTAGAAGTGGCTGAGCGCGTCGGGATTCGCGCGGAACGCGGCATCCGCCTGCATGTTGACGCGCAGCACGCGGCCGCCGTAGACGAAATCGTCGACGTAGACCGGCGCCAGCATCAGGCGAATGGCCGTATAGACGTCCGAAAGCGACAGGCCCATCGACTGCGCCTGCACGCGGTCGACGCGCATGTCGAGCTGCGGCGCGTCCTCGAGGCCGTTCGGGCGCACCCCGACGAGGGTATCTTTGTGCTCGCCCGCCTTGCCTAGCAGCATGTTTTGCGCGGCGATCAGCGCGTCGTGTCCCTGGCCGGTGCGGTCCTGCAGGTACATGTCGAAGCCGCCGAAGCGGCTCAGGCCGCGGATCGTCGGCAGGTTGGCGACGAACGCCATGCCATCGCGCACGCTGCCGAACAGCTGGCCCTGCAGGCGCTGGATCAACTCCGCGGCCGAGGCATCGCGCTGGTCCCATGGCTTGAAGCGGATGAACGCCAAGCCGACGTTCTCGCCGCTGCCGATGAAGCTGAAGCCGCTGATCGCGAACACGGCCTCGACTTCCTTGTTGGCCTGGATGATCGACCCGACCTGATCCATGACCTTGTTCGTGCGCGCGATCGTCGCGCCGGACGGCAGCGAGACGATCGCGAACGCGTAGCCCTGGTCTTCTTCCGGCACGAAGCTGCCCGGCAGTTTGTAGAACAGGAAGGCGCAGAGCGCGAAGATCGCCGCGTAGATGCCCATCCACAGACCGACGCGCCGGATTGCGTCGCGGATGTTGCCGGTGTAGGTGTTGCGCGTCCACTCGAACGCACGGTTGAACCCGTTGAACAGCGCGTTGCGCGGACCTTCGTGCAGCGGCTTGATGATCGTGGCGCACAGCGCCGGCGTGAACACCAGCGCGAGGAAGGCCGAGAAGCCGGTCGACAACGCGATGGTCAGCGCGAACTGGCGGTAGATCGCGCCGACCGAACTCGACTGCATCGCGCTCGGAATGAACACCGCCATCAGCACGACGGCAATGGCGACGACGGCGCCGGTGATCTGCTGCATCGCCTTGCGCGTCGCTTCCTTGGGGCCCAGTCCTTCCTCGCGCATGATGCGCTCGACGTTCTCGATGACGACGATCGCGTCGTCGACGACGATGCCGATAGCCAGCACCATGCCGAACAGGCTGAGCTGGTTGATCGTGAAGCCGACCGCCCACATGCCGACGAAGCCGCCCATCAGCGCGACCGGTATGACCAGCGTGGCGATGATCGTGGCGCGGAAGTTCTGCAGGAACAGCAGCATGACCAGGAACACGAGCACGATCGCCTCGCCCAGCGTCTTGACCACTTCCTCGATCGAGATCTTGATGAAGCGCGTCGAGTCGTACGGCACGAACCACGATACGCCGGGTGGGAACGTCGGCTGCAGTTCGGTCAGCTTGGCGCGGACTTCGTCGGCGACGGCGAGCGCGTTGGCGCCGCTGACCAGCTGCACGCCGACGCCGGCGACGCCCTGGCCGTTGTAGACGACGCGCTGGCCATAACTGTACGGCCCGAGTTCGATGCGGGCGACATCCTTCAGGCGCACCGCGGTGCCGTCGTTGTTCGCACGCAGGATGATTTCCTCGAACTGCTGCGGCGTGGTGAAGCGGCTTTCGGCGCGCACCGTCGCCGTGAAACCGACGCCGGGCAGCGCCGGCTCCTGGCCGACCGAGCCGGCAGCGATCTGCACGTTCTGCGCCTGCACCGCGGCGAGCGCCTGCGCCGCCGACATGCCGTAGCCGTGCAGCTGGTCCGGATTGAGCCAGATGCGCATCGCATATTCGGAGCCGACCTGCAACGTGCTGCCGACGCCCTGCAGGCGCGCGATCTGGTCGATGACCTGCGAGGACAGCAGGTTGTTGAGCTCGTACGAGTTATAGCGGCCGTCGTCGGACTTCAGCGCGAAGAACATCAGGAAGTCCGGATTCGACTTGACCGTGGTGACGCCGAGCTGGGTCACTTCGTTCGGCAGTCGCGGCGTCGCCAGCGCGACCTTGTTCTGCGTCTGTACCTGGGCGATGTCCGGGTTCGTGCCCGGCTCGAACGTCAGCGTCACCGAAGAGCCGCCGTTCGATGTCGACGTCGAGCTGAAGTACAACAGGTGATCGATGCCGGTGAGCTGCTGCTCGATGACCTGCGTGACGGTCTTGGCGACGGTCTCGGCGTCGGCGCCCGGATAGCTCGCGTTGACGACGACCTGCGGCGGCGCGATCGACGGATACGACTCGATGCCGAGTGTCGTGATCGAGATCGCGCCACCGAGCAGGATCAGGATCGCGATGACCCAGGCGAAGATCGGACGGTCGATGAAAAAACTCGGCATGACGGTTTCCTGCTTCTACGCTGGTGCCCGATCGCGAAAAATCAGTGCTTGTCGGCTGCCGGTGCGGCGGGTGCACCCGGCGCAGACTTGGCGGCGTCTGCGTTCGGCTGCCACGGTGTGGCTTTCGCCTGCGCGTCTGGCCTTATCTTCTGCACGCCGGATACGACGATCTGGTCGCCCTCGGCGATTCCGTCGGTGACGATCCAGGTGTCCGCCTGCTGCGCGTCGGCCTTGATCCGCTTCATCGCGACCTTGCCGTCCTTGCCGACCGTGTACACGTAGGGGCCCTTCGCGTCGCGCAGCACGGCGGCTTGCGGCACGAGGTAAGCGTGCTTGAGCTCGCCGAGCGTCACGCGCACGTTGACGTACATGCCGGGCAGCAGCTTGTGGTCGCTGTTCGGGATGATGCCGCGCAGGTTCACGGCGCCGGTCGATGCGTCGACGGCGACGTCGGAAAAGTCGAGCGTGCCGGGCGCACCGAGCGGCGTGCCGTCGGGCAGCACGAGTTCGACCTTGGCTTTGTTCTGCCCATCGAGACTGACGTCGCCGCTCGCCTGCGCGCGCTGCAGTTGGTCGAGTTCGCCGACGGCCTGGCTGAAATTGACGTAGATCGGATCGATCTGCCAGATCGACGTCAGCAGCGTCGCTTCACCCTGGCCGACGAGTGCGCCTTCGGTGACCTGCTGCTGGCTGGCGCGGCCGCTGATCGGCGCGGTCACATTGGCGTAGCCGAGATTGATCTTCGCCGCGTCGACGTTGGCCTGCGCCTGCTTGACCGCCGCCGCGCTGGTGCGTTCGGCCGCATCGGCATTGTCGAGATCGGTCTTCGAAAGCAGCCCCTTGCTCGCGACCGAACGCGCGCGTTCCGCGGCGACGTGGTTGTTCTGCGCGGTGGCCTGCGCTGCGCCGAGGTTGGCCAATTGCGCGTTCAACGCAGCCTGCAGCGGCGCCGGATCGATCTGGAACAGCAGCTGGCCTTCCTTGACGTCGGTGCCTTCGGTGTAGACGCGCTTGACCAGTACGCCGGCGACGCGCGCGCGCACGTCGGCCGTGCGCGTTGCCGACAGCCGGCCGACGAGATTGCGCGTCAGCGGAATCGACTGCGCCTTGGCTTCGACCACCCCGACTTCCGCAGGCGGCATCTGTGGCTGCTGCTGTGGCGCCTTGCTGCAAGCGGCAATTGCCAGTGCGGCGGCGACCATCAGCCAGGGCAGATACGGCGACTTCATACGCGTGTTCTCCGTGAATTCGACTATCCGTCGTTTAACCGATAGCCGTTTCGACAGCCATCGCTTCGCCGCGGATCCACTCAAGAGCCGGGATGAACCTGAATAATGAACTGCGTAGTATAAATTAAATGCTCGGAGCTTTTTCCCGCAATGGGCCGAACGTCACTTGCCCTGCGGCGAGACGGTGTCAACGCCCGCTCAGCCGTTGCATCGATTCCGGGTAGCGCGCGCCTGCGGCGGCATTCTGAGGAAACACCGCAGCCAGTGCGGCGAGGTCGGCGGCGTCGAGGGCAATGTCGATGGCGGCGATGTTCTGCTCGAGATACTTGCGCCGCTTGGTGCCCGGAATCGGCACGATGTCGTCGCCTTGTGCGAGCACCCAGGCCAGCGCCAGCTGGGACGCGCTCCAGCCCTTGGCCGTGGCCAGATCGCGCACGCGCTCGACGAGCGCGAGATTGTGCGCGAAGTTGTCGCCCTGGAAGCGCGGCTGACTGACGCCGATAATCGTCCGCGGCGAAATCCTCGTAGCGGCGGATCTCGCCGCTGAGGAACCCGCGGCCGAGCGGACTGTAAGCGACGAAGCCGACGCCGAGTTCGCGGCACGCCGCCAGAACGCCGTCCTCCGGATCGCGCGTCCACAACGAATATTCGCTCTGCAGCGCGCTGATCGGATGCTCGGCGTGGGCGCGGCGCAGTGTCGCCGGTGCGACTTCGGACAAGCCCAGATGGCGCACCTTGCCGGCGCGCTTCAGATCGGCCATCGCGCCGACGGTTTCCTCGATCGGCACGTTCGCATCGACACGGTGCAGGTAATACAGATCGATGACCTCGACACCGAGCCGCCGCAGGCTCGCATCGCACGCCTCGCGTACATACGCGGGACGGCCGTTGATCACGCGCTTGGCCGGGTCGGCCGGATCGTGCTGGAAACCGAACTTGGTCGCGAGCACGACGCCGTCGCGTCGACCGGCGATGGCACGACCGACCAGCTCTTCGTTCGTGTGCGGCCCGTAGATGTCGGCGGTGTCGAGCAGAGTGATGCCCGCGTCGAGCGCAGCGTGGATCGTGGCGATCGATTCGACGTCGTCGCGCTCGCCGTAGAAGTCGCTCATGCCCATGCAGCCGAGACCGATCGACGATACCGCAATGCCGCTGCGGCCGAGTTGGCGTGTGCGCATCGTGCTGATTCCCGCTTGGCGAAGGATAGAGCGTTGTTCTTTGTTCACTTTTTGGGGACGGCTCAAGCCGCTTTCAAGAAGCTGTAGCGCGGTGAGCACGTATCGACGTGGCCGTGCCGGCGGCGCCGCATTGTGCTTAGCCTAGTGCCGGTGCGCGCGCGCGAGGTAGTCGGAACTCTGCATTTCGATCAGCCGCGACTGCGTGCGCGCGAACTCGGCGCGCAGGCGCTCGCCATCATAAAGGTCGACGATCGGCGCGGCCGCCGACAAGACGAGGTTGACGCCGCGATCGTAGAACTCGTCGACCAGGTTGATGAAGCGCCGCGCGGCATCTTCCATTTGCGGAGAAAACTGCGGCACGCCGGAAATCAGCACCGTGTTGAAGCTCTGCGCCAGCTCGATGTAGTCGGCGACGGAGCGTGGGCCTTCGCACAGCGCATCGAAATCGAACCAGATCACGCCTTCGGCGCGGCGTTTGACGGCGATGCCGCGACCGTTGACGAGAATCTCCGGTTCCAACCGCAGCGCGCCCGGCGCGACGTGTTCGAAGCAGGCTTCGAGCGCGCGCTCGGCGGTCGCCCCCGGCGGCGTGAAATACACGCCGGCGCGGCTGAGTTCGCGCAGGCGGTAGTCCTGCGCCGCGAGCAACTCGACGATGTTGCACTGTCGTTCGAGCAGCGCGATCGCCGGCAGAAACCTTGCCCGCTGCAAGCCGTCTCGGTACAGCTGCTTCGGCTCGATATTCGAAGTCGTCAGCAATGTGGTGCCGCGTTCGAACAGATGCTGCAGCAGGCCGGCGAGGATCATGGCGTCGCCGATGTCGGTGACGAAGAACTCGTCGAGGCAGAGCACGCGCGCCTGCTCGGCAAAGTGTGCGGCGACGTCGCGCAACGGATCAGTGCGCCCTTCGAGCTTGCGCAGCTCGGCGTGGACGCGACCCATGAAGCGATGGAAGTGCAAGCGCAGCTTGCGTTGCGTCGGAACGGACTGGAACAGCAGGTCGACGAGGAACGTCTTGCCGCGTCCGACCGCACCCCACAGATAGAGTCCACGCACCGCTTGCGCCGGCCTGGCGCGCAATTGCCACCAGCGCGATTCCCGTGCACCGGCATCGGCATCTATGAGGCCGCGGTAAATCCGGTCGAGCTCGACCAGCACGGCGCGTTGCGCGGGATCATCCTCCCAGCGTCGCTGGGCAACGCCGAGCGTGTAGCGCTCGCTCGGCGCCATCGTCACGCCGGTCGTGCTCGCATCGTTCATGCGCTCAGGCCGCGTCGCCGAGTGGCGGCGGCAGGTTTGCGCGCACGCCGTTCTTGATCACGCCGCGCAGGTCCATGAGGCGGCGATGGAAGAAGTGACTGGTGTCCGGCATGCGCACCAGGGTCGGCGGCTTTTGCTGCGCCTCGACAAAGGCATAGACCGCACCCGGGTCGACGATTTCGTCGGCTTCGCCCTGCACGATCAGCCACGGACAGGCCGGCGGGGCGATGCCGGCGAAGTCCCAGCGATTGACGGGCGGCGCGATGCTGATCAGCTGGCGCAGCGGCAACTGGGCGGCGGCGCGCGCGGCGACATAGCTGCCGAACGAAAAGCCGGCCAGCCACAGGTCAGCATCAGGCGCGCACCTCCTGCACCCACGCAGCGATCGCGAGCAGATCGTCGGTCTCGCCGTTGCCGTCGTCGAACGTTCCCGCTCGACGCACCGACGCTGCGAAAGTTGAACGTGACGGTCGCCAGTCCCAGTTCGCGCAGCGAGCGCTCGATGATGGTGACGACCTTGTTGTGCATCGTGCCACCCTGCTGCGAGTGCGGATGACAGATGATCGCCGTACCGCGGCGCGCGTCGGCCGGCGCCGGCAGCGCCGTGGCGGCCTCGAGCACGCCGGCCGGCCCGGGCAGCAGCAGCTTGGGGCATTCGCGGAACTCGCGCGGTGCAGTAGTGGGGACTTCGTTCATGAGGCTGCGCATAATACCCGACCGTCACGAGTCCGCAGCGGCGCATCGGCGAAAATCCACATGAACCACCTTGCCCATGCCCTGCTTGCGGGACCGAACGACGACGTACTGCTCGGCAGCCTGCTCGGCGATTTCTGGCGCGGCGCACCCGACCCGGCCTGGCCCGAGGGTGTGCGCGCCGGCGTCGTCCTGCATCGAAAAATAGACGTCTATACGGATAGCCATCCGCACGTGGCAGCAGCGCGCGCGCTGTTCGAGGCGCCATGGCGCCGCTATGCCGGAATCCTTATCGACGTCTACTTCGACCACGTGCTCGCACGCGAGTGGCCGCGACACGCAGACGAGCGGCTCGAAGCATTTTCTGCGCGCAGCGCCGATCTGCTCGAGCGCCACGCGGCATGGCTGCCGGCCGACCTCAATCGGTTTACCCGCTATTTCCGCGCCCACGGCCTGTTCGCCGCGTACGCGCAGCGTTCGACGATCGAGCAGGTGCTGGGCGGGATCAGCCGGCGCCTGCGCCATCCGAATCCACTGGCGCAGGCCGGTCCGGCGCTGTGGGCGCTGGCGGACGAACTCGACGGCGCGTTTGCGCGGTTTTTTCCGGATTTGAACGCTTATGCGCACGACCTGCGTGCGAAGTTGGAGCTTGCGTAAGCGACGAAGACTGGTGCCGTCGAACTGGATCCCGTGTCATCAGCCATCCATGTGTTGCACGGGATGACTTCTTCTTTTGATTAGAAAGCTGGATCCCGTGTCAGCACACATCCCTGTGTTGCACGGGATGACTGCTTTTTTTGACTAAGAACTGGATCCCGTGTCATCGGCCATCCATGGCCTGCACGGGATGACGTCATTTTTTGACTTGGATGCCGTGACTGAACATCCCGTGTCATCGGCCATCCATGGCCTGCACGGGATGACCGTCATCCTGACGGTCACTTTACTTGGCTGACCATCCACTCGACGGTGGCCTTGACCTGCGCATCGGTCAGCGCCGGGTTGCCGCCCTTTGCCGGCATCAGCTTGCCATCCTTGCCCTGGTAGCCTTCGATGGCGTGCTTGAGCAGCGTATCGAGCCCCTGGGCGACGCGCGGCGCCCATGCGCCCTTGTCGGTGATGACCGGGGCGCCGGTCGCGGCATTCGTGTGGCAGGTCGTGCACAGGTTGCCGAAGATCGTCTTGCCGTCCGTCGTGCCGCCGTAGGCGACCTGTGACGCCGCCGCCGTTTTCGCGGCTTCCGCTGCGGCAGCCATCGCCGCCCGGCCGGTGTCGCCGGCGTAGACCGCGCCCACCGGGGCGACGCGGGCCTCGGTTTCGGCCTTCTGCATCGGGTTGCCCGGAGGCGGGTGGAACGAATACAGGTAAAGCGCCAATCCGATCAGCGCGAACATGACCAGCACGAGAAAGCCGATCATCATCGAGAAATGCCTGAGGAATACCCGATCGGTCGGGGTAACGGGATTAGTCACTTGACTCACCAATGGCAACGGGAAGCCGCGGGCGCGGCCAAAAGAGCGGGCAAGTATAGCGGCCGCGCGGCGGGCGCGGAAGCCGCTTGCAGCTCCGGTGATGGCCTCGGGCCGCCGACCACAGCGCGGGGTCAGCACTCAGGGCTTGCGCTCGGCCGCCGGCGCTAACCCATTCCGCCGTTCACGCCGATCACCTGGCCATTGATGTAGCCGGCGCGGTCGGAACAAAGGAACGCGATCAGGGCCGCGACTTCCTGCGGCGTGCCGGCGCGCGCGGCCGGCACCAGTTGTTTGATCTGCTCGGCGCCGAACGCGGCATCAGCCATGCGCCCGGCGATGATTCCCGGCGCAACGACATTGACCGTGATGCCCCGCGACGCCATCTCGCGCGCCAACGATTTTGCCGCGCCATGCAGTGCCGCCTTGGCCGCCGCGTAGTTGACCTGACCGCGATTGCCGAGCACGGCGGCCACCGACGACACGCAGACGATGCGGCCGAAGCGCGCACGACCCATCGGCAACAGCAGCGGCTGTGTGACATGAAAGAAACCGTGCAGCGAAACATCGATGACGCGATGCCACTGCGCGTCGCTCATGCCGGCCATCGGCGCGTCGTCGTGGATGCCGGCGTTGTGCACGAGCACGTCGATCGGTCCGGCGGCGAGCAACGCGTCGAGCGCCGAACGCGTTGCGCTCGCGTCGGTCAAGTCGAAAGCGACAACCTCGGCCCGCCCGCCGTTCGCCTGGATCGCGCCGACGACTTCCTGCGCACGTTCGCGATTGGCGTTGGCGTGCACGTAGACGAAGCTACCCTGCGCGGCCAGCTCGGCACAGATCGCCGCGCCGATGTCACCGCTGCCGCCGGTGACCAGCGCGCGGCGCGCCCGGGTTGTGCTGCGCGAATCCGTCATGCCAGCATTGTTGCACACCCCCTTCGCTGCCGCCATCCATGAACGTGCCGATGTATTCGGTGCCGCTCGCGCACCGCAAGACCGAAAACCTGCACATCGTTTTCTGGCTGATGAAAGACATCAGCTGGTGCATGTTGTGGCGTGTCCTCGGCCTCGTCATGATCGTGCCGACGCTCGGCGCGGCGATCTTCATTACCTGGCGCGCGCGCCACATCAGGGCCGATCTCGCGCACAACCTCGCCGTGGTGTTCTGGATCACGGCCAACGCGTGGTGGATGATCGCCGAGTTCTTCGAGTTCGACGAATCGCCGTTCCTGCTCGGCGTCAGCGGCCGGCACCTGGCGATGATTCCGTTCGTGATCGGCGCGCTGGTTCTCGTCCGCCACTATGCCGGCGAGTGGTCTGCGCGCCGGCTGGCTCCTGAAAACGCGTGAACTCGGCAGCCAAGTAAAAGAGCCTTTGACGCGGATTTCGCGGATCAACGCGGATAGAGCATCAGTGGATCTGATTTTATCCGCGTTGATCAGCGATGATATCCGCGTCAAAAATCTCTTGTGGGCTTTGCGTCATTACGGCTGCGCGTCCTTCGGCGAGCAGAGCGCCGGCGTGCTCGACGTGGAACGCGTATTGCCAGCTGCCGCCGCCATCGAGCAGCTTTTCGGCATGCACGTCGAGCGCGTGAACCAGGTCATCGATGCGCGCGACGTGCAATTTCACCGCGCGCAGCGACACGAGGAAACCCGGCGCGGCGATGTTTCCATCGCGCTGTGCAAGCAACCCGCCATGCACGGCCATCGCCTGCGCGGCGTATTCGCACAGATGCACGCTGCGCAAGCACGCTCTCGCTGCGCAGCGGGTTGTCGGCGCGGCGATGCGATGCGCTGGTCGCGTGGATTTTCTGCTCGTCCCATTCGACGACGGCGTCGAGCAGGCACATCGCGCCGCGATGCGGAATCAGGTGCTGCCAGATTCTTTCGAAGGATCACGTAGCGATGCCTCGCCATCTGTGTGGACAGGCAGAAATGAAAGCCGACGCCGAGCGCGACAGTCAGCCCGATTGCGCGCAGCACCGGGATGGTCGAAGTCGCCAGCAGACCGAACACGAGGATCGCCGAGCCGACGCAGATCAGCGTCGCGTGCAACGTGCGCCGTTCCTCGGCGGCATCGCCGGTGTGGCGTTCGAAGAACAGGGCGTAATGCAGGCCCAGTCCCGCCGCCAGCGTCAGCGCGACCAGATGGAACAACGACAGCGAAACGCCGCAGGCGCGCAGCACGGCGAGCGCGAGCAGCGTCGCCAGCGACATCGGCGCGATGACGTGCCAGGCGCGGCGCACGTCGCGAAAGGCGATCGTAACCGCCGCCGCGAGCATCAGCAGCGCGACGATCAGCGCCTTGCCGATGCGCTCGCGGTAACTCGCCACCAGTGCTTCCGACGACGCTTTCAGGTCGAGCAGGCTGACGCCACCGCCGCCGAAGCGCGCCGATCGCGACGGCGAGCTTGTCCGCGTCGTGCACGCCGTTGAGCGTGGCCAGCGCAACGCTGCGGCCGTCACGCCGGGCCAGCATCGCCTGCAGGCGCGCGCCGAGCGGCGAGGACATGAACGCCTGCGGCGTCAGCAGCGGCAGCGTGCGCGCCTTTTCGACATCGTCGACGAACGCCGTGAACAGCCCGGGCTGAAACGGAAGATCGTGCTGCGCCTCGGCCAACGCCGCTTCGAGCGCGGCGCGATCCGGCAGCTTGCCCTGGCGCGCGCGCTGCGTCGCCACGCTCGGCAGCCAGCGGCTTGGCAGCTCCACGTCGTCGACCAGCTGCTCCGCTTTCCATTTTTCCACTTGTACATCGATGCGTTCGGACAGCATGAGCAGCTGCTCGTCGTCGGCCGCATCCAGCACGAGCAGGTAGCGGATGTCCGGCGCGCCGAGCGCGCTGCGCAGTTCGCCTTCGCGCTGCAGCAGCGCCGGCGGCACCGGCGTCAGCGCGGCAAGGTCGTTCTGCCAGAACGGCGCCGGCGCGAGCCACAACAAGCCGAGCGCCAGAACGAGCACCGCCCACGGAAGCCAGCGCGGGCGCGGCAGGCGATCGAGGCGCGCGCGCGCGCGTTCGAGCCAGGCGCTGCTGGCCACGTCGGTGAACTGCGCCGGCATCGCCGCCGGCAGCAGCCAGCGCGTCGCGGCGCCGGCGACGAGCAGGCCGACGATCGTGAACGACGCCAACTGCTGCAGTCCGCTGACGCCCGAGGCGTAGAACGCAAGGTAGGCGATGCACGCGGACACGATCGCCAGGCGCAGCAGCGGCCAGACACCGGCCAGGCTTTCGCTGACGCTCGTGCCGGCACGGCGATGGCTGAACACGCGAATCGGATATTCCTGCGCGACGCCGAGCAACGTGAAGCCGAAGGCGAGCGTGATGCCGTGGATCGCATGAAACGCCAGTGCCGTGGCCGCCATGCCGGCGACCGCACCGCTCGCGATCGGCAGCGCGACGAGCGCGAGCGCGCCGGGACTGCGGTAGGCGAGCAGCAGCAGGATCAAGAAGCCGAGCGTGCCGATCGCGCTGAGCCACTCGGCTTCGGCGCGTGTGCGCGCGCTGACGATGACGGCGAAGTAGCCCGGCCCGCTGATTTCCAGATGCGCCGCGGGCGTCCGGCAAGCCGGCGAACGCAGCGTTCAGCGCGTCGATGGCATCGCGCTGCGCGGCAGGATCGAAGCCGGCCGCGCGCGTCTGCACGAGCAACAAGGCCTCGCCGTGCGCGGCAAACCAGACGCCGTCGCGCAGCTCGGGACTGTGCGCCGGGGTCCAGCGTTGCGCCAACGCCAGCGTCTCGAGCGTCGGATCGCTGGCCAGCAGCGGCTTGAGCAGATCCGCGCCGGGCGAACCCAGATCGGCAACGCGCTGCTCCAGCTGGTCGTGCAGGAACGGCGCATCGAACGCGGCGTGATCGAGCGTCGGCGACAGCAGATAGCGATACGGCAACAGTGCCGGATCGAGCGCGGACAGATCGGTTTCGCCGTTGAGCACCTGCGTGAAACGCGCGTCGCCGTGCAGTTTCGCTGCGAGCTCGTGACTCGCTGCGGCGGCACGCTCGGGCGTTGCCGCCGAAATGGCGAGCAGGAGCAGACGCGACGCCGGGCCGTCGCCGATCTCGTCGAGCAGCAGTTTCTGCTCGGCGGTCTGCGCCGGCGGCATGAAGCTGCGCAGATCGTTGACGACGACGAGGCGGCGCTGCACGACGATCGCCAGCACGATCAGCGCGGCCAGCCACAGCGCGGCAACGCCGAAACGCCGTGCCGATGTCATGGAGCCGCGGTCTGGCACAACGCGGCGAGCGCGGCTGCGTCGGCGGCTCGCCGACGGCCGCCGTCGCCAGCGGGCCGAGCAGCATGACGCTCGAGTCGCCATCGCTTTGCTGCAGCGAGAAACAGTGCGGCTCAGTGCCGCGGCCGTCGACGACGACGCTGCGCAGATGTTTCGCCAGATCGGCGCCGCGTGGCGTCAGCGTCAGGCGGAAATTTTCGCCGCCCTGCGTCGCCTCGATCGTGTAGTACTGCGCGAGCTGTTGCGCGTCGCCGCCGAGCAACGCGCTGAACGCGGCGAGCAATGCCTGCAACTCCGGCGCGCGTTCGAGCGAGAAGTCGCTGCGGCGGCTTGCCGCTGCGTTGCACCTCGACCTTGCCGTGGCTGATCGTCGTCGTCTCGCGGTACGGCTGATCGACGCGCTTGCCGAGTTCGCCGGCGCCGCCGTAGTGCAATTCGCCGTGCAGCACGAGCGGCTGCTTGAGCACGCTGACGAAGCGCACCTCGGTGTAGGCCGTATCGGCCGGCGCCGGGCGCGCCAGGCGCGCGATCAGCGCGGCCGTCTCAGGCGTCGGCGCGGACGCCGGCGACGGGCTCGCGGCGAGCAGGGCCGGAATCAGCACGACGATGCCAGAAATCATAGAGGTTGAACCAGTTGTAGGGAGCCAGGCGCGTGTAGTGCTCGAGCCGCGCGGCATAGTGCTGCGCCCATTCGCCGAGTTCGTGCTCGCGCGTCGCGCGCTGCAGGCGCAGTTCGTCGGCGAATGTCTCGAAGTATAAATCGTAGCGGTTGCCGCCGCGGTACAGGCCGATGCACAGCACGACCGGCACGTCGAGCATCGATGCGATCAGGTACGGCGCGACCGGAAATCCCGCGCGCGCGCCGAAGAATTCGACTTCGCGCACGCCTCGCCCGGCCGCGCACGATCGGCGAGCAGGCCGATCAGCGCGCCTTCGTGCGCCGCGGCGTGCATGGCCAGCGCGAGTTCGGCCGGGTCCGCGCCGGCATCGATGATGTTGGCGGCGATCGACGGATTGAGCGCGTGCAGCGTCTCGTTCAAGCCCGGCGTCTGCTGGCGATCCATGACCACGCAGATGCGCACGTCGGGCCGCTGCTCGCCGAGCGTGCGCAGGATCTCGAAGCTGCCGACATGCGCGCCGAGCAGCAGCACGCCGCGGCCGCGATCCATCTGCGCGTGCAGTTGGTCGAGTCCTTCGATGCGCACATCGAAGCGGCGGAACGACTCCGACAGCAGGAACGCGCGGTCGAGGATCGTCGCCGCATAGATGTAGTGATGGCGCAGCACTTCCCACCAGTGCGCCGGCCGGCCGAATGCGCGGCTCAGGAATGCGCGCGAGGCGCGCTGTTCCGGTCCGCGGCGCAGGAAAAAATACAGCGAGGCCGGCGCCAGCAGGCAGCGCGCGGCCGTGCGGCCGACGCGCCGCACGAGCGCCACCGAAAACGCGATGATGCCGCGCGTGCCTATTTCGGGGCGCTCGATCCAGTCCTGGCTCACGGCGCTGCCTCGATGCTGCCGCTGGCGATCAGTGGCGGCAGCCGAGCGCGATGCTGAATCGTATACTTTTTCCGTCGTCGCTCAGCACCAGTTCCGCTTTCTCGTCCGGCAGCAGCGGGCGCAGGAATTTCACCTGCGGCAGTCCGCCGATGCGCTGCCCGCGCCAGCTTGCAGCGCGGCCGCAACGCGGTCGAGCAGCATCACGCCGGGCACCACCGGCACCCGGGGAAATGGCCGGGCAACGCGGGATGGTCGGCGCCGATGCGCAGATTCGCGGAATGTGCGTGGTGCTCATGCGGTTCGAGTCTGGCGGCCGTCGTGCGTCGCAAGCTTCGCGGCTTTCCAGGCGCGAGGCAATGAGCACGGCATCAGTCCTCGTTCAGCCCGCCGGCCACGCCCGCAGCAAGCCGCGCAGAAACGCCGGCAACGAACGTCGCGGCGCTTGCGGCAGCAGAGCGGGCGCAGCGCGAATTCGACGAGCAGCAACGCGGCCACCGCAGCGGCAGGAGACGATGCCGAACAGGCGTGCATCGGCAGCCACGGCCAGACGCCGGGCAAAAGCCATGCGTGCGCGGCGAGCAGCAGGCCGAACAGCGCGAGTGCACACTGACAGCCCGCCCACAGCGCGGTCAGGCGCCGCGCATAACGGGCGATCGCCGCATCTGCAGCATCTGCGCGCCATCCATCGCGGCGATCATGCGCGCGATCAGCGGCCGGCGGCCGCGCGCAGCTGCGCGCGAACATCCAGCCGATCAGCGCGGCAATCAATGCGGGCAGTCAGGCCAGCGCGGCTCGCCGTAGCCGAGCAGCAGCGGAATCAGCGCGACGGCCGCCAGGCACAGCAGCGCCGCGCAACGCGCGCGTGCCGGCAGCCAGGGCGAGCAGCACGGCCGGCGGGCACAAGCCGCGCAGCAGCGCGCTGTCGAGACCAGCCGCAAGGACGCCAGCGCGATGACGCCGAGCCACGCGACGATGCGCAGCACGGGAAACTACGGCAGGCGATGCTGCTCGATGTGCGTCGCCAGGGCGCGCAGCGAGCCGAAGATGCGCTTGTTGTCGGCGTTGTCGGAGCGCAGCGCAAAGCCGTAGCGTTTGGACACGGCCAGGGCCAGTTCCAGCGCATCGATCGAGTCGAGGCCCAGGTCGCCGCCGAACAGCGGGCTTCCGGATCGATGTCGGCGGCCGTGATGTTTTCCAGATTCAGGCTGCTGACGACGAGCTCGGCGAGCTCGTGTTCGGCAGGTGTTTGTTGCCCCATGTGTTCCCTTCCGTCATGCCGGCTGTTCACTGCGGCGGCTGTGCGCAGTGTATCATGCGGGCCGCTGCAACCCGGTTCATGGAACGTCGTTGTCGACGATGACGGAATCTTCTCTCTCTACAGATCTCTACTTCCGGCTCCCGGAGCGGCGGCCGCCGGGCATCTGCCGCCGTGCACGTGCGCTACGAGCGCGCCGGCTCGATCGCTGCTGGCCGCAGCCGACGTGCTCGCCGTGATCGGTTTCGGCACGGCTGCGCCGGCCGCGCATCGACGACCCGCGCTATCTGCACGTGCCGCTGCAGCCGGTCGCGGGCCCGCACCGTTCGAGGTCTGGCGCGGCAACGGCCGGTGCGCGCGGCCGCACGGCCCGTTGCGCTGGGCCGGCAACGGCGACTACGCCTTCGCCATGCTCGAATCGACGAGGCGCAATGCGGCGGAATGCCGAGGCCGCTCGCCGCCTACCGCGAGCTGGGTGACTGGCTCGGCGATTCGGCGACGCCGCACGTGCTGCGCATCTGGAATTATCTCGACGCGATCAATCCGGCGACGGCGACGCCGACGCTACCGCGAATTCTGCCGCGGCCGCGCCGAGGGCATGCGCGGCGCGTTCGGCCATGGCTTTCCCGCGGCGACGGCGATCGGCGTGCGCGACGGGCGGCGCGTGCTGCGCGTGTACTGGATCGCCGCGCGCGTGCGCGGACGGCGCTGGAAAATCCGCGCCAGCTCAGCGCCTGGCGCTATCCGCGCCAGTACGGACCGAGTGCGCCGACGTTCGCGCGCGCCATGCACGCGCCGACGATTTCTCCACAGTTATACATTTCCGGCACCGCGGCGATCGTCGGCCATGCCTCGCATCATCATGGCGACTTCGCCGCGCAGGTCGACGAAACGCTGGCCAATTTCGCCAGCCTGCTCGCCGCCGCCGGATTGCCGCCGGCGCGCCACTTCGGCTCCGGCAGCACGCTGAAGGTCTACGTGCGGCGCGCGGCCGACGCGGAGCAAGGCGGCACTGCTGGCGCGCACGTCTTCCGGCCGCAACGTCGGTGCTGCTGTTGCATGGCGACATCTGCCGGCGCGAACTGCTGATCGAGATCGACGGCGTGCAGACCGGCTGAACCGGCCGCCGGCTGCGTGTTGCGGCGCAGCGTGGCCGCCAATGTTCGGCCCGGAAACTGCGAGCGTTTCACGCATACCACCACGATCAGGCGGCACGCCGCTGCCAATCCTTGCACGGGGGCCAGCGGCGCGGTGGTAGTATTCGACGCACCTGTCAACCGGCGCCAGCGCCGTGGAGTCGGTATGAAAACGCAGCTTGGGCACTACGACATCGTTTCCGAACTCGGTCGTGGCGGCATGGGCGTGGTCTACAAGGGCTACGAGGCCTCGCTCAATCGTTATGTCGCGATCAAGGTGCTGGCCGATTCGCTGGCCCACGATACATCGGTCAAGGAGCGCTTCCTGCGCGAGGCGCGCTCGATGGCCTCGCTCAACGATCCGCACATCATCCAGATCTATTTCATCGGCGACGACTATGGCCAGACCTACTTCGTCATGGAGTTCGTCGACGGCGAATCGCTCGGCTCGGTGCTCAAGCGCGAGGGCAAGCTCAAGCCCGAACAGGCCGCCAAGGTCGTCTTCCAGACCGCGAAGGGCCTTTCGACCGCGCACGACAGGGGCGTGATCCATCGCGACATCAAGCCCGGCAACCTGATGCTGACCGCGCGCGGCATGGTCAAGATCGCCGACTTCGGCATCGCGCTGACGACGCAGGATTTCTCCAAGAAGCTGACTTCGACCGGCGAGTTCGTCGGCACGCCGGGTTACCTCTCGCCGGAAGTGTGCCTGGGCAACCCGGTCGACCAGCGCTCGGACATCTTCTCGCTCGGCATCGTCCTGTTCGAATGCCTCGCCGGACGCATGCCGTTTACCGACGAATCGCCGCTTGGCCTGATGCTCGAGGTGGTCAAGGCCGAGATCCCGGATGTGTGCACGCTCAATGCCGAAGTCGATCAGGAATTGTCGGGGATCCTGCGCAAGATGATCGCCAAGGATCCGGCCGAGCGTTACCAGAGTTGCCAGGAACTCGTTGCCGACCTGCAGCGGCATCCGCTCGTCGCCAGGGGCGGCCCGATGACGCTGCAGACGAAGATGACGGCCGCCGCCGCAACCGTGGTCGGCCAGAAGACGCCGGTGTCGGGCCAGCGCCCGCTGCCAAGCACGACGCCGACGCCGCAGCCGATGCCGACGATGGCGACGCCGAATCCGTCAGCCGCGGCCGACACCCCGGCGCGCGGGCCGCCGGCATCGAACCGGCCGTGCATCAGTCGGTGCTCGAGCGCGGCGCCCCGGCGCGATCGCCGTTGCCTCTGGCGATCGCCGCGTCGTGTTCCTTCTGCTCGCCGGCAGGTGTATGCGTTCCGCGACCGCATACGCGCTGCTCGCGCAGTCTCTCCCGGCGCAGATTGCGGCGCCACCGGCCAGCGCACCGGCGCCGGCAACGACCGTCACGGCGACACCCGCTGCTCCTGCGCCCCGGCAGCACCGCCGCCCGCCGCCGCAGTCGCGCCAACCGGCGGTGCCGGTCGATGCGAACGCGAATGCAGCGAACGCGGCTGCCGGCGCTTCGGTCGCCGACCTGCTCGGCGGCAGTGCACCGGCCGGCCAGGCCGACGCCAGCAGACTGCCTCGGCGCCGGCGAATGCGGCAGTGACCGCCGCAGCCCGAACGGTGCAGCCGCCAGCGCCGGGCCCGCGCCGCGCGCCTCGCAAGTCGAACCGCTGCGCGATCTTCCGGCCGCACAGGCCGCGCAGGCGTCAGCGAAACCGCGCGTTGCCAACGTCCCGCCGCCGCCGCCGGTCAGTGCGCCGCCGCGGCCGCACGTGCCGACCATCGCCGTCATCGGCGGCGGCGACACTGGTCTCCGAGCCGGCCGAGCGCGCGATCGAGGAAGCGCTGGCGCACAAGGGCTATCACCTGGTCGATCAGTCGATGATGCCGCGTGTCGAGCGCATGCTGCGCGGCCCGCGCCCGAACGTCGCCGGCATCCTCGACCTGCTCGCCCAGCATCGCAGCAACGTCGACGCCGTCGTGGTCGTGCACGTGCGCGCGGCCGGTGAACAGCAGATCACGTTCTACGGCCAGAGCGATACGATGAAGACCGCGCAGCTCGACGTCACCGCCTACGCGGTCGAGGGGCGGCGCAAGCTCGGTGCCGGCTGGAGCGACAACGTCAACTTCACCGCGATGAGCGCGCGCGACAAGGCGCGCGAAGCGGTCGAGCCGATGCTCGGCGAGATCGAGGAGCGGCTGAGCGAATTCCGGCCGGCGGGACACAAGGGCTGACAAACCTGAGGGCGCGCGCTGGCGCGCGCTAGTGAGGAGTGAGGTCGCGGGCAGCGCAGTATCGATGCTTCTCGCAAGCGAGCGCAGCGAGCGACCTAACGAGGCCGCGCAGCGGCCGACCTCACGAAGCTGCGTAGCAGCTGACCTAACGACTGACCTCAGCTCACGGCAACTCCCGCGGCGCTCCGGCGCGACCGATCACCTCGCACGCGTGCCGATAGCCGGCTTCGATCGCGCGCTCGTAGGCGTGCCAGTCGAGCAGGTCGATGTCGGGCATCGGCGGCGCCAGCAACAGGTTGGTGTAGGCGCGCCGTTCGATGCTCGCCGCTTCGGCGTTGACCATGCCCGAGCGCAGCAGGATGCTGAGGATGCCCGGCCGCCGCGGCGCGGGCCATTTTTTCGAGGCACATGCGCCAGATCGACGGCAGCGCGTACTCCTCGACATCGGCGCGCAGCACGTCGTCGGCGCTGATGTCGACCGCGACGATCTCGCCGACGGCCTGCTGGCGCATGATGTCGGTCGGCAGGTTGTTCATGACCGCGCCGTCGACGAAGACCTCGCCGCGATGGAATACCGGCGGCAGGATGCCGGGGATCGCGCTCGATGCGCGCAGCCACAGCCAGAGCGGACCGGAACGGTGCACGTGCACCTTGCCGACGCTGAGGTTGGCCGACACGCAGTAGAACGGCAGTGCGAGGTCCTCGATGTCGCGCGCGCCGAATGCCTCGCGCAGCAGCAGCGCGACGCGGCGCCCGGGGACCAGCGAGACGAACGGAAACGTATAGTCGCGCAGCGGCCGGCCGTCGACGAAGGCCCTGCGGTATTTTTCGACCATCTCCTCGTGCGACCAGTCCGCGGCGACGCCGGCGCCGATGATCGCGCCGATCGAGGTGCCGCCGACGCTGTCGATGCGCATGCCGGCCTCGCGCAGCGCGCGTACCACGCCGATATGGGCGAAGCCGCGCGCGCCGCCGCCGGACAGCACCAGACCGATGCTGCGCCCGATCAGCAGGCGCGCCACGCGCTCGACATCGTCGCCGCGGCGCACGTGATGCTGCTGCGCGTCGCACATCGCCGCCTTCCACGCGCGCCCCCTGCCGAGCAGGATTTCGCCGGCTGCAGCAGGACCAGATGACGCGGCCGCATGCACGTAACGATCGGACTCGGCGTCGGCGAATTCGGGCCATGCGCTCGGCGGCGAATCGGCGTAGGCCGGCAGCACGAAACAGTCGGCCTGGCGCACGCACAGCTCGCGCCAGTCGCTCTGCCCGGCATCGGCCAGGTAGACCACGAAACGGTGGCGCGCCTCGATCGCGGTGAACCAGTCGCTGGTGTTGCCGAGCCCGATCTTCGCGTCGATCAGCGCGCAGCTGCCGTAGCGGCTCAGCGCTTCGCGCAGCTGCATGGCAAAGCCGCGCATATCGACACCGGCATCGTGCGGCAGCAGCGCGAAGGTCGCGCGGCGGTACGGCCGGTGCACGTTGCGCGCGATCAGGCGCTGCACCGCCAGGCGCATCGAATGCAGCATCGCGTCGGGATGATGCTCACCAGGCCATGAAGCCGCGCCGCGACAGACGCAGCAGTTCCGAGTCGCGCAGCGCGCGCACCGTGGCCGAGCGCGGCTGGTCGACGATCAGACCGAGTTCGCCGACGGTTTCGCCGGCATCGACCATGCCGTAGCATGAAGCGGCCGCCGGCGTCCGGCTTGAACGCGCCGAGACTGCCGGACTTGAGCATGTAGAGCGCGTCGGATGCCTCGCCGAACTCGAACAGCATGGCGCCGCCGGGCAGGCAAACCATTCGAGTTCGGCCTCGAGTTCGGCGAAGGCCGCCGCGTCGAGGTGGCGGAACAGCGCCACATCGCGCAACAATTCGCGCGTGTCGAACGGTTTCGGGCTTTCACTATCGTCCATCGCCGGCCGGCTGCCGTTTCGCGCACATGCTAGCGCAAAGCCGTGCGAATCACGCGGCGACTTGATTTTCGCCCGGCGGCGCATCACCTAGATTGACCTGAACTTTTCAGCCCGAACGAACATGACGACAGGAAATCCCCTGCTTGCCGACTCCACGCTGCCGGCTTTTCGCAGATCAAGCCCGAGCACGTGCAGCCGGCGGTCGATGCCGTGCTTGCCGATATCGTGCCGCGGTCGACGCGATCGTCGCCGATCCTCGCCCGCGCCTTCGCCAACGTGCTGCTGCCGCAGGAGATGCTGGAGAGCCGCCTCGAGCGCGCCTGGTCGCCGGTGTCGCATCTGCATTCGGTCGCCGATTCCGAAGCGTTGCGCGAGGCCTATGCCCAAGCGCTGGAAAAAATCACCGAGCATTCGACCGAACTCGGCCAGAACCGCGAACTCTACGCCGCAGTGAAGCCAGGTTGAGCACGCGCCGGATTTCGCCGCCCTGCCGCGCGCGGCGCGCACGCTGGTCGAACATGCGCTGCGCGACTTTCGCCTGTCGGGCGTTGCGCTCGAAGAACCGGCGCGCTCGCGCTTCAAGGAAATCGCGAACACGCTCGCGCGTCTGTCGAACGAGTTCGAGAACGCGGTGCTCGATGCGACCGAAGCCTGGTCCGAAGCGATCGCCGACGAAGCCGCCTGGCCGGCTTGCGCGAAACCGAGCGCGCCCTGCTGCGGGAATACGCGCGGGAAGCCGGCCATGACGGCTGGCTCGTCACGCTGAAACAGCCGAGCGTGCAGGCCGTGCTGACCTACGCCGACGATCGCGCCTTGCGCGAGCGTGTCTATGCCGCCTACCAGACGCGCGCATCGGACCAGGGCCCGCACGCGGGGCGATTCGACAACTCCGCGCGCATCGCGGAAATCCTCGCGCTGCGCCATGAAGCCGCGCAGCTGATCGGATTCGCCAATGCCGCCGAGGATTCGCTCGCGACCAAGATGGCCGGCACGCCCGAGCGCGTGCTCGCGTTCCTGCGCGATCTAGCCGCGCGCGCGAAGCCGGTGGCCGAGCGCGAGCTGGCCGAATTGCGCGACTTCGCGCGCGAACAACTCGCCATCGCCGACCTGCAACCCTGGGACGTCGCCTACGCGGCGGAGAAACTGCGCGAAAGAAATACGCGCTCAGCGAAGAGGAACTGAAACCGTATTTCCCGCTGGCGGCGGTGATCGACGGGCTGTTCTCGATCACCGAGCGCGTGTTCGGCGTGCGCCTCGTCGCGCGCGAGGGCATCGAGGTCTGGCATCCCGACGTGCGCTTCTACGATGTGCTCGACGCCGACGGCAAGATCATCGCCGGCGCTTTTGTCGATCTGTACGCGCGCAGCGGCAAACGCGGCGGCGCCTGGATGGGCACCTGCCGCTCGCGCTTTCGCGAGGGCGCGACGACGCATCCGCCGATCGCGTATCTGACCTGCAATTTCGCGCCGCCGACGCCGGATCATCCCTCCCTGCTCACCCACGACGACGTGATCACCCTGTTCCACGAGTTCGGCCACGGCCTGCATCACATGCTGACCGAGGTCGACCTGCCCGGCGTCGCCGGCATCGACGGCGTGGAATGGGATGCGGTCGAGCTGCCGAGCCAGTTCATGGAGAACTTCGCCTGGCAGCGCGAGGCGCTGGCGCTGTTCGCGAGACACTGGCAGACCGGCGCGCCGCTGCCGGACGAGCTGTTCAAGCGCATGCTCGCGGCGAAGCATTTCCATGCGGGCCTGTTCCTCGTGCGCCAGCTCGAATTCGCGCTGTTCGATTTTCGCCTGCATCTCGAGTTCGACCCGGCGCGCGGCGCGCGCGTGATGGAGTTGCTGGGCGAGGTGCGCGCGAAGTCGCCGTCGTGATTCCGCCCGAGTGGCAGCGCATGCCGCACGCTTCGGGCACATCTTCGCCGGCGGTTACGCGGCGGGGTACTACAGCTACCTGTGGGCCGAGCTGCTGTCGGCCGACGCGTTCGCGCGCTTCGAGGAAGCCGGCGTGTTCGATCGCGCCAGCGGGCGACGCGTTCCGCCGCAGCGTCCTGGCGGTCGGCGGCTCGCGCCCGGCGCTGGAATCGTTCGTCGAATTCCGCGGCCGCGAGCCGAAGCCGGACGCGCTGCTGCGCAGCTACGGCCTGGCGGCGTGAGCTAAACTTGTCTCGATGAAGATCGCGTCGTGGAACGTCAACTCGCTGAATGTGCGCCTGCCGCATCTGGGCACGTGGCTCGCCGACGCGGCGCCCGATGTCGTCGCGCTGCAGGAAACCAAGACCGAGGACGCGAAATTCCCGGTCGACGCGCTGAGCGCGCTCGGTTACCGGAGCGTCTTTTCCGGGCAGAAGACCTACAACGGCGTCGCGTTGCTGACGCGCGAACCGGTACGCGATGTCGTCACCGACATTCCGGGGCTCGAGGATCACCAGCGCCGCATCCTGACCGCCAGCGTCGGCGATCGTGCGCATCGTCAACCTGTACGTCGTCAACGGCCAGAGCGTCGGCAGCGAGAAATATGCCTATAAGCTCGACTGGCTTGCGCGGATGCACGACTACCTCGCCGCCGAATTGCAGCGTTTTCCACAAATGATCGTGCTCGGCGATTTCAACATCGCGCCGGAAGACCGCGACGTGCACGATCCGCTCGTGGCATGAGCAGGTGCTTTGTTCGACGCCGGAGCGCGCGGCGCTGGCGCGGCTGAACGCGCTCGGCCTGCACGACAGTTTTCGCTTGTTCCACCCGGACGGCGGACACTACAGCTGGTGGGATTACCGCCAGGGCGCATTCCGCCGCAACCTCGGCATGCGCATCGACCTGATCCTGGTCAGCGACGCGCTGCGCGCGCGTTGTCGCGCGGCGTCGATCGACCGCGTGACGCGCACCTGGGAACGCCCGTCGGATCACGCACCGGTCACCCTGGAGATTGCATGAGCGAAACGGACGATCAGGGCGGCTGGCCCTCGGCTCTCGACGACGCCGAGCTCGAAGCGCTCGACCGCTTCCTGCGCGCGCACGCCGGCGAGGACGACCTGCTGCTCGACGGCGTGCATGGCCTGCTGACCGCGATCGGCATCGGCCCGCAGCCGGCGCTGCCGGACGAATGGCTGCCCGAGGTGCTGCACGAACCGTTTGCCGACGAAGACGAAGGCCGGCATATCCTCGGCCTGCTGGCACGCCTGAACGAAAGCGTCGAACTCGAACTCGAATCGGACAGCTACGAGCCGATCCTCGGCGAAGTCGAACTCGACGACGGCGATACGACGCTGAGCGCGCACGGCTGGTGCGAAGGCTTCTCGCGCGGCGTCGATCTGCGCGCGCGTGTCTGGGAATCGCGCCTCGGTGCCGACTCGCAACTGACCGAACTGCTTGGCCCGATCATGGCGCTGGCGGTCGAGGAAGGCGTGTTCGCGACCGACGCCGACTTCGCCCCGTTGAGCGAACAGGAATACGATGATTGCCTGAGCCAGTTGCCGGCCGCCGTTACCGCGGTCGCGCGCTACTGGCAGGAATCACCGCCGACCGGCGAAGAACTCGCCGCCTCGACCGAGGGCGCGGAGGCAACGGCCCGCGCCGGCGGCGCGGTGGACGCTGGGTGCATTGAGAGAGGTGAAGGCTTAGGAGTTAGGAGGTCGGGAAAAGAGCTCACAGTGCGCCGCGAGTCCCTCACTCCTCACTCCTCAGCCCTCAATCCTCACTGCCCCTTCACCTTCGCATCGAAAAAATCCGCGATCGCATGAAACGCGTGCTTGCGCATCTCCGGTGTCGACAGGCCGTGTTTGCCACCGGGATAGGTCATCAGGTTGAATTGCGTGCCGCGCTGCTGCAGCGCGGCCATCAGTTGCGTCGAGTTGGTGAACAGCACGTTGTCGTCGGCCATGCCGTGCATCAGCAGCAGCGGCGACTTGAGGCCGTCGAGCCAGTGCAGCACGCCGGATAGCTCGTAGCCTTCGGCGTTGTGCTGTGGCGTGTCGAGATAGCGTTCGGTGTAGAACGTGTCGTAATGCTTCCAGTCGATGACCGGCGCGACCGCGACCCCGGCGGCGATTTCGTTCGAGGCCTTCGCCAGCAGCATCGCGGTCATGTAGCCGCCGTAGCTCCAGCCGAACACGCCGATGCGCTGCGCATCGATCCACGCTTGCGACTTGAGCCAGTGGATGCCGGCGACCTGGTCCTCGACTTCGATCTTGCCGAGCTGGCGATAGATGCCGTCGCTGAAAGCACGCCCGCGCCGCGCCATGCCGCGGTTGTCGAGCGAGAACACGACGTAGCCGTGCTGGGCCATGTATTCGCCGAAATTGTCGCCCCAGCCGCGCACCGCGACCTGGCCGTGCGGACCGCCGTAATAGTTGTCGAAGACCGGATAGCGCTTGGCCGGATCGAATCCGCCGGCTTGTACAGCCGGTAGTACAGCGTCTGGCCGTCGGCGGCCTTGATCGTGCCGAACTCCGGCGAGATGTGCGCTCGCGATACGGCCAGTACGGATGCGTCGCATCGAGCTTGTTCTGCTCGATCCAGGCGAGAAAGCGCCCGTCCGCTGCGCGCACCGAAACCTGCGGCGGCGTGGTCGGATCGGCGAACGTGTCGACGTAGATGTTCCTGCCGGCCGAATTCGACGCGTGGACGCCGTCAGCGCTGCTGATGCGATGCGGCGCCGGCCGTGCGCCCGTCGAGACGCAACGCGTAGAGCTGGCGATCCGGCACGAAGTCGCGGTTGGAATCGACGTAGACGATGCCGGCGCGTTCGTCGACCGCGAGCAAGCCGTCGACATTCCAGTCGCCGGCGCTCAGCGCGTGCTGCAATTTGCCGTCCATTGTATACAAGTACAGATGATGGTAGCCGGTCCGGTCGCTGCCCCAGATGAAGGCATCCTGCTGCTTGAGGAAATGCAGGTCGTCGTTGAGATCGATCCAGGTCTTGCTGGTTTCGGTCAGCAGCGTGCGCTGACTCAGCGACGCAACGTCGACCAAGTTGAGGTCGAGTTGCTGCTGGCTGCGCCGCATCAGCTGGTAGGTCAGTCGCCGGCCGTCCGGCACCCAGTCGACGCGGGTCAGATAGATGTCGGCGTTTGGTCCGAGATCGACCCAGCGCGACTCGCCGCCGCCTGGGGCGACCAAGCCGAGCTTGACCTGTACGTTGGCGTTGCCAGCGGCCGGATAGCGCTGCTCGATGACTTCGCTGCGGTCGGCATAGATCTCGAAGCGCTTGACCAGCGTGACGCCGGCTTCGTCGAAGCGTTCGAACGCCAGCGCCGATTCGTCCGGCGCCCACCAGTAGCCGTGAACCTGCTCATCTCTTCCTGGGCGACGAATTCGGCTTCGCCGTTGTGCACCGTCCCGCCGCCGTCAAGGGTCAACTGGCGCGCCTTGCCGCCGCGCAAGTCGATCAGCCAGAGGTTCTGCTCGTGCAGATAGGAAACGTAGCGGCCCTTCGGCGAGATCTTCGGATCGACCGCCTCGCCGCCTGTGTCGAGCTCGCGCAACGCCTTGGCCGAGTCCGCCAGCAGATTGTAAAGGTATAATTTGCCGCCAAGTGGAAAAAGCAACTTTTTGCCGTCTGGCGCCCAGCTGTAGTCGATGATGCCGTGGCGGCCGGCGATGCGCGCGCGTTCGCGGCGCGCCTTTTCCACGTCCGACAGTGTTTCGCCATCCGGCGCCAGGCGCTTCGAGTCGACCAGCAGACGCGTCACGCCGGCCTTGACGTTGTATTCCCACAGGTCGAACGTGTTCTGGTCGTCGCTCTTGGCGCGCAGGAACGTCACGCGCGAGCCGTCCGGCGAGATGCGCAATTCGATCGGCGTCGGCCCGTTCAGGCTGCCGCCGCCGAAGATCCGGTCGATGGTCAATTGTTCGGCCGATGCCGATGCTGCAGCGAGCAGCAGCCCGCTCAGGATGATGGCGCGCACGTGATCCCCCTTGACGATCGCAGCGATTATCGCCGCCGGCGTGGGGAAATCGCCAGTGAAGCGTTGCGCTTCAGGTGCGGCGGCGGCCCTGCTCGAACAAGACCTTGCGCATCTCGTCCGAAATCTCCGTGGGCCGGCGGAACTGTTCGGCCTGGGCATAGGCGCGCTGCGTGCCGGGACGCGCGCGGATCGCGGCGAACCAGCGCTTGACCTGCGGGAAGTCGTCGAGATTCTGCTGCTGGCGCTTGTGCGGCACGATCCACGGATAGCTGGCCATGTCGGCAATCGTGTATTCGCTGCCGCAGATGAACTCGCGTTCGCGCAGGCGCTCGTCGAGCACTTCATACAGGCGTGCGGTCTCGCGCAGGAACCGCGCGATGGCATATGGCAGTTTTTCCTGCGCGTACATGTTGAAGTGATGGTTTTCGCCGGCAACCGGACCGAGGTTGCCGACCTGCCAGAACAGCCATTCGCTGCAGACGATGCGCGTGCGGCTGTCAGCCGGCAGAAAGCGGCCGGTCTTTTCGGCGAGGTACAGCAGGATCGCGCCCGACTCGAAGACGCTGATCGGCGCACCGCCGTCGGCCGGCGCGTGATCGACGATGGCCGGTATGCGGTTGTTCGGCGAGACCGCGAGGAACGCCGGCGTGAATTGCTCGCCCTTGGTGATGTCCACGGGCGTGAGGCGATACGGCACGCCGGCCTCCTCGAGGAACATCGTGATCTTGTGGCCGTTCGGCGTCGGACAGTAGAAGACTTCGATCATGTGGTCTCGCCTTGCCGCGCCTACTTGCCGATGCAGAACGTCGAAAAGATCGCGCCGAGCAGGTCGTCGCTGCGGTATTCGCCGGTGATCTCGCCGAGCGCGTGCTGGGCCAGACGCAGTTCCTCGCCGGCGATCTCGCCCGCGCGCTGCTCGCGCAACGCCGCATCGGCGGCCGCCAGGTGACGCGCAACCCGCTGCAGCGCATCGACATGACGCGTGCGCGCGCTGAAAGCGCCGGCGACGTCGTCGCCGCGGCCGGCCAGCCGCACCAGTTCATCACGCAGGTTGTCGAGACCGTCGCCGCTGCGCGCCGAAAGGTACAGGTGGATTTCGCCGTTCACTGCGCTCGACGCGCGGCGTTTCGCCGGCGAGATCGATCTTGTTGTGCACGATCAGGCGCACCGCTTCGCTCGCGCAATCCGCGAGCAGCGCTTGATCGGTTTCCACGTCGCCAGTCTGCGTGACGAGTATCGCCACATCGGCGCCCGCCAGTTCGGCGCGCGCGCGGCGCATGCCTTCGCGCTCGACGATGTCGGCCGATTCGCGCAGACCGGCCGTGTCGACCAGCGTCAGCGCGATGCCGTCGAGATTGACGCTTTCGCGCAGGACATCGCGCGTCGTCCCCGGCACCGCGGTCACGATCGCGCGTTCGCTTTGCGCCAGCGCGTTGAGCAGGCTCGACTTGCCGGCGTTGGGCCGGCCGACGATGACCACGTGCAGCCCGTCGCGCAGGATGACGCCGCGGCGCGTCGCCGCCAGCAGATCGTCGAGTTGCGCACGCACCGCGCCGAACTCGGCAGCGAGCTGCGGCGCGCCGAGGAAATCGATTTCTTCCTCGGGAAAATCCAGCGCCGCCTCGAGCCACGCGCGCAGCCGGATCAATGCGTCGAGCAGCGAGCGCACGGCGCGCGAAAAATCGCCCTCGAGGCTGCGCTGCGCTGCGCGTGCCGCGGTTGCCGAGCCGCTGGCGATGAGATCGGCGACCGCTTCGGCCTGCACCAGGTCGAGCTTGCCGTTGAGGAAGGCGCGTTCGGTGAACTCGCCCGGGCGCGCCGCGCGCGCGCCGAGTTGCAGCACGCGGCGCAGGAGCAGATCGAGCACGGCCGGACTGCCATGCGCGTGCAGCTCGACGACGTCCTCGCCGGTGTACGAGCGCGGCGCGACGAAGCAGACGGCGAGGCCGCGGTCGATCGCTTCGCCGCCCTCGTCGCGAAATGTGGCAAAGTGGAAAATGCGCTCTTTCAGCTTTGCGCCGGTGACGGCGCGGCCGATCTCCCGGCTGCGCGGACCCGACAAACGCAGCACGCCGATTCCGCCGGCGCCGGGCGCGGTGGCGACCGCGGCGATCGTCTCGACCGCCGCGAGCCTCGGCCGTCAGCGCAGCGTGACCCCGGGTGCGCGCGGCGTCCATCTCATGCCTTGGCTGTGCTCGCCTCGGCGCGCTTGCTGATGACCCACTGTTGCAGCAGCGACAGCCAGCCGTTGACCGCCCAGTAGAGCGTCAGGCCTGCCGGTGCGAAGGCCAGCAGCACGGAGAATACGAGCGGCATGGTCTTCATCATGCGCGCCTGCATCGGATCCATGCCCGGCGCCGCCGGCGTCATGCGCTGGGTCAGCACCATCTGGATCGCGTTGAGGATCGGCAGGATGAAGTAAGGGTCGGGTGCGGACAGGTTCTGGATCCAGCCGAAGAACGGCGCCTGGCGCAGCTCGACGCTTTCGAGCAACACCCAGTACAGGGCGAAGAACACCGGAATCTGCACGAGCAGCGGCAGACAGCCGCCGAGCGGATTGATCTTTTCCTTCTGGTACAGCTCCATCATCGCCGCGTTGTATTTCTGCTTGTCGTCGCCGTAGCGCTCCTTCAGCGCTTCCAGGCGCGGCTGCAGGCGCTTCATCTTCGCCATCGAGCGGAACTGCGCTTCGCTGAGCTTGAACATCGCCAGCTTGATCAGCAGCACCAGCAGGATGATCGCGACGCCCCAGTTGCTCACCAGCGCGTGCAGTTCGACGAGGATCCAGTGCATCGGGCTGGCGATGAACGTCAGGATGCCGTAGTCGACGGTCAGCGACAGGCCCGGCGCGATGTCGTCCAGCGTGCTCTGCAGTTTCGGGCCGACGTACAGCCGCGCACTGAACGATCGGGTTTCGTTCGGCGCGATGGTCAGCGCCGGCGAGGCGCTGCGCACCAGGTAGCGCGGCTCGCCTGCGGTCTTGACGATTTCGGTGGCGATCTGATCCGGTTCGCTCGGCGTCGGGAATCCAGGCGGCGAAAAAATAGTGCTGCAGCATCGCCACCCAGCCGCCGCTGACGTCGGCCTTGTGCAGCGGCGAATCGGCAAACTTGGCGAAGGCGAGTTTCTGGAACTTGTCCTGCGGGTTGTAGGTGGCGGCGCCGGCGAAGGCGTAGGCCTCCGGGTTGTACAGCGAAAACAGTCCGCTCTTGCCGACGACCGGCGGCACGCGCTGCAGTTGCCGGTATTCGTTGCCGGTCCACGCCGATGCCGTCGCGTTGCTGACTTCCTCGCGCGTATCGATCAGATAACTGCCGCGTTTGAAAATGTATACTTTGCGCACGCTCACGCCGCTGGCATCGTGCCAGGTCAGCGGCACTTCGATCGAGTCGGCGCCGGGCGCGAGCTCGTATGCGTTCTTTTCCGCGCTGAACAGGGCCTTGTGGTCCGGGGCCGCCGATGCACTGCTGACCAGCCCGCTCTGCACGACGAAGTAGTGCTCGTTCGCGTCGTCGAGCAGGCGCACCGGCTTGCTGCGGTCGCTCGGATCGATCGGGTAGGCGAGCAATTCGGCCTCGACCAGGCTGCCGCCGCGCGTGTCGATCACGGCGTGCAGCACGTCGGTGTTGACCGCCACGCGTTGTGACGGCGTGTTCGCCGTTGCGGCTGCCGCGTCGGGCGCCGCTGCGGGCGCAGCGCCCGCGGATTGCGCCGCGAACTCGCAGAAGGCACATCGGGGCCGGAACTTGCCGCCGCCGCCGCCGGCCGCTGCGGGCACCGTTGCCGCGCTCTGCGCCGCGACCGATGCCGCGGGCTTCGCCGCGTAGTCCTGCTGCCATGCCTGCCAGAGGAAGAAGCCGCTCAGCAGGACGGCGAAGAACAGGAATGGGCGAGGACTGTTCATGGATTGAAATTCGTCGTGGTTCTTCGCGCGAGTGGACAAGCCCGGCACCGTGATTCGTTGCGCGACTTGCAGAGCGCGCGGCGAGACACCAGGACCGGAGGAGGAATCAGGGATGGGGCGGTATTGTGCTGGTTGGCAGTTGCGGCTTCAATGCGGCCAGCCGGCTCCAGATCAAGTCGAGATCGCTGCGCAGGTCGGCTGCGCTTTGTGCCGCGGCTTCGGCGCGCGCGACCAGCAGCACGTCGCAAAGCGGCAGTCGGCAGCGGCACAGGCGAAAGCTTTCGCGCATCGTGCGGCGAATGCGGTTGCGCACGACGGCACGCTTCGATACGCGCCGCGATACGGCCATGCCGAGCCGGGCCTCGCCGCTCTGCGTCAGCCGATACTGGGTGTGGAAATAGCGCGAAGAAACGCGCTTGCCCTCGCGCCGCAGGGCGACAAAGTCTGCCGGCTGGCGCAGGCGAGCGGCCGGCGGGTAACGCAGCGACGTTGCCACACGCCGGACGACAGTCCGATCAGGGGATCAGGCGCTTGCGGCCCTTGGCGCGGCGCGCGTTCAACACGAGGCGACCGCCGCGCGTCTTCATGCGCGCGCGGAAGCCGTGGGTGCGGGCGTGCTTGAGATTGCCGGGTTGGAAAGTGCGCTTCATGGCGAAACCTGGAAAATTCGATGGCAAAAGAAGCGGGAAGGTAGTTGATTTGTGGCTGGTTCTGTCAAGAAGATCGCCCTTGGCGCGCCGCTGTCCGACGCGTAGACTCGCAGGCTCTTCGGTTGGAAATCAATGGTGGGATCGCCTGACATGAGCGACCTGTGGCGCCGTTGTCTGCAACGCCTCGAGAGTGAGCTCAGCGTGGAGGACGTGCACACCTACCTCAAGCCCTTGCAGGCCAGTGAGGACGCCGAAGGTCTGCGCCTGTGGGCGCCGAACGGTTATACGCTCGACGTCGTCAAGGTCGAGTTCCTGCCGCGTATCAGCAGCGTTCTCAATCATCTGCAGGGCGCCCCGGTCAAGGTTCGTCTCGAAGTCGGCGCGTTGGCCAATCGCAGGGCAGGCCGGGCCGAGGCGGCGGCGGTCGAGTCGTTCGCGTTCGAGCACAATCTCGATCCGTCCTACACGTTCGAATCGTTCGTCGAGGGCAAGTCGAACCAGCTCGGCAAAGCCGCGGCATTGCAGGTCGCCAACAATCCGGGCCGCGCCTACAACCCGCTGCTGCTGTATGGCGGCACCGGCCTGGGCAAGACGCATCTGATGCAGGCGGCCGGCAACCACATGCGCGCGCAGAACCGGGGCATGAAGGTCATGTACCTGCGCTCCGAGCAATTCGTCAGCGCGATGATCGACTCGCTGCGCACCAAGAGCATGGACGACTTCAAGCGCAGGTTCCGTGCGGTCGACGCACTGCTGATCGACGACATCCAGTTCCTGGCCGGCAAGAACACGTCGCAGGAGGAATTTTTTCATACCTTCAACGCGCTGTTCGACGGCAAGCAGCAGATCGTGCTGACCTGCGATCGCTATCCGCGCGAGGTCGACAATCTCGAACCGCGCCTGAAATCGCGACTCGGCTGGGGTTTGTCGGTGGCGATCGATCCGCCGGACTTCGAAACGCGCGCGGCCATCCTGTTCAACAAGGCGGCGAGCCGCGGCGTTGAAATTCCCGAGCAGGTTGCCCAGCTCATCGCGCGGAGAATGCGCTCCAACGTGCGCGATCTCGAAGGCGCCCTGAATACGCTGGTGGCGCGCGCGAATTTTCTCGGCCACGCGATCACCGCCGGAGTTCGCCCAGGAAACCCTGCGCGATCTGCTGACCGTGCACAGTCAGGCGATCACGATTTCCAACATCCAGAAAACGGTGGCCGACTATTATCAGTTGCGCCTGTCGGATCTGCTGTCGATGAACCGCAGCCGCTCGCTGGCGCGGCCACGGCAGATGGCGATGGCATTGGCCAAGGAATTGACCGAACATAGCCTGCCGGAAATCGGCAAGGCATTTGGCGGGCGCGACCATACAACCGTGCTGCATGCATGCCGGACCGTGCGCGACTTGTGCTCAGCCGATGGAAAACTTCGCGCCGACTGGGACAAATTGCAGCATACGTTGACAGGGTAGAATCGCCTGTGGAGGGCTTGGGGATAACTCTGGCAGACTATGTTATCCACAGATCGCGCACAGGCGGGCTGAGCGAAGCGGGTGTAGCAAGTCCATAGTAACTCATTGTTTTAATTTTGTTTTTTGTTCTTATCTACATAAGCACAGGGCCAACAGCAACAGCCTTTTGCTTATATATACAAAGCAAAAATCTGAAACCATCCGGACATAACGGGGACGTGATCTCTATGCGATTCAGCATTCAACGCGAGGCACTGCTAAAGCCACTGCAACAAGTTGTTGGCGTAGTGGAGCGCAGACAAACGTTGCCGGTACTGGCAAATCTGCTGGTCGTCGCGGATGCCGAGCGGATCACGTTCACCGGAACTGATCTCGAAGTCGAGATGTCGGCAGCGACAGCTGCACAGGATCTCGAACCGGGCGAGATCACGATCCCGGCGCGAAAGCTGTTCGACATTTGCCGTGCATTGCCGGACGGCAGCAAGCTCGAATTCAAGCAGACCGGCGATCGCGTTTCGGTGAGTGCCGGGCGCAGCCGTTTTACGCTGGCGACCCTGCCGGCGAGTGAATTTCCGGTCATCGACAACATCGAGCTGAGCGAGCGCATTACGCTGCCGGAGGCTACCCTCAAGGACTTGATGGATCGCACGGCTTTTGCGATGGCGCATCAGGATGTGCGCTATTACCTCAATGGCCTGCTGCTGGATCTGCGCGAGCATAGCCTGCGTTGCGTGGCGACGGACGGGCATCGCCTGGCGCTGGTCGAGACGGCACACAACGCCGGTGTCGGGACTCCGCGCCAGATCATCATTCCGCGTAAGGGTGTGCTGGAGCTGCAGGGTTTGTTCGAGTCCGGCGACGGCTCGGTGGAGCTGGAGTTCGGGCGAAACCATCTGCGCATCCGCCGCAACGATGTCGTGTTCACGTCCAAGCTGATCGATGGGCGTTTCCCGGACTACGAGGCCGTCATTCCGATCGGCGCGGACAAGCAGGTTCGCCTCGTCCGCGACCAGGTGCGCAGTGCCCTGCAGCGCGCAGCGATTCTCTCGAACGAGAAATATCGCGGCGTCAAACTCGAGGTCAGTCCGAACAAGCTGCGCATCGTCGCGCACAATCCCGAGCAGGAAGAGGCAGTCGAAGAGGTCGAGGCAAAAACCGGCGCCGCGGATATTGGCGTTGGTTTCAACGTGAACTATCTGCTCGATGCGTTGAATGCGCTGCAGGGTGAAGAAGTGCTGCTGTGCCTGCGTGATGCGAACTCGAGTTGCCTGCTGCGGGCGCCGGACAGCGAGCAGGCGCGGCATGTGATCATGCCGCTGCGCCTCTGACGCGGGTCGATACTCGCTTCAGTCTGCCAATTTGGCAGGCGGACACGCCAGAGTCGACGCTGCAGTGATTCTGTCCGAGCTTCGCCTGGAAAATCTTCGCAATATCAGCGAGTTGCTTATCAGGCCCCAGACCGGGGTCAACTTGCTCACCGGTGCCAACGGCGCCGGAAAAACCAGTATCCTGGAAGCTGTTTACGTGCTTTCGCATGCGAGTAGCTTTCGCACGCGGCGCGGAGAAATCCTAGTTCAGCGCAATCGCGAACGTCTCAGCATATTTGGTGAAGTCCGGCAGGCCTCGGGCGCGACGGCTCGACTTGGCTTGATCCAGGAGTCCGGGCGGTGGATCGCAAAAGTCGACGGCCGCACACCCCTGGGGCTGTCGGCGTTGTTGGAGCGTTGTGCCGTCGTTTGCTTCGAGCCCGGCTCGCATTCGCTGATTTCGGGGGCAAGTGAAGAGCGCCGTCGGTTTCTCGATTGGGGGGTGTTCCACGTGGAACCGACATTCGTGGATATTGCCCGGCGCTACCGTCGGGCGCTGCGCCAGCGCAACGCGGCGCTCCGCGAAGGCAGTGGAGATGCCGAGCTATCCGTGTGGGATGGAGAGCTGGCAGCCGCGGCCATACCTCTCAGCGCCGCCCGCGCCCGCTACATGGATCGGTTTGTCCCCATTCTCGGAGGCTTGCTCGCGCGTTATCTGCCCGAATTGGGCGACGCGGAAGTTCGCGATTCACCTGGCTGGAAGGCCGAGGCGGATCTGGTATCGGTCCTTGGTGAGGCTCGGGAGGCCGATCGGCAGCGCGGACATACGACCCGAGGGCCGCACCGGGCGGACTGGTCCGTGCGGTTCGAAAACGCGCCGCGACGGGAACAACTGTCGCGTGGGCAGGAAAAGCTGTGCGCGATCGCCTGCATGCTCGCACAGGCCGAGCTGTACCGGCTCGACCATGGTGAATGGCCGATCGTGATTCTCGACGACTTGCCCTCCGAACTGGATCACGAGCACCAGGATCAGGTGCTGCTGTCACTGCAGGGCGCGAGCCAGGTATTTCTGACCTGCACGGAAGTCCCAGCAACCCTGCAGCGAACCGGCACGGGTTTTCATCGGTTCCACGTGGAACAGGGGCGGGTCCAAGGCTTGCTATAATGGCTGATTCGCCTTGGCAGCCGGCCGATCTTGGCGCAACAGGCACTTTCGCAACCCGAATTCACGCAATGACCGACGACCAGCAGCAATCAGCCAACTCCTACGACGCCAGCCGCATCAAGGTCCTCAAGGGGCTCGAAGCGGTGCGCAAGCGCCCGGGCATGTACATCGGCGATACCGACGATGGTACTGGCCTGCACCACATGGTCTTCGAAGTCGTCGACAACTCGATCGACGAAGCGCTGGCCGGCTATTGCGACCATGTCACGGTGACGATCCACACGGATGGGGCTGTCAGCGTCGTCGACAATGGCCGCGGCATACCGGTCGACATGCAGCCCGAGGAGGGCCGATCCGCCGCCGAGGTCGTCATGACCGTGCTGCACGCCGGTGGCAAGTTCGACGACAACTCGTACAAGGTTTCCGGTGGCCTGCATGGCGTCGGCGTGTCGGTCGTCAACGCGCTGTCCGATCACCTCAAGCTCACGATCTACCGTGACGGCAGCGAATACGAACAGGAATATCACTTGGGCGAACCGCAGTACCCGCTGCGTCGCGTAGGGCCGTCCGAACTGCGTGGCACCACGGTGCGCTTCCATCCCAGCCCGACGGTGTTCACGCAGACCGAGTTCCACTACGACATCCTGGCCAAGCGCCTGCGCGAACTGTCGTTCCTCAACTCGGGCGTCAAGATCGAACTGATCGAGGAAGTCAACGAACGCCATGACGTGTTCGAGTACGAAGGCGGTATCCGCTCGTTCGTCGAGCACCTGGCGCAACTAAAAACTCCATTACATCAAAAGGTTATAACGTTCAACGCGCAACACGAAGGCACCGGCGTCGAACTGGCGATGCAATGGACGGACGCCTACCAGGAGGCCGTTTTCTGCTTTACGAACAACATCCCGCAGAAGGACGGCGGCACGCACCTGGCCGGATTCCGCGCCGCTTTGACGCGCACGCTCGGCAACTACATCGAAGCGAGCAATCTGCTGAAGTCGGCCAAAGTTGTGCTGACCGGCGAGGACATGCGCGAAGGCCTGATCGCCGTGCTCTCGGTCAAGGTGCAGGATCCAAAATTCTCGTCGCAGACCAAGGACAAACTGGTGTCGTCCGAGGTCAAGGGTGTGGTCGAGTCGATCGTCGGCCAGAAGCTCGAGGAGTTCCTGCTCGAAAACCCGACGGAGGCGCGCGCCATCGCCGCGAAGGTCGCCGAGGCGGCGCGCGCGCGCGAAGCGGCGCGCAAGGCACGCGAGATGACTCGGCGCAAGGGCGCGCTCGACATTGCCGGCCTGCCGGGAAAGCTCGCGGATTGCCAGGAAAAGGATCCGGCGCTGTCCGAACTGTTCATCGTCGAGGGCGACTCGGCGGGCGGCTCGGCCAAGCAGGGTCGCAACCGCAAGACTCAGGCGGTGCTGCCGCTCAAGGGTAAAATTCTAAATGTGGAAAAGGCGCGCTTTGATAAAATGCTGGCATCGGCCGAGGTCGGCACGCTGATCACGGCACTGGGTTGCGGCATCGGCCCGGACGAATTCAACGTCGACAAGCTGCGCTATCACCGCATCATCATCATGACCGACGCCGACGTCGACGGCTCGCACATCCGCACACTGCTGCTGACGTTCTTCTACCGGCAGATGCCGATCCTGATCGAACGCGGCTACGTCTACATCGGCCTGCCGCCGCTATTCAAGCTCAAGCAGGGCAAGCAGGAGATGTACCTGAAGGACGAAGCCGCGCTCAGCGCCTATTTGATCGCGAACGCGGTCGAGGGTGCCGACTTCCGCTACAGCGCCGACGCTCCGCCGCTGCGCGAGCTGGCACTCGAGCGCCTGCTGCACGACTACGACGCGGCCACCGACCAGATCGAGCGCCAGAGCCAGCGCTGCGACCCGGTCGTGCTGACCGCGATGCTCGACATGCCGCCGCCGGGCGCCGAACTGTGGGCCGATGCAACAGCCGCCGCGCGCTGGGCAGAGAGCATCAGTGCGCGCGTGAACCGCGCCGGCCTCGGCCGCCCGACCTATGTGCTGCGCGCGCGCGCGGCCGATGCCGAGCATGCCGCAGCACTCATCGTCGAGCGCCGTCAGCACGGCATCAGCACCACGCAAGTCCTGCCGGCGAGTTTTTTTGCCGGGCCGGAATTCAAGGCCATCCGCGACGTCGCCGAGCAACTGGCCGGCTTGATCCAAAGCGGTGCCGAAGTTCGGCGTGGCTCCAGTTCGAGCGCGGTTACCGGCTTCGCGCAGGTGCGCAGCTGGCTGCTCGACGAGGCCAAGAAGGGGCGGACGATCCAGCGTTTCAAGGGTCTGGGCGAAATGAACCCGGAGCAGCTGTGGGAGACGACGGTGAATCCTGAAACGCGCCGTTTGCTGCAGGTGAGCATCGAAGACGCGGTCGCGGCCGATCAGATCTTCTCGACCCTCATGGGCGACGTCGTCGATCCGCGACGCAACTTCATCGAGCAGAACGCGCTGAGGGTCAGCAACCTCGACGTATGAACCAGAGCTGTCGGCCAATTGTGCGGTAGCAACTTGAGCTTGCGGGCAAGCCGGGGTTAACCTCGCCGTCCCAATAATCGGCGCGTGGCTCGAAGCGCGCATTGATTGAATCAAATCCACCAGGAAATACTGCGATGCAAATTTCGATGCGGGCAATCCTCGTCACGACCTTCAGCCTGCTGCTCGCAGCGGGCAATGTGTGGGCGGCGAAGGAAGAGAAGGTCAACGAGTATCCGAACGCGACGCGCAAGGATCCGAAACTCGATATGTCGTCGGCGAACCAGAAGGACCTCAACAAGGCCCTCGACCTCGTCAACAACAACCAGTTAGACGAGGCGGCACCGCTCCTGCAGAAGGTCATGGACGATCCCAAGGCGAGCAAGTACGCCCATGCACTGGCGCTGGAAGCCCAGGCCCAGGCGGCCAGCGGCAAGCAGGACGATGCCACGGCGATCGCGAAGTTCAAGGAAGCCTATGCGCTCGATGCGCTGCCGAACAGCCAGCAGTTCCAGGTGCTTTACAACGTCGCGATCATCCAGTTGCAGTCGGAAAAGTATGAGGATTCGCTCAACACGGTCAACGAATGGTTCAAGGTGACCGGTGCGCAGAGAGCCGACGCCTACGCGCTGCAAGGCAATGCCTACTACCGCACCGAGAAGTTCCAGCCGGCGGTCGACGCGATGAAGAAGGCGCTGTCACTGAGCGACAAGCCGAGCGACTCCTGGTACCAGATCCTGATGGCGTCCTATGCCGAACTCGACCAGTACGATGAGGCCGCGAAGGTGCTCGAGGGGCAGCTCGCCAAGAATCCGAACGACGCCAAGCTGATAACGCAGCTCGCTACGGTCTATCTGAAGGGCAAGCAGGACCAGAAGGCCATCGACCTGCTCGCGAACGCCAAGCAGAAGGGTCTGCTGAACAGCGAGAGCGACTACAAGCTGATGGCCCAGCTCTACGACCAGGCCGATAAGCCCAAGGAAGGTGCCGCGGTGCTCAACGAGGGTTTCAGCAAGGGCATCATCAAGCCGTCCTACGATATGTACAAATTGCTCGGCGACTCGTATGCGCTCGCCGGCGACGACGCGCATGCGATCGAGGGCTACGGCAAGGCATCGCCTCTGTCGAAGGACGGCAATGTCGACTACGTGCGCGGCAGTCTGCTCATGAACAACGATCGCAACAAGGAAGCAGTCGAGGCATTGCGCCAGGCCGTCGCCAAGGGCGGCCTCAAGCAGCCCGGCGAAGCCTACATCCTGCTCGGTGACGCCGAGAACAACAACAACAACAGCGCCGGTGCAACAGCGGCATGGGAAAAGGCCAAGGCCTACCCGAGCACCAAGCAGATGGCCGAATCGCGGTTGAAGAACATGAAGGGCGGCAAGGGCCCGGTGATCAAGCAGGCCAAACCGACAGGCTCCTGAAGGGAGCGGCGCGCGACGGCGGCGCCCGCAAGACACGTACTACGAAGTACACTCTTGTGTGACTGTGGGCTGGTAGTGTAATTTGGTCTGCTACGCTTCGCGTTTCGGGTTTGATTCGAAAGACTGCACGTGCGGAATTCACCGCGTGCGGTGGGGCATTCACGGATTCGTAACTGGTTCAAGCTGATGGCGTTCGACGCATACCAAGATCTGGAAGAGCGCTTCAATTGGCGCCGTACACTCGGTTTGGCCGCGGCATTTGCCGTGCACGGATTCGCCTTCATGATGCTGCTGGCGCCGATGTCGCCGCCGCAGGCGAAGGAGAAGGCCAAGGACAATATCGTCACGGTCGAATTCATCGAGCCGCCGCCACCACCACCACCACCACCACCGCCGCCGCCGGAGCCGCCGAAGAAGCCGCCGCCGAAGATCGTCGAGAAGATCAAGCCGCCGCCGCTGCCACCGCCGGCGCCACCGCCGCCGGTCGTCACCGAACAGGCGACGCCGATGTCGACGCCGGCGCCGCCGCCCGCGCCGCCGGCTCCGCCCGCGCCGCCGGTCGACATCGCGCCGAGCGAGAACATCAGCTACCGCAAGATGCGGCCGCCGAAGTATCCGCCGCAGGCGGTGCGCGAACATCACACCGGCAAGGTCATCCTCAAGGTGTTGATCGGCACCGACGGATCGCCGAAGGACGTGACGGTGGAGAAATCCAGCGGCTACCGCGAACTCGATCAGTCTGCGGTCGCGGCAGCAAAAACGTGGATGTTCAATCCCGGAAGAAGGGACGGCCAGCCGTACGAGGGCTATGCCCTGATTCCGGTGGATTTCAACTTGACTGATCTGTAACGGGGAAGAGGTGGTGATTTGCCTCGTCCGGTGAGACTATAGGAACTCAAACAAAGGGTAGTGTTATGCAACAAGATCCAGCAACCGCTCAACCAGGCAGCACGCCCGATGCGGCAATGACCGCACCCGTTGGCAGCCACGGCGACGCCGCAGCTTTGCAGCAGATGGGCTTCGATCACCTGATTCACCATTTCGACGTAATCGGCATGGTGGTGTTCGTGGTCCTCGTGATCATGTCGGTGATGTCGTGGTACTACATCGTCATCAACGTCTGGCGTGTCGTGTCGATCCGTTCGCGGACCGGCAAGGTGCGGCACACGTTCTGGGAGACGACGTCGACCCAGGAAGCCGTGCGCTTCATGGAAGAGCAGCCGAAATGGGAGCCATTCTCGAAGATCGCTCTCGACTGCGCTTCCGCCGCCGCTCACCATCAGCGTCATGAAGGCAGCCGACTCGTCGAAGCACTGAACCGTTCGGAGTTCATCGATCGCGCGTTGCGCCAGGGTGTCGCCCGTGAAAGCGGCCGGCTCGAAGGCGGCCTTACCGTGCTCGCGACCGTGGGTTCGACGGCGCCGTTCGTCGGCCTGCTCGGTACCGTGTGGGGCATCTATCACGCCCTGATCGCGATCGGTGCATCGGGCAATGCCGGCATCGAGACGGTGGCCGGCCCGGTCGGCGAAGCGCTGATCATGACCGCCATCGGTCTGGGCGTCGCCATTCCCGCGGTGCTCGCCTACAACTTCTTCGTCCGTGCCAATCGCGTGACCAACGCCCAGTTCGATGAATTCGCGCATGACCTGCACGACTTTTTCGCCACCGGCGCGCGTGTCGAGACGGGTGGTTCAGCGATGCCGGCTCGTCCGGCAATGCCGCCCAAGAAGTAAAGAGCCATGGCGTTCAGTTCTGGTAGCGGCGGCGGCGTAATGGCGGAAATCAACGTCACGCCGCTCGTTGACGTGATGTTGGTTCTGCTGATCATTTTCATGATCACGGCGCCCTTGGCCCAGCACAAGATCAAGATCGAGTTGCCGATAGCTGCGCTCGCCAAGCCACCCGAAGACGTGGCCAACCAGCCGATCACGTTGTCGGTCAAGGACAACGGCGAACTGTACTGGAACGATGAACCGATCACCGAGGCGGCCATGCAGGCGCAGCTGCGCGTGGCGGCACAGCGCACGCCGCAGCCGGAACTGCAGATCCGCGCCGATCGCGACACCGAGTATCAGATCGTCGCGTCGGTCATGTCGGATGCAAAAAATGCCGGCATGGTCAAGGTCGGCTTCATCACCCAGGCGCAGGGCGGCGACAAGTAGCAGGAGTGGCCACGCGACGCGCGGCTCTCCCAAGATTTAAGGAATGAGGTAGCAAGTCATGGCATTCAGTACAGGCGGCGGCAGCGGACCGATGGCCGACATCAACGTCACGCCGCTGGTCGACGTGATGCTGGTGTTGTTGATCATCTTCATGATCACGGTGCCGATGCTGTCGCACAAGATCAAGATCGACCTGCCGCAACCGACGCTCAATCCGCCGCCGGAGAATCCCCCGGAACCGATCACGTTGGGTGTGCGTGTGACCGGGCAGTTGTACTGGAACGACGAGCCGATCACCGAGCAGGCGTTGCAGGCGCAGTTGCGCGTGACGGCACAGAAGAACCCGCAGCCGGAATTGCAGATCCAGGCCGACAAGTCGGCCAAGTATCAGCAGGTCGCGATCGTCATGGCCGATGCCAAGAATGCCGGCATGACCAAGATCGGATTTCTGCCTGCGCGCGGATTGCAGTAACAGCGCACGAGCGCTGCACGAAGAACGCCGCGAAATCGCGGCGTTTTTTTTGGGAAAAATTCCCGGCCGATTTGCGCGCGCCGCGTCGCCGGCGTAGCGTCACTCCGGCCTGCCATCGGCGAGGAGCCGGTCATGAGTGCCTTCACGCTGCACCACCCGCTTCAGGGTGTTTCCGCACAGATGAATGTCACGCCGCTCGTTGACGTGATGCTGGTGCTCCTCGTCATTTTCATGCTCGCTGTGCCCCTGACGACACAGCGATTGCCGTTGCTGAATGCGCCGCCATGCAGCGCGAACTGTCCGCGGCCGCCTGAACCGATTCGTCTCGCCATCAAGCGGACCGGCGAGCTCTACTGGAACGGCGTTGCGATCGATCGCGCCAGCCTGGCGGCGAACCTCGGCGCGTTGGCACAGCGAACGCAGGAAACGGCGCTCGAGATCCATATGGAAAGCGGGACGCGCTATGCGCAGGTGACCGATGTGCTGGCTGCGGCGCGCAATGCCGGCGTTCGCGAGATCGGCATTGCAGGCACTCGCGAGTAGGCAAACGCCGGCTCGCGCTCAGGCCAGCAGGCGCAGGTACGCACGCACGGTTGCGTCGAGGCCCGCGTACAGCGCTTCACCGATCAGCGCGTGACCGATCGACACCTCGGCCAGGAACGGCACAGCCGACTTCAGCGCGCGCAGATTCTTCTGACTCAGATCGTGGCCGGCGTTCACGCCGAGGCCGGCGGCGCGGGCCCGTTCGGCCGCACTTGCGCACAGTTCGAGCTCGCGGCTGAAATCACCGTCTGCGAATGCCTGCGCGAAAGGCCCGGTGTAGATTTCCACCCGGTCTGCGCCAATCTCGGCGACACGCTCGATATCCGGCGCGTCTGCATCCATGAACAGGCTGACGCGGCATCCGTAGTCCTTCAATGCGGCAATCAGCGGACGCAGACGCGCGGCGTCGGCTGCCAGATCGAAACCGTGATCCGAAGTGAGCTGCGCATCACCATCGGGCACGAGCGTAACCTGCGTCGGCCGCGCGCTCCCGACCAGCGCGAGCAGGCCGGGATAGTCGCCGCGTGCGGGCGCGAACCCGTTGCCCTCGATGTTGAATTCCACATGCCCTTCTATCAGCGGCTTGATCGCGTATACATCAGCCGTGCGGATATGCCGCTGATCGGGGCGCGGGTGCACCGTGATCCCGTGGGCTCCCGCAGCGAGGCACGCGGCCGCGGCAACACCGACATCAGGCTGATTACCGCCGCGCGAATTGCGCAACACGGCGATCTTGTTGACGTTGACGCTGAGTTGGGTCATGGGACATCAAGAGCTTGAGGAAGGCCGGCAGGCCGTGCAGCAAGATTATGCCGCAGCTACGGTGTGCGCCAATGCACCGGTTGCGCCTTGCGCTCGCCGCCGCCGAGTTCGACAGTCAGGCTGTTGATCCGGTTGTTCTCATCGCGGGTGAAGTTCAGTCCGTTCGCGCCCTCGGCGTCGGCGAAACGATCCGGTGCAACTGCGTGCATAGGAATCGATGCCGTGCCCGTGTATTGCGCCGCAAGACCGTCTCCGGTCGTGCTGACACGCACGAGAATGTTCTCGTCCAGGGCGTAGTCGCCCGCATATTCGGCCAGCTTCTTGGCGTCGATCACAATGGCGTTGCGCGACAAACGCGGTGCTCGCTCGCTCAGGCGCTGCGCCGATACGTATCCGCCATTCGCGCGCAGCACCAGGCCGCTGATTTCATCGATGTTGCGCACGAACGTGATCACGGCGGCGCCGCCGTTCGTTGCATACACATCTTCGGCCACGGCCATCAGCCGCCAGACCGGCTGTCCGCGCACCTGCGCGGTGAGCGCGGTTCCCGCGCTGCGCACGGTGACATCCGCGCCGTTGGCCAGGCGATACAAACCGGCATAGCGCGCAGCTGCAGCCGCGTCTGCGACGAACGCTGGCGCAGGCGTCGGCGGCGGCAGCTCATCCGACAGCCAGCCCAGACCGATCGGTGCGAGCTCGGCTGTCGTGTTGGCGAGCAGCACGAGGCCTTGCTGACGATCGGTGCGGAAGCCGATGAAGGTCGAAAAACCACCCGTCTCGCTCGCCCGCCAGACCACCGGCCAGGTGGGCTGATCGCTGCCGGGCAGCTCGTGCACGTTCCAGCCGAGGCCGACTCCACCGGCCGGGCCTTGCGCGCGCGGCTGACGCGCGAGCAACAGGGCGCCGCGCAGCGTCGAGGATTCCGGCTGCAAATTGATGCGGACGAAGGCCATGAGATCGTTCAACGTCGAACGCAAACCCGCCGCCCCGGCCAGCGCGCCATAGTGCCAGTGTGGCGCGTCCTGGCTGAAGGCGTGCCCGGCCAGCAGATTTTGCGGATCGTCAAAGCCGCTGTGCGCCATTCCGAGGGGCACCAGGACCTTGTTCGCCAGCAGGGTCGGAAAATCGGCCCGGTAAACGCGGCCGAGGAGCATGCCGAGCAGTCCGCCGTTCAAAGTCGAATAACCGATGGTCGAATCACTGCTCCCGCGCGACGGCGCCGTCCTGCGGTAGTTGGCCAGGAACGCGAGCAACTCAGTCTCGCGATAACCGGCGTAAGGATCCTCGGCGTCCGTGGGAAACAGGTTGGCCGGTAGCCCTGGCAGACCGCTCTGCTGGGTGGCCAGGGTGACGACTGCACTGCCGGCCAGCGTGCTATCGGCCCAAGGAAAATCCGTCGGCAGCAGGCCGCGCAAGGGATCGTTCAGACGCACTTTGCCCTCGATCGCCGCCTGCGCGAGCAGGATGCCGGTGAAGACATCGGTCGTCGCGCCGATTTCGAACGCGCTGTCGGCATCCGGAAGCGCGGCATTTGCGCTGTTGCCGAAGAACCAGGTCTCCTGCTCCTTGCCCTGGATCATGCCGACGGCGAGACCGTTGTACGCACCGTTCGCGGCACCCGCGGCGAAGATACGGCGATAGCTGTCGGACAACTTGGGCGCTGCTGCTGCCGCAGCGGCCGGTGCCGGCTTCTTCGACGCCTTGGGTTGCGCAGCGTTTACCGGCGCGCTGACGAGCAGCGCAAGAATCAGCGCAACAAATCCAGGCGCGCGGATCGCGCGAAGCTCACTACGCATGCTCACGCGCCGCAGGATAACGCGGCGCGCGCGGCCCGTGTAAAAGAAGGCCACATCCCTGTGGCGCATGGTCCCTGTGGAGGAGGGTAATTTTTGAGACTTCGACCAATGCGCTCAAGTTCCCGTGTGCGAAAGCTCACGGGCAGGATTCAGTGATCTCCTTCCACGCTACCGGATCCCAGTAGGTGCCATGCGAGAGGTCGGAACCGTTGGCCAGATGTAGCTTGGCGGCAAGCAGCACGGTCTTGCCCGGCGGCACCGTCACGGTCAGCGGCTTGCTCGTCTGCCGCCGCAGCGTGGCGATTGCGCCGACGCCCAGGGCTTGGGTCGGAATATTCTCGGCGACCAGCAGCTGGTGCTCGCCGGCGCCGACGCGGAACGACGGCGACCCCGTTGGCCCCGGCGTGCTGCCGTCGAGCAGCAATATGCGCACCGCATACAGGTGCTCACCGCGCGGCGCAAGATCCAAAGCGCTGATGCGGCCGCAACCCTCGCCTCCGCCGGGCGACGGCGTGACGACGGCTGCCGATGATCCGCCGCCGCCGCTGTCGACGGCGTCACCGAGCTCCACGCGCATCGCCGGCACATAGACCGCCTGCACCGGCGCATTCAACGTCAGCGCATTGCCGCCGCGCACGACATCGACGTTCAATGTGGCGTCATCCGGCAGACCTTCGACGACCGTGCGCATCGTTGTTGCCGCGAGCGCGCGGCCGCGATCATCGGCGCCCAGATCGCGCAGCGATGTGCCGTTGACGGCAACGATCACGTCGCCCGGATGCAGGCCGAGGCGGTCGGCGGTGCTGCCCGGCGTCGCGCCCAGCACATGCAGGCCGTCGCGCGCGCTCTGCGCACTGGTCGAATCGACCAGCGCGCCAACGCTCGTGACGCGGCGCGCAGGTTCTTCGACGCGCAGCGAGACGTGCTCCGGATGCTGGCCGAGCGCGCCGGTCTCGGCCATGTGCGACAGCACGGATTGCATATCCTGGCGCATGCGTTGCGCCGTCTCACCGCCGGCGGCGGCTGGATGTGCCGATGCGCTCGCGGCTGCGCCCACCGGTGTAGTGGCGACCGCCGCCGGCGCAGCGGTGACTGGCTTCTCACCACCGCCGAACGCCGGCGCAGCAAAAAAGGTCGTGGCAACGACGCAGAAAAACTTCGTGCGCGTGCCGCAGAGATGGATGTTGTTGTAGGTCATCGGTCAGATCCTGCTGATTTCCATGTTTTGCCGGCGCGCATTCACCAGCGCACTCAGCAGTTCGCTGCGGCGCTTCCACAGCGCACTCACACGCTGTTGTTCGGCGCCCTCGTCGTAGGCGCTCTGCAGGGCGACATCGACCAGGGCGAGCTCGTTCTGTGCGTCGAGGGCAATCGCATTGCCCGCTCGCGCCGATGCGCCGGTGTTCAGGGCGCGCAACTGCAGCTCCAATGCCTGCGCGCGCGCCTGCCAGTCGACATCCACGCCGGCCTGTGTTCGCGCGAACCAGCCGTCCGCGCCGACGATCAAGGCGGCAAGCACGACGACGCTGCTGCCGCACCACAGCACTATCCCGCGCAAATGTGCGCGGCGTCTGCGCTGCTGCTGTGCGCCGGCGATCTTCTGCCACAGGTCGGCAGACGGCTCGAGCACCGGCAACTCGTCCAGGCGCATGCGCCGGGCGAACTGGTGAAAGGTCATGATCGGGTCGGACATGTTTCCGGTTCCGCGGTTCTGACGACCAACTCGTTCAGACGCTTGAGCGCCCGCGCGAGGATCGACTTCGAATAACTCTCGCTCTGGCCGAACAATTCAGCGAGCTCGGTGTGCGTGTAGCCCTCGAACTCATGCAGCACGAGCACGGCGCGCGCTCGCGCGGGCAGCCGCTGCAGCAGCGCCCATGCATCCAGCGTTGCCGCCGGGCCGCTCGAATCGAGTGCGGGCTGCTGCGCAAAGATCGCTTCGGCGTCGACGTCGGCATCATGGCGCTGGCCGCGCAGCTGGTCGATGGTGGCATTCACGGCCATGCGCTTGAGCCAGCTGCCGAACGGGGCATCGCCCCGGTAACTGCGGATTGCGCCGAACATCTTCAAAAATACCTCCTGCACGAGATCCTCCGCCTGCGCACGATTGCCGAGTATGCGCAACGCCAGGTTGAAACACGGCTTGCCGAAGCTCGAATACAGCGTCGCGAAAGCCTGCATATCGCCGGCTTGCGCCCGCGCCAGGGTCATTGCATCCACGCGTTGTGCGAATCCGCCCGCCGGATCGCTGGTGTTTTCCATTGTCATACTGACGACTCAGCAGGCTCACCCGTCGCAGCGCGACGTCAGCCGTTGCTCTCAGCGTCGCGCCGGTGCGGCAGTCGGATCTCGAAAATCACGGTGCGCGGGATCTGCAGTTCAGCGGTTCCGCCTGCCTTCTGGATTCGCAAGCTGACTGAAGTGCTGTCGACGCCGATGATGCGGCCCTCGACCTTCTTGCCGGTGGTCGTGAGCAAGCGGACGAAGCGCCCGGAGTAACCGCTCAGCGCCGAGAATTCGATCACGTCGTAGTCGTGCGGCGCCGGCGGAGGGGCTTGCAGCCGTACCTCCTCTCCGGGCTTCCAGACCAACGCCAGGGTTGATCCCGCATCGGGCGGTGGTCCACTCGCCTGTGCACCTGCCGCGTCGGTGGCCTGGCTCTTGGATCCAGTCGCCGCATCGGGTATTGCCGGAGCCGGCGGCGGTGTTTTGGCAACCGGTGATACCGCCACCGCGCCAGCAGGACGCGCCGGCACCGGCACCGGCACCGAAGTCTGCGGCTTTGCGACGGCGACGGGAGCCGCAGATGGCGGAATAGCAGGTTTGGCCGTCGTCGGTGTTGGCGATGGCGCCGGTTTCGGCGGCGCGGCGGCAGTCGTCGCGGCCGTTGTCGGCACAGCTTTCGGTGGCGTGGCGGCAGTCACCGCAGCCGTTGTCGTCGTGACTTTCGCTGGTGGCGTTGCTGCGGCTGGAACGACAGGCGCGGTCGTCGGCTTGCCTGTTTCGCCGGCACCGGTTGCAGGTGTCTCCGCAGCCGTCGCTGCACCGGGTACGTCGCTCACCGGGTGGAACGCGAGCCTTACCATCACCGGCGGCGTGTCATTGCGGCGCGCGGTGAGATTCAATTGGCGCGTCATCACATCCGCCGTCTCCCCGAGTAGCTGGCCGATCGAAGACGCCGCCGGCGGAAGGCTCAGCACGCTGACGCGACCGCCTTCGGTTACCAGGCTGCGGTAGATCGCTTCGACCTGCGCGCCAGGCTGCACGCCGCGATCCGAGAGAAAAGAGGCAACGGCAGAAAGGTGCTGGTCGACGAACTGCGCCGGCGAAATTCCGGCTTGCTGCGCGCAGAAGCGATTGCGTTTGACCAGGTAGCCGCCGTCGAGATAGCCGACGGAGACTTCGCTGACATGAAGTTGCTGCCAGGCGCCGGAAGCAAGGCCATGCGGATCGAATTTCTGCAGTTCGCCGCGCACGCTGACCGTAGAAAACGGTGGCGAAGCAAACTCCGCGGCAAAAGTCAGCGCGTGACCGGTCGCATCGTAGCGGTATTCCAGATGCTGCTGCTGGGCGCCGGGATTGAGCCCCATGCGCTGGTAGTCGGCGACGCTGAAACGTGAGACCACGCCGCAGCCCAACGTTTCGAATGGCACCAGGCTCAAGGGGCTCAGCCACGCGGCGTCCGCGCCAACACCGAGCACTGCGGCAGGCGCCAGCAGGCCTTTGAGCGTGACGCCAAGCTGCTCCGGCAGGCTCTCGTCGCCGAACAGGAGTCGCCGCAGCAGCCACAGCGCTCCGGGAGTCGTCAGCGAAACCTGCGTTGCGCGCCAGCTCTCGCGCGCGGCGCCCTTGCCGATCGTCACGTTGACGCCAGACAACTCGACGCTGCCGTCCAGGCTGGAACTCACGCTGCCGATCTGAACCTGCGCGTACGGCGCCAGCCGCGCGACCAGCCGCGCTGCACCCTGCTGCGTCTCGTACCAAAGCACGAGCTTGAGCACCGCGACCAGCAGTACCGCAATGATGACCAGGTTACGCAGCAGCTTCCACATGCGAAAGGTTCGAAGCGCAGATGATGAAACTTAACCGGATTGGGCGACACCGGCAACTTACGATCAGCCGGACGCGTGCACCGGCATATCGAGCGGTTGCATGGCGAACGCCCGCAGCGGACGGATCGGCCCGCGCCAGGCCAGCGCACCGACGTGTTCCGTCGTCGGCGCCAAGCCGACAATCTGCCATTCGGCGATCGATCCTGCCGAGGCATCGATCACGTTCAGATGCATCGGCTCCCCGCCAGCGTCCAGCGCGAAGGCCACGCGTGCCAGACCGAAGCCGATGCCGCGACCGAGTGCCTTGACGACCGCCTCCTTGCAGCTCCACAGGCGCAGGAACGCGACCTGTCGATGCGGCGCGGCGACGCGCGACAGCGCTGCGGCTTCGGCCTCGGCGAAGTAGCGGCCTGCCAGCTCGACGACCGGGCGGGACCGATGCTGCGTCTCGATATCGACACCCAAGGCCTGCTCGCGACTGATGCCGACCAGTACACCGCCGCGCGTGTGCGACAGATTGAATTCGAGTGTTGCCGGTCCTGCCAGGCCGGGCTTGCCATGTTCGCCATGGACCAGCGTCAGTTCGTCGGTGCGACAGCCGACGTAAGCGGCCAGCAACGGGCGCAACCAGGGTTCCTCCGCGTGCGCGCCGCGCTTGGTGCTCGAGGGAACGAACCACAGCTGAATTTCATCGGCTGCCAGCGGAACCGGGTAACGGGCGGGAACGAAATCATCGGCAGCCAGGATGTGCATGGCCGCATGCTTGGCTCTGGCGCAGCGCCGGTCAAGTGGCTAATGTCGCGCTGCAAACGCTTCGTTGCCGACCGCCATGACGAAGAATCGGGCGGCGCGAAGGATTCTTCCAGTCAAGAGGGACGCGCACGGTGATCGCAGGGTGGGTGCTGTTGCTGGTGTCGCTTGGCTACGTGGCAGGTCTGTTCGCGCTGGCCTACTACGGCGATCGCCGGCCGCTGTATCCGAGCCGCGCCTGGTTGCGGCCGCTGGTCTACAGCCTTGCGCTCGCGGTGTATTGCTCGTCGTGGACTTTTTATGGCGCGGTCGGCAGCTCTGCCGGATCGAGCTTGTCCTACCTGCCGATCTACCTCGGGCCGATCCTGCTGTTCGTATTCGGCAGCGGCATGTTCCAGCGCCTGACCATCGTTGCCAAGCAGCGCAACATCACCTCGATCGCCGACTTCATCGCCTCGCGCTTCGGCAAGTCGCACGGACTGGCGGCGCTGGTCACGGTCATCGCCGTGACGGCGGCCGTGCCGTACCTGGCGCTGCAGTTCAAGGCCGTCGCCATGAGCATCAACATCCTCGGCGGCGAATCGGTCCAGCACACGCCTTTGCTGCACGACAGCGCGCTGTACATCGCGGCGCTGCTGGCGATTTTCGCGATCCTGTTCGGCACGCGCCGCATCGACGCGACCGAACACCATCACGGCATGATGCTGGCGATCGCCGCCGAGTCGCTGATCAAGCTCGTCGCCTTCGTCGTCATCGGCCTCTACGCGATGCACGTCAGCGGCATCGGCGCCGCGTTCGCGCTGCCGGTCCGCGAGTTCGCCGCGCGCGGACTGCCGTCGGGTTTCGTCTCGCAGTGCCTGCTCGCCTTCGTCGCGATCTTCTGTCTGCCGCGCCAGTTCCAGGTCGGCGTGATCGAATGCGAGGACCCCGGCGACGTGGCGCACGCGCGCCGGCTGTTTCCGTTGTACCTGCTGCTGATCTGCGTGTTCGTGCTGCCGATCGTCGCCGCCGGCGCGCCGGTCGCGGCCGCGCGCGGCATCGATCCGGACGGCTACGTGCTCTGGCTGCCGCTGGCCGGCGGCCACGACCTGCTCGCGTTGTTCGCCTACATTGGCGGCTTCTCCGCCGCGACCGGCATGGTCATCGTCGAGTCGGTCGCCTTGTCGACGATGATCAGCAACGACCTCGTCGTGCCGGCGTTGTTGCGCATCCGCCGCCTGGGCCTGGAGCAACGCGACCTGTCGGCCACGGTGTTGATGGTGCGCCGCATCGCCATCGTCGTCCTCGCCGCGCTGGCCTACGCGTACTACCGTGCGACGGCCTTGAACGTGCAACTCGCCTCGATCGGCCTGCTCGCGTTCGTGGCGCTCGCGCAGTTCGCGCCGGCGATCATCAGCGGCCTGTACTGGCGCGGCGCCAGCCGCATCGGCGTCAGCGCTGGCCTGATCGCCGGATTTTTCATGTGGGTCTACACGCTGCTGTTGCCGGGCCTCGCGGAGAACGGCTGGCTTGCTGCGGATTGGGTTCAGAGCGGGCCATTCGGAATCGCCGTCCTGCGACCGCGCGCGCTGTTCCACATGGACGGCTGGGACGCGATCAGCCACGGCACGTTCTGGTCACTGTTCGCCAACGTCGGCTGCCTGATCCTGCTCTCGTGGCGCTTCCGGCCCGGCGTCGACGAGCGCCTGCGCGCGGCGGCGTTCCTCAATCTCGACGCCGAGCGCAGCGCCGTTGGCGAGTGGCGCGGCCGCGTTCCTGTGGCCGACCTGCGCGCGCTGGGCGAGCGCATCGTCGGCGAGGCCGCGGCGCAGCGCGCGTTCGCCGACTACGCGCTGACGACCGGCCAGACCTTGAACGCGCACGCCGCGGCGGACCGTCCGTTGCTGCAGTTCACCGAACGCCTGATGGCCGGCGCCATCGGCGCCGCATCCGCGCGCCGCATCCTGACGAGCGCCTTGCGCGGCACCGGCCTGGACCTTTCCGAGGCAGCGACTTTGCTCGATGAAACCTCGCAGGAGCTGCGCTTCAGCCGCGAACTGATCGGCGTGACGTTCCAGAACATGACCCAGGGCATCAGCGTCGTCGACAGCGACCTGTGCATCGTCGCCTGGAATCGCCGCTATTCGGATCTGTTCGACTACCCGGAAGGTTTCGTCTACGTCGGCCGGCCCGTTGCCGACCTGATCCGCCAGAATGCACAGGTCGGCCTGCTCGGACCGGGCGACGTCGAGCAGCAGATCCGCCGCCGCCTCGACTTTCTGCGCCAGGGCACGCCGCATGTCTTCGTGCGCGAGCGGCCCGATGGGCGCGTCATCGAAACACGTGGCGAGCCGCTGCCTGGCGGCGGCTATCTGACTACGTTCAGCGACATCACCGATTACAAGCACGCCGAGCGCGCGCTGCGCGATGCGAACGAGACGCTCGAGCAGCGCGTCGCCCAGCGCACCAGCGAATTGCGCGAGGCGCTCGTCTCGCAGGAACAGGCCAAACGTCAGGCCGAAGCGGCGAACGCGAGCAAGACGCGCTTTCTCGCCGCGGCGTCGCACGACCTGTTGCAGCCGCTCAATGCCGCGCGCCTGTTCACTTCGGCGTTGCGCCATCAGCCGCGCCTCGACAACGAATCGGCGCAGCTCGCCGAGCGCATCGATGCGTCGTTCAAGGCTGCCGAAGATCTGCTGGAAGCGTTGCTCGAAGCTTCCCGGCTCGATGCCGGACGCTATCGGCCGGAAATCACCAGCTTCCCCTTGAACGATTTGTTCGAATCGATGCGCCACCAGTTCTCGGTGCTCGCGCAGACGCGCGGCCTGCAGTTGCACGTGGTGCCGACCAGGCTGTACGTGCGCAGCGACCAGCACCTGCTGCGGCGCATCGTGCAGAATTTCCTGTCGAATGCGTTGCGCTACACGCGCCGAGGGCGCGTGCTGCTCGGCGTGCGCCGCCGCGGCGGCCACGCCAGCATCGAGGTCTGGGATACCGGACCCGGCATCGCGCACGAAAACCTGCGCATGATCTTCGACGAGTTCCGCCGCCTCGAGCAGCCCTCGCCGTGGGGTGAGAAAGGCCTCGGCCTCGGACTGGCGATCTGCGAGCGCATCGCCGGCATTCTCAACCACGAGCTCGGCGCCGAATCGCATCCCGGGCACGGCAGCCGCTTCTCGATTCGCGTGCCGCGTGCGGCGGAAGCCACGGCCGGCGCGTCGGCGCGCGCACTGCGGCGGACCGCACCGATCGGTTTGCCGAGCGCTTTGCATATCCTGTGTCTGGACAACGATCCGTCGATCCTCGACGGCATGCTTGCGCTGCTCACGCGCTGGGGTCTGAGCTGCGACATTTCACGCAACATCGAGGAAGCCGAGCAGGTCGCGCGCCGGCGGCGTCCCGACCTGATTCTTGCCGACTATCATCTTGACGACGAACTCGACGGCCTGGCCGCGCTGGACCACTTGCGCGAGATCTGCACGCCGCCGCCGCCCGGCGCCTTGATCACCGCGGATGCCAGCATCGAGTTGAAGACGCGCGCGCGCGATCTGGGCTATGCGCTGCTGCGCAAGCCGGTCAAGCCGGCCGCGCTGCGCGCGCTGATCGCGCAACTCGGACGCAGCAACAGCGCGCAGGCGCAACCCGCGGCGTGACTTCCTCCTAGGCGGAGGATTCCTGCGCACCCGGCAATGCCGCAGCCTGCTCGAGCGCCAGATGATTGGCGTAGAGAGCGACCTGGGTGCGGTTGGAGACGTGCAACTTGCGCATGATCGCCGTCATGTGCGCCTTGATGGTTGCTTCCGACACGCTGAGCTCGAAGGCAATCTGCTTGTTCAGCAGGCCCGCCGCGATCATGCCGAGTACGCGGAATTGCTGTGGCGTCAATTCGGCGACGCGCGCCGCAGCGCTGGCTTCGTCCGCATCGAGCGCACCGCTCGCCGAAAGCAGGTGCGGCGGCAGCCAGACGTCGCCATCGAGAATGCGTCGTACCGCCGTGACGATCGTGTCGACCGACGCCGATTTCGGGATATAGCCGGACGCGCCGTGGGCGATTGCCCGTCGGATCACGGCCGGTTCTTCCTGTGCCGATACGACGACAACGGGCAGGCCGGGGTGCTGGCCGCGCAGATAGGCGAGCGTGGAGAATCCGCTCGCACCGGGCATGTGCAGATCGAGCAGCAGCAGCTCGGCATCGGCGTGCGCCTCGACGAGCGCCTGCAGCGCCGGCACGCTGTCCGCCTCGAACAGCGTGGCCTCCGGCACCGCCTGCGCCAGCGCACGCTTGAGCGCGTCGCGGAACAGCGGATGATCGTCGGCGATCAGGATTTCGCGCATGACTTTTGGAGCAGGGCTGAGGGCTGAGGGCTGAGGGCCGACGAGCAGAGCGAGGCAGCACGCTGTTGACGTCCAGCCCTCAGCCCTTTGCCCTCAGCCCTCCCTCTCATCGCACCAACCGCTCGTTGACAAGGTTTTGCACGACCGATGGATCGGCCAGCGTCGAAATGTCGCCGAGCTGGTCCGGCGCGTTCTCGGCGATCTTGCGCAGGATGCGGCGCATGATCTTGCCGGAGCGCGTCTTCGGCAGGCCCGGCGCCCATTGCAGGTAGTCCGGCGTCGCGATCGGACCGATCTCCTTGCGCACCCAGGCGATCAGTTCCTTGCGCAAGGCGTCGCTCGGCTGCTCGCCGGACTTGAGCGTCACATAGGCATAAATGCCCTGGCCCTTGATGTCGTGCGGACAGCCGACCACCGCGGCTTCCGCGACTTTCGCGTGCGCGACCAGTGCGCTTTCGACTTCGGCGGTGCCGAGGCGGTGTCCGGAGACGTTGATCACGTCATCGACGCGGCCGGTGATCCAGTAATAACCGTCGGCATCGCGGCGTGCACCGTCGCCAGTGAAATAGGTTCCCGGATAGGTCTTGAAATACGTGTCGACAAAACGCTGGTGATCGCCGTAGACGGTGCGCATCTGGCCCGGCCACGAATCGGTGAGAACCAGATTGCCTTCGGCCTCGCCTTCGAGCACGGTACCGGTTGCATCGACGATCGCCGGTTTCACACCGAAGAACGGCTTGGTTGCCGAGCCGGGCTTCTGGTCGATCGCGCCCGGAAGCGGTGTAATCAGAATGCCGCCGGTCTCGGTCTGCCACCAGGTGTCGACGATCGGGCAACGCCCGTCGCCGACGACACGCCAATACCACTCCCACGCTTCCGGATTGATCGGCTCGCCGACGCTGCCGAGCAGACGCAGGCTCGAGCGCTTCCACTTCTTGACCGGGCCTTCGCCTTCGCGCATCAACGCGCGGATCGCGGTCGGCGCGGTGTAGAACAAAGTAACCTTGTGCTTGTCGATCACCTGCCAGAAGCGTCCGGAATCCGGATGATTCGGCACGCCCTCGAACATCAGCGACGTGGCGCCGTTGGCGAGCGGGCCATACACGATGTAGCTGTGTCCGGTGACCCAGCCGACGTCGGCCGTGCACCAGTAGATGTCGTCGTCGCGCAAGTCGAATACGCATTCGTGCGTGAAGCTGGCGAACACGCCGTAGCCCCCGGTCGTATGCAGCACGCCCTTGGGCTTGCCGGTGGAGCCCGATGTATACAAAATGAAAAGTGGATCCTCGGCGCCGATCGCGTCGGGCGCGCAGTCGCTGCTTTGCGTGGCCATCAGCGCATCCCACCAGCGGTCGCGCGGCGCCTGCATGTTGACCGGCGTGCCGGTGCGCTTGACCACGAGCACGGTTTCGACACTGGTCGTGCCCGGCCGGGTCAGCGCTTCGTCGACATTGACCTTGAGGCCGATTTTCTTGCCGCCGCGCAGACCTTCGTCGGCGGTGATCACGAGTTTCGAGGCACAGTCGGCGATGCGACCGGCGAGCGAGTCCGGCGAGAATCCGCCGAACACGACCGAGTGAATGGCGCCGATGCGCGCGCAGGCGAGCATTGCGACCGCCGCTTCGGGAATCATCGGCAGATAGATCGTGATGCGATCGCCTTTCTTCACGCCCAGATTCTTCAGCAGATTCGCGGCGCGGCAGACCTGCTCGTGCAGCTCGCGATAGCTGATCGCGCGCGACTCGGCCGGATCATCCCCCTCCCACAGGATCGCGGTCTTGTCGCCGCGCGTGGCGAGGTGGCGATCGAGGCAATTCGCCGATAGATTCAACTGTCCGTCGTGAAACCAGCGGATGTGCAGGTCGTCTGCGGCGAAGGAAACATCCTTGATCTTCGTGTACGGCTTGATCCAGTCCAGGCGCCGGCCGATGCGTCCCCAGAAACCTTCCGCATCGCGCACCGATTCGGCGTAGAGCTTCTCGTAGTCGTCCGCCCTGATCCGCGAGCGCGCGGCGAATTCGGCAGGAACGGCATGCAGCTTGGACATGGAAGCCTCCTTGTTCGCGGCCCCCAGGACCGCGATCAATCACAGTAGCGGTTGGCGCAGTGCATCAAATACGACTTTAGTCGATCTTTCGCAAGCCTTCGACCAAAGCCGTATGGCCGCATCGCCGGCCACGGCGCAGGCTGTCACACCAGCGTGCCTGTTGCGGGGTAAGGTGCTGTCAGCGTCGTGGGTCGCGGCGCGACATCACTGCGCGGCACGCGTCAAGGCAAGCGCGCCGGCGCGCAGTCAGGCGGGACTGCAGTCGGTCCGGTTTTCAAGTACTGGAATTTTTTGAGGGGAATATCATGGCGACAGCATCAGCGACAATGCAGGGCGGGGGGCTCGGCAAGGGGCACGTGCGGGTTATTGCGGCATCGAGCATCGGCACGATGTTCGAATGGTACGACTTCTACCTGTACGGATCGCTGGCAGCGAACATCGCTGCCAATTTCTTCTCGGCGCTCAATCCGACCAGCGGCCTGATTATGGCGTTGCTGGCCTTCGCCGCGGGATTCTTCGTGCGTCCGTTTGGCGCGTTGCTGTTCGGGCGCCTGGGCGACCTGATCGGACGCAAGTACACCTTCCTGATCACGATCATCATCATGGGCTCGTCGACATTCCTGGTCGGCCTGATCCCGACCTACGCTTCGATAGGCATGGCGGCGCCGGTGATACTGATCATCCTCCGGCTGTTGCAGGGCCTGGCGCTCGGTGGCGAATACGGCGGCGCGGCGACCTACGTCGCCGAACACGCACCGCCGAACAAGCGCGGCTTCTATACGAGCTTCATTCAGATCACCGCGACCTTCGGCCTGTTCGTCTCGCTGATCGTCATCTTGTTGTGCAAGCAGTGGATCGGTGCCGAGGGATTCGCCGCGTGGGGCTGGCGCGTGCCGTTCTGGCTGTCGTTCTTCCTGCTGCTGATCTCGGTCTACATCCGCTTGCAACTGCAGGAATCGCCGATGTTCCAGCAGATGAAGGCGGAAGGGCGCGGCTCCAAGGCGCCACTGACTGAGTCCTTCATGCGCTGGCCCAATCTCAAGATCGTCTTACTCGCGCTGTTTGGTGCAACTGCCGGCGAAGCGGTCGTCTGGTACGGCGGCCAGTTCTACTCGCTGTTCTTCCTTGGAACGACGCTGAAGATCGACAGCATCACGGTCACCTACCTGATTGCGCTGGCGCTGCTGATCGGTACGCCATTCTTCGTGATCTTCGGTGCACTGTCCGACAGGATCGGTCGCAAACCGATCATCATGGCCGGCTGCCTGCTCGCAGCCTTGACTTACTTTCCGATCTTCAAGGCGCTCACCCATTACGGCAATCCGGCAATCGAGGCCGCGACCCAGTCCAATCCGGTTGTCGTCACCGCCGATCCGAACACCTGCAGTTTCCAGTTCGACCCGGTCGGCAAACGCGTGTTCAAGGATTCGTGCGACATCGTCAAGAGTGCATTGACTAAGGCGGGCGTGCCCTACACGAACAAGGAGGCGCCGACCGGAACTGTCGCATCGGTGCAGGTTGGCAGCGGCACGATTGAGTCGTTCGAGGGTGCAACCCTCGATGCGGACGCATTCAAGGCCAAAGCGGCCGACTTCAACAAGCAACTGAGCGACGCCGTGAAAGCGGCAGGCTATCCGGCCAAGGCGGACCCCGCCGCGGTGAACTTTCCGATGCTGCTGTTGCTGCTCACGATTCTGGTCATCTATGTAACGATGGTGTACGGACCGATCGCCGCGTGGCTGGTCGAGCTGTTCCCGACGCGCATCCGCTACTCGTCACTGAGTCTGCCGTACCACATCGGCAACGGCTGGTTTGGCGGGTTCCTGCCGTCGATATCGTTTGCGCTGGTTGCTTTCAGCGGCGACATCTACTACGGGCTTTGGTATACGGTCATCATCTCGCTGATGACGCTGGTGATCGGCACGCTGTTCCTGCGTGAAACCAAGGGCGTGGATATTACGAAGTAGCCCACGGACCGCTTCTCTCTTCGATGGGCCGGTGGCGAAAGCCGTCGGCCCATTTTTTTCAACGCGCGCCAGTCGACGAACTGCGCTAGGGTTTCTTCGCCGCTTCCCGTACGGCGCGTGCCTCGCGCACGCTCTTGCGCAACGCGTTGACGTCGGCGTCGGTCAGCAGCGCCGCGTCCGGCCGCGAGCGCTCGGCTATGCGTGCGGCGATCATGGCGAAGAAGCCGCCGAACAGAAAGCAAAATCCGATCAACATGCCGACGACGATGATTCCCTGTGAAGGGGCAAAAAAAGCGCCCGCAAAGCCGGCGGCGGAGATCAACAACAAGATCCAGTGCATGGGCAGTCCTCTACGGCCGCGCATGATGCTGCCATATCGGCGCGGGCCATGCGAGGGCGCAGGTCTCGCCGCGTCGCATACCTCATCGCCGCTTCGGTAAGATGCGGGCCTTGAAGCATCGCGGCGGGTAAACGTCGATGGAGATGTTGCAGCAACTGGCGCTTGCCAGCGGCTTGGCCTGGGCCAGCGGCATTCGGCTGTATGCGGCAATCTTCATCGTCGGCCTGCTCGGCCGCCTTGGTTACGTGGAACTGCCCGAACATCTGCTATTGCTGCAGCACACGTTCGTCCTCGGCGCCTCCGGGGTCATGCTGCTTGCCGAATTTCTCGTCGACAAGGTGCCCGGCTTCGACACGGCCTGGGACACGGTGCACACGTTCATCCGCATCCCGGCCGGCGCGTTGCTGGCGTGGGGTGCGATGGGCGATGCGGCGCCGGCGCTGCAACTGGCTGCGGCAATCCTCGGCGGTGCGATCACCAGCGGCACGCATCTGGCCAAGGCCGGCACACGCGCGGCGATCAACACTTCGCCGGAGCCGCTGAGCAACTGGACCGCGAGTTTCGGCGAGGACGGCTTGCTGCTCGGCGGCCTGTGGCTCATGTTCCAGCACCCGCTGATTTTCCTGATTCTGCTGGCCGCCTTCCTTGGCCTCGTCGCCTGGCTGCTGCCGAAACTGTTCCGCTTCCTGCGCGGGTTGTGGCGACGCGTCCGCGAACACGGCGCGGCGCCTGCCGAAAAGCCGCCTTAGGTGCAGCACGGTGCCGCGCAACGGTGCAAATTCCGCCTTCCGGCACATAAGTGCGATGCGCACGCGCGCTATGCTGCGCACTTCATTTTCGCTCCTCTAAAAGGAACTCCAGCCCATGCGTTTTCGCCTTGCTTCGAAGGTTCTTGCCGGTTTGCTGATCTGTACGATGGCGCCGGCACTCACGTTTGCCGCGGACGACGCGGCAAAACCGCCTGCCAAGGAAGACGGCGGCAAAGGTGAAGACCTCAAGCTGCCGCCATTCCCGGCCGACAAGAGTGCGCACCTGACGACGCAGGTCGACGGCAAGGCAATCGCCTATGACGCGACCGTCGGCTCGCTGCCGGTGCTCGACGAGAAGGGCAAGACGATTGCCGATGTCATGTTCATCGCCTACACGGTGCCCGGCGCAAACCGGCCGGTGACGTTCGCGTTGAACGGCGGACCTGGCGCGGCGTCGGTGTACCTGAACCTCGGCGCGATCGGGCCCAAGCGGGTGCAGTTCGGCGCCGAGGGCAACAGCCCGTCGGATCCGGCGACGCTGCTCGACAATCCAGGCACCTGGCTCGACTTCACCGACATGGTCTTCATCGATCCGGTCGGTACCGGTTTTTCGCGCGCGCGTGTGGCCGAGGACGAAGCGAAAAAGAAGTTCTACGCCACCGGCGCCGACATCGAGTACCTGTCGCGCATCATCTATGACTGGCTGGTCAAGAACAACCGGCTCAACACGCGCAAGTACCTGGTCGGCGAAAGCTACGGCGGTTTCCGCGGTCCGCGCATCACGCACTTCCTGCAGACGCGCCTCGGCGTCGCCATGAACGGCGTCGTGCTGGTGTCGCCGTATCTGGAGCCTTCAGCCAACGACGGCGGCGACCTGTCGCCGCTGCCGTGGATGATGACGCTGCCAAGCATTTCCGCAGCGAATCTGGAACGCCAGGGCAAGCTGACCGAAGCAGCCATGAACGAAGTCGTCGCCTACACGCGCGGCGACTACGTCGTCGACCTGCTCAAGGGCCGTTCCGACCCGCACGCGCTCGACCGCATCGTCAAGCGCGTGACCGAGCTCTCCGGCCTCGATCCGACTTTCGTGCGCCGCTCCGGCGGCCGTCTGGAAACACAGGCCTATCTGCGCGAGGTCTATCGCGCCGAAGGCAAGCTCGGCAGCCGATACGATTCCAATGTCACGCAATGGGATCCGTTCCCGTTCGCGCCGCAGCAGCGCACGAACGATCCGCTGCTCGATTCGATCATCGCGCCGACGACGACGGCGATCGTCGATTTCATCACGCGCACGGTCGGCTGGAAATACGATGGCCGCTACAACGCGCTGAGCTACGAAGTGAACCGGCTGTGGGGCGACAAGGACGAGATGAACAAGGGCTCGGTCACCGAGCTGCGCCAGTCGATCGCGATCGATCCGAAGATGCAGGTGCTCATCGTGCACGGCTGGGACGACCTGTCCTGCCCGTTCATGGCATCGAAACTGATCGTCGACCAGATGCCGGTCATGGGCGATCCGAACCGCGTGCAGGTCAAGGAATATCCTGGCGGACACATGTTCTACAGCCGCGGCGCGAGCCAGTCGGCGCTGCGCAGCGATGTCATGAAAGTCTACGCCGCACATTAGTTTGTGCGATCGTGCATGACCGCGAGAGTCAAGAGCCGGCCGTCCCTGGCCGGACTTTCTGTAAGTGCGTCCGATTTCGTTTGGCGCCGTCTCGTCGATCAAACGCGGCAGTATGGGTCCCCGCGTTCGCGGGGATGACCACGTGGTCGTAGTGTCTTGTCGCGCCTGCTGAGATTCGCGGGCGCATAATGGCGGCGACGGTAGCGCCATGAAGAATATTTCCACCTCCATCGACAGCCTTGATCGCACGCGCAAGATCAAGGGACGCGGCGCGGCCTCGAATCCCGAAGGCCGCTTCGAGACGCGTACGCAGGTCGCGGTCGACGATGGCTGGGAGCGCGAAGGCGGGCTCCTGCCCGGCGAAGAACCGGGCAGGCCGCCGACAATGGTCACCGAGGAACGTGCGCGCTCGATCATCAGCCGCAACGATTCGCCGGACATTCCGTTCGAACAGAGCATCAATCCGTATCGCGGTTGCGAACACGGCTGCATCTATTGTTACGCGCGCCCCTCGCACGGCTATCTGAACCTGTCGGCCGGGCTCGACTTCGAGACGAAACTGTTCGCCAAGACCAATGCCGTCGAACTGCTGCGCGCGGAACTGGCCAAGCCGGGCTACCGCGTCAGCCCGATCAATCTCGGCGCGAACACCGATCCGTACCAGCCGATCGAGCGGCGCTATCGCATCACGCGCCAGGTCATCGAAGTGCTTGCCGAGCACCGCCATCCGCTGACGATCGTGACGAAGAACGCGCTGATCGAGCGCGATCTGGATCTGCTGGCGCCGCTTGCGCGGCAAAATCTGGTCTATGCATTCGTGTCGATCACGTCGCTCGACAACCAGCTGTCGGCGAAACTGGAACCGCGCGCCAGCGCGCCGCACCGGCGCATCGAAGCCTTGCGCGCGTTGAACGAGGCCGGCGTGCCGTGCGGCGTGCTCGTCGCGCCGATCATTCCGATGCTGACCGACCGCTGGATCGAACAGATCCTCGAAGGCGCCGGCGCTGCCGGCGCACGCATGGCCGGCTACACGGTGCTGCGGCTGCCGTACGAGTTGAAGGACCTGGTGCGCGAGTGGCTCGAGCTGCACTTCCCGGAACGCGCCGAACACGTGCTGAGCCTCGTGCGGCAGATGCGCGGCGGGCGCGACAACGATCCGCGTTTTGGCAAGCGCATGCGCGGCGAAGGCGAGTTTGCCGAATTGATTCGCCAACGCTTCACGTTGGCGACGCGCCGGCTGGGCCTGGCACGCAACCGCGACCTTAGCCTCGACTGTTCGCTGTTCCGTGTGCCGCGCGCACCGTCGCCACAGGCGGAAATGTTCAGCCGGGATTGACTTCCGCGCCGCGGTACAGGGCATCAGCACGCTGGAACAATATCCACGACGTGGCGATGTATTTGTCGCCACCTTTCGGCATGTTGCCGCGATGCGTGTGCGTGAAAGCGGTCGGCGCGATGAGCAACGAACCGGTGCGCGGGGCAATCTTGCGCCGCTGGTGCAGGAATTCGGTCTCGCCCTCGGCGAAGCCGTCGTTGAGATAGACCGTCCACAGCAACGTGCGATGCAGCTTCTCGCCGGTCGGGTCGTTCGCCTGCGGATGCAACTCGCAGTGCCAGCGCGGATAGCCGCCCTCGTCAGCGATGTATTTCTGGATGTTGATGTTGCCGGGACGCAGCGCATGCACGGCCAGCGCGCGCATGCGCTCGTCGGGCAGCGCGACGAGCGTTTCCGGACTGAGCAGCGCGAGTTCGCCGGTCGCCTCGTCCTTCATCTTCAGCCAGAGCGGGCCGAGAATCGTGTACGGATACTTGCGCAGGTAACGCTTGAGCCCTTCGAGCATCGCCAGATTCAGGCGACGCTCCGCATCCGCCCACTCCGGTTTGCCGGTGATCGTAATGTCCCAGCTGTTTTTCACGGCAGTGTTGACGCCAGCGCCGGCACGGCCACGCATGGCGCCGCCGCTCGCATCGAACTGACGGATCAGCGCCGCGCACGAGGCGCTGTCGAGCGCGTCGTGGTAAACCTCGATGAAGTCGTCGCTGCCGTCGTTGCTCATGTCGTTCCAGGGAATCGCGCTCGCCGGTGCCAATGATATTGCCTCTCGGCCGCCGCCGGCAGATTCTTGTTCTTCGATTCGCCTCGCTGTCGAGCAGGCGTGCTGGGCCGAATTCGCCCAGACCACCCTTGAACGCGGATGACGCGGATCGAAGGTGGGTCAACGCGGATAGAGCAAACCGGAAAAACGGAAGCCGCTCCTTCTGCTTGTCTTGCTCTATCTGCGAAATTCGCGTGTTCCGCATTTCATCCGCGAATCCGCGTTCGACACTCGTCATCCGCGTTCAATATCGGAGCGCCCTGCTGACAGCAGGGTGGCAGCAGGGGCAGCGCAAGCTTTGCCGCGTGCAATCCGCACGTCCTGCTCACGGAGCTTGTCATGCTCAATCCCAACGTTCCCGCCTGGTTCGAGATTCCGGCCGACGACCTGGATCGCGCGCAGCGCTTTTACGAGACGATCCTGGCCCAGCCGCTCAAGCGCGAGTCCTTTGCCGGCACCGATATCGCCGTGTTCCCGCGTGGCGACAGGCCGAATGCGACCGGCGCGCTGATCCGCATGGAAGACTGCCGTCCGTCGGTGCAGGGCAGCATTGTTTATCTTAGCGTCGACGATCTGAGCCCGGTGCTCGAACGCGCGCAGGCGCATGGCGGCGACACCCTCGTCGCACGAACCGCGCTGCCGGCCGGCATGGGCTATTTCGCCCAGCTGCGCGACTGCGAAGGCAACCGCGTCGGCCTGTGGTCGCCGGCATGAGCGCGACGCGAAGGCAGTTTGCCACCAGCAACGGCGCGGCCGGCATCTTCGCCGCCCTGGCGCGCACCCAGGCGGCCGCAGCGGCGACCACCGCCTTGTATAGAAACCAACTCGTCGACATGCGAGGTGCCGCGTTGAACGAGCAACACGATGGCGCACACGATTTCGACTTCTATTTCGGCCGCTGGCGCGTGCGCAACGAGAGGCTCAGGCAACGCCTCGTCGGCTCGAACGAATGGCAGCACTTCGATGCCATTCAGGAATGCCGGCCGATTCTCGGCGGACTCGGCAACATCGACGAGTTCGTTACCGACGAATTCGGCGCGGGCGTCTTCCTCGGCATGACCTTGCGCCTGTTCGACCGCGCCAGCGGGCTGTGGAGCATCTGGTGGGCGAGCAACCGCAAAGGCGGTCTCGAGCCGCCGGTGACCGGAGCGTTCGTCGACGGCGTCGGCCATTTCGAAGGCGACGACACGCATGAAGGGATTCCGGTGCGCGTGCGTTTCCTGTGGTCCGGCATCGAAGCCGGCAGCGCGCACTGGGAGCAGGCGTTTTCGACAGACGGCGGGCAGACGTGGGAAACCAACTGGCGCATGCATATGACGCGATTGGCCGGGTACCAGCCGGCGACCGGTGGCGTGTCATGAGAAAGGCGCCGCGCGGTTCGCACGTGCTGCCGCGAACGGTGCTTGGCGTTGCTGCCGCCGCAATCGGCGGCCTGAGTGCGACCGCAGCGCCGGCAGCGGAGGCAGCGCGTGAGGGTGCCGGCACCGCATCCTGCTGCAACATCGTCGAGTTGCGTCAATACACGCTGCACCCGCAGCGCTTCGACATATTCACAGCGTTATTCGAACGCGAGTTCATCGAACCGCAGGAGGCTGCCGGCATCACCGTCATCGGCCAGTTTCGCGATCTGGACGATCCGAACCGCTTCGTCTGGCTGCGCGGGTTTGCGGACATGCAAGCACGCGCGCAGGCGCTCGAGGCTTTCTACGGCGGGACGCTGTGGAAGTCGCTGCGCGATGAGGCGAATGCCAATTTCATCGACACGGACAACGTGCTGCTGTTGCGGCCGGCATCCGTCAGGGCGGAGCGATCGACTTGCATGGTTTGGCGCGAGCGCCGCGCGGCACGCCGGTCGATTCGCCCGCGCTGATCGTCGCCGCCGTCTACCCGGTCGATCGCGCCGACGCCGACGAGTTCAAGCGCTGGTTCGAGCGCGACATGAAGCCCGCGCTGGCGCAGGCCGGAATCGAGGTTTCCGGCTGGTTCGAAACCGAGCCCGCGCCGAACAACTTCCCGCGCCTGCCGGTGCGCGAAGGCGAACACGTGCTGGTCTGGATCGCGCGCTTCGCCGAGCGCAAGAGCGGCGATGCGGCGTTGCGTGAGCTGACACGTTCGCCGCTCTGGCGCGACACGCTCGGCCCGGGCCTGCGGCGAAGACTGCAAGGCATGCCGCAGCTGCTTCGACTCGAGCCGATGGCGCGCTCGTTGCTGCGATGAAGGAGAGGGGAATGATCGTTGCGCCGTGTCGTGACATCTCCTAGCACTCTGTTTGCTGTGATTTCCCCTCACCCCTTGCCCTCTTTGGGCTCGGCAATCCTGCTTGGCCAATCGACGGCCGAAGCGTGCGCGTTGATCTCCTCTGGGAGCATTGCTTGCGGAAATTCCCCCTCACCCGTTGCCCTCTCCCTCAAGAGGAGAGGGGGAGTGATCGTTGCGCTGCGCGCAACATCTTTGTGTGATAAAAGCAGCGAGGGATGCGCCGCGCCGATCGACTGTTTCTCATCATTCACGCCCTGCGCGGGCGCCGCACGGCATTGCCGGCGCGGCGCCTGGCCGAGACGCTCGGCGTTTCGCTGCGCACCGTCTATCGCGATGTCGCCGACCTGCAGGTTTCGGGCGTGCCGATCGAAGGCGAGGCCGGCGTCGGCTATGTGCTGCGCAAGGGATCGGACATCCCGCCGCTGATGTTCAACGCCGACGAACTCGAAGCCCTGGTGGTCGGTACGCGCTTCGTGCGCGCGTTCGGCGGCGAGCACCTGGCGCAATCCGCGCGCGCGGCTCTGCTCAAAATCGAAGCGGTGCTGCCGCCGGAACTGCGCACACGCACGCGGCGCTCGCGCATCTTCGCGCCGCCGCGCCGCGATCGCATCGAGGCGACTGGCGTGATCGACCGCCTGCACGCAGCAATCGAGCAACATCATGTGCTGCGCATGGATTATCACGACGAGAGTGGACGAGCCAGCGCGCGCGATGTCGAGCCGCTGTGCCTGGCGTTCTGGGGCGGTGCGTGGACGCTGGGTGCCTGGTGCCGGTTGCGCAGCGACTTCCGCAATTTCCGTCCGGACCGCATTGCCCGTTTCGACGCGACCGGCGAGACGTTTGTCGAAACCGCCGAGCGCGGCCTCGTCGCCTATCTGCGCTCGGTCGGCGGCGACGCCGAGGCCTTCGAGGACTAGGCGCTGCCTGCGCCGGCCTGAAACATCACTTGTCCGGCTTGGTTTCGGTCTTCGCTTCGGCGGCGAGTGCGGCGCGGCGCGCTTCGATGAATTTTGTGATGTCGGCGGCTGATACCTTGCCGGCCTTTGCCGTGTCGATCTCGTCGAAGTGCTTGGCAACGAACGGCATGCCCTTCTGCGCTTCCACCTTCGTCAGCATGCCGTCGTGGTCGGTATCGGCAGCGGCGAAACGCTCCTTCGCATGCCCCAGCAGGTTCTTCAGGTGGTCGGCTTCGGTGGCTTGGGCAAATGCTGCCGTCGCGGGCAACAGCAGCAGGGCGAGCGCGGCGGCGCGGGCCTGCGAACGAACGAAGAGGCGAACGAGCATGAGTGACTCCGAAAGGTTCCAAAAAGACATTGTACTGACCTGCGCCGGAACAAAATCGTTCCGCTTGCGACCGGCAGTGTCGGCGGCGATTTAGCGGTGGCGCGTGGCGGCTCGGCACCACACGGCTGCCTCCGGCTTGGGCGTAAGCTTATGTTCTCGAATGCGGGCAACACCAAGAACCCATGACCGGGCCGCCGAATCTGCTCCGATGGACCGACCTTCTCGCTGGCGCATCGATCGCCGGTCTGCTGCTGCCCGAGGCTGTGGCGTACGCGGGGCTCGCCAATCTGCCGCCGCAAGCCGGCGTCATCGCGCTGTTCGCCGGCCTGGTCTGCTATGGCCTGATCGGACGCAGCCCTTACGCGATCGTCAGTGCGACATCGTCCTCGGCGGCCGTGCTCGCTGCCGCAACGCTGACAATGGCTGGTGACGATCCGGCGCGACGCGTGGTGCTCGCCTCTATGCTCGTCCTCGGCGCCGGCCTTGCGTTCTTGCTGGCCGGTGGTCTCAAGCTCGGCGCGATGTCGAACCTGATCGCGCGACCCGTGTTGCGTGGCTACACGTTCGGCCTGGCCATCGTAATTGCAATCAAGCAATGGCCGCATCTGGTCGGATTGCATGTGCAGGCCGGATCGTTCGCGCAGGTGCTCGCGCAGATCGTGCAGGGCGTCGGCGACTGGCAGCCGGCAAGCTTTGGTTGCGGCCTTGCCGCGCTGATCGCTTTGTTCGTATTTGAGCGCGTGCGCAGCATCCCCGGCGCGCTCGTCGTCATCGTGGCCAGCATGCTCGCCTCGTCATGGCTCGCCGAAAACGGCGTCGCGTTGACCGGGCAGATCCATCTGGCGCTGGCGATGCCGCAATTCCAATGGCCGGCGCATGGCGACTGGCTGCCGCTGAGCGAGTTTTCGCTGGCGCTGATGTTCATCCTGTATGCCGAGTCCTACGGCTCGATCCGCACGCTGGCGCTGCGCCACGACGGCAGCGTGGAGGCGAATCGCGACCTCGTCGCACTGGGCGCAGCCAACCTGCTTTCCGGGCTGCTGCAGGGTACGCCGGTCGGTGCCGGTTACTCGGCCACCTCGGCGAATGAAGCGGCCGGGGCACAATCGCGCCTGGCCGGAGTCTACGCCGCCGGTATCGTACTGCTGCTCGTGCTGCTGTTCCTCGGCTGGATCGAGCGCATTCCGCAGCCGGTGCTGGCGGCGATCGTGATCCATGCGGTCAGTCATTCGCTGCGCGCCAATATCTTCCGCACCTATTTCCGCTGGCGTCGCGACCGGCTGGTCGCGGTGATCGCCGTGGTTGCCGTGATCGTCTTCGGCGTGCTCGACGGGCTGCTCGCGGCGATCGCCTTCAGTTTGGCGATGCTGCTGCGCCAGCTGGCGCGCCCGCGTCTCGTCGTGCTCGGTCGTATGGGCGACCACGATTACGTCGATACCGCGCGTTTTCCGCGTGCCGAAGTGGTTGCGGACTTGCTGGTCCTGCGCGCGGACGAGCCGCTGTTCTTCGCCAACGCCGACCCCGTGCTGGCCCTGGCGCGTGCCGAGGTGCTGCGCAAGCCCGGCGCGCGAGTCGTTGTGCTGAGTCTCGAGGAATCGCCGAACCTCGACAGCACCGCGCTCGAATCGCTCGGTGAGTTCAGCGCATGGCTGCAGGCGCGCGGCTGCGAAATCCGCGTCGCCCGGCTGCGCGGTGCAGTCCACGATGCGCTGCAGCGGGCGGATTTTCCGCAACTGCGGGGTAGCGCAGTGGAATACTCCAGTGTCGACGACGCCGTGCGCGGCGAGCGCGCGAATCTGACAAGCGGCTGAAGCGCCGGCCCCATCCAACGGCACTCCCGCGCGCCGGAAACAATGCGATGATGGCGCGAACTCAAGCGGGGTAGAGACGATGAAGCAGTGGCTCGGTGCGCTGGCGTTCAGCGCAGTGATGATGGCGGCGGCGACGTCACAGGCCGAGGCGGACAAGCCCGGCTCGGCGGATGAACGCTTCAAGGCCATCTACAGCGAGGAATGGACCTGGCGCAAGCAGCAGTTCCCCGGCGTCGACAACGAGGACAAGACCGCCGAGCACGACGACCGCCTGCCGGCGGTCGACGCGAAAACGCAGGCAGCGCGATTGCAGTACTGGACCGGCGTGCTGCACAAGCTCGACACGATTCCGGCTGCCGAGCTGTCGGCGGAAAACAAGGTCAATCTCGCCGTTTACCGGCCGCAGATCGACAGCCTCGCCGCAGGCATTCGTTTCCGCGACTACGAGATGCCGTTCAACAGCGACTCGCAGTTCTGGTCGGACCTGGGCTTCATGGCCGACCGCCCGCTGAAGTCCGCGCTCGAGGCGCGCAACTACATCGCCCGTCTGCGCGACGTTCCGCGCTACTTCGACGAGCAGACCGCGAACATGCGTGCCGGGCTGAAGCGCGGCTTCTCGGTGCCGCGCGCCGTGCTGGTCGGCCGCGAGGTATCGATTTCCACCATTGCGGACGCGAAGAATGCGCAGGACAGCATCTTCTACAAGCCATTCCAGCAGCTCCCGGCGAACATCCCGGCCGACGAGCAGGCGACCTTGCGCGCCGATTGCGCCAAGGCGATCGGCGAGCGCGTGCTGCCGGCTTACGCGAAGCTGCTCAAGTTCTTCCGTGACGACTATGTGCCGCACGCGCGCGCCACGCTCGCCGCGGAAGCGCTGCCCGACGGCAAGGCGTTCTACCGCCAGCAGATCCGCACCTACGTCACGCTCGATCTCGACCCCGAAGCGATACACCAGATCGGCCTGAAGGAAGTCGCGCGCATCGACGAGCAGATGCAGGCGACGATGAAGGCAACGGGTTTCACCGGCGACTTCTCGGCGTTCCTGAAATTCCTGCGCAGCGATCCGCAATTCGCCGCCAAGACACCGGAGGAACTGCTGATGCGCGCGGCGTGGATCGCCAAGCGCGTCGACGGCAAGCTGCCGCAATACTTCGGTCTGTTGCCGCGCGGCCGCTTCGGCATCGAACCGGTGCCGGCCGCGATCGCGCCGTTCTGGACCGCGGGCCGCGGCGGTCCGCACACCTACTGGCTCAACACCTACGACCTGCCGTCGCGCTCGCTTTACAACCTCACAGCCCTGACGCTGCACGAGTCGGCGCCGGGGCATTCGTTCCAGGGTTCGCTGGTCGAGGAACAGAAAGCCGTTCCGGATTTCCGCCACGAATACATCTCCGCCTACGGTGAGGGCTGGGCGTTGTATTGCGAAAAGCTCGGCAAGGAAATGGGGATTTATCTCACGCCGTACGACGACTTCGGCCGCCTGACCTACGAGATGTGGCGCGCGGCGCGACTGGTCATCGACACCGGCGTGCACCACAAGGGCTGGAACCGGCAGCAGGCGATCGACTATCTGGCCGGGCACACGGCGCTGAGCCAGCACGAAGTCGAGACCGAGGTCGACCGTTACATTTCATGGCCGGGCCAGGCGCTGTCGTACAAGCTCGGCGAGATCAAGATCATCGAGTTGCGCTCGATGGCGGAAAAAGAACTCGGCGCGAAGTTCGACATCCGCAAGTTCCACGACGCGCTGCTCGAGATCGGCTCGGTGCCGCTGCCGGTGCTCGAAGAACACATCAAGGCGTTTGTCGCGAAGCAGAAAGCGGAGACGGGCAAGGCCTGATCACGGCGTGGGCGCGCGGGCTGCGGAAGGGCAGTCGTGTCGCGCGCCAATGCGCCGCGCGATTCGGCGTGGCGGACTAAACGTCGCCGTCCTGCGCCCAGCCCTCGCCCGTGCCGCGATTGTATACTTTGTCACCTTGCAGCACGGTACCGGCCGGAATTGAATCCTGCCGCAGCAATTCTGCGTAGATCGGCGTAAAGTCGGGTTCGGTCGCATCCATCAACTGCTGGAAGCTGTCGATGACGAAGTAGGTCTTCTGATAGGTGTCGATGCGGTAGCGCGTGCGCATGATGCGGCGCATGTCGAAGCCGATGCGATTCGGCGCAGGCGATTCGAGACAATGGATCGATTCGCCCTTCGACGAGACGATTCCGGAACCGTAGATGCGCAGGCCGTCGTCCTGCTGGATCAGACCAAACTCGACCGTGTACCAGTACAGGCGCGTCAGGTGCACCAGCGCATCGGCACCCAGGCCATGCGCCTTGACGCCACCGCAGCCGTAGGCCTGCATATAGTCGGCGAAGACCGGATTGAGCAGCAGCGGCACATGGCCGAACAGGTCGTGGAACAGGTCCGGCTCGGCGATGTAGTCGATCTGCGCCGGTTTGCGGATCCACCAGGTCACCGGAAAACGCCGGTTGGCCAGATGGTCGAAAAACGTCAACTCCGGCAACAGTCCTTCGACGCCGATCAGCGTCCAGCCGGTCGCCTTTTTCAGCACGGCATTGAGATCGTCGAATTTCGGAATCGCGTCCGGCGTCATGCCGAAGCGCTGCTGGTTGTCGATGAACTCGCGGCAGGCGCGGCCGACGAGGATCTGCTGCTGGCGCTTGAACAGCGTGGCCCAGGTGGCGTGATCTTCGCTCGTGTAGGTCGACCACGGCTGTTCGACGACCGCCGTCGTGTAGACGGGCACGGAGCCCTTGTCGGTCTGCTGATGTTCGACGCGGCGCGGTTGTGCGCTCATGGCGGCGATCGCGATTCGTGTGAGGACGGTGATCTTAGCACCGGCGCGCTGAACCGGCCCGCCGCGGCGCTTCAGTGCAGCGTCGGCCCGTCGGGTCCCGGGCGCTCCGGAAACGCGATGATGTTGTCGCCGCCGGTGGCACGGACGCGCGGGCGGCGCCAGAGCACGGGCACGGCGGCGGGTCGCGGCGGCTCGAGTTCGTCGTCGGCCGGGGCGAGCTGTTCTTCCTCGTCCTCCCAGCTGTAGCGCTTGCGCGGCGCCTGCGGATCGAGCCGGAACAGCAGCAGCGCGCTGACGATGCCGGCGACGGCTCCGGCGAGGTGGTATTCGAACGACACTTCGACTTCGCGCGGCAACACGGTCATCAACATGCCGCCGTAGAGAAAGAAGACGAGCAGGGCGAGCGCCACGCCGAGCCGGTCGCGTCGCAATAACCCCATCAGGAACAGGAAGAACATCAAGCCGTGCGTGATGCCGCTGATGCCGACATGCACCGAAGGCCGCGCCCACAACCACACGCCGAGGCCCGACGCGAGCCAGATCAGCGGCAGCGCATAGCGTGTCGCGCGCGGATACGCGTAGAGCATCAACGCCGACAGCATGCCGAGCGGCAGCGTGTTCGACATCAGGTGCTCGAACGAGGCATGCGCGAACGGCGCCGCGAGGATGCCGATCAATCCGTGCGCGTCGCGCGGACGAATGCCCAGATCATCGATGTTCCAGCCGAGCAGCCAGGCGCCGAGCCATGCCAGCCAGATGCCCGCGACCAAGCCCGCAGCGCCCAGCAACGCGTAACGCACACGCGTGCGGTCGCGCTGAACGGCGGCAGCGCCCGGTTCGAGAGTGACAGGTGCAATGTCCATCAACGTTTATTGGGGGCTGGTTACAGAGCGCGCAAGGGTTCCCATGAGTTCCTGATGGTCGAGTCGCGGTTCTCGCCGACGCGGAAGCGACGAGCAACGGCCAACAACCGCTTGCAACCCATGCTTTATGATGGCGGCATGAAGGACCACCAAGCCAGCGCCAATCCCGTCGTTCACCTGAAGATCGAACGGCGCTCGAACCATCCCTGGATTTTTCAGAAGATGATCGAGAAACCGGACCCGCGGCCGAAACCGGGCAGCATCGTCGACATCATCGATCGCGAGGGCACGTTCGCCGGGCGCGGTTTCTACAACGGTCACTCGCGCATCGCATTGCGCGTGCTCACGGCGAATCCCGACGAGGCCGTCGACGAGGCTTTTTTCACACGCAAGATCGCGCAGGCGGTGGCGCTGCGGCGCGAGATCCTGAAGCTCGATGCCGTCACCGATGCGTATCGCCTGATTCACTCGGAAGGCGACGGGCTGTCCGGCCTGGTGGTCGATCGCTTCGCCGACACGCTCGTCATCGAGTACTTCTCCGCTGGCATGTTCAAGCAGCGCGACCTGATCAAGCGCTGCCTGCTCGAACATTTTCCGGCCGCGAACATCTACGCGTTCGCCGAAGACCACGTGCAGAAGCAGGAAAGCTTCGACCTTTCGCATCCACCCACGCCGGCGCCCGGCGTGATCCACGAGCACGGCGTGAAATTCCACGCCGCGCCCGGCAGCAAGCACAAGACCGGCTTCTTCGCCGACCAGCGCGACAACCGCAAACTGCTGGCCGAATTCTGCGCCGGCGCGCGCATGCTCGATCTGTGCTGCAACTCCGGCGGCTTCGGCATCTATGCCAAGACGATCGGCGGGGCGAGCGAGGTCACCGGCGTCGATTTGGACGAGGAGATTCTCGGCATCGCCGAGCAGAATGCGCGCCTGAACAAGGCCAAGCTGCGCTTCGTGCAAGCGGACATCTTCACTTGGTTGCGCGATATCGCTGCCAACAACCGCCCCGGCACCGGCGACAAACGCTACGACGTCGTCGTGCTCGATCCGGCGAAGATGACGCGCGACCGCGAGCAGGTCATTCCCGCGCTGAAGAAATATCTCGACATGAACAAGCTCGCGCTCTCTGCGGTCAAGCCGGGCGGCATATTGCTGACCTGCTCGTGCACGGGCCTGGTCAGCGAAGAACAATTCCTCGACATGCTCCGACGCGCGGCGTTCTACGCGAACCGAACGCTGCAGGTGATCAAGGTGTCCGGTGCCGGGCCCGATCATCCGTGGCTCGCGCACGTGCCGGAATCACGCTATCTGAAAGCGGCGTTCTGCCGCGTCGAGTGACGCCGCCTGTTACTTTGTCTTCGGCGGAATGCGGTCGGCCAGCGTCAGCTGCGCAGTCTGTTCCGCACCGTCGCGCACGAATTTCAGCGCGATCCCCGTGCCGGCCGGCGCCTCGGCCAGCAGCGCACGCCAATGCGGCAGCGGCTGTTTCGCCGCTGCTTTGCCATCGATCGTCGTAATGCGGTCGCCGGCGCGCAGGCCCGCGTGCGCGCCCGCACTGCCGGCGGCAACGTCGGCGACCTTCAACGCGTCGCCGTCGCCGAGCAGCCACAATCCGCTGCGGTCGAAGTTGTCGAACTCGCCGAAATGCGCGTTTGGCTTGAGGTACATGCGTCGGTTGGCGTAGTCGAAAGCGACCGTGAAGCGGCGCAGGACGCCGCCGCCGATGTTGCCGCCGATATCCGGATTGGCGAACGATCCCTTGTCGCCGGCGAACAGGTCGGCGGCGATGGCGTCGACTTGCAGGTCGCCGAGCTGCAGCGATCCGAGGCGCGCCGGATAACCGAGCTGTGCGCCACCGACGCCCCAGCCGGTGACGCTCTCGACGTTCGCGCCGTAGCGTGCCAGCAGCGCGTTCTTCTTGACGAACGGCGAGTGCAGCGTCAGCGACGAGCGCGACCCGGTATCGATGCTGATCCGGATCGGCAGTCCGTCGAGCGTCCCGGTGACGATCGGCTGATGGTCGTCGAGCTCGAACGGCAGTTCTGTCGCACCGGCCGGTGCGGCGAACCGCGCCGGCTCGGCGATCGTCAGCTGCGAGCCGGCGTAGTCGATCTGCACGCCGAAGCGGCGAAACAATTCGTAGCCGACCAGGCCGTCGAACTCGACGCCTTCGACCGCCGCGAGTCGGCCGAGGTCGGTGATGTAGAACACCGGCGCGTCGAGCGTCACCGCGCCGACCGATACCGACTGCGCATGGCCGATCTCCAGGTCAGTGCGGTTTTCGCCTGTTCCCGCGGCCGAGAGTTTTCCCTCTCCGACGATGCCGAGCTTGCGCGCGCCGGCCGGCGTGAGCATGTTGAAGCCGCCGGTGTCGACCACCAGCCGCGCCGGCTTGCCGTTGATGCGGCCGTCGACGTAGATGTGATTGTTGACCAGCTGGAAGTTGACTTTGGCGACACCGGACGGATCATCGATGTGCGCCGTGGCCGCCATCGCCGGCATCGCGAAATCGGCGGCGGCGACCGGTACGTTTGTGGCGATATGCGCGAGGCGCACCTCGGTGCGGCGGCGCGGGTCGGTGCGGCCGGCGGCGTCGGTCAGATCGGTCACGAGATGAAACGGCAGCCGCAGACCGTCGACCTCGCGGTAATCGTCGAACGTGGTCGTCGCAGTGTCCTGAGCCTGGCGCTGGTCGACGCGCGCGAGCACGCCGCTGTCGCTGGCAAACCACAGCACGACTGGATCGCCGTCCTTCGGCGTTGCCGTGACGACAGCATACGTCGCGCCACGATCCTGCCGCGACTCGACCTTGTCGATCGTCGCCGCGATGCGTTGCGGAAACCAATAGGCGTGCGCATCGAGCCAGGCCTGGCTGCGCGCGCGCCGCACGGCCTCGGGCGTATCGAGCGCGGCGACTTCGCCGCCGGGATCCTGTCCCCACGCGCGCGCGCCGTCGTAACCGTCCGCGCCGCCAACGCTGCCGAGCGTGTAGGTATCTTTCGAGCGACCGCTCTTAAGATCGATGATCATGTGGAACTCGCCGCTCAGGCCGCCGGCCGCGAACGTACCGTCGCCGCGCCAGGAGCGCGCGGCATCCCACAGGTCGCCGCCGCTGGCCGCCTTGGCGCGCGCGAGTACGGGCGCGCTATCCTCGGCATGAACGGGGGCCGCCAGGAGCAGCAGCACGATCAGGACAGCACGCAGTTGCGACATGGAGGTCTCCGGCCAGAGCACCGCCGGCTTGGCGGTCGATTCGTAGTATTGAATATTATTGCTATTTTTCAACAGACGGCAACCCAACCGATGGCACATAAACGAACCCCGAGCGGCGTGCTCGAGAACAAGACTGCGTTGAGCGCACTGGTGTCGACCGTGCGCCAGGAGATCGTCGACACGATCGAGGCCCTTGGCGGCGACGCCGCGGTCGCCGATATCGCGGCGCACCTCGGCCGTCCTGCTGATGGCATCTACTACCACCTGCGGCGACTGGTCGAAGGCGGCGTGCTGCGCGAGATCGATGCGGCCGATGGCGGCCGCCGCTATCGCACGACGGCTCAGCGCGGCAAGCGCGTGCGCCTGCGCTACGGGCGCGGATCGAGTGCCGACAACGCCACCGTGACGCGCCTGGTCGGCGGCATGCTGCGCACGGCCGAACGCGACTTCGGCAAGGCGTTGCGCAGCGGCACGGCAGTCGGCGCGGGTGCGCTGCGCGACCTATGGGCATCGCGCCTGAAGGGCTGGGTCGACGCCGACGACCTGCGCGAGATCAACCGGTTGCTCACGCGCTTGAGCGAGTTGCTGCAGCAGCCGCGCGCGACTCGGCGCGACCGGCTCGTCACGCTGGCGTGGATGCTCGCACCGATCGACGACAAGCCGCTGCGCCGAGACGCTGGTCGCGTCGGCGCGAGCAGAACACGTGCCGGCGAGGACTGATCGCGCGGCGCGCGGCTTAGCGGCTACACTAGCCGCGGCATCGCGCGATCGGCGCGCGGGAGAAGCACCGATGGCGCGCGCAAAACCCACGAGGGCACCGGTCAGCCAGAGCCAGGCCGAGGACGCGGTCCGCACGTTGTTGCGATGGGCCGGCGAGGATCCTTCGCGCGAGGGCCTGCGCGAAACGCCCAAGCGCGTCGTCGACGCCTACCGCGACTGGTTTTCCGGCTACGCAATCGACCCGGCCGACTACCTGCGCCGCACATTTGAGGAGGTGGCCGGTTACGACGAGATGATCGTGCTGCGCGACATCGAATTCGAATCGTTCTGCGAACACCACATGGCGCCGATCATCGGTCGAGCCCACGTCGGCTACCTGCCGACCGACAAGGTTGTCGGCATCAGCAAGCTCGCGCGTGTCGTCGATGCGTATGCGCGGCGCTTCCAGGTGCAGGAGAAACTGACTGCGCAGATCGCCCACTGCATCGACATGGTGCTCAAGCCGCGCGGTGTCGGCGTGGTCATCGACGCCACGCATCAGTGCATGACCACGCGCGGCGTGCACAAGCGCGGTGTGTCGATGATCACCAGCCAGATGCTCGGCACGTTCCGCAAGGACGCGCGCACGCGCGCGGAATTCCTGCGCTTCGTCGACATCCACCCAGGACGCAACGGCGGCTAGACAAAGGGATCATTGTGGAAAATACCAATGTTTCAAATCCGCGGCGCCGCGCCGCGCTGGTGTTCATCTTCGTCACGGTGCTGATCGACATCCTTGCGTTCGGCCTGATCATTCCGGTGCTGCCGCACCTGATCCAGAATTTCCTCGACGGCAACGTTTCGCGCGCGGCCGTGTGGTACGGCTATTTCTCGACGGCGTTCTTCGCCATGCAGTTCATCTTCACGCCGGTGCAGGGCGCGCTGTCGGACTGGCTCGGCCGCCGCCCGGTGATCCTGCTGTCGAACCTCGGCCTCGGCCTCGACTTCATCCTGATGGCGACGGTCAACACGCTGCCGCTGCTGTTCATCGGCCGCATCATTTCGGGCATCACCGCGGCCAGCTTCAGCACGTCGAATGCCTACGTCGCCGACGTGACGCCGCCGGAAAAACGCGCGCAGGCGTTCGGCATGATCGGCATGGCCTTCGGCATCGGCTTCATCGTCGCGCCGGCGATCGGCGGCTTCCTCGGCGCGATCAACGTGCGCCTGCCGTTCTGGTGCGCCGTCGTCATGTGCCTGACGAACTTCGTCTATGGCCTGTTCGTCCTGCCCGAGTCGCTGCCGAAGGAAAAACGCACGCCGCATTTCGACTGGGCGCACGCCAATCCGCTCGGCTCGCTGCGCCTGCTGCGCCGCTATCCACAGGTGCTCGGCCTGATCGGCGTGCTGTTCCTGATGGCGCTGGCGCACATGGTCTATCCGACCACCTTCGTGCTCTATGCCGACTATCGCTTCCATTGGGGCCCCGACATGGTCGGCATCACGCTCGCACTGGTCGGCCTGCTCGCCGCGATCGTGCAGGGCGGGTTGATCAAGAAGATCGTCGGCACACTGGGCGAACGGCATGCGCTACTGTTCGGCCTGGCCTGCGGCACGCTCGGCTTCATCCTGTATGGCCTCGCGCCGAACGGCTACTGGTTCTGGGCGATGATGCCGGTGGCGGCGCTGTGGGGCGTCGCCGGACCCGCGGCGCAGGCGATCATGACGCACCACGTCGACCCGCGCGAACAGGGCCGCCTGCAGGGTGCCGTCGCGAGCCTGTCGAGCGTTGCCGGCATCATCGCGCCGACGCTGTTCACGCGCGTGTTCGCCTGGCTCACCGCGTCCGGGCGGCACGACTTCTGGGTCGGTGCGACGTTCTGGCTCGCTGCGGCGATGGTCGGCGCCGCACTGATCCTGGCCTGGTATTCGGTTGCGCATTTGCCGAAGGCCGCCGCGATTGCCGAGCCGCCGCCGGAGTCGATTGTCACCTCGGAAGTCATCGCCGGCGCGGCGGAACTGCAGGCGCCGTTCAACGAAAGCGAAACGCGCGCCTGATCCGCGTTGCCGGAAAGTCCGCGCCGAGCCGTTCAACGAAGGTCCTCCGGCAATCGCGCGCCCTTTTTATGTGGGATCCGCGCGCCGGCTCGAGCGGCCGTGCGCCGGGTCAGGACTCGTACTTGACGCCGCAACCGTAAGGCGGCGATGTCGTCGTGCTGACCGGTTTGCCGGCTTTGAGCTCCGCGAGCGCCTGACGCACGTACTGCGTAGCCTTCGCCAGGTCTTCCTTGTCGGTGCTGGCGATCGAGTCGATGCCTCCCATGTAGCGCAGCGTGCCCGACGCGTCGATGACGTACATGTGCGGCGTCGTGCGCGCGCCATACAGTTTGCCGACCTTGCCGTCGGGATCGAGCAGATAGGCGGTCGGCGTCGCATGGTACTGGGCGACGAATGCATTCGCGCCGGCGCCGTCCAGGTGTCCTTGCTTGCCGTTCGCGCCGGAGTTGATCGTCAGCCAGACCACGCCGTCGGCGACGGCGTCGGCCTGCTGCTTCTGCATGTTGCCGCTGCTGTAGTGCTTGCGCACGAACGGACATTCCGGATTGTTCCACTCGAGCACGACGGTCTTGCCTTTGTATTGCGAGAGCGTCTGCGTCTTGCCGTTGCTGTCCGTAACGCTGAAGTCCGGCGCGGCCTCGCCGACGGCCACGCGGGCCGACGCCGGCAGGGCAAACGCAAGAGCGAGCAATGACAGCGACAGGAGAATGGGCAACTTCATGGTCGGATTCCTCGTCAGTGTGTTGCGGAAGGATTCGTCGCCTCGGCTGCCGCGAACGGCACGCGGATGCTGCGCGCCGGGACATTCGGGCGCGCACCGTCGATCAGCACCAGATCGATAGCGGCGGGTGTCGCGGCCAGATATTCGCTTTTGTCGAAGGTGAGCGTCAGCGCGCCGTCGCTACGCGCAATCTTCGGCGGCGCGTAGGCCACGAGCTGGCTCTGCACGACGAATGCGTCGAGCTTGTCGGACGACGGCAGGTCCGCACCGCTCAGCGCGACCTCGACCTTCCCGCCGGCAAGGCGTGCGTTTCCGGTCCACGCGCTGGCCAGCGGCTGCGCGGCGTGCGCCGCAGCGAATGCCTTGCGCGTGCGGGCATTCGCAGTCGCGCTCGCCGCCACAGGCAGCGCGAGCTTCAGCGTCTTCTTTCCGGGCACGCATTCTTCGCGGCAGACGAGCCAGCGCACGTCGACCGACATCGGCACGGTCGTTCCGGGTTTTGCATCCGCCGCCACCTCGAGCGGAACCGGCAGGACGACATCGCCGCCATAGCCGATGTTGAACAGGCCGCCGAACTCGAAGCGTTGCGGCGCCGGCCACGCGATATCGCCGGCCTTGATATTCGCCGGCAATTGCCATTTCAGCTTCGTCGGCAATCCCGAATCTCCCGGATTGACCCAGTACGTATGCCAATGCGGTTCGTGTACGAGGCGCAGGCCGACCCACGCGCGCTCGCCGGGCACGAGCGCGGACTTCTCCGCGATCAATTCGACGCGCACATGGTCCTTGTCGGCGGACGCCGCGACAGTCGGCACGGCGAACACCAGCGCCGTCGCGGCAAGTAGCAGTTCATGCGTGTGCATCATGGACTCCTCTGACCACAGTCAGCTGCGGAAAATTTCATCAAGGTAGTCCGCGCAACCCGTCGCCGCGCTGAACCGTGCGTGCGCGTCGGCGAACGGTTGATAACCCTCCTTGGCTCCGTGCTCTAGAATGACCCCACCTGATCGGCGCGCGCCGCGCCGCCAGCAGTGTTACCGCTCGATCGCCGTTCGCAGCCCGTACTTTTGGTACACGACCGGCGACCTCATATCAGTTAAGGTTGCTCGTCCGTGTTGCCTGGGAGGCGGATATGCTCAAGTTCCTGCTCTGGTTGCTGCTGCTGATCTTCTGCTGGCCGCTGGCCCTGCTCGCGCTTGTGCTGTATCCGTTCGTCTGGCTGTTGAGCCTGCCGTTCCGCCTGGTCGGCGTCGCCGTCGAGGGCGTGTTCGAGCTGTTGCGCGCGATCCTGATGTTGCCGGCCCGTGTCCTCGGTGGCCGACCTGCACGCTGACGCGCGCCAGCAGCGGGGGATTTTTACGCCGACAGACAAGCCATATTCGGCCGCCTGCGAGCGCAATCGCGATCCGATCCTGCGCGTCCTGGGCAGTTGTTTCGCCGATCGGCGCAAGGTACTGGAGATCGGCAGCGGTACCGGCCAGCACGCCGTGCATTTCGCCGCGGCGCTGCCGCATCTGGTCTGGCAGGCATCCGATCGCGCGGAGAACCTGCCCGGAATTCGCCAGTGGTTCGACGAAGCGAAGCTCGACAATACGCCGCCGCCGCTCGAATTCGATGTCGACCAGCAACGCCCCCCCGGCGACATTCGTACCGAGATCCGCTACGACGCCTGCTTCAGCGCCAACACGCTGCACATCATGAGCTGGCCCGAAGTCGAGAAGCTGTTCGGCGCGCTGCCGGCAATGACGACGCACGAAGCGGTACTCGTGATCTACGGGCCGTTCAACTACGGCGGCAGATACACCAGCGTCAGTAACGCAGACTTCGACCGCAGCCTGAAGGAGCGCGCGCCGCACATGGGCATCCGCGACGTCAGTGACGTCGACGCGCTCGCGCACGGCGCGGGCTTCGACCTGATCGACGATGTCGCAATGCCGGCAAACAATCGCTGCCGCGTCTGGCAACGCGTGCGCTGAACGCGCGCTCCCGCCTTTCGGCCGTCAGGCCGAGCCGCGAAAGTGCAGAGCTTTGAACGCGGATCAACGCGGATGAAAAAGCAATCAACGCGGATGCAGCCAACATCAATCAGCTTTATCCGCGTAATCCGCATTCTTCGCATCGCATCCGCGTGAATCCGCGTTCAAAGGCTCGTGCATTGCGGTCGAGCGAGGCGCTCAGACGGCATCGTCGGGCCATTCGAGGCGGTAGCCGACGCCGTAAACGGAGCTGACTGGATCCACACCGAGTTCGGCGAGCTTGCGGCGCAGATTCTTGACGTGGCTGTCGACGGTGCGGTCGCTGACTACGCGGTGATCGCGGTACGCGGCATCGATCAGCTGCTGGCGCGAGAACACGCGGCCTGGTTGTGCAGCGAGCTTGCCCAGCACGCGGAATTCGACCGGTGTGAGCGTCAACGCGCGGCCGCGCACGCGCGCCTCGAAGCGCTGTTCGTCGAGTTCGATCGGCGCCGGCTGAATCGTGTTGGCGAAGCTTGCGCGGCGCAACACGGCCTTGACACGGGCGACGACCTCGCGCGGGCTGAACGGCTTGCAGATGTAATCGTCGGCGCCGAGCTCCAGACCGAGCAGACGGTCGATCTCCTCGACGCGCGCCGTGATCATCAGTATGGGAATTGTGGAAAATGCGCGCAGCGCGCGGCAGATCGACAAGCCGTCCTCGCCGGGCAACATGAGGTCGAGCAGCAGCACGTCCGGCGCGTGCGCGCGCACCCAATCCACCGCGCCGTCGCCGCTGCCGCGCACGCTGACGCGGAAGTTCGACAGGATCAGATAGTCGCGCAGCAACGCGGCGATCTTCGGCTCGTCCTCGACGATGAGGATGTGCCCAAGTGTCGCCGAGGGCAGCGATGGCCGAGAAGGGCTGTCGCTCATGTCGCCGGCGCGTCGGCAAAGGGCAGGCGCACGACGATGCGCAGGCCGCCGAGCGGCGAATCCTGCGCCTCGATCGTGCCGCCATGGGCATCGACGATGGCACGGCAGATCGACAGGCCCAGCCCGGCACCGCCGGCGCTGCGCGCGCGCGACGATTCGACCCGGTAGAGGCGCTCGAACAGGCGCGGCAGCGACGCACGGGGAACGCCGGGCGCGCTGTCCTCGACGATCAGCTGCGCATGCCGTGCGCCTTCCGCAACCTCGACGCGGATGCGGCCGGGCGCATCGGTGTAGCGCCGCGCATTGGCGAGCAGGTTGTCGATCAGCTGGGTCAGCCGGCGTACGTCGCCGCGCACCGGCGGCAGCGGCGCCAACGACTCGTCGAGCGCCAGGCCGGCACTCGCGCAGGCGTGCCGCTGTTGGGCCAGTGCGTCGCGCGCGAGGTCATCCAGATCGAGCGGCTCGAAGTGATAGTCGAGCGCACCGGCATCGGCCAGCGACAGCTGGTACAGGTCTTCGATCAGATTGCCCAGCCGTGCACACTCGGCCTGCAGCGAGTCGAGCGCCGTTGCGCTCGGCGTACGCACGCCATCCTGCAGCGCCTGGATCTCGCCGCGCAACACGCTCAGCGGTGTGCGCAATTCGTGCGCGATGTCGGCGCCCCAACGCTGGCGTGCATCGCGATGACGCTCGAGGGTCGCCGCGAGGCGATTGAAATCCTGCGCGAGCGCGCCGAGTTCATCGGTGCGCGCCGTGACGACACGCTGGCCGAAATCGCCGGCGGCGAGCGCCTGCGTCACCGAAGTCAGTGCGCGCACCGGCGCCAGCAACCAGCGCGCGAGGGCAAATGCGAGCGCAAGTGCGCCGAGCAGAATCGCAACACCGATGACCAACGCATCGCGCCTCTGTGTGCTCGAAAACGCGAGGTCGACGGCTGCGTTGATCTGCGCCTGGCGCGCCAGACGCAAGGCCCCGATCGGCTTGCCGTCGAGTTGCAGTGGCAGCGTCAGTGAGTCGGCCGGGATCGCGTGATGGCCGGCGACCGGCACGCCGTCGACATCGACCAGCAGAAGGCGCGGCATGAGGTCCGGCGGCCCGTGCATGCGCGGCGGTCCGCGGCGCGAATCGTGCTCGCGCAATTCGGGGTCCCTCTCGGCCCTGCCCGGTGGCGGTCCGCCATCGGGTGGATCAGCGGGTTGCTCGCGCGGCGGCGGCGGACCCGGTGGTGTGCGCTCGTCAGGCGGTTCGCGCAGCGTGCCTTCCGGCGAGTGAAAACCACTCTCGCGCATCCCGCGCATTGCGCCTGGGCCTGGTTCGATCAATTCTCCGAGCGCGGTCGGGTCACCGCGCAGGAAATCCCAGCTGCCGTGTTCGGCGTAGGCAGATTCCAGACGCAAGCGCGCCGGCTCGAGGCGCTGCAGGGCGACTTCATCGAGGTAACCCAAAAAGGCGCGACGGAAGTTCTGCTGCTGCCAGGCGACGAAGCCGAGCAGCGCAAGTCCGCTCAAGGCTGCGAGGGCGAGAAACAGGCGTTGCCACAAACGCACGGTCGGGAATTTCCACGGGTCGATCGGGGCACACACCTTAACGCCGATGGGGCCTGCCGGGAACGGCGGCGAAGCGCTTCCTTGATTTCTCCACAATGTCTGCGCCGTGTCTGCGCATTGCCGGCCTAGTCTGCTTGTCACCGGATAACCGGCTTGCATGAAGGACACGACATGAAGAAGACCATCGCAGCATTGATCCTGTGGTCAGCATCGCTGGCGGCGTGCGCGCAGGCGCCGATGGGCGGCCCGCCGCACGGGCCCGGTGCGCCGTCGCCCGAAGCGCTGGCGACGATTCCCAATCTCAGCGCTGCGCAGCAGACCGAGCTGCGCAAGATCCTGGTCGAACGCCGCGACGCACACGAATCGGTCGAGACGAAGGCGCGCGTCGAACGCGACGCGCTGGCAAAGAAGGATCGCAGTGAGCATGAACGCATCGACGAGCAGAGCGCCGAGCGCCTGCGCAAGCTGCTCGGCGACGACGGCTATCGCCAGTTTGCCGAATGGCAACTTGCACATCACGGCGGCGGCCCAGGGCGTGGCCCGGGATCCGGCCCGCCGGGATCGCCGCGGCGCGGTCCGCATCCAGCCGGCGGCGACAAGGTAGCCGCCGCGGTGGACGCCGCAGGCGACGATGCCGACGACTGATGTTCGCGCTTGACGAGCAATGCTGGTGCCGGGCGCTCGGCAACTATTCGCCGCCGCGGCCCGGCGGCCTCAAGGCGTCGCGACCACTTTCCAACACCTCACCCTCGGACTCGACGGAAACCGACCGACAACATCTATTCGGGCAATGGAGCTTTTTGACGCGGATTTCGCGGATGAACCGCGGACTTTTCAGGCAAGCAATTCGAGGTTGATCATTCGTTTGCTTGTATCCGCGTTGATCCGCGAAAATCCGCGTCCAAGGCTCCTCATCTTCAATCGCGAAAGGCGGAAGGGCGCCTCCGTGACTTTCGGCCTGTTGCCTTTTCCGAGCCAATCTACTACAAATGTAGTACGACACTTGTAGAAGGACGGTCCGATGCCTGGCGAACAGCGCGATATCGCCTTGAGCGAACTGCAGATCGCGGTGATGCGCGTGCTCTGGCAACGGGATGAGGCCAGTGTCGCCGACATCGCCGCAGTGCTCGGCAACGAGCGCGGCTTGAAATACACCACGGTGGCGACCTTGCTCACGCGGCTGGAGAAACGCGGCGTGATCGCGCAGCGTCGCGAGGCCCGCCAACTCATCTATCGCGCGCTGGTGAGCAAGCCGCATGTGCGCCGTTCGATGGTCGCGGATCTGATCGGCAGCTTGTTCGGGGGCGATCCGCGCGCGCTGGTCGCCCATCTGGTCGACGAGTCGGAGATCGCTCCGGGCGATCTGGAGCGCGTGCGCAAGCGTCTCGCCAAGGCTGCGCTGCGGAGAACCAGAGCATGAACCCGTTCGGCGCGTGGTTGCTGATGCTGCCCTTGCATGCCAGCGTGCTGCTGCTCGCCGCCTGGGCGATCGACACGGGCATTGCCCCGCTGCGCGGCGCATGGCGCGAACTGCTCTGGCGCACGGCATTGTTCGGCTGCCTGCTCACGGCAACCGTGCAGGCCTTCGCGCCGCAATCGTTCATCGGCCGGTGGCACTGGGCCGCGAGCACGATTTCCGTTGCGCAGGATGCCCGCCGTGGCGACATGCTGCCAACGGCTCCGGCCAGCGCCACAGCCGCCGCGACGTTGACACCTTCCACGTCGCAGAGGCCCGCGGGCAAGGTACCGTCGGGACGCTCGGTCATTCAGACGCCCGTCGTTGGCGATTCGACAAGTCTCGCCGTCAGAGCAGTCAGCGCCGACTGGACGATCCTGTTGGTCAGCGCGTGGCTGTTGGGCGCGCTGATCGCGTTGGTGCGATCGAGCGGCAGCCTGCTGCGCTTGCGCCGCGAACTGGCAAACGCCGTTCCGGTCACGCGTGCCGACGTGCTCGATGATCTTGCCGTGCTCGCTGCGCGCGCCGGCGTGCAAGCGCCGCGACTGCTGTGCCTGCAAGCGCTGCCGAGCCCGATTGCCGTCACTGGCGCGCGCATCGTGCTGCCCGCATGGTCGCTGCAGACGCTCGACCGTGAGCAACTGCAGGCGATGCTTGCGCACGAACTTGGCCACATCGTGCGCGGCGATCCGCACTGGAAGCTGCTCAGCGCGGGCTGGTGCGCGTTGTTCTGGTTCGTGCCGCCGGCCGGCATCGCGCAGCGTCGCCTCGACGACATCGCCGAACTCGCCTGCGATGCGTTCGCCGCGAGTCATACCGGCGACGGCCGCAGCCTCGCCGAATGCCTGGCAACCTGCGCCGAGCACCATGTGCGCGGCGATCTCGGTGGCGCAGACGCATTCGCGCTCGCGCCGGCGATGGCCGCACGGCAATCCTCCCTGCTGCAACGCATCGAGCGACTGCTCGAAGGAACCTCCATGGATAGCAACGGGTCGCACGCGCTGCCGCGTGCCGTCGCCGCACTCGTGCTGGGCGCTGCCGTATTCTGCCTGCCCGCGATCGGCTTCGAATCGGCGCGCGCGAATGCGGCCGAGAAGGATGCGCACAGCGCGAAGCCAGCGGGCTCGTCGCATTCGTCCGTCAGCATAAGCAGCAACGACGACGGCAACGACACGATGACGATCAGCCTCAGCGACGATAGCCACAAGTTCACGGCCAAAGTGCAAGGCAAGATTGCGTTCAACGACGACGACACCGATGTGACCGGCATCAGCGGCGCCGGAACGGCGACGCTCGAGGAGACGATCGGCAGCGTGACGCGCCGACTCGAGTTGGCCGAGCGCGCGGGCAAACTCGAACGCCGCTATTTCGTCGACCGCAACGAACGTCCGCTCGACGACGAAGGGCGCAAATGGATGGCCAGTGTCGTGTTGCAGATGGTGCGCTCGGGCATCGGCGCCGAAGCACGGGTGAAGCGGTTGTATGGCAAAGGCGGCGCGGCGCGCGTGCTCGATGAGATCGCGCAGATCCCGACCGACTACGTACGCGGCATTTATCTGCGCGAGCTGGTGGCCTTGGGCAAGCTCACACCGGCCGAACTCGATCGCGCGGTGAAGCTCGCCGGCGACATGCACTCGGATTATGAGCGCCGCCAGGCGCTGACCGTCGTATTCGACAAGCAGGTACTCGGTGCCGCCGAACAGGTGACGTTCCTGCATCAGGCGCTGCGCTTCGATTCCGACTACGAACGTGCCGAACTGCTGATCGGCACGCTGCCGAAACTGGCCAACACCGCCGAAGTGCGCCAGGCCTGGCTCGATGCCGGCCTGAAGGTGAAATCGGACTACGAGCGGCGGCGCACGCTGCAGGCCTTGCTGGCGCGCGGCGGTCTCGACGCGGCGCAGCTTGCCAGCGTCATCGATGCCAGCACCTCGATGAGCTCGGACTACGAGCATCGCGAGCTGCTGGTCGCCGCGGCACAGCAGCTGCACGATCCCGACGCGATCGCCAAGCCGTACGCACGCTCGACACAGAAGATCGCGTCGGATTACGAGCGCCGCGAAGCGCTGATGGCGCTGCTGCAATCCGGCAAGATCGGTGCGGCCAGCGCCGGCGCCGTGCTCGACTCGGCGGCGCAGATCCATTCGAGCTACGAATGCCGCGAGGTGCTGGTCGCGCTGGCGCGCGTGATGCCGGATGACGCGGCGCTGCACGCGCGTTATCGCGAAGTCGCCAAGGCGCTGCCGGACTACGATCGCGGCGAGGCCGAGCGCGCGCTGGTGCGCTGAGCGCATGCAGCGCCGCATGCTGGCTTGGTCGGAACGTCGTCGCCCACCTGCCGGTAGCCGAGATCCTCGCGACTACGGAGTGACGTCGAAATCCGCCGCGAAAATGCGGTCGCTTTCGACCGCGCCGAGGTCGCAGTGCGCGCCTTGCGGGCGCGCGACGCCGCGTTGATCGGTAGCCGGGCAGTAGATGTCGTCGCCGGCTTCGATCGCGGCGCTGCCGTTGCCCGGCAGCAGTGTCGCAGTCGCTCCGCCGTTGTTGCGCAACGGGCCAAGCCGGGGATCGCCGGCCACGAGATTCGAACATGACGCCCCGGCGGGACAGCCGCCCTGGACGATGCTCGACGCGATCGACGCATCACCGATGACCTCGGGGGCCCCCAAGGACGCCGAATCGCCCCAGAGGATCGCATTGGTCAGCGCCGGACTGCTGCTGCCGCCCAGGCCGTAGCTGAAAATCGCTCCACCGTAAGTGCCGGCGCTGTTGCCGTTGAACGTCACGTTCGTCAGCGCCGGGCTGGCCACGCCGGCGGACTGACCGTCGTTGAAAATCGCGCCGCCCTGCTGCTGCGCGCCGTTGCCGCTGAAGGTGACATTGGTCAGCGTCGGACTGCTCGCGCCGCCCGAGCCTTCGTTGTAGATCGCGCCGCCGGCATTCGCGTTGTTGCCGCTGAAGGTGACGTTGGTCAGTTGCGGGCTGCTGGTGCCGGCATTGCCGTCGTTGAACATCGCGCCGCCCCACTGCGACGCGCTGTTGCCGTCGAACGTGACATCGGCAAGTACCGGGCTGCTGGTGCCGCCGGCGGCGCCGTCGTTGTAGATCGCGCCGCCGAACTGCAACGCAGCGTTACCGCTGAATGTGACGTCGCTGAGCTGCGGGCTGCTGACGCCGCCGGGCTCGGCCAGGTTGAACAACGCGCCGCCGATGTTGGCTGCACGATTGCCGCTGAAGTCGAGGTGCGCCAGCATCGGGCTGCACACCTTGCCGGCCCCCTCGCCATGGCAATACAGGCCGCCGCCCGAGTCGGCGACGGCATCGCCGGCGGTGATGGTGAAGCCGTCGAGCACCGTGCTGGCGCTGACCGGACTTGCGCCGGTCCCGTCCATCACGACGACGTGACGCGAGTTGCCGCCGGCGATCTGCGCCACGGCGGTGTCGACACCGTTCGCGCAACCGCTGCCGCCGCAGTCGTTGCCGTCGATGTCGCCAGACAATACGGTGAGGTTGGCAGCGGGATTGCGCTGTTCGCGCTGCGCTTCAGTGCCGCCGAAGCCACCGTAGACGGCGACACCGGGGCGGACGGTGAAGCTCACCGACACATTGCTGGTCGACGGCCTGTAGACGAACTTTGCGACCCAGATCTCGCTGCAGCCCACATTGGCGAGCGCGCTCTGCAGGTCCTTGTAGGCGTCGTTCCACGAACTGCCGGCGCCGCCGGTGGCATTGCCGTTGACGAAGCACAAGGCCGCCCCGGCCGGCCCGGCGCCGGACAGCATGGCGAAAGCCGCCACAACGTTCGTAATGCCGCGAATCACGTCGCACGACCCCAGACTACCGCAGACGCGATTGCGGACGGTCCCGCAACCGGCCCTGACACCCCAGCGATCGATTCTGGTAGCCGTACCGCGGCGTGTCAATTCGTCTCGTGTTGCCAGCGGTTCGAGCGGCCGGCGTCATGTGCGGCTTGACCTTCACCAGCGCTCGGCAACCTGCCGGACGACGATCGCGACGAGGCCGAGTGCGCTCTTGTGCGCCGATGCGCCGCGCGACTCCCGGTCGGTCCGGTCAGAGCAAACCCGCGGCTTGCGCAGCGGCGACCTGCGCCGCCGCGCGTGCGCGCGCCGGCGCGAGGATTTTCTTGAAGCGTGGATCGGCGCGCAGGCCGGCGAGCAACGGATCGGCATCGAAAACCCAAAGATCGAGAATGACTCCGGCGGCTACCCCGTGCTCGAGCGCGGCAATCGCCTGGTCGCGATCACCGAGGAATTCGAATGCAATCACGTCCCACCATGCGACACCGGCCGCGGAAGCGTTGATCGGACGCTCGGCCAGTTCGGAAGTGACGCCAAGCAGCAGCGCCCTGCCTTGCTCCGTCGCGCCGCTACGCAGCAGCGCATCGCCGACAATGATGGATTTGTGCGTGCCGCCGAGACTGGGCCTTGGCGCGGCCGAGGCGAACTGCTGAGGCCAGATGACGCGCAGGATCGCCAGTGCTTCGTCGACGCGGCCGACACAAATCAGAAGAAACGGCTCGAGCCCTTCGTCAACGCGCATGCCCGACCGAATCTGGGCGAGTACTGTTTTCGCGTCGGAGTCGAGTAACTGCAGTTGAGCCAAGTCGCTGGCGGGCCAAGTGTTGTCGGGTGAACGCCTGAGCAAGTCCCGCAGACAGGCACGCGCCGGCTCGATCGCGCTGAAGCGCTCCAGCAGGAAACAGCGATCGCCACTTTTGCCGAGCGCGGCCGGATCGCGCTCAGCGTGCGCGGCGAATGCGCGCAGGGCCGCGACCAGATCGCCTTGCGCCACGGCGAACTGCGCTTGCGTGTAGTAGCCCTGGGCAAACTCGGGATGCTCGTGCAGCAGCTTGTCCAGCTCAGCTTTGGCGGCATCGAGGTGGTTCGCTGCGATCAACGGATAGACCAGCTGGTCCTGCACGATCGGCGACAGTGGATCGAGCGTCACTGCATGCCGCAACATGCGTTCCGAAGCAGCGAAATCATGCAGGAAGTAGCAGAGCAGCTCACCGTACCACTGGAACGCACTGGCGTAGCTGGGCGCCAGTTCGATCGCGCGACGGAATTCGCGCTCGGCGCCGTCGAAGTCACGGGCATTCTGCAGCTGCGTCCCGCGGCTCGCATGCGCTTCGCCGAGCTCGGGTGCAAGCACGAGCGCGCGTTCGATGTACTGGCCGGCACGTGCCTTCTCGGCGGGCCCAATGTCCCCCGCATATTCCCTGAGCAACTCGTAGGCATCGGCTGCGGCGACGTAGGCGCGCGCGTAGTCGCCGTCGATCGCGATGGCCTTCTCGAAATGGGTCGCTGCCGCGCGCATGTCGTCGACTTTGCGCCCCGGCATCAGCGCGATGCCCTTGAGGTACTCCTGGTATGCCTCGACGTTTTCCGTGCGCTTCTGCGTCAGTCGCTGTTGGTCGCCCGCCGGCAAGGACACTTCTAGCGCGCGCACGACTTCGGTCGCGACTTCGTCCTGAATCTTGAACACGTCGGCGAGCTGTCGATCGAAATGTCTCGACCACAGATGCGTGCCGTCTGATGCCTTGACCAACTGCGCGGTGATGCGCACCGCATCGCCGGCGCGTTGCACACTGCCCTCGAGCAGCGTCGCCGCACCGAGCGTGGCGCCGATCTTGCGCACGTCGACGGCCTGACCCTTGAACGCAAACGACGACGTGCGCGCGACAACTTTCAGGTTCGGCACCTGCGCGAGCATGTCTAGCGTGGTTTCGGCGAGGCCATCGGAAAAATAGTCGTTGGCCGCATCGTTGCTCATGTTGACGAACGGCAGTACGGCGATCGAGCGTGCGGCCGCCTCCGGCGCACCGGCCGTCGGCGCAGCAGTCGGCGTTGCGGTATCGGCCAGGCGCAACGCTGGCTGGCCGCGGAAAAACCACACGAGCGCAAGGGCGGCCAGCAGCGCGGCGACCACGGCGATGCGCTTGGTGCCGGCGCCGCTCTGGCTGACGCGCACGCCACCCGGCGTGACGTCGAGGGCCCAAGAAAGCACGAGCGCAAACGGAAAGCCGAGCGCGATCAGCAGGATCACGATGCGCAGCATCCACGGTGGCGCGTCGAACGCGGGCAGCGCGATCGAGGCGGCCTGCACGGCGATCCAGCCGACGACGAGATAAAGCGTCGCGACGCGAAATACCTTGCGCTGCTTCAACTCCGCAACAAAGGACACCGAAACCCCCGGACGCCGCCGTCGTCTGCACTAGCATAGTCGAGCATGCCACCGCCATGCAGTGATTGGCGTTTGACCTTCAACTCGAATCGGTTACCACCGCATCGCCAATACTGGCGCCGGGGCGGTCGACGGCCGCTCCCGCGCCGTCAAGGGCGCGACGCGAGCGGCGTGGATCGTCGCGATGTCAGGCAGCGGCGCGTGCTACGCCGGGATTGCGCCAGGCCTCCATGAGTTCGCCATGGCGCTTGCGCGCGTCGGCCAAATGCTCTTCCTTGATGTGGCCGTAGCCGCGAATGTGCTCGGGAATGGCAGCAATCTCGACGGCCAGGGCATGGTTGTCGCGATCGAGGCCGGAGAGCAGCGTTTCGACGGTTGTGAAGTACTCGTCGATCAGCGCACGTTCCATCCTGCGTTCCGCGGTGTAGCCGAAGATGTCGAACGCGCCGCCGCGCAGGCCTTTCATCTTCGCCAGCAGCTTGAACGCGCCGAAGACCCAGGCGCCGTATTCGGACTTGCGCAGGTGGCCTTCGCTGTCGCGCCGCGCGAACAGCGGCGGGGCGAGGTTGAAGTGAATCTTGAAGTCGCCGTCGAACGTGTCGCGCACGCGCTTTTCGAAATCGCCGCTCGTGTACAGGCGTGCGACTTCGTATTCGTCCTTGTAGGCCATCAGCTTGAACGCATAGCGCGCGACGGCTTCGCTCAACTGCGTCGAACCGGGCACGCTGCTCTGCTCCGTGGCGCGGACCTTGTCGACGAGCGCCCTGTACTTCCCCGCATATGCTGCGTCCTGGTAGTCGGTGAGGAACGCGACGCGACGCGCGATGATGTCGTCGAGCGTCGCGCTGAGGCGCGAATCGTCGAGTACGAGCGCAGGAATCGCGTCGGTTCTTGCCGGAGTCTTGCCGATCGCCGCTTCGCGTACGCGGGCGATGTCGTGCGCCGCAAGCCGGCCCCAGTTGAACGCGGTCTTGTTCATTTCGACAGCGGCGGCGTTGAGCTCGATCGCGCGCATCAGGGATTCGTGAGTCAGCGGCACCCAGCCCTTCTGCCAGGCATAGCCGAGCATGAACAGGTTGCTCGCGATCGAGTCGCCGAGCAGCTTCGTCGCCAGCTCGGTCGCGTCGACGAGTTCGGGTTCCTCGCCATCGAGCGCAGTCTTCACCGCGGCGAGAATCTGCTGCGCGGGAAACTCCATGTCCGGACGGGTCGTGAACGTGCCGGGCATCGCTTCGTAGGTGTTCAGCACGACGCGCGAGCGGGCGGCGCGGATCTTCGACAGCGCCCAATAGTCGTTAACGACGACCATGTCGCAGCCGAGCACGAGGTCGGCCTCGCCGGCTGCGATGCGCACGGCGTGGATGTCGCCGGGCGACCTGGCGATGCGCAGATGGCAGGTCACGGCGCCGCCCTTCTGCGCCAGGCCGGTCTGGTCGAGCACGGTCGCGCCCTTGTTCTCCAGATGCGCGGCCATGCCGATCAGCGCGCCGATCGTGACAACGCCGGTGCCGCCGATGCCGGTGACGAGGATGTTCCACGGCTGCGACAGATCGGTGGCGAACTCGGGTTGCGGCAATGTGGAGAAATCCACATCGCTCTTGCCTTTGCGCTTCTTCAGCCCGCCGCCATGGATCGTCACGAAGCTCGGGCAAAAACCCGACACGCAGGAAAAATCCTTGTTGCAGTTGCTCTGGTCGATTTCGCGCTTGCGCCCGAACTCGGTTTCTTTCGGCAGCACGGCGACGCAGAACGATTTCTCGCCGCAGTCGCCGCAGCCTTCGCAGACGAGCGAGTTGATGAAGATGCGCTTGGCCGGGTCCGGCATCTTGCCGCGCTTGCGCCGGCGCCGCTTCTCGGTCGCACAGGTCTGGTCGTAGATCAGCACTGACGCGCCGGGCACGTCGCGCAGGCGTTTCTGTACCGCTTCGATCTCGGCGCGATCGACGAACTCGATGCCCGACGGAAACAGCGAACGATCCGACCACTTCTCGATGTCGTCGGACATGACGATGATCGTCTGCACACCCTCGCTGCGCACCTGGTGCGCGATGCCCGGTACCGTCAGCGTACCGTCGACCGGCTGGCCGCCGGTCATGGCGACGGCGTCGTTGTAGAGGATCTTGTAGGTGATGTTGACCTTGGCCGCGATCGCCTGGCGGATCGCCAGCGAACCGGAATGGAAATAGGTGCCGTCGCCGAGATTCTGGAACACGTGCTTGGTTTCGGTGAACGGCGCCTGGCCGCACCAGGTCGCGCCTTCGCCGCCCATCTGCGTGAAGGTGTCGGTGCGGCGGTCCATCCACGTGACCATGTAATGGCAGCCGATGCCGCCGAGCGCGCGCGAGCCTTCCGGCACCGCCGTCGACGTGTTGTGCGGGCAACCGGCGCAATAGTGCGCGGCGCGCGGGAAGTTCGCGCGTGGCAACGTGAGTTCGTGTTCCTTTTCCTCGATCCAGCGCATGCGCGATTCGATCGCGTCGCTGCTGAAAAAGCGCGCCAGCCGTTTCGCGATCACGATCGCGATCATCGCCGGCGTCAGCTCGCCTGTACTCGGCAGGATCCAGTTGCCGGACTCGTCGTACTTGCCGACGACCGAAGGCCGTGTACGGCCATCCGTGCCGGTCCAGTTGTACATCTGCTCCTTCATCTGCGATTCGATGAACGAGCGCTTCTCCTCGACCACGATGATGTCTTCGAGCCCTTGCGCGAACTCGTGCATGCCGAGCGGCTCGAGCGGCCAGGTCATGCCGATCTTATAGACGCGGATGCCGATGTCGGCCGCGGCGATGGCGTCGATGCCGAGATACTCGAGCGCCTGCAGCACGTCGAGATAGCTCTTGCCGGTGGTGACGATGCCGAGGCGCGCCTTCGGCGAATCGATGACGACGCGGTCGATGCGGTTGGCGCGCGCGAATGCGCACGCGGCCTTGACTGCGTACTGATGCAGGCGCATTTCCTGATTCAGCGGCGGATCGGGCCAGCGGATGTTGAGTCCGCCGATCGGCAGCTCGAAGTCATCAGGCAGGACGATATCGAGTTGATGCGGATTGACGTTGACGCTCGCCGACGATTCGACCGTCTCGGCAATCGTCTTGAAGCCGACCCAGCGCCCGGTGAATCGGCTCATCGCCCAGCCGAGCATGCCCATGTCGAGGATGTCCTGCACGCCGGCAGGGTTCAGAATCGGCATCATCGCCGAAACGAATTCGAGCTCGGAGCCGTGCGGCAGCGTCGATGAGCGGCAGGCGTGATCGTCGGCCGCCAACGCAAGCACGCCGCCGTGCTTCGACGTGCCGGCAGCGTTGCCGTGCTTGAACACGTCGCCGCAGCGGTCGACACCGGGGCCCTTGCCGTACCACATTGCGAACACGCCGTCGAACTTCGCGCCCGGGAACAGGTTGGTTTGCTGCGTGCCCCAGACCATCGTCGCGCCCAGATCCTCGTTCAGGCCCGGCTGGAACTCGATCGCGGATGCCTTCAGGTGCTTCTTGGCCTTCCACAACTCCAGGTCAAAGCCGCCGAGCGGCGAACCGCGATAGCCGGAAATGAACCCAGCCGTGTTCAGCCCGGCCGCGCGGTCGCGCATCTGCTGCATCAACGGCAGGCGCACCAGCGCCTGCACGCCGGACAGATAGATCCGCCCCTCGGCACGCGTGTACTTGTGTTCGAGCGTGTAGTCGAGATCGAGTTTGACGGCGGGGACGGACATGTCGGATTCGCAGCGCGGGGGATGGCGCAATTCTACCATTTGCCACTCGCCGGACCCTGGATTTGGGCCTCCTGCCCACCGAGCCGCTACACTGTGCCGGTGACGATCCGGAACCGGCAATGACGACAGCGCAGCACAGTGACGTGTTGATCATGGGCGGCGGCTTGGCCGGGCTGTCACTCGCGATTCAGCTACGTCGCGAGGTGCCGGCATTGAGCGTGCGCGTGCTCGAGCGCAACCGCCATCCCGTGCCGGAAGCGGCGTTCAAGATCGGTGAGTCGACGGTCGAGATCGGTGCGCACTATTTCGACACGGTGCTCGGCTTGAAGCCGCATCTGGAGCAAAGCCAGTTGCGCAAGTTCGGCTTCCGTTTCTTCTTCAGCGACGGCCGCGAGGACTTGAACCGCACGGTCGAGCTCGGCGTCAGCCGCGTTTTTCCGACGCCGAGTTGGCAGCTCGATCGCGGCATCCTGGAAAACTTCATGGCCAGGCATGCCGCTGAACTCGGTGTCGATTTCATCGACGGCGCCAGCGTGCACGGCATCGATTGCGCAGAGCATGACAGCGCGCACGAAGTGCGTTACCGCCACAACGGAACGCTGAAGACCGCCGGCGCGCGCTGGCTGATTGACGCCAGCGGCGGGCGCGGCCTGCTCAAGCGCAAGTTCGGCTTGGCCGAAAGCAACGCGCACGATGCGAATGCGGTCTGGTTCCGCATCGCCGAGCGCATCAGGATGGACGACTGGTTCGGTGCCGACGACGAATGGAATGCGCGCTGCGATCCGCGCGAACGCTGGCGCTCGACGAACCATCTCTGCGGTCCGGGTTACTGGGCGTGGCTGATACCGCTTGCCTCCGGGTCGCATTCGGTCGGCCTTGTCGCCGATGCGCAGTTGCATCCGCTCGACACGATCAACACGCACGAAAAGCTGATGGCGTGGTTCGAACGCCATCAACCGAGCCTGCATCGCGTGCTTGCCAAGAGCACGGCCACGATCCAGGACTTTGTCTTCCAGCGACATTTTTCGCACGGCTGCAAGCAGGTGTTTTCGCCGCAGCGATGGGCGATCACGGGCATCGCCGGCGTGTTTCTCGATCCGTTCTATTCGCCGGGCAGCGACTTCATCGCGATCGGCAACACCTACATCGTCGACCTGATTTCACGTGACGCGCGCGGCGAGCGTTTCTCACGCGAAGCACGCCTGTACGAGCAGCTGTACTTTTCCTTCTATCGCAACATGCTCACGCTGTATGAAGGCCAGTACCCGATGTTCGGTCACGCCGAGCTGATGCCGCTGAAGGTGACCTGGGACTACGCGTATTACTGGGGTGTGCTCTGCCAGTTTTTCTTCCAGCAGCGCCTGACGGACGTTGCGCTGTTTGCGCGCCTGGCAACGCCGCTGGCCGACTGCGAAGCACTGAACCGCGACATGCAGCTGCTGTTGCGGCGTGCGGCCGGCACCGCCATCGGCACGAACACGGCGAGCATGATCGACCAGCGGAAGCTGCCGTGGTTCGCCGAGCTCAATCGCGGTCTGCGCGACACCCTCGACACGGCGGCGCTCGAGCAGCGCATCGTCGAAAGCGCCGCCATGCTGCGTGTCCTGGCCGGCGAAATTCTCGCGCGCGTGCGTGCACTCGGCGATACGCCGGCCGACGATCTGCCGGCGCTGTCCCGCCTCGGTGCCAATGGCGAACCGAGCCTGCTGCGCGAAGCGGCCTAGCTGCACGCAGCCTTCCCATTTCGACCTGCAGGACAAAAACTGGCGGCGCGCGATTGTGACAGCGCGCGATGCTTGTTTTTCAAGGAAAAATAATTCTCTTGAAATCGGCGGCATCGCCCAAATGCTTTTCTTGAAGGAAAAGCGCAGCCATGCTCGCTCTCATCACCAGGGGTTGTAACACTCTGCTCTCGCGGCCACGCGACTTGTTCTTGCCGACGTGGCACAGGCGGCGCATCAGGCACCGCGTACCGCGATCCTGTAGGCGCCGCCTGCAGAGCCTCTCACCTCGCGCCGTCGCGGCGCTGCTGCGCCACCGGCGCCCCTGAGTCGATTCGCAGTCCCGAATCGCGATCGTTCCACCGTGTCGTTGTCAGGTAGCTCCGCCAAGGAGGTGCATCGTGCCGCCCGCACATCGCTAAGTCATTGATCCGCAAAAATGTCAAAAATTATAAAAGGATAAACAGCCATGTCGTGGACATCGTTGAACTGGACGCAGATCGCCATGCTCGCCGGCGCCGTCGTCTTCCTGCTGCTGCTGTATTCGAGCATCGTCTACGTGCCGAACAACCGCGTGGGTATCCTCGAACGCCTGTGGGCCGGCAAGGGCTCGATCGCGCACGGCATCATGGCGCTGAACGGCGAGGCCGGTTACGCGCCGGACCTGCTGCGCGGCGGCTTTCACGTGATGTTTCCGTTCCAGTACCGCGTGCACAAGACCAACCTGGTTACCGTGCCGCAAGGCGAGATCGGCTACGTTTTCGCCCGCGACGGCAACGCACTCGAACCTGGCCAGTCGCTCGCGGGAAATGGTGTTGCGGACGACTTCGAGAATGTCCGCGCCTTCCTTGCCGCCGGAGGCCAGAAGGGCCCGCAGCGCAAGCTGCTGCGTGAGGGCGTGTACGCGATCAACGCGGCGCAATTCGTCGTGCTCACGCGCGCATCGACCTACGCTTTGGCGCTGGCCCAGGCCGACGCCGAGACGATCGAAGCAATGCGCGCGCAGATCGAAGCGCGCGGCGGCTTCCATCCGGTCGTCATCAACGACAGCAAGGACATGATCGCCGTCGTCACGGTGCACGACGGCCCCGGCTTGCCTGCGGGCGAGTTGATCGCGCCGTCGGTAGGGCAGGATCGCAAGCTCGCGGCGACCTACCACAACAATTTTCAGGATGCCGATCGCTTCCTCGCCGCCGGCGGCTATCGCGGCCGTCAGTACCAGGTGCTGGTCGACGGTACCTATTACGTCAACCGCCTGTTCGCCAGCGTCGAGCTGGTCGAGAAGACGTTCGTGCCGATGGGCATGGTCGGCGTCGTGGTCTCGTTTACCGGCAAGCACGGCGCGGACCGCTCCGGCGACGAATACCAGCACGGCGAACTGGTCGGCGAGGGCGAACGCGGCGTTTGGGAAACGCCGCTGCTGCCCGGCAAGTATCCGTTCAACCGCTTCGCCGGTTCGATCGTCAAGGTGCCGACGACGAACTTTATCCTGAAGTGGGAGTCGGGCCAGTCCGGTTCGGACTTCGATCGCAACCTCAAGGAGATCTCGCTGATCACGCGCGACGCCTTCGAACCGACGCTGCCGCTGTCCGTGGTCGTGCACATCGACTACAAGAAGGCGGCGAAAGTGATCCAGCGTTTCGGCGACGTGCAGAAACTCGTCGAGCAGACGCTCGATCCGATGGTCTCGGCTTACTTCAAGAACACGGCGCAGACCAAGACGCTGATCGAGTTGCTGCAACAGCGCTCCGAAATCCAGGTCAGCTCGCTGAAGGAAATGAAGGAGAAGTTCACGCTGTACAACCTGGAACTGCAGGAGGTGCTGATCGGCACGCCGAAGTCGCCGCCCGGCAACACGCAGATCGAAAGCATGCTGGTGCAGCTGCGCGACCGCCAGATCGCGCGCGAGCAGATGGAAACCTACGAGCGCCAGGAAGCTGCTGCGGTCAAGGAGCGCACACTGCGTGAAGCCGCGGCAGTCGCGGCGCAGCAGAAGTCGCTGACAGAATCGCGCATCGCGATCGAGATCGCCGAGAACAAGGGCCTGGCCGAGGTCAAGACGCAGACGCGGCAGGGCGAAGCCGATGGCGCCAAGATCCGCAACGTCGCACTGGCCGACGCCGAGCGCATCCGCGCGATCGGTGCGGCAAACGCGAACCGCATCGAGCTCGAAGGTTCGGCGACCGCGCTGGCGGCGCAGAAACAGGTCGAAGCATTCGGTGGCCCCGAGATACGCCTGGCTCAGGAAATCTCGGCGCAGATCACCAGAGCGATAGCCGAAGGGAAACTGCCGGTCGTGCCTCAGGTCGTGGTCGGCGGCAACGGCAGCAACACCAATGCGATCGAGGCGATCACGGCGATGATCATGGCGGCGGGGCAGGAGTTCCGCAATCGCCAACAGATAACGTCGCGCGCGAACGGTTGAGCGACCAGCCGAGATCGAACTCAGGCGACCGGCGGCGCAATGCCGCCGGTTTGCTTCGCGACGCGGGAAGTCCTAAGGAGGCGAAGGCTTGGTGGTGGCACCTACTTCGGCTGATACACCGCCTGTGCCCGCGCATCTTTCTTGATCGCGGCGCCAATCAGCCCGTACTGCGTCGATATGTCGGATGCACAGACCGGCCCCGGCGACATGTCGACGACCGTGCGCGTCACCCGGATCGTATTCCCATCGCGCTGGTAGCGTGCATCAAACTCCAGAAGCCCGGTCTTGGCGTGCACGTTTCTGGGAATCGCCAGCAGCTTGACGTTGTTCGGAAACGTGATCGTGCCTTCCTCGCTGCGCCGGTCGCCGTGACAGAGAAAGTCATGCGCGTATGGCTCGGCGGCAGCGTACGCGGCGAGACTGGCGATCGCGCCGGGGTTCGGAAAGAATGGTTCCAGCGTTAGTCCGTAAGGATTGTCGGTGTCGAGGTAGGCGTCGACGCGGTAGTGAGCTCCGAACGAGAACTGGTTGGTCGCCACCAGCATCGGCGGAATTGCATCGTAGCTGCCGTTGCCCTTGTAACCGCGACCTTCGATCGCGCGACGCATCTGATCGGAACCGTTGTCGAAGTTGGGCGACTTCTGCAACTGTGCGAAGTAGTGGCTCGCCGCATTCGCCTGCGACCCGCCGAGGCGGTAGCTGGCCGTCGCCTCGATGCTGCCGTCGGCCAGCACCGTGGTCTTGGTGGTCGCTTCGCTCCAGTCGGTGCCGCCGGCACGTGGGGGGATTTGCTGCACCCCGGCAAAGGCCGACGTCCGGATCACGGGCTTGCCATATTCCGGCGCCGGCAGTTCGCCGAACGGGCTCGATGACGACGTCGCATCGAGGTAGACGTCGAACGCCGGAATGTAGTTGATGACATGGTTGAAGGCCTGCCAGCACGGAATCTCAGGGACGCTGTATTCCTCGCCGGTATTGACCAGCACCTGCGTGCTCTCGATACCCTGTGCCGCAAGCAGCGCTTGCATCAGCGTTGCGTGATCCTTGCAATCGCCCATCTTCATGTTGAGGATCAAGTCGGTCCCGCGCGGCACGACGTCGCCGCCGCTCAGGCAGTTTCCGGCAAAGTTGATTTCCTTCGCAACCCACCGGTAGATATTCTCGGCGCGCTCGCGAGGAGAAGCGGCGTCCTTGACGATCTCGGCGGCCAAAGTCTTGATCCGATCGGTGACCGCGGCGCGAGGCTTCGCTTCGGCCTCGTACGCGGCGGCGATCTGGCCGTAATCGCGGAAATTCGAGATCTCAATCGCCGGCCAGTCCGAATATTGCCAGGCGCGCTGGAACAGGGACGATTCCTTGCGCAAGTCCTTGGGGCTGGCGTTGGCATACGTCCACTTCCAGCGCTGCCGCGTGGCATCGACGTCGGTGATTTGCGGATCAGCCAGATGGTAGCTTTTGTATTTCAGCCCCAGACTGCGTGGTGCCGTGACGACGAGTTCGGCGTCGTCATACGCGGTCGCATCGGAGTACCACGTCAGCAATGAAAAATAGCCTTTGAACGTCGGCTTCTCGTCGCGGATCGTGTAGTCGAGCACGGCGCTGTCGCCGACTTCGACGTTCGGAAAAATCAGGTGCCGGTCCATCCTGTCTGAAAACGCTGGGGGCGCGCCATTGACGCCGTTGTGCGACGTCACCTGGATGTTGGTCTCAGGAACCGGAACCTTGGTGCCGTCCGCCTTAAGCGTGTAGGCGACGACGTTCTCCAGTGTGCCGTTAGCTTCGTGATAGGAGATGTCTTCCGTGGCGACCGAATCAATCGCCGATTCGGCAAGGGCCGTGTAGGCGTACTCATGGCGTGTCGTTGTCGTCCCGTCGGCCTGGACATCGATGGTGACCCGGTGCGTGCGCACCTTCATCGCCGGCGAGTACGGGGTTTCGTCGGCAAGTGCCGTCGTCGCGCCGAACAGGCTGATGCAAAGGCCGAGCGCGCGGAGTGCGGAGCGGCGCACCAACTTCACCGCCGCCGTGCTTCCATACGTATGCACCATCGTGCCTCCTGCAAGTCGAATCGGTTCCGATGACGATAGCAGGCTGCGTAGTCGAGCCGCAATCTTGGGTTCCAGATACGATGCTCGTTGTGATTCGAGGAAGAACCTGCTGCACGACACGCTCCGGACCAAGCCGCCGGACCCGCTTCGCCGTGATGATGTTGAACGACGACAACCGGTGCTTTCACAGGCGTCGCGGCAAGTTTGTAACGCAATGGCGTTCGTGCAGGCGTGGGCATCGGTATCGCCGTCCCATGGCTGATTCGGATGTCGACGCGCAACAACACGCGTTCTGGACACGCTAGGCTGCGGCTGTAACCTCGGCAAGCGCGAGCAGGCGCAGGATCGACTTGGCCGCCTCGCGCCCATCGAATGCGGCGCGCACGACCAGGTCGGCGCCACGCACGGTATCGCCACCAGCGAACACCTTGGGATGCGTCGTCTGCATCGGCAGGCGCTGTCCGCCGCTGTTGTCGATGCGCCCGTTCGCGTCGAGCGCGATGCCGAATTCCGCGCACCAATCCGGCGGGCTGGCCTGGAAACCGAACGACAGGATGACGACGTCGGCCGCGATTTCCTCTTCGCTGCCGGCGACGATTTCGGGCCGCGCACGGCCGTGCGCGTCGGCAACGAGCCGAGTCTGGGCGACGCGCACGGACTGCACACCGTCCGCACCGCCGACGATTTCCAGCGGCTGGCGGTTGAACAGGAACTGCACACCTTCGTCGCGCGCGTACTTCACCTCGCGGCGCGAGCCCGGCATGTTGATCTCGTCGCGGCGGTAGACGCAGGTGACGCTCTCGGCATCCATGCGGATCGAGGTGCGCACGCAGTCCATGGCCGTGTCGCCGCCGCCGAGGATGACGACACGCTTGCCGATGACGTTAGGAACGCCGAGCAGGCGAGGCATGACGCCATCGTTCGCCGGAGGCGACGTGTCGAGAGCGTCGCTACCGAGGATGCGCCGGGCGTTGGCAACCAGGAAAGGCAGTGCGGGCAGCACGCCGGACTGGTCCTGGCCCGGCAGCTTGGCGTCGACCGCCGTGTACGCGCCGGTGCCGATGAAAACCGCGTCATAGCCGTCGATCAGGCTGGCGAACGCAATGTCACGGCCGACTTCGGTGTTGAGGATGAACTTGACGCCCATGCCTTCGAGCACTTCGCGGCGCGTGCGCACGACGGCCTTGTCGAGCTTGAACGGCGGGATGCCGAACGTGAGCAGGCCGCCGATTTCCTCGTAGCGGTCGAACACATCGCAGGCGACGCCGGCGCGCGCGAGACGGTCGGCCACCGACAAACCCGCCGGTCCGGCGCCGATCACGGCGACGCGCTTGCCGGTCGGTGTCGCCGTCACGGTCGGCCGCCAGCCGCGGCGCAGCGCCTCGTCGGTGGCCCAGCGCTCGATCGCGCCTATCGTGACTGCGTCGAAACCAGTCTCCAGCGTGCAGTCGCCTTCGCACAAGCGGTCCTGCGGGCAGATGCGGCCGCAGATTTCCGGCAACGGATTGGTTTCGTACATCAGCTCGGCCGCTTCGATGATGCGGCCTTCGCGCACGAGCTTGAGCCAGTCCGGTATGCGGTTATGCAGCGGGCAGCCCCACGAGCAATACGGATTGCCGCAGTCGATGCAGCGCGCCGCCTGGTCGGACGCATCGCCATTGGCGAAGTCGCCGTGTATTTCGGAATAGCCGAGCACGCGGATCGGCACCGGCACCTCGCGCGGCAGCTGCCGATGAAACTTCAGGAACGGGAATTCTTTGTCAGCCATGTGTTTCGCGGAAGCTGCCGGAAGACACGTCATTCGCCGCGGATACGCGAGAATCGCATTGTAATGACTCTATCCGATGCAATGCCCGCTTGCGCATCCGCGCAATCCGCGTCAGGCTCTGATTTCCATGCCATGCTTTATGCAGCACGGCGCAACTCCTCGGTCAGCGCTTCCAGGCTCGCCGCCTTCGGCTTGACCAGCCAGAACTTGTGCAGCACGTCGCGGAAATCGCCGAGCAGCTTGCCGGCCCAGACACTGCCAGTGTAGTCGACGTGATTGCGCAGCAGCGCGCGCAGGTGCTGCAGGTGGTTCTCCATGCCTTCGAGCGAGATGCGGTTGATGTCGACGAGTTCGTGGTTGTAGCGGTCGACGAATTCGCGTTCGAGGTCGAGCACATAGGCAAAGCCGCCGGTCATGCCGGCGCCGAAGTTCACGCCGGTGCCGCCAAGCACGACGATGACGCCGCCGGTCATGTATTCGCAGCAGTGATCGCCGACGCCCTCGACGACGGCCAGTGCGCCCGAGTTGCGCACGCCGAAGCGCTCGCCGGCGCGTCCGGCGGCGTACAGTTCACCGCCGGTGGCGCCATACAGGCAGGTGTTGCCGACGATCACGGCATCGTGCGCCACGTACTTCGCGTTCTTCGGCGCGCGCAGGACAATGCGGCCGCCGGCCATGCCCTTGCCGACGCCGTCGTTGGCGTCGCCATCGAGCACGATGTGCAGGCCGCCGGCGTTCCACGCGCCAAGGCTCTGTCCGGCAGAACCGCTCAGGCGCAGCTCGATAGGATTGGCGGCCATACCGTTGTCGCCGTGACGACGCGCGATGTCGCCCGAAAGCAGCGCGCCGATCGTGCGGTCGGTGTTGGCGATCTCGAAGTGGAAGGTTCCACCTGTGGAATTTTCCACCGCAGCGCGCGTCGCCTCGCCGATGCGTTCGGCGAGGGCCGGCACGCGCACCGGCGCCGGCGCGCACGCCGGCGCATCGGCGTGACTCAAGCCGCCGCCGAGCAGCGCGGACAAATCGACCTTACGCTGCTTTGCGGTCACGCCCTCGCGCTGCTTCAGCCAGCCGCTGTTCGCCGACGAGTTCTTCGAGCGAGCGCACGCCAAGTTCGGCCAGCCGTGTCCGAACGTCGCCGGCGACGAAGCGGAAAAAATGCTCGACCATCTCGGGCACGCCGTGAAAATGCTTGCGCCGCAGCTCGTCGTGCTGCGTGGCGATACCGGTTGCGCACGAATTCAGGTGACAGATGCGCAGGTACTTGCAACCGAGTGCGACCATCGGCGCGGTGCCGAAGCCGAACGAATCGGCGCCGAGCAACGCGGCCTTGATCACATCGAGGCCGGTCTTGAGGCCGCCGTCCGTCTGCACGATCACGCGTTCGCGCAGCCCATTGCGCGCGAGCACCTGCTGCGTCTCGGCGAGGCCGAGCTCCCACGGCACGCCGGCATAGCGGATCGAGGTCAACGGACTTGCGCCGGTGCCGCCGTCGTGGCCGGAGATCGTGATGAGATCGGCGCCGGCCTTGGCCACGCCGGCGGCGATCGTGCCGACACCGGCGTGCGCGACGAGCTTGACCGAAATCAGCGCTCGCGGATTGACCTCGCGCAGGTCGTAGATGAGCTGCGCCAGATCCTCGATCGAGTAGATGTCGTGATGCGGCGGTGGCGAGATCAGGCCGATGCCCGGCCGCGCATAGCGCAAGCGCGCGATCAGCGCATTGACCTTGTGTCCCGGCAGCTGGCCGCCTTCGCCGGGCTTGGCGCCCTGCGCGATCTTGATCTGCAGCACTTCGGCATTGACGAGGTACGCCGGCGTGACGCCGAAGCGGCCCGATGCGACCTGTTTGATCTTCGACATGCGCTCGGTGCCGTAGCGCGCCGGATCCTCGCCGCCTTCGCCGGAGTTGCTGCGCGCGCCGAGCCGGTTCATCGCCGTGGCCAGCGCCTCGTGCGCCTCCGGCGACAACGCGCCGAGCGACATGCCGGCCGAATCGAAGCGCTTCAGGATTGCCTCGACCGGTTCGACTTCGTCGAGCGGAATCGATGCGTACGGCGAACGCACCTCCATGAGATCGCGCAGCGCCGACGGCGCGCGGTTGTTCACGGCGTCGGCGTACTTTTTATACAAGTCCGCATCGCCCGTGCGTACCGCAGCCTGCAACGAACCGACCACGATCGGGTTGTACATGTGGTACTCGCCGTCCGGCAGCGCATGCAGCAGGCCTCCGGGTGGCAACGCGTAGTTCGGGATCGCGCGCGGCGGCCAGCTGCGCCCGGTACTCGCCTTCGATCTCGTCGAAGCCGGCGCCGCCGATGCGCGATGGCGTCCCTGGGAAGCACAGGTCGACGACGTCGTGGTCGAGGCCGACGATTTCGAACAGCTGTGCACCGCGATAACCGGCGATCGTCGAGATGCCCATCTTCGAGATGATCTTGAGCAGCCCCTTGCGGATGCCGCGCCGGTAGCTGCGGCCGATCTCCGACGGCGCTTCGCCCTCGCGGCCCTTGAGTTCGCCGCGCCGGTTCATGTCGAACAGCGTCTGGTACGACAGGTACGGATAGACCGCGGTCGCGCCGAAACCGATCAGGCAGGCGAAGTGATGCGGGTCGCGCGCGTTGCCGGTTTCGACGACCAGGTTGCAATCGCAGCGCAGTTGTCTCTGCGTCAGGCGCGCGTGCACCGCGCCGACGGCGAGCAATGCGTGGATCGGCAGCAGGCCCGGCACCGGATAACGGTCCGACAGCAGCAGCAGGATCGCGCCGCCGCGCACCGCTTCCTCGGCGACGTTGCAGAGGTTCTCGATCGCGGCCTTCAGGCCGATCGCTTCGTCGTAGTACAAGTCGAGCTTCAGATGTTTCTCGACGATGTGCGGCAGCGCCATGATCTGGCGCAGCTTGCGCTGCGACAGCACCGGCGAGGTCAGCAGCACCTGCTTGGCATTCTCCGGCGATGCGTCGAAGACGTTGCGCTCGAGGCCGATCTGCGTGGTCAGCGACATGACCAGGCGTTCGCGCAGCGGATCGATCGGCGGATTGGTGACCTGGGCGAACGCCTGGCGGAAATATTCGTACAGCGGCCGAGATTGCAGCGACAGCACAGCGATCGGCGTGTCGTCGCCCATCGAGCCGGTCGCTTCGGCTTCGTCGAGCGCGAGCGTCTTGAGCACGACGTCGCGCTCCTCGCGCGTCAGCGCGAACTGCTTCTGGAAGCGTGCCAGCATCTCCGGAGTGAACGGTTCGGCCGCGAGCCCCGGATCGATCAGATGCGATTCCAGATACGTGACGCCCTCGCGCAGCCAGCGCTTGAACGGCGCGCGCGCGCGGTTGATGTCGTCGATAGCAGCGTTGTCGAGTACGCGGTGCTCGACGAGGTCCACCGCGATCATCTCGCCGGGGCCGAGACGGCCCTTGGCGACGATGCGCTCCGGCGGCAGATCCCAAAGCCCGGCTTCGGACGCGACGATCAGGTGATTGTCGTCGGACCGCGCCCAGCGTGCGGGACGCAGGCCGTTGCGGTCGAGCGAGCAGGCAGCGTAGCGCGCGTCGCACAGTACGATCCCCGCCGGTCCGTCCCACGGCTCCGAATGCAGCGCGTAGTACTCGTAGAACGCTTCGAGGTCTTCGTCGATGTTCTCGCGTGCGGCCCAGGCCGGCGGAATCAGGATGCGCATCGCCGCCAGCACGTCGAGGCCGCCGGCAACGAGCACTTCGAGCATGTTGTCGAGGCTTTGCGAGTCGGAGCCGTCGATGCTGACCAATGGCTGCAGGCCGGAAAAATCCACGAGTGGAGATTTATACTTCGCCGAACGCGCGCAGACCCAGTTGCGGTTGGCCTTGATCGTGTTGATCTCGCCGTTGTGCGCGAGCAGGCGGAACGGTTGCGCCAGGCGCCAGCGCGGCAGCGTGTTGGTCGAAAAACGCTGGTGGAACACCGCAGCATGGGCGCTGAGTTCGGCGTGCGAGAAATCGGGAAACGCATCGCGCAGTCGTCCCGGCGCGACCATGGCCTTGGCCACGAACGTCGCCGCCGACAGGCTGACGACATAGAAGCGCTCGTCCCCGGCGCGCGCGATTTCGGCCAGGCGCCGTGCGCGGAACAGCGCACGCTCGAACGTCGCTTCGTCCATCGCGGGCGGCGCATCGACAAAGATCTGCCGGATGCGCGGCTGGCCAGACGCGCCGAGTGGTCCGCAGGCGGCCGCATTCACTGGCACATCGCGCCAGCCGGCGACATTCAGACCAGCGCCGGACAATTGTCGCTCGAGTTCGCCCTGCGCGGCGGCGGCGCGGGCAGTGTCGTCGGGGTCGAGAAATACGTGGCCCGACGCGAACAAGGAGCCGGGTACTATGCCGGCGTCGGCGGCAAGCGCACGCAACCACGCGGTCGGCCGGTAAAGGAGCATGCCGCAGCCGTCGCCGGTGATGCCGTCGGCGCCGATGCCGCCGCGGTGCGACATGCGCGCGAGTGTGACGAAGGCCTGGTCGACGAGCCACGTGCTGGCCTTGCCGTCGATATTGGCAATGACGCCGAAGCCGCAGCTGTCGTGCTCGAACGCCGGATCGTAGAGACCTTGCTTGCCGTCACGCATGGGGATGCATTTCCGCGCGGACCGCCGTGCGCGGCAGTCCTTACGGCACCCAGCGGCTGATGGTCGACGGAAGCTCCAGCCCCCGCCACTGCACTACAACACATTTGCTGCGTCGCGTCAAAGCAGTATAGACGTCCAAACGAAGAAAAGCGTGAGGAGTGAGGAAGTGAGGAGTGAGGGTGGGGGCGCTGAGCAAGCACGGGTATCGCGGGCACTCGGGGGCCACCTTGTGCAAAGCCGCGTCAGTGGGTCAAGTGATCGGCGGAGCGTCAGCGTTTGGCTTTCCCTCCCTCACGCCTAACTCCTCACCTCAGAGCGCATCGGCGTCCAACTCACCGGTACGAATCCTGATCACCTGATCCAGGCCGTAGACGAAAATCTTGCCGTCGCCGATCTTGCCGCTGTTGGCGGCGCGCATGATCGCCTCGGTGACGCGGTCGACGAGGCCGTCGGCAACAGCGACCTCGAGCTTGATCTTCGGCAGGAAGTCGACGACGTATTCGGCGCCGCGGTACAGCTCGGTATGTCCCTTCTGCCGGCCGAAACCCTTGACCTCGGTCACGGTGATGCCCTGCACACCGACCTCGGCGAGTGCCTCGCGCACATCGTCGAGTTTGAACGGCTTGATGATCGCCATGACCATTTTCATCGCGCACCTCGTCGCAGGGATGCGCCACTATACCAATGCCGGGCTGGGCTTTGCGTTACAGCGGCGGACGCACCGCCGCGCGATTCAGGAACCATAAGGTTGACCGGCAGCGGCGCGGCGGCGCCAGCGTGCGAGATTTCCTACACAACTATCCGTGCGCCGCCGACTGTTTTGGCATGGGCACCTGCATAGACTGCCGTCATGGCCGGTTTGGGCGACAATGCCGGCGGCGAGGTTGCCTTGGAGGAACACAGCGATGCTGAACATGTCCGCGATCGACGAGATCGCCCGGCGCCTGGCCGAGCTGGTTCCGGCCGAAGCGCGCGCAGCGCGCGACGATCTGGTCGCGAACTTCCGCGACGTCCTGCGCGGCGGGCTGCGCCGGCTCGATCTGGTCACGCGCGAGGAATTCGACGCGCAGCGCGGCGTCCTGTTGCGCACGCGCGAAACGGTCGAGGCACTCGAGGCGCGCATTGCCGAACTCGAAGAGCGGCTGGGCGGACGTTCGTAAGGATAGGGCTGAGGGCCGAGGGCCGAGGGCCGAGGGCTGAAGAGCATGGACGCCCAATGCTCTTGATCTTTGAGCCCTCGGCCCTCGGCCCTCAGCCCTTCTTCCAATGAGCCTCGCGACCGTCCATAGCCGTGCCCAGGAGGGCGTGGCCGCGCCAGCCGTCACCGTCGAAGTGCACCTTTCCGGCGGATTGCCCGGCACATCGATCGTCGGCCTGCCCGAAACCGCGGTCAAGGAAGCGCGTGATCGCGTGCGCGTCGCGATCCAGAATGCGCAGCTCGATTACCCGTCGCGGCGCGTGACCGTCAGTCTGGCGCCGGCGGACTTGCCGAAGGATGGCGGGCGCTTCGACCTGCCGATCGCACTTGGCATCCTCGCAGCGGCCGGACAGCTGCCGAAGGAGGCGCTCGGCCAGTACGAATTCCTCGGCGAACTGGCCCTGTCCGGTGAACTGCGCCCGGTCACCGGCGTGCTGCCCGCAGCGCTCAAGGCCGTGCGCGCCGGCCGCACATTGATCGTGCCCCAGGCCAACGGCGCCGAAGCCGCGTTGATCGGCGCGGCCGAGGTGCGCAGTGCGACGTCGCTGCTCGAGGTCATGGCGTTCCTGCGCGGCGTGGGCGACCTGCCGCCTGCCGCGGTGCCGGCGAGCGAAGCGACCGTGGACCCCGGTGCGCCGGACCTCGCCGACGTGCGCGGCCAGCTGCACGCGCGCCGTGCGCTCGAGATCGCCGCGGCCGGGCGGCATCACTTGCTTTTCAGCGGCCCGCCGGGCACCGGCAAGACGATGCTGGCCAGCCGTCTGCCCGGCATTCTGCCGCCACTGAGCGATGCTGAGGCGCTCGAATCGGCGGCGGTGCGCTCGGTCGCCGGCATCGCCATCGATTTCCACAAGTGGAAAACGCGACAATTCCGCGCGCCGCACCACACCGCCTCGGCGGTCGCGCTGGTCGGCGGCGGTTCGCAGCCGCGGCCGGGCGAGATCTCGCTCGCGCACCACGGCGTGCTGTTTCTCGACGAACTCGCCGAATTCGATCGTCACGTGCTCGAAGTGCTGCGCGAGCCGCTCGAAAGCGGACGCATCGTGATCTCGCGCGCCGCGCGCCAGTCGGAGTTCCCGGCCGCGTTCCAACTCGTCGCGGCGATGAATCCGTGCCCGTGCGGCTACGCTGGCGATCCGTCCGGCCGCTGTTCGTGCACGCCGGAGGCGGTGCGCCGCTATCGCGCGCGCATTTCGGCGCCGCTGCTCGACCGCATCGACCTGCAGATCGAAATGCCGCGCGTGCCGCTGGCCGAACTCGGCGCAACTGCCGCGAACGGCGAATCGAGCGCGATCGTCCGCGAGCGCGTCACGGCCGCGCGTGATCGCCAGCAGCGCCGTTCCGGCAAACCGAACGTCGCGCTGAGCAATCGCGAAGTGCAGCGCGATTGCGCGCTGGCATCCAGCGACCGCGAACTGCTCGAACGCTCGCTCGAGCGACTCGGCCTGTCGGCACGCGCCTACCATCGCATCCTGCGCGTCGCGCGTACGATCGCCGACCTAGCCGGCGAGGGGTCCATCCGCACGGCGCACCTGAGCGAGGCTATCCAGTACCGGCGCGTGATCAATCCGAATCGCTGAACCGGCCGGTTCGCGCGGTAAGGTGCGGCCGTGCTGGGCTGCGGACTCGGCCATCGCGTACCATCTGCTGCGCTGTGACAGAGCAACAGGCGATGGACCAGACCACGACGACGAGCGCCACGACCGTCGCGACAAATCTTGGCGGCACGCGCGGGCTGCTCGCGGAACTTGAATTCCTGCACGGGCAGGGCGAAGACGCGCTGCTCGGTATCGTCGTCGCGACAGAGGGTTCGACCTATCAGAAACCCGGCGCGCTCGTGCTGCTCGACCGGCGCGGCTTGCGCCACGGCGTGATCAGCGGCGGCTGTCTCGAACCGGAAGTCGAGCGCCGCGCGCAAGCGATATTCGCCGGCGGCCGTGCGGCGCTGGTCGAATTCGACACGCGAGCAGACGAGGATCTCGTCTTCGGCAGCGGCACCGGTTGCCGCGGCCGCGTGCACCTGCTGTTGCTGCCGCAGCCGCCCGGCGCTCCGCTCACGCAGGCGCTGGGCGAGGCCGCACGCGAAGGCGCCGTACTTCATCTCGCTCTCACGCTCGACGGGCACCAGTTGGGCGCAGGATCCGCGCAGCGTGCGCCAGCCTCCACGGCGACACAGCACCAATGGCTTTGGGATGCGCTCGGTGGCGCGAGTGCCGCTCCCGTTGGCGCTGCCGATCTGCTGCTGCGCATCGCGCCGCCGCCGCGAATCGTGCTGCTCGGCGCGGGTCCGGAGACACCGCTGCTGCTCGAATTCATGCATCGCTTCGGCTGGTTCGTCGACGTCGTCGAACATCGCCAGCGCTGGATCGCGTTCGCGCGCGGCGCGGCAGTCGACAATTTCCGCGACCTGCCACCGGCCGCGGCCGCTGCGCAACTGCAACAGCAGTCCTTCGATGCGGCGATCGTCATGAGTCACAACTTCACGATCGACGCGCAACACCTGCGCTTCTGCGCGCGCAGCGCCATGCCCTACGTCGGCCTGCTCGGGCCGCCGGCGCGCCGCGATGCGTTGCTGGTCGAACTCGGCGCCGACGCCGACGCGCTACGCGCGCGTTTGCGTGCGCCGGTCGGGCTCGACCTCGGCGGCAGCGGCCCCGAGGCGATCGCGCTGGGGATCATCGCCGAGCTGCAGCAGTTCTTCGCGGCACGCAGCGATGCCTGAAACGGTGCCGGCCCACGGCGCGATCGTGCTCGCGGCCGGCGCGTCGGGCCGTTTCGGTCGGACCAAACAGTTGCTGCTACTTGAAGGCGAAGCGCTGGTGCACCGCGCGAGCCGGCTGGCGCTGGCAACCGCGCCAATCGACGCGCTCGTCGTGGTCGGCGCCGATGCTGATACCGTTTTCGCGAGTGTGCGGGATCTTGCCGTGCGTCGCGTCGATTGCGCGGATTGGCGCACCGGCATGAGCGCATCGTTGCGCGCCGGAATCGGCGCGCTGCGGCCGGAGTGCGCCGGTGTGCTGATCGTGCTGTGCGATCAACCGGCTCTCGATGCCGCGCATCTTGAAAGGCTCGTGTCGGCCTGGCGGGCGAATCCGCATCGGGCCGTCGCTTCGGCATATGCCGGGCGCCGCGGCGTGCCGGCACTGCTGCCGCGAGCATGGTTCGCCGAACTTGAGCGAAGCCGCGGTGATCACGGCGCTCGCGATCTGCTTGCGCAGCGAGCGGAGGAAGTTACCGTGTTCGTGAACGAGCGCCTGGCTTGGGATGTGGACAGCGAGCGCGACTGGCCGTCCTGATCGCTCGCCACAGCGGGGAGCAATGGAGCGATGGGTAGCTGCATCGACGCCGCTGCACGCGACGGTTCTGCCGGTAGCGGCAAAATGTGTCGTCCACTACTTGTCGACAACACCTTGGACGGCAACCCGTTTGCGCATGCACAGCGCAATTGCAAATCGTGCTCACGCAACGGCGCGGCAACTGCGATGCAGTGCCGCGCCGAGCGCGTTCATAGAGCTGCAGCGGGTCCGATCCCTGAAGTCCCTGGCAGACGCGCGCCTCTGACCCCTCTGTATAAGCATCCGTGCTCGCCAGTGCGCGTTCGCGGGCCCATCTTCCGCCTCCCGCTGCAGCCACACCCTCGAAGGTGTCGGCGGGAGGCAATTTGTCTCAGCAGCTTCCGGGCACGACGGTTACGCGGCGCCGGAAGCTGCCCGTTCAGGCCGCCACAGGCGTCGTTGCGCCCTGAAACTGCGCTTCCTCGGTCGAGCCCTTCAGGGCGACCGTCGACGATTGGCCGCCCTGGATCGTCTGCGTGACGGCGTCGAAATAGCCGGTGCCGACTTCGCGCTGATGCTTGACCGCGGTGAAGCCCTTGTCGGCCGCGGCGAACTCGGCTTCCTGCAATTCGACGAACGCGCTCATCTGCCGGCGCGCGTAGCCGTGCGCAAGATTGAACATCGAATAGTTCAGCGCATGGAAACCGGCCAGCGTGATGAACTGGAATTTGTAACCATAGCCGGCCAATTCTTTCTGGAACTTCGCGATCGTCGCGTCGTCGAGATTCTTCTTCCAGTTGAAGCTCGGCGAGCAGTTGTAGGCGAGCAATTTGCCGGGATATTTCTTGTGCACGGCTTCGGCGAAGCGGCGCGCGAATTCCAGGTCGGGCTTGCCGGTTTCGCACCAGACGAGGTCCGCATACGGTGCGTAGGCGACGCCGCGCGAGATCGCCTGCTCGAGGCCGTTGCGCGTCTTGTAGAAACCCTCGATCGTGCGTTGACCCGTGCAGAACGGCTGGTCGTTGGCGTCGATATCGGAAGTCAGCAGGTCCGCGGCCTCGGCGTCGGTGCGCGCGACGATCAGTGTCGGCACGCCGCAGACGTCGGCGGCCAGCCGCGCCGCGGTCAGCTTGTCGATCGCCTCGCGCGTCGGCACCAGCACCTTGCCGCCCATGTGCCCGCACTTCTTCACGCTGGCCAATTGATCCTCGAAGTGCACGCCGGCAGCACCAGCCTCGATCATCGCCTTCATCAACTCGAACGCATTGAGGACGCCACCGAAACCGGCTTCGGCGTCGGCGACGATCGGTTGCAGGTAGTCGACGCTGTCGTTGCCCTCGGCGTGATTGAGTTGGTCGGCGCGCAACAGCGTGTTGTTGATCCGCTTGACGACCAGCGGTACGGAGTTGGCTGGATACAGCGACTGGTCCGGATACATTTCGCCGGCCACGTTCGCGTCGGCGGCGACCTGCCAGCCGGACAGGTAGATCGCCTTCAAGCCGGCCTTGACCTGCTGCATGGCCTGGTTGCCGGTTAGGGCGCCGAGCGCATTGACGAAATCTTCGGTCTGCAGGTAGCGCCACAACTTCTCGGCACCGAGCCGCGCCAGCGAATGTTCGACGGCCACCGTGCCGCGCAGGCGCACGACATCTTCGGCCTTGTAGCTGCGCGTCACGCCTTTCCAGCGCGGATTGTTCTGCCAGTCGAGGCGCAGCTGTTCAGCGGTCGGGAGAGCGGTCTTCATGACAAATCCTTCATTGGTGATCGTGCGTTGGTCTGATGGCGATGAACTTCAGCGGTCAAGCGAGAACGTGGTCGAAGCCCGGTCGAGCGACGAGTGGGTGATTAGAGCGTCCGCGCGAGAGGGGGTACCAGCGCCGCCTGCGGCGGCAGCGTGCGCGCGTGCGTCAGTTCGGCCAGCAACCAGGCGGCCTGCATGACGTATTCCTGGCCGCGCAGGCCGCGCCGCGGCAGCCGCTCGCCAACGCGCTGGATCGCCGCGTCGAACAGGTTGAAGTCGATCGGCGTACCGTCTTCGAGCACCGCGTTGCCACCATGTAACCAACGCCACAGTTGCACGCGGGCACCCTCGACCGGCGCGGCGGCGTTCATGGGATCGTCATTCGCGGCAGGCGCGCCGCCGAGCAGCGCGGCGAAATGGCGGACGCAGCGGTCGATGACGTCGACAAAGCCGGCGCGCGTGATGGTGCCCGCGGTTGCTGGCCGCGGGGTTCCGACGTTCAGGTCTTGCCGGGTCGATTGTGACGATTCCGCGTCGGTCGCCGGCAGCAAACCCTGCACCTGTTCCGATGTCACCATGATCGCCCCCAACCTGCACTCGTTTTTGTTGCGAAGCAGCAGGCTACGCCGATCACAAACAGTTTGACAAACCGAATGTTTCAATTCGATACTTTAACAAATACAAATTATCAATTAACTTATTGATAATGAAAATGTTAATTAGACTGACTAGTTCATGAAAACCCGCAATCCGACACCTGGAAAGCAGCGAAGCGAGCGCGGCAAAGATAGTAGGCCGAGCGTCGGCGCCCAACCGGCGCGTTTCTATTACAAGGGCAACCGTCTCAAGCAGCTGCGCGCGTTTTGCCATGCGGTCAAGTTCGGCACCGTTGCCCGTGCGGCCGAGGCGCTGTTTCTGTCGCCGTCATCGGTCAGTCTGCAGCTGTCGGCGCTGGAAAAGGAACTCGGCACGCGTCTACTCGAGCGCACGAGGCCGCGGCTGGGGCTGACGTCGGAGGGGCAGATGCTGTACGACCTCGCGCGGCCGCTAGTCGAAGGCATCGAAAGCCTCGACCAGCAGTTTCGCGCGCAGCGGCAGAATCTCGATCAGGGCGAGGTCAACATCGCCGCCGGCGCATCCACGATCCAGTACCTGCTGCCGCCGCTCGTGCGCGACTACCGCGAGCGTTTTCCCGACGTGCGCCTGCAGTTGTCGAACGTCACCGGCAAGGATGGCCTGGCGTTGTTGCGTTCGGACCAGGTCGACTTCGCCGTCGGTTCGATGCTCGACGTGCCGCACGACGTATCGTACGAACCGGTGCACTGGTTCGACCCGATGTTGATCCTGCCGCTGGATCATCCGCTCGTTGGGAAGGCCGACATCGCGCTCGAAGACCTGTCTCCGTATGGCCTGATCCTGCCGCCGCAGCGGCTGACGACTTATCGCTTGGTCGACCTTGTCTTCCAGCAGCGCAAGGTACCGTACCGCGTCGCCATCGAAGTCGGTGGCTGGGAGGTCATCAAGCAGTATGTCGCGATGGGCATGGGCATCTCGATCGTCACCGGCATCTGCCTCAACGACGAGGACAAGTCGCGCCTCGCCGTACGCAACATGCGCCGCTACTTTCCGCAGCGCAGCTACGGCGTCGTGATGCGCAAGGGCAAATACCTGAGCCAGCAGGCGCGCGCCTTCATCGACCTGGTCAAGCCGGGCCTGTTCGCACGCGGCGACTATTACGAGTCGGGGCATTCCGAACGATAGTTCGGCCGCTGGCGCGGGGCCACCTTGCCGCGTACTCGCGATTCTCTTTGCTCGTCATTCCAGCGAAAGCTGGAATCCAGTTCTTTGCCTGGCTTGACCTTCGTAAGCAGAGCTTCCACTCGCCCTACTGGCGAGCGGCCTACTTTTGGCATTGCCCAAAAGTAGGCAAAAGGCTAGGCGCCTGACGCGGTGCCCCGCCGCGCATCATGCGCGGCGGGGTGTTCCTGCGCTTCTCGCCTTCACGGGGTCGCTCAGACGGCACATTCCATGTGCCGCTTCGCGATCGCGGCAATCCCTTGCCGCGATCCTGCGGGCTTGTCCCGCGAAGGCTGCGATGCTCGGCACCGCTTACGGCGCCGTTGATCCACGAATCCGTGCATCCCTGCACTGCGTCGACAAGTGAACCGAGGGATCTTGGCTTCTGCGGCAGGAAGCCGCCGAAACGGGGCCCCCTGAGGCGCGGCGAGGGTGCGGAGGATCAGTCCGCAGGAGGGCGCACACGATGTGCGCCCGTTCGCTGTATGCACACGGACGTGCATCCAGCGAACCCCGCAGCACCCTCGCGGACCTGGAGGGCAGGATGCCCGGAAGGCGCGCCGCCGGGGGTGTGTTTCTTTGGTTACCTTTCTTTGCACAAGCAAAGAAAGTAACCCGCTCGCCTGCAGGGCGAGTGGAAGCTCTGCACTTCAAAGAACGAAGAAAAGAAAGAAGAAGAAGCTGGATTCCGGCTTGACTCGCGCCATCCTGGCGCTCGCCCTTCGGGCCAGCTGCGCTGTTCGCGCGCGCTCCGGCGCGCGCAGTCGCCGGAATGACGAGCAGAGAGTAAGGAGCGTAAAAGCAACCCGTTCCCACCCAACCCTCCCCTTGAAGGGGAGGGCTAAAGCGTGCCGGCGCTGAAACAAGGAGCAAACGCCGCGAGAGTGTCAGACGGTTCCGCGATTGCGTCCGATCCAGGGTCGATAGAACTCGCGGATCTTCGCCATGTCGGCCTCCAGATCGTCGCCGGGATAAAGCAAAGGCCCGAAGCCGACGGTGCGCTCCGGGTAGTGGAAGTACACCGGCTGGATCGGCACGCCGGCGGCGCGTGCGATGTGCCAGAAGCCGCTTTTCCACTTGTGTACTTTTTTGCGCGTGCCTTCCGGAGCGATGGCGAGCCAGAAGCGTTCGTGCGTTTCGAATTGGCGGCGCATCTCGTCGACCACGCCGTGCGCAGCCGAGCGGTCGATCGGGATGCCGCCGAAGTTTCGCAGCACGGGGCCGAGCGGCCAGAAGAATGCTTCGCGCTTGCCGATGAAATGCACGTCCAGGCGCAGACCGACCTTGACCAGCAGCCCCCAGATCACGTCCCAGTTGGACGAGTGTGGGGCGGCGATCGCGACCAGTTTCGAAACGTCTGGCAGCTGACCCGCGATGCGCCAGCCGGAGGCGGTGAAGATCCATCGACACAGCGGCGCAGCGGACGAAGGCCCGAGTGTCGGAACGTTCGGCGGCGCGAGCGGAAGATCATTACTGCTCATTCGAGCGACCAGCCTTTGCCGCGGCCCTGCTTGTGTTTGGCGCGTCGCTTCTTCTGTTCGATGCGGCGCTCCTTCGATGCACGCGTCGGCTTGGTCGCAATGCGTTTCTTCGGTACGTGCAGCGCGGCACGAATGATCTCGGCCAGGCGCGCGCGCGCGTCGACGCGGTTGCGCGCCTGATCGCGGAAACGATTGGCCTGGATCACGAGCACACCATCGGCGGTCAGGCGCCGGTCGCGACGCGCGAGCAGGCGCGCGCGCAACGCGTCGCTCAGGCTCGGCGAGTTCGCGACGTCGAAACGCAGCTCGACCGCACTGGCAACCTTGTTGACGTTCTGCCCGCCGGGTCCCGACGCGCGCACGAACGACTCGGCCAGCTCGCTGTCGGGAATCTCGATTGTCGGCGTGACTTGCAGCATGGGGCACTTCGGATCAGATCAGGAGAAAAGCTTTAGACGCGGATTTCGCGGATCAACGATGACCGAGAAAAAGAAAAACGCACTTTGTCTACTTGCCTTGCCTCATCGGCTCTCATGCGCGTTCATCTGCGAAATCCGCGCCCAAAACCGCTCCGCTATTTTCGTTCAATCGCGGAAATTCTCGAACTGCAATGGCATCTTGATTTCGGCAGCGCGCAGCAGCGCGATCGCGGTCTGCAGGTCGTCCCTCTTCTTGCCGTTGATGCGCAGCTTGTCGCCCTGGATCTGCACGTCGACCTTGAGCTTGGCGTCCTTGATGCGCTTGACGATGTCCTTGGCCAGCGGTTGATCAAGGCCCTGCTTCAGAGTGACCTTCTGCCGCGCGTGGGCCAGGTTGATTTCCGGATCCGCGATCTCCGCGCAGCGAATATCGATGTGCCGGCTGGCGAGGCGCTGCTTGAGGATGTCGAGCATCTGCTTGAGCTGGAATTCGGCCTGCGCCTTGAGCATGACGACTGTCTCCCCGTCGCGCTCGAACACCGCATCGGTGCCTTTGAAATCGAAGCGAGTGGATAACTCACGATTCGCCTGGTCGATGGCGTTGGTCAGTTCGTGCAGATCGAGTTTGGAAACGACGTCGAACGATGGCATGCGCAAGTCCCCGGGGGCCCCATAAACAATTCTAGCAGTCCGCGGGGACCGCATCCGCGACTGCCTGCGTCCAGCCGAAGCGTGCAAGCACGCTGTTCCACACTGTGTCGAGCGGTGCGCTCAACACCAGTTTTGCGCCCGAAACCGGATGGGTCAGTTCGAGCCGCCACGCATGCAGCAGCAGGCGATGCACGCCGAAGTGCATGCGCCACAGGCGGTTGTGATCGCCGCGGCCGTGGCTGGTGTCGCCGACGAGGTGATGCGACACGTGATGGAAGTGCTTGCGGATTTGCCGGTAGCGGCCGGTCTCGGGTGCCGCTTCGACCAGCGCATAGCGCTGCTCGGGATACTTGCCGAGTGCGATCGGCACCGTCGTCGTCGCCAGCGTGCGCCAGCGGGTCAACGCTGCCTTGCGGGGCGAGCGCTCGCGCACATCGGGTAGCGGATAGTCGATCACACCGGCAATCG